>NZ_JBHXNJ010000019.1:147416-157999 GCF_042719655.1 Nocardia sp. NPDC058518
CTCCTTCACTACTTTCTCCGTTCGGCGCGGGCGGCGTCCGGGTCCCCCACCCCCCCCCCCCCCCACCGCTGCACACGTCTTCGGAACTACTTGACCTGGTACATCCAGATCTGGATGTTGGCCAGCTCGCCGGTCTCGCCCCACTTGTACTGGCGGGCGACACCGGTGCCGTTGTAGTTACGGACGTAGTCGACGAGATCGGCGCGGGTGACCTTACCGGCATCGATCCCCTTGAGCAGGATCGTGGTCAGGTCGTAGCCCTCGACCGAGTAGACGCCGGGCGCCTGGCCGTTGAGCGCCTTGTAATCAGCGGCGAACTTCTCCGGCGCGGGGCTGCACGGGCAGGACAGCAGCGCGTCCTTGGACGAGGACCCGGCCTGGCGGACGAACTCGGGATCGTTGGTGCCGTCGGCGGATACGAAGGCCGCGGTCACGCCACCGGAACGCAGCTGCTGCACGAACGGTGCCGCCTCGGCGTAGTAGCCGGCGTAGAAGATGGCGTCGGGCTTGGCCGCGGACAGCTTCGAGACCGCTGCCGAGAAGTCCTTGTCACCTTCCTTGACGCTCGTCCCGCAGGAGGCGTCGGCCGCGGGACCCGCGGCGGTGATGAAGGCCTTCGCCAGACCGGCACCGTAGTCGGTGTTGTCCTGCACGACGCAGATCTTCTTGAAGCCCTTCTCACCGGTCAGATAGTTGGCCACGGCCGGACCCTGCGAGTCGTCGTTGCCGAGGCCACGGAAGAAGGTCTTCCAGCCGTTGGTGGTCAAGGTGGGGTTCGTGGCCGATGCCGTCAGCGTGGGCATGCCTGCCTCGCTGAGGATCTGGCCGGTCGCCTTGGTCTCACCCGAGAAGGTCGGGCCGATCAGGGCCACGATGTTCGGGTCGGCGACGATCGTCGGAATCACCTGGCTGGCGATCTGCGGCTTGCCCTCGGTGTCGAACTGCTTCACCGAGACCTGACAGTCCGGGTTGGCCTTGTTGTGCTGGTCGAGCGCGAGCTTCACGCCCATGATGATGTTGATGCCGAGGGCGGCATTGCCGCCGGTCAGCGGGCCCGCCATGCCGAGAGTCAGGGGCGCGCACTTGGCCTTGCCGTCGCCTGCGGGGTCCGCGGCCGCACCGGCGTCGGTGGTCGCGACCGCCTTGCCCTCGGTATCGAGCTGAACGACCGACTGGATGGAGAGATCGGTGTTGCCGCCACCGCCGCCATCGGACGACTTGTCACTGCATCCGGACAACACCAACGACGCGGCAGCTCCGATAACCAGAACTCCTCGCGTCGACCGACTGCGCCATGTCGAACTGAGCACGTCTCACCTCTATGTCCTGTGCTCCCCGGGTTCACCGAGGGGGCCGACCACGTTCAGCCCGCAGAGAACATATCGCCGCTTTGTTAGATCCGCATCACATTCGCATCATGTCGGAGGTCGGTTGTCCAGCAATAGTTCACATTATTGTTTCGCTTGCGTAAACATTTTCTGCTTCCGGCCCGCGCGGCGGCAGGAGCCGAACCGTGTCACTGCGGGGTGAGGTTCTCCAGCACGACTTCGGCGACCGCCTTCATCGTCGTGCGGCGATCCATCGCGGTGCGCTGAATCCATTTGAACGCTTGCGGTTCCGAGAGGCCCTGGGTCTGCATGAGCACGCCCTTGGCCCGCTCGACCAGTTTGCGCGTCTCCAAACGGTCCGACAGATTCGCGACTTCTGTTTCCAGCGCGGTGATTTCGTGAAAACGACTGGCCGCGAGTTCGATCGCGGGGACCAGATCGGATTTGGTGAACGGCTTGACGAGATAGGCCATCGCGCCGGCGTCACGTGCCCGCTCGACCAGATCTCGCTGGCTGAACGCGGTCAGGATCACCACGGGCGCAACACGTTTCGACGCGATCTCGGCGGCAGCATCGATGCCGTCACGGCGCGGCATCTTCACGTCCATGATGACCAGATCGGGGCGCAGCTCCTCGGCGAGCTCGACGGCCTGTTGCCCGTCGCCCGCTTCGCCGACGACGTCGTAGCCCTCTTCCTTGAGCATCTCGACGAGGTCCATCCGGATCAAGGCCTCATCCTCGGCGACGACGACCCGCTTGGCCGCGGCCTCACGCGTGGCCCCGGCTGCATTCGTGCTCATAGGTTCGACCCCTCTGGATTCCGATGCCTGTCGATCACACCACGACTGGCGATGTAAAGAGTACCTTTTGCTTCCGCGCAGAGAATGCGCCTGCGATGAGATCACGCACACCCTGCGCCGGATACTCCCCCGCGGAGCGCGGCTGCCTGCGCCGCGCTTCCGCCGTGGTGCCGAGTGTGGGACTCGAACCCACACGTCCTTCCGGACAACGGTTTTTGAGACCGTCGCGTCTGCCAGTTCCGCCAACCCGGCGCACCGCGGTCACTATAGCGTCTCGGCGCGCCGGGAAGCGAACCGCCGGTCGAACCGGAGGTCCGCCTGCCCCGTAGTACCCCGAAAGGGCACCGTGAAAGGGGCTGCGATCATGCGCGTGCACAGAACGACGGTCGACCTGGATGCGTACCCCGACCTGGTGATGATCCTGCTCGGCATGCGGGTGCGTACCCCACGCGGCGTGCTGCGGCTGCTCGGTGTCGGCCCGAAGTTGTATCGCTCACACGCCGACCGGCCCGACGGATTACTGCGCCACGAGGACATCGTGTGGTCGATGTTTCCGCCGCACTGGGGCGCCCGGCAGTACTGGCGCGATCTCGACTCGCTCGAGCGCTGGACGCGATCGGAGCCGCACCGGCAGTGGTGGGGTCGATTCCTCCGCGATTCCGGCGGCACCGGCTTCTGGCACGAGGCCTACTTCCGCCGTGGCGGCATCGACGCGATCTACGACGACATGTCGGCACCGACGGGACTGGCGGCGTTCGCGCCGGTGGTGCCCGCGCGCGGACCGATGTTCTCCACCAGGGGCCGCGTGCACGGCACCCCACCGGCCGTGCCACCGGTTATTTCCGAATCGAATTATTACAACCGAAAAGAGTGATAACCGACACATATCACCGCAAGGTTTCCACCGCCTATCTCGTGGGTATCACGGTGACACACAACAGATTTGAGCATCGTGATTGATGTACGGCATTCAACCGAAAGGTGAATAAGTAGTACCGCGTTTGTGATGGTTACAATTCTGACCTACTGCACGACAATCGACCCGATTACGGTGTCGGTATGCACGTGCTCTTCGTCTGCAACTCCAACGTCTGCCGATCGGTGATCGCCGAACGGCTCACCCGGGCGTTCGCGGCAGAGCACGGTCTACCCGGCCTCACCGCGGAGAGCGCGGGCACCCGGGCCCTGGTCGGCTTTCCGCCCGAGCCGATGGCCGTGGAGACCATCCAGGGCCTCGGTGGCGACACCGCGGGCTTCAAGGCCCGAAAGCTCAAGCCCGAGATGGTCGATCGCGCCGACCTGGTGCTGACAATGACCGATTCTTTACGCGACCAGGTCGGTGAACTCGCCTTCGGCACCGCCCCGCGCACCTTCACCCTCGCCGAGGCGTACCGCATCGCCAAGGTGACCGGCGCGAAATCCATTGCCGCACTGCACCATGCGCGCAACAACCTGGCCTATGTCGGCCGCGAGAACATCGCCGACCCGATCGGCCTTTCCCCGGTTGCCTTCCTCGAGGTCGGCGACCGCATCGCCGAATTGCTGTTCCCCGTTCTGGGAGCACTGGCACCGCACGAGCAGACGAAACTCTCCGGCGACGGCGATCGCCCCGGCCTCGTGATAGCGCCCGGCGCGCCCGGCGGCCCCCTGTCGGCGTTCCTCGCCGCACAGCGCAGGCGCTGAGGCGCCCTGGCGGTCGCTAGGGCTCAGTCCACCCATCCACGATGCACTGCCCTCGTGTCCTGACGGTCGCTAGGGCTCAGTCCACCCATCCACGATGCACTGCCCTCGTGTCCTGACGGTCGCCAGGGCTGTTCGCGGCGCCGCGCAGGGATTAGACTTCGGCGCGGACGTGGGTGTTACCCCTTGCAGGTTCGACACACGACGGGACTACAGACTTGCCGAAACGCATTTCGGATGTTTCGCTCCATGTGTATGTGACACCGGAGATCCTCGACCGCATCGTTGCCAGTGTCCGGACGGTCCTCGACGACCATGTGCACGACCGCGATGTCTATGCCTGGCGGTTCACCATGCCCGTCGACGCGAGCGATCCGGTCCATCGCGATCTCGAATCACAGTGGCGCGGTAGCAATCCCGGCCTCGAGCCGAGCACGGAGAGCACCTACGAGATCGCGCTGAGTCTGGTCGGCGACCCGGCCGACCTCACCGACGCCGACATCGCCGACCTCGAGCACGGTCTGGCCGTGGCCGTGTACGGCGCGGCCACACCGCATCCTGCCCCAGGTGTGCCCTTCACCTTGCGCGCGCATCAACGCACGGACGTCGTCGAACCGGAACTCGACCACGAACTGCGTTGAGCTCGCCCGGCCGCGGGAGCCCTCAGCGGGGCCACACCGCCGCGCTCAGCGGGCCGGGAAGTGCCGGATGACGCCTTCTTGCACGGTGGTGGCGATCAATTCGCCTGTGCGCGAATAGAACCGGCCGGTCGCCAGCCCACGCGAACCCGCCGCGACCGGTGACTCGGTGGCGTAGAGAACCCAGTCGTCGAAGCGGAACGGACGATGGAACCAGATGGAATGGTTCACCGTCGCCGCGAGAATCCGGTCCAGCCCCCACGACAAACCGTGCGTGGTGATGATCGAATCGAGCACGGTGGTGTCGGAGGAGTAGCCCAGCGCGGCCACGTGCAGCAGCTGATCATCGGGCAGCGAGCCGTCGGTGCGCATCCAGACCCGGTTGTGGTTGAGCTTCTCGCCGGTGCCCTTGAGGATCCACGCCGGATCGTTGGTGTAGCGCATGTCGATCGGGTGCGGCGCCTTGATGAACATCTCCAGCTTGTCCTCGAAGCCGGCGAAGCTCTCCTCCACCCGGGGCAGGGTTTCGGGATCGGGCACATCCGGGCCGTCGTGCGCGTGCTCGAGGCCCTTGCCGAAGTCCTGGAACGCGGCCAGCATGACGAACAGTTCCTGGCCGTCCTGGCTGGCCGTCACCGTCCGGTTGGCCAGCGAGCGACCGTCGCGGTGGCGCTGCACGTGGTACTCGATCGGCTTCTTCACATCACCGCCGCGCACGAAATGCGCGTTGATCGCGTGCAGCGGCCGGTCGCCTGCCGTGCGGCCGGCCGCGATGATCGCCTGCGAGACCAACTGCCCGCCGAAGGTGCGGCTCCACACCTTCTCCGGGTGCTTGCCCAGGAAGGTGTCCTCGCCGATCGCCTCGAGGTCGAGCAGGTCGAGCAACACCCGTAGATCGGCTGTCGGCTCGCCCTGTGTGGTCTCGATGTCGATCGAACTGCTCACTACTAGTGGTCCTCTTCGCCGATGCGGTGCACGTGGATCAGGTTGGTGGAACCGACGGTACCCGGAGGGGAACCGGCGACGATGACCACCAGGTCACCCTTGCGATAACGCTCCAGCGACAGTAGCGCCTGATCCACCTGGTGGATCATCGCGTCGGTGGTGTCCACCATGGGCACGATGAACGTCTCGGTGCCCCAGGTCAGCGTGAGCTGGCTGCGCACCTCCGGCAGCGGGGTGAACGCCAGCAGCGGCAGCGGGGTGTGCAGGCGGGCCAGGCGGCGCACGGTGTCACCCGACTGGGTGAACGCGACCAGTGCCTTGGCGTTGAGCCGCTCGCCGATGTCGCGGGCGGCGTAGGAGATCACGCCACGCTTGGTGCGCGGCACGTGGGTCAGTGGTGGCACCCGGGACGTCTCGGACTCGACCGCGGTCACGATGCGCGCCATGGTGCGCACCGCGTCGATCGGCCACGCGCCGACCGAGGTCTCCCCCGACAGCATCACCGCGTCGGCGCCGTCGAGCACCGCGTTGGCGACGTCGGAGGCCTCCGCGCGAGTGGGCCGGGAGTTCTCGATCATCGACTCGAGCATCTGGGTGGCGACGATGACCGGCTTGGCGTTCTCGCGCGCCATCTGGATCGCGCGCTTCTGCACCAGCGGCACCTGCTCGAGCGGCAGCTCCACACCGAGGTCACCACGGGCGACCATCACCGCGTCGAAGGCGAGCACGATCGCCTCGAGGTTCTCGATCGCCTCCGGCTTCTCCAGCTTGGCGATCACCGGGACCCGGCGGCCGACGCGGTCCATGATGTCGTGCACGAGTTCGATGTCGGACGGCGAGCGCACGAACGACAGCGCGATGAAGTCGACGCCCAGATCCAGGGCGAATTCCAGGTCGGCGATGTCCTTTTCGGACAGGGCGGGCACCGACACGTTCATGCCGGGCAGCGAAAGGCCCTTGTTGTTGCTCACCGGGCCGCCCTCGGTCACCCGGCAGACGACGTCGTTGCCCTCGACGGATTCCACCGTGAGGCCGACCTTGCCGTCGTCGACGAGCAGCCGGTCACCGGCCTTGGCGTCCTGCGCGAGCTCTTTGTACGTGGTCGAGACGCGGTCGTGGGTGCCGTCCACCTCGTCGACAGTGATCCGCACCTGCTCGCCGTTGACCCACACGGTCTTGCCGTCGGCGAAGCGGCCGAGGCGGATCTTGGGGCCCTGGAGGTCGGCGAGGATGCCGACCGCGCGGCCGGTCTCGTCCGAGGCCGCGCGGACCATCTTGTAGTTGTCGGCGTGGTCGGCGTGGTCGCCGTGGCTGAAGTTCAGCCGGGCCACATCCATGCCGCTTTCGACGAGCTCACGAATACGGTCCTGGGTAGCAGTGGCCGGCCCCAGGGTGCACACAATCTTCGTCCGTCGCATCACGCCCAACAGCCTAGTACCAGCCCGCCTCCCCGCGAATTTTGCCGGTCGGGGGGTTGGAGTCGGCTATCGACCGGACCGGCGGTTATCGACGAGGTGGGGGCCGAGCGTTCCCGATGAGTTACCCATGTGTTCACGAAATCAGTTGTCACCGGACAGCGACATGTCTGGAAAGTCTTGTTTCCAAACGGGTTTGGCCGAAGCCGAGGATCAGGCAGATCACCCAGTAGTAGAGCGCCGCGACGCCGTAGAGGGCGAAGAAGTCGAAGGTGGGCGCGGCGGCCAGCTGGGCGGTGCGCAGCAGCTCGGTGACCAGGATGGTCGAGGCCAGTGAGGTGTCCTTGACCAGGGAGATCAGCGTGTTCGACAGCGGGGGCACCGCGATCCGCGCGGCCTGCGGGAACACGATGTGCCATAGCGTCTGGACATAGGTCATGCCCAGCGATTGCGCGGCCTCCCACTGTCCGTGCGCCACGCTCATGATCGACGAGCGCACCACTTCCGCGGCGTACCCGCCGACATTGAGGCTGAACGCGATCACCGCAGCCGGGAACGGATCGATGACGATCCCGAACTGCGGCAGCGCGTAGAACACGATGAACAGCTGCACCAGCAGCGGAGTGCCGCGGATGATCGAGATGTAGAAGCGGGCGGGCACCGACAGCACCCGCCGCGTCGACATCCTGGCCAGTGCGACACCCACCGCGATGGCCAGGCCGATGACGAAGCTGACGGCCGTGAGCGGCAACGTCATCGTCACCGTGGCCTTCAGCATCGGCACCAGGTTGTGCCGGATCAGCTCCCAGGTAGCCGGATCCATCCGTTATTTGCTGACGTCGGTGCCGAAGTACTTCTCCGACAGCCGGGCCAGGGTGCCGTCGGCGCGCAGTTCCGCCAGCGCTTTGTCGACGTCGGCGATCAGCGCGGTGTCGCCGGAGCGGGCGGCGAAGGCCTGCTTGCTGGTCTCGCCGGTCTCGGCCGCGATCTTGATGCCGGTGTCACCGGTCTTCTTGGTGTACTCGCCCACGGCGAGGGTGTCGTTGACGGTGGCGTCGACCCGACCTGCCTTGAGCAGTTGCACCGCCTGCACGAATCCTTCCACCGCTTCGACTTTCGCACCCGCGCCGGCGGCGACCTTGCTCCAGTTGCTGGTGGCCGACTGCGCGGTGGTCTTGCCCGCCAGGCTCGCCAGCGAGGTGATGGTGGTGTTGTCGGCCTTGGTGACGATCACGCCCTCAGAGGTCGTGTACGGCTGCGACAGCGCGTACTTGGCCGTGCGCTCGGGGTTCACGGTGACCTGGTTGGCGACCAGGTCGAAGCGCTTGGACTCGAGCCCGGCGAAGATCGAGTCCCACGGGGTCTGCACGAATTCCACCTGCTTGCCGAGCTTCTCACCGACCGCGCGGGCGACCTCGACGTCGTAGCCGGTGAGCGTGCCGCCCTCCTGGTAGCTGAACGGTGCGTAGGTGCCCTCGGTGCCGATCTTGAGCACGTTCGGGTCGGACGCGGACGAGCAGGCCGACAGGCCCGTCGCGGCGACGACAGCGAGTACGGCGGCAGCAATGAATTTGCGCACGGACATCCCTTTCTCCGCTGCGCGTAACGGGCACGCGCAGGCTCAGCGACGGTACGGCGCCGCCACAGACCGACACAGAGTATCGCTCACCGTGATCGGAATACCGTCGCGGAAACGCGAAACGGGTACCCCGCGTGAGCAGAGCACCCGTTTCATCCCCGTATGGGCTGCGATCAGTCGCGCAGCGGCCGGCCCTGTGCGTCGGGCACCTTGCCGGTGAGCATCATGATGCCGTCGATCAGCGGCCAGATGGCACCGAGGCCACAGGTCAGCCAGGTGACCGCGATCTGGGCGATGCCGAGACCGGTGTAGCCGAGGTAGAAACGGCCGACACCGAAGCTGCCGAGGAAGATCTGCAGCAGACCGGCCATCAGCTTCTGCTTGTCCGAGAAGGGCACGCCGTACATGTCCCGGCCCCAGGGCGCCTCCGGGTCGTTCGGGTTGAAGCCCTGCGGCATCGCACCGTACTGCGGCTGTCCGTAACCCGGCTGCGGCTGCTGGGCGTACGGATCGGCGGGCTGGCCGTACTGCGGCTGCGGCGCACCGTATTGCGGCTGGCCGTAGCCGGGCTGCGGCTGCTGGTTGTACGGATCGGAGGGCTGACCGTAGGCCGGCTGACCGTACTGCGGCTGCGAGCCGCCGTCCTGCGGCTTGCTCAGGTCAGGGCCGTACTGGGGATTGGGGTTGTAGGGGTCGGTCACTCATGTCCTCCATCATTCGTGCGGGTACCCGTCGTGGCCCCCGGCCAGTGGCGATCGGCCGAACGGCGGTGCGCCCGCGACGATCACGGGCCATTGTTGCCGGTACTGCCCACCGTTGTCTTGTCGGGTGCCACCCGATCGGCCCTCGCCACCCATTCGAGATATCGCGGCGGGCGCCCGCAATGTTGCCGGACGCCCGCCGATTCGACGAAAACGGTCGTGGATCAGGACTTCTTCGCACCTGATTTCGTCGGCTCCGCGGAGGTGCCGGTGGTGGACCCGGAGTCTTTGCCGGACTCGTCGTCGGCGTCCTTCGCGCCAGCGGCGCCCTTCGCGTCGGTGACGTCCTTCGTGTCATCACCGGCGGGCTCGGTCACGTCCTTGTCAGCCGAATCATGTTCCACCGCAGCGGAATCCGTCTTCTTGGTGACGTCGACCGCCGATGTCGCGGAATCCGTCGCCGCCACGGTGCTGCCGGCCGCACCGGCGGCCCGCAGCGCGGAGAACTGCCACGGCCACGGGCGCGGCTCCCCGTCCGGCTGCAACTGGGCGGGCGTCTCGCGGCCCTTGGTCGCCAGCGCGAAATAGGCCATGGCGCCGAGGAAGACGAGTGCGGAGGTGAACGAGTTGATCCTGATGCCGAGAATCTGGGTGGCTTCGTCGCTGCGCAGCAGTTCGACGAAGAACCGGCCGAAGCTGTAGCCCGCGACATAGAGCGCGAACAGACGCCCGTGACCGATCTTGTAGCGCTTGTCGAGCAGCACCAGCCCGATGACGATCAGCACGTTCCAGACCAGCTCGTAGAGGAACGTCGGGTGCACGACCTCGAGCACCCGCCCGGTCGACACCCCGTTCATCATGTCGCGCGCGCCGGTCTCCGGGTCGAACCGTTCGTAGATCTCCAGACCCCACGGGACCTCGGTGGCGCGCCCGTAGAGTTCCTGGTTGAAGTAGTTGCCGAGCCGGCCGATCGCCTGAGCGAGCAGCACCGCGGGCGCGACCGCGTCGCCGAGCGCGGGCAGCGGGATCTTGTACATCCGGCAGCCGATCCAGGCGCCGATGGCACCGAAGAACACCGCACCCCAGATGCCGAGGCCGCCCTGCCAGATGTAGAGCGCCTCGACAGGGTGCTTGCCCTCGCCGAAGTACTTCTGCCAGTCGGTGGCGACGTGGTAGATACGGCCGCCGACCAGGCCGAACGGCACCGCGAACATCGCGACATCGAGGACGGCGCCCGGCTGACCACCGCGCTCGCGCCACCGGCGTTCACCCCACCAGATGGCGACGACGATGCCGAGAATGATGAACAGTGCGTACGCCCGCAGCGGGAAGGGTCCGAGGTGCCAGACCCCCTGGGGCGGACTCGGAATATAGGCCAGGACTGAGTTCACGGGCTCAGCTTATTGGCGCGCTGGCGCGCGCGTGTCCGCGGCCCCAAGGGGCCGCCGGTTAGACGCCGTTGCTTGCTCCTTCGTCGCGTACGCAACGGCGTCTAAC
>NZ_JBHXNJ010000020.1:0-79461 GCF_042719655.1 Nocardia sp. NPDC058518
AAGGGCGAGGGCAAGTAGCGGACGATGGCGTCCAGGAGTGGGGCGATGTCGTCGCGTGGGGGGGGGGTGGGGCCCCCGGTGGGGCCGATGTAGCCGGTTGGGGGGGGGGGGCGGTTTGGGGTGTGGGGGCCCGCCGCGGTCCGTTCCTTCCGGTCAGAAACGTTCGAGGTGTAGAGCTCGGTCCCGGACGAATCGAAAACGGAGGCGTGCTCGGGATCTGTGAACTCGACGAGGTATTTCCTCGATCGGGACTCTGCGTCACGCCGCCTCAGGTGAAATGAATGGGCTGCGTAGCCGCCCCGGTCGTCATTGACCGGAGCGGCTACGCGCGCGATCGACACGATGCACTGTGCCGATCGCGGGCAAGTAATGGCGCCCCCTCCACGCCACTACACAGATTGGATCTCGTCGTCATGAGCTGTCCGGATATCCCTGGCCTGCGTGGTTCCTGACGGGCTCACCGACGATCGGTCTCGACAGTCGACCGCGTCTCAGTCCGCGGTAGGCGGCATTGTGGCATCCATATGCCATGGAAGACTCACCGGAATATCATGAGTGTTCAGTAGTGTCGAGATTGTCACCGTGTGAGCATAGCCGACGGCTGTGTGAGTCGTCCATGGAGTCGTCGGCGCCCGAGGGCATGCAGGAAGGTGGTTCGGTGAGTGTGGGTTGGCATAAGGTTCCGACTGTGGTGACTCGAGATCGGCAGGGGCGCTTCGGCGAGATCGTCGCCGAGCGACGCAGCGAGCTCGGGCTGTCTCGCAAGGAGGTCCACGCTGCGGGCGGGCCCTCTGTCGCGACCCTGGCTCGTGTCGAACACCCGGGAGATGACACGGCTCCACCGAGCCCTAGGACCTTGAAGCTGCTCGATGCGGGGCTCGGGTGGGTGCAGGGCAGTGCCAGGGCGACACTGCACGGTGGTGATCCAGCAGCGGTGGGTGAATCCATGCCGACCGGTGCTACGAGCTCTCGTGGTCCCACTGGCTTCGAGAGTGATCCGCTGGGCTTTCGTCTGGTCGAGGTCGATATCGACGTCGTGGACAGCCTTGTCGCCGCTGCCGACGTGTGCTTTCAATTGTGTGACCGCTCGGATCTTCCCGCGCCCGCTCAACATGCCGCGCGGGCGGTGAAGGAGCAGCTGGGCGTTGCGGTCGGCAGGCTCGCCGCCGCCCAGGCAACTGAGGTGCTCGAGCGGGCGGGCGGACCCGGTAGAGAACTCCCGAGGGGTATTGAAAGGCTTATCGGCGCACTGCTCGCGGCGCCGCCGACCGCCACGGGGGGCGAACGCGAAGACCAACAGTATCGGCGTTGGCTCGCAGCCAAAGCTGTCGATCTCGACTCCGCTCGAGTGGAGAGGTTCACCAGGCGATGGCGGTCTAAGCTGGAGCGGATACGCCTGACCGAGGGAGAAGGTCGTTGAACGAGCACAGCCGAGTCGTACCGTTGGAGAAGCGGGTGAACGCACTGTTCGCTACGGTCATCGATGGAGACGGCATCGAAGTGTCTGCATCGGCTGTGGCGCAAGCGCTGTCGGAGGTTCTGGGACGCGCGGTGCCGACGAAGGACATCGAAGTGCTGCGCCTGCCCGGCGCTCAACAGCCGGCCGATGACATGCTCGCTGAGCTGGCCCGGTACTTCGATATGCCAAGTGGTTTTCTGTCGAGCGACCCCGACCGATATTACGCTCCCTACCATCAGCTCGGGCTGTTGATCATGCAGCGCGACAAGCGGATTCCCTTCCTTACTCTTCGTGCCGGTTCGGATCAGCTGGGCGACGACGCTGTACAAGAGTTGACGAATTACCTTGGCTCCCTCGACTAGCGGTGCCGTCGACCAGGATCGTGTTGTCGCGGAACGCGCTCTCGGAGAACTGACGTTGCGGCGACCTTGGTCGATGCATCGGTTCGTGGAGGAATTGAGCCTGCAGCGAGCCCGGCCGATCGAAATCGTCGAGGGGCTCGGTGAATACGAGGCTGTCGACTTCTCCGGCATCTGGATCCCACTGCCAGAGAAGGACCTCATCCGTCATCGGTCCGAGGTGACCGCGATCGAGCGGGACGGGATCATCGCTCATGAGCTCGGGCACATCGTCCTCGGTCACGATGTCTCCGACGATCAGCGGCTCCAGTACTACTCTCGTACCACGCCGTCTATCCCGGCGACTGTCATTCAACGGCTGATCGACCAGCAAGCCTGCCTGCGTAGCAATTTCGACGCTCCTGTCGAACGGCAAGCAGAATGGTTCGCAACGCTGCTGATGCAGGCGGCCGATGAACTCAGCCGCCCACTGCTACCGGATCGGGAACTCAGTCCCCGCCAGCGCCGAATGCTCGAACGCGCGGCTGTGGTGTTCGGGTGGTCGATGTGAACATCGCCGTCACCGCAATCATTCCCGTTATGTTGCTCGTGCTTGCACTGCACCGCATCAGATCCGACTCCCACGGCGGTCAGCGCTCGGGCGCCGGGACCGGACTCGCGAATCCACTGACTCAGCTCCTGCTCGCCCTCGGTCTGGCGAAGGCCTGCCGCATCCGCCACATCACCGACAACGTGATCAACCCGATCCTGCAGGATTGGACCGGCGTTGCGAACGTGATGTCCTTGGCGGGCATGACCTTCGGTGCGCTGGCCGCGATTCCTCTGCTGACGTTGGTCTCTTACATCACCGGCCGTGACCTGCCGATCGGAGCGCAGGCCGCCAGTGCCGTCGCGATCGTCGTCGCTATGGTGGTCACCTTCCTGTCGACCCCGATGGCCGACACACCGACCGAGTACATGAGCAACGATTTCCCGGTCACAGGCCCGGTGGTGATGTATTGGATCGCGTATCTCGGGCCGCTGGCCAGCGCGGTCGTCGTCAGTGCTGTGTATGCGGTGCGTGAGCTGACCTGGGTGCGACGCGGGCCGTTCGCGGCAGCCCTGGGATTCATCGTCGTCGCCTGCACTCTCGGTCTGACCTACTGTGTGTTCAAGATCCTGAATCTCGTTCTTCAGCAGCGACATTCGGATGGCTTCTGGTACCGCAACGCCGAGTTCATCTCCATCGCACTCGGGCTCGCCGCCATCACCGCCGCCGGTTCGGCCGCGGGAATTTACGCGGCCTACCTGCTCAAAGACCGGCTCCGCCGATATCGGCTGCTGCGCCACAACGGCGACATCTGGGTGCGAGCCCGCACCATGAACCCCGATGTCGTGCTCGACCCCGGTTTGGCGTTCGGTACCACCCGGCGAGCCTGTTGGGCGGCGGCACGATCGCCAGAGGCCGCCTACCGACTACAGATCGAGTTGGCCGATCACGCGCACTCCGAGCGACGCGCGGCCGCCACCAGCCACGCGATCTCGCGACCCGGGGTCTCCTCGTAGGGCAGGTCGCGGCCGAGAGTCGCACCGTGCGCCTTGATTGTCGTCGCGGTGACGTCCCAACCCCACTCCGCCAGCCACGCTTTCGGATCGGCAACCCAGGATTGGAATCCATACCCTGCCGAACTGGTGCGCCGGGTCATCTCCCTGGTTTGTGCTTCGGTGAGCGACCCTGCACCGAAATGTCCGCACAACAACCGGCTTCCGGCCGCCGATACCTCGGAGACAGCGTCGAGGATCCGGTCGTTGGTCGAGGAGTCGAAATAGATCAGAATGCCCTCGGCGACCCATACAGTCGGCTGCGCAGGATCGAATCCCGCATCGATCAGCCGGGTCGGCCAGTCGCCTGCAGTGAGATCAGCTGCCACGTCTATGTATTCGCAGCGCGGCTCCGCACGGTTCGCGGCCAACACCGAACGTTTGAATGCCAGCACGTTCGGCAGGTCGATCTCGAAAAACCGAGTCTGTGCCGGAACGTCGAGTCGGACAGCGCGCGCATCGAGTCCGGCCCCGAGCAGTACCACCTGCCGACATCCCGCGGACGCCGCATCGACTACCCCGGCGTCGAGCCAGTGCGTGCGTACCGCAACGGACAAGTAGACCCGGTTCGAGGTCACTTCAGAGAGGCCGATGCCACTCACCGGCAGCCCGGAAGCATCCACGAACAACGAGGCGAACTCATCACAGAACAGTGCGTCGTCTCGGCTGCTCTCCAGCGCCCGGAAGTGCGCTACGGCGACCGCGGTCGCACTGATGTCCGTTTCCGTGAACGACGCCATTCGAGCAACATCCTCCGAAGTCGAGCACAATGAAGACTTTCTCAACCTACAGGACCGGCCTCTGGTGGCGGCGTTCGTGGACTGTCCCCCGCTACCATCGGGCCGTGATCACGATAGATACCCCCTATACCGGCGACGTCTCGCCGGGGTCGAATCCGCAGCAACGCAACGTCCCTGGTGCCCGAATCGTCAAAATGTCGGTGGGCGGAGGCGACAACAACGTCTACCTCGTGCAGGACTCCGCAACCGGTGCGGCGCTGCTCGTCGACGCCGCCAATGAGGCGAGTCGGCTTGTCGAGCTCATCGAGCAGGAAGCTCCGGGACAGGTGCAGCTCATCGTCACCACACACCAGCACATCGATCATTGGTGGGCATTGCCTGAGGTGGCCGGGCTCGGAATCCCCACTGCGGCACATGAACTCGACGCAGGACCCCTGCCTGTTACTCCGGATCGGCTGCTCGCGGACAACGACACGATCGTCATCGGTGACCTGAAACTCACCGTGATTCACCTACGTGGCCACACGCCGGGCTCGATCACGATCGCGCTGACCGACGGTGCGGGCCGGACACATCTGTTCACCGGCGACAGCCTGTTTCCCGGTGGTATCGGTAAGACCGGCACGCCCGAGGACTTCGACTCGCTCTACAGCGATGTCACGACAAAGTTGTTCGACCGCTACACCGACGACACAGCGGTATATCCAGGTCACGGCGGCGACACTACCCTTGGCGTCGAACGTCCCCACCTGGGCGAATGGCGACAGCGAGGCTGGTGACACGGGCCACTTGCGAACAAGGTGCGAACCTGGCCGGCGGTGCCGGAGTTGTCCGACTCGACCTTGTCGTGCAGTCGAACTGTTCTGTACCACGCCGGTGGAAGTACGTCCTCAGGTGCGCTGGAATCGATGCTTGCGGAATTATTGCGATACTGAGGAAAGGTGATGGAGCGGGTCGCCTTTCGCGCCGAATCGATTGGTCATAGTCCCAGTTTGGCTCAGGTATTGCCGCGCCATGCCGGTGGACCGAAGGTCGGTTTGCTGGGGGTGTGCTGTATGTATCCTTTGCGCGTCCTGGTCGACAGGGACGAGCGGGTGTCCGTTCGCCTCATG
The DNA here is from genome assembly GCF_042719655.1 of Nocardia sp. NPDC058518. Lineage (NCBI taxonomy): Bacteria > Bacillati > Actinomycetota > Actinomycetes > Mycobacteriales > Nocardiaceae > Nocardia > Nocardia sp. NPDC058518. Next base: position 5,252 of record NZ_JBHXNJ010000020.1, read on the forward strand.
AGTGTCGGAGGTTTGTGCACACATGGTTCTGCATCGCTCGGTTCCGCGTCCGACGATACTCACGCCCGGCGCTGCGACATCGCATTTCCGTCCAGTGCTGCTCGATGCGTCGAGCCCGGAAGGACTGCGTGAACTGGAAGCGCTCGCAGAGTCGAGTTCTGTGAGTGCGGTGCACGACACGATCGAAGATCAGCTCGACGAACTGATCCGCTGCGAGGACCCTGCTGTCGCGCATTCGACGGACTCGCTGGCAGCGTCCCGTCGCCGGATCTGTGGCGGGACTCCGTTGTGGCGGTGGGGAACATGGGTGTTCTATCCGTGGAACGGCCGGTTGGTGCATGTGCTGGCGCGCGAGGGTTTCCAGCGGGTGCGGACCGATCGGAATCGCAACAAGATCGACCGGGTGCAGCAGCGAGACCTGCGCGATCGGCGGATCGGTGTGATCGGGCTGTCGGTGGGCAACAGCGCGGCTGTGACGCTGGCGATGGAAGGGGTCGGCGGATCGTTCCGATTGGCCGACTTCGACACCGTCGGGCTGTCGAATCTGAACCGGTTGCGGGCAGGGGTGGGTGATCTCGGGGTTTCCAAGGCTGTGCTTGCGGCGCGTCAGATGTTCGAGATCGACCCCTATCTCGACATCGAGGTGTTCATGGACGGGTTGACCGAGGAGTCGATCGGGCCGTTCTTCGATGGCGTGGGCGGCACCCGGCCGCTGGATCTGTTGGTGGAGGAATGCGACACGGTGTGGGCGAAAGTCGCTGCCCGTGAGTGCGCGCGGCGCCGGGGGATCCCGGTACTGATGGACGCCAACGATCGCGGCTTGCTGGATGTGGAGCGTTTCGATCACGAACCCCATCGCCCGCTGTTCCACGGCCGCGGCGGCGGGTCGACCTCGTCCGATGTCGCGAGGATGAACCGGGGGGAGCTGCTGTCGTTTCTGTTGGCAGTGGTCGATGAGCCGCGGCTGAGTCCGGCGATGCGCGACGCTGTCGGTGAGGTCGGCCGGAGCCTGTCCAGCTGGCCTCAACTCGCGTCCGGGGTGATGCTCGGCGGCGCCTTGGTGGCGGACACGGCTCGCCGGATCCTGCTCGGTGAGCTGATCCCGTCGGGGCGAACCTATGTCGACCTCGACGAGCTCATACCCGCGATAGATCCACGGGTTGCTCCGGCATTCGCGCGGGCGATGGAAGAAGTCCGTTGACGATCGACGTGTGCAATGTGGAACTGGTCGGCACGCGGCTGCGGTTGCGGGATCTCCGCGCCGGTGATCTGGGCGTCTATCAGCGGATTTTCACCGACCCGCACCTGACCCGATATATGGGCACCGACAGCATGGGCGTCCGGGCAGCCGCGGCGTCGTTCGACGCCGCCCTGCGGTCCCGCGGCGAGAGTCCGCGGCGCAAGTACACGCTGGCGATCACGGCGCCGGGTGCGGACACCATGGTCGGCACCATCGGTCTGCTGGTAGAGGATTTCGGCAGCAGCGCGATGATCGGCGGTCTGGTCGTGGTTCCGGAAGGGGCGCTGCGTGCGGGTGGAATCGAGGCGGGGCGGCTCATGGCGGCATTCGCCTTCGGGCCGCTCGGGATTCACCGGGTATGGGCGGGGCACCGCCACGATCATCCGGTGATGGACACGGTGATGTCGGGAGTGGGCTTGACGCCGGAGGCGCGGCTGCGGCAGCTGTACCGAACCCAGGGTCGGTGGCGCGACGTGTGCACCTATGCGGCTCTGCGGCCGGAGTGGGCTGCGACGGCGACACCTGCCGAACGTCGAATCCTGGCGTTACGGCCTACCGCGGCAAGGGAACACGCCACCGCAGGTCGGTGAAGTCGGTGCGGCAACCCTGCCGAATCCGGCTCCGGGCGCGCCGCGGCGCGATAGCATCGCCGACTACAGGCCATGCAATCACCTTTGCCCGAATTGCCACCACCCGAAACGCGCAACGGCCGGCGACGGGAGGGACTCCACCGCCGGCGAGATCCGAAGTGGAGATCACCGATGGCAGTGCTGATCGACTCCGACTACTTCACGCCGGCGGACCGCCGGGAGGCGGTCACCGCAATCCTGCAGGAAGCCGATATCGGGGCGAACCTGCAGATGTGGGATTCACCGGCCGAAGTGGTCAGCCGGCACCAGGCCTGGATGCTGGGTCCGATCGCGCTCACTCGCTCGGAGGTATCGGGTCACCAGGTCTGCCGAACACGTCGGCACGAGCGAATCACGCCCAGCGACACCCTGACGGTGACCGTTCAGAACGGGCAGGTGCGCAGGCACGAACAATTCGGTGCGCAAACGCTGATCGAGCCCGGCGCCTGCGAAGTGATCGACCTGGCCACCACGTTCGCCTCCGGCTGGCACGGTCTCGGGGGAACGCTGTGCCTGCAGCTGTCAAGGGAGCGCCTCGGCATTTCCGCGGAAACGGTCGTCGCTGCTCACGGGCGGCTGGCGGCATCGCCGCTGTACCCGATGGTCACGGCGCAGATCCAGCATCTCGTCGCGATCGCCGACCAGCTCGAAGCCGATCCGGCCGCCGCCGCTGTGGGTGAGTCGTGCCTGGAAATGGTTCGGGCGCTACTGATCTCGGCGGCAGGCCGCGGTCCGGGTGACGGCGCCGCCATCCCGGAGCAACTGCTGATCGAGCAGATCCTCGGGTATGTGCGCACACACCTGTCCGATTCGACCTTGAAGATGCCCGATATCGCCGCCGCGAACAACATCTCCGTTCGGCACCTGTACAAGGTATGCGCACAGTCGGGAATCAGCCTCGAGCAGTGGATCATCGAACAACGCCTGGTCCGGGCCCGCGACATGCTGATCGACAGAGGCTACGCGCACCGGTCCGTCGCTGCTGTGGCCGGTGCTGTGGGTTTCCGCGACGCCGCCCACTTCACCCGGCGATTCCGCGAAGCATTCGGCATGACGCCACGTGACTGGCGCCGCGGCGCCACCGATGCGGACAACCCACCGAAGTAGTCGGGAATTCCGCGCCCGGCGGCGCGGAAGTTTGTGCGTGCACAGTCAGTTGCCGTGCAGTCACAGCCTCCTTCGAAGGCCGATTCACCGATATCTTTCGAATGTGGCTGTGCGAGACCGCATCAGGGGTACGAGTGTTCGCCGACGGGCACCCGCGCCGATGCAGTCCGTGCCGATGGCATCTAGAGAGAGGGGAGACCATGTCCACGAGGATCGGCAAAGCTATTCGAGCGGCGAGGATGGCCTCCGGATTCACCCAGGCGGAATTGGCCGACTGGATCGGAATCGCGGACGGAAACCAGATCAGCCGTTGGGAACGCGATGTGGTGACACCCAGTGCCGACAGTGTCGGCGAGTTGTCGAGAGTTCTAGGGGTGCGTCTCGACAACTCGGTCGGAGACGCAGTGGCGTGCTGATCTGAATGCCGTTGCGTCGGCTCGACCCAGATCGAGTCGACGCAACGGCGAGTGTTCGCCGAGCCCTGACCCGGCTTCCAAGGCTACGAAACGACCTGGGAGCTCAGGTAGCTCAGGAGGATATCGACGTCGTCGCCGTAGTCGATGTGGGCGTTGGAGGCGTAGAAGTTGGCGATGTCCACGCCTTGGCGGGCCAGTTGGACGAGCTCATCGACGGTGGCGGGTCGGTGATGCTGAGCAGGGTTCGGGTGGTTGCGTGGAGGTCGGCTCGGATGCCGGCGGCGACGGGGCCGAGCACGGAGCCGGTGAGGTCGGCGCCGGTGGCGGCGAAGATCGCCAGGTCGGCGGCGGCGGCGACGGGGTCGTTGCGATCGAGGGATTCGACTGCACGCCAGAGGATCTCCTGAATTCGGCCGACCCTGTCGGCGATGCTCAGAAAATCGATGTGCAGGAGGGCGTCGGCGATGACGCTGACGCCTGCGGTCCGGCCAGAGGGATCGACGGCGGCCGCTGCGCGGATGACCTGGGCGACCAGGACTCGGTCTACACCGGCGGCGGCTTGGACCAACGGGGAAAGGGCAACGTTGAGGGCACGCGCAGCGTGGTGCGCACCGCGAATGTCACCCGCCGCGATGAACTCCGGGAGGCTGGTGAGATTGTCGAGAATGGTAGGCAGGTTCGCCGCGGTGGCGGTCCAGCCGGCGCCCATGGTGACGGCTTGAGCGATCAGGCTGCTGGGATCGACCGTGGCGGGGATGACGTTCGCGATCGATTCGGCATCACCGCTCAGCACCCTGCCCAACACGGCGAGGAGCGGGGAGGCGGCGGCATCGAGGGAGCAGTACAGGTCGCCGTCAGCACACAGGGTGCGAACCCGCTCGGTCAACGCACCGAAATCCCGGCTTCGTGTTCCGGCTATGCCGTGGCCGGGCTGCGTATTTCCCAGGGAGAGTGTGGTATTCGGATCGCGATGCGGATCGGACAGTAGTCCGACACCGACCACTCGATCGGCACCGATGGGACCGTCACCATTGCCGATCTCGGTGGCGAGATCGCCGATGCCGTCCGCGCCCTGGCTGTAGCCGGCGAGGATGACCCGCGTCGAACTGCACAGGCCACGCATCATTCGGTGCAAGCGGGATTCCAGGGTGCTCAAAGACTCCGCATAGCTCAGACCCAGGTCGAAAGCGCTTGCGGCATAGGGGACGTAGAGCACCGTGATGTCACGGCCGAATTGCCGTTCCAGGCCATCGCCGACGGGCCGGAGCATCCCGACGGGAACCCCGGGATCGGCTCCTGGCGTGGTCTCCCAGGTCCCCGGCGCGAAAATTGCCGTGTACGGGGTGCATGGCTGCGCGCCGGGCGTTTCCGCCCGCGCGACGCCGACCGCCGCAGTCCCGACCGCGACGACGGCGGCGACCAACGTCGCCGCGGCGGATCTCGACAACCTGTGCATCGTCCAATTCCTCTGTTGCCGAAGGAGATTCGTGACGGTGCGCAGGTGCTGAAATCGTGCCGAACCGTCGGGGCCAATTCTCGCCACTCGCCGTCGGTTTCGTCGGCATTTTCAGACACATTTTCATTTCAGATTTGGTGCCGGGGGACATCGGGCGGGCACGGTGTCGCGGTCGAGCCCGGCTGTCATCCCGAATGTGCCTGGCCCAGCCGCCGATCCCTGCGTGACCGGCCTCATCGGTCGGGCTCAGTTCTGAGGATCCGCCCGGCACTCGGTCACGGACCGTGCGGTCGGGGCAGTGCCGTCGCCCTGATCGAAACGCCACTGCGTGATCGGACCCACTGGACGCCAGCGCAAGCTGTCGCCGACCGGCACGGCTTCGTAGACGGATTCACGACCGCTGACGAGCTGCTCGCCCACGCAGTAGTCGTTGTAGCTGGTGCCCGGCTGAACGGCCCCCGCGCTGAAGCTGCCGGTGGGATCGCCTGCGGCGCCTGGATTGGCGACCGTGCTCGTCCGATGTGCCGACGCCTCGCGATCCCAGCGCGCGTCTCCGGTCAGCGATCGGCCGCAGGTGAAGGTCCAGCCACCGGCGCCGAGGGTGGCTCCCTGCGAGTACGGGGTGCCGGCCCACATGCAGCTGTCCGCGGTGTCCGCGGATGCGATTGCCGCCGGGAGTCCGAGTAGGCCCGTTACCGTGACGGCCGCTGCCAGTGCGGCGATACCGGCACGCCGTCGAACGGTTCCTGAAATGTTCTGATTACCAACGGTTTCCATCCTGCAATGGTCTCGTCGGAGGAGGGCCGGGCACATCAGGTCCCGACCCGGAGCTTCGCCTCAGGGATTCCCCTCGGTGTCCTACGTGGCCTGGATGCGGTCGCACGCGGATTTCCGGGCCATTGCCGTGTGACGCCCGGTTGATTGCCATGGACTATCGCTCCCTGTCGACGCGGGAAACGACCGTAGCGTCGTAGAGCATGAGCATTCGTCTCGGATACCAGATGCCCTACTTCGGCTACGCGGCCTCGCCGCGCGAATTGTTCCCGCGGGTCATCGCGCAGGCGCAGGAGGCGGAGGCGGCCGGATTCGATGCCGTGCTCTTCATGGACCACTTCTATCAGGTCTATGGGCAGCCGGACGACTGGATGCTGGAGGCCTACACCGCCCTGGCCGGGCTGGCCACCGTCACCGAGCGAATCCAGCTGGCCACCTTGATGACCTGCAACACGTACCGCAATCCGGCGCTGCTGGCCAAGATCGTCACGACGCTGGACGTGATCAGCGGCGGCCGCGCGGCCCTCGGCATCGGCGCGGGCTGGTTCGAGCAGGAGCACATCGGCTACGGCTTCGAATACGGCAGCTTCACCGAGCGGTTCCAGCGGCTCGACGAGGCCCTGCAGATCATCTCGCCGATGCTGCGCGGGCAGCGGCCGACCTTCCAGGGCAAGTGGTACCGCGCCGAGAACGCGATCAACGAGCCGCAGGTGCGCGACGACCTGCCGATCCTGCTCGGTGGCAGCGGTGAGAAAAAGACCTTCGGCCTGGCCGTGCGGTACGCCGACCATCTGAACCTCCTCTGCCACACCACCGAACTGCCGCAGAAATTGGCCACACTGCGGCAGCGCTGCGAGGAGGCCGGGCGCGACCCACAGACCCTGGAGACCAGCTTCCGCGCCGTCGTCGTCATCGACGAGGACGGCGACCGGGCGCGCAAGCTGGCGCAGGAGTTCATGCAGCGCGATGTCGTGGTGGTGATCTCGGCGGACAGTGTGTTCGCAGGCACCCCCGACGATGTGGCGGAGCAGATCCAGCGCCGCATCCTGGATCACGGGGTCGACGGCATCATCGTGAACATGGTCGCCAACGGTCACGAACCGGGCATCCTCGAACTGGCAGGCAAGGCCCTGAGCCCGCTCGTGCACGGCTGAGTCGCGCCTGTTCCGACATACCCACACCGCAAGTACAGCACCGACCTCCGTCAACTGAATCTGATCCGAGCTGTCGGACCGGCTGCCTCGGCCGGTCACCCTAGGCTGGGGCGCATGAGCCTTCCCTCTCCCGCCGCCGACCGCACCGCGATCGTCACCGGCGCGTCCTCCGGCATCGGCGCCGCCCTTGCCCGCGAGCTGGCCGGGCGCGGACACCAGGTCACGTTGGTCGCGCGCAGTGCCGACAAGCTGGCCGAACTGGCCGCCGAGATCACCGCGACCGGTGTGCGCGCCGATATTCTCGCCGCCGACCTCGGCGACCGCGAGGCCCGCGCCGCGCTGCTCGGTCGCGTCGAAGCGCTCGGTCTCGTGCCCTCGATCCTGGTGAACTGCGCCGGAATCTCGACTCTCGGCCCCGTGCACAAGGCCACCCCGGATGCCGAGATCGCGATGGTCGAACTCGATGTTGTCGCGGTCGTCGATCTGTGCACCCGCTTCCTGCCCGCGATGGTGGCCCGTGGCACGGGAGCGGTGCTCAATGTCGCCTCCACCGGCGCGTTTCAGCCGCTACCCGGCCAGGCTGGGTACGGCGCGAGCAAGGCGTTCGTGCTGTCCTACACCCAGAGCCTGTCCGGCGAACTGCGCGGCACCGGCGTCACCGCGACCGTGCTGTGCCCCGGACCGGTCGACACCGGTTTCGGCGAGCGGGCCGGCTTCACTTCCGAGGAGGCGCATGGCGCACTGCCGTCCGTGATGTGGGAATCGCCAGAGGTGGTGGCCCGCGTCGGCATCAACGGCCTGGCCAAGGGCGCCATGGTCGCTGTCCCGGGCCTGGCCAACCGCGCGGCCGCCGCGCTTGTGCCTTTCCTCCCGAAACGACTTCTGGTGCCCATCCTTTCGCGCCGGCACCCCGGTCTGCGCTGAGCCACTCGCCGGTTGACAGCATGCCGCCTGACGATCGAATGAGGGCTATCTCACATTCGATCGACACCGGTCTGCTCAGCGCGAGCTGACGCAGACCACGTAGCGGCGCTCGTCGTAGACGACACCACGGTCGCCCGCCGTGCAGATGTTGACGTCGGTGGTGTCGTGCCGGATCTCGAGCACGCGGAGCCGACCGGGCACGTCGGCAGCGCATTCCACGTGCTTGACCGCACCGCCGGCCAGATCGATGCAGCCGCCGACTGTCCAATCGATGTCCAAGCAGACGGTCTCGTCCACGCCGCCCGGAAGTGTCCGGGGTTGTGAGCGGTCGACGTCGCCCGGACAGCGGCCGCCGGCCGACGCCAATTCCGCCACCTTGTAGTGGGAATTGGCGCTACCACACGCGGCCTGCTGAATATCGGCCGAGCTCACGCCCAAATCCACGCAATCGCCGACGTTCAGATTCACGCGGGGAATCCGGGTGACGGACTTACTCAGTGTGGACGCGACTCCGCCGGATAGCTCGACAATAGTTCCCAGTGGCTGGGTCGCTGAAACCTCGCTCGGCGAAGTTTTTGCGGCAGAATCATTTTCAGGGGGTCCGGGCACCCGCGCGCCGAACCCGGTGACGACGGAAAGTGCGACGTAGAAGCTCCCGGCCAGGGCAAACACCGCCACAACCGATACCCCGGCCACGGCCAAGTTCGTTCGACGCGCCATTTGTGTTGTCCCCACTCATCCGCTGGACGTCCCGACCGACATCCCACTTGCCTGACAGTTCTTACACGGAGACACGCGATCGTGTCGAATTGTGAATCTGCATCTTTTTACAGCGAATACTTGGTCTAGCGCCCAATTCCGGCACGGATGACAATCCGGTGAAGAATGGTGCTAGTGTCTGCCCGATCTCACTGGCGGACACCAAGCTTCGTGCCCCGCATCGGCACGTTGGTCGGCCGCGCAGTCTTCGTCATGCGTAAAGGAAATCCCTGATGAAACTCGGTCACTTCCCTGCCACCGCGCTCCTGGTCGGCACCGCCGTCTGGATCACCGCGGGGGCTGCCGCCGCGCAGCCGGTCGCACCCACCCCCCAGCCCACCGCGTCCGGGGTCGACCAGTCGGTGCACTACGAGGCCGTTCTCACCGAATTCTCCCGAGTACTGACCACCACCGTCACCGGCGGCACCTTCACCACCACCGAGGACAACACCGCGGTCACCCTCACCTCCGATGCGGGCGCCGTCGTCACCCGCATCCCGCTCAGCTACCAGATCTCCGGCGCGACAATGCGAGTGGCGCAAACGATCTCCGACAACGGTCGCCACCTCGTCCTCACCCCGCAGGCGAGCGCCACCGAGATCGGCGAGATCCAGACCATCAGCCCGATGTCCCAGCTGACGAACGAGATCAACCGCAACGTGGTCGGCGTGGTCGCCGGTGGCATCCTCGGTGGCCTCATCGGCACCGTCCTCGGCTTCGGCTTCCTCAGCATCGTCACCGGCCCCGTCGGACTGGTCCTCGGCGCGATCGCCGGCGGCTACGCCATGGGCGGACAGCCCTTCCTCGACGCCGTCACCGCCGTCGTCAGCGGTCAGCCCTGACCCATTTCCCTTGCCGGATCGATGAACTCGCGGATCAGGTGCGCGAGACGTTCGGGCTGGTCCTCGGCGACCCACGTTCGCGAGTTCGGGATTTCCGCCAGTTGGCTGTTCGGGAAGTCCGCGGCGAGTTGTTCCGCGTGGCGGAAGGGGAAGACCTGGTCGTCGGGGGCCCAGGCGATGAGGACCGGCAGGTCGATCGTCGGGAACCGGGCGGCCGCGTCAAGGGTGTAGCGGTTGTCCACGGCGCGAAGGAGTTCGATCGAATCCCGCAGCACACCGGTGTCGTGAGTGACGCCGTGTAGGTAGTGGTCGAGCACCTCCGTATCGATCGGACTGTTGGTCAACGCCGCGAACCCGATCGAGGATCTGGCGCATCGGGTACGGACTGCCGGGATGCGCAGGGCGCGGCCCGCGAGGTGCTCTATACCGGGCACTCGGGAGATCCGGCACAGGTAGTCGAACTGTGGTGGCGGAAAATTCTCGTAGGCATCGCACGGTGTCAGGATCAGTCGGCCGAACCGATGGGGCCGGCGGGTGATAACCAGCTGCGAGAGCATTCCGCCGCCGTCGTTGCCGATCAAGGTCGCGTCGTGCAGGTCGAGTTGGTCGATGACGTCGGCGATGGTGTCGGCAATGCCGGTGGGTGTCAGGTCCGCGTCCGGCGTCATCGGCGTGTGGTGTCCGCCGAAGGGCCAGTCGGCGGTGATGCAGCGGTAGGAGTCGGCCAGTAGCGGGACGACCTTGCGCCACGCGGCGGCATTGACGAAGAGACCGTGGACGAACACGAGCGGCCGTCCGGCACCGCGCTCGTAGATCCGAACAGGTCCTTGCCTCAGGTGGATGGTTCGTGCATCGCCGAGTGCCGCAGTCGGATCAACCGATACCGCGTGCGGGATGTGTTCGAATCGCATATTCGGTCCGCTCTTTCCGTCCTCTGGGTGTCGTGCAAGCATGGCGATCATGGGCGGTCCGGCACTTCCAGAAACGCGCTGTCATGCGCAGGCGACGGTGTGGCTGTGGCCGGGCCACGCGGTGTACCGAGGCCCTTCCCTGCGGCTCGACGCGCACTGCGGCACCGTGCATTGCCTGGCGGTCGGGCTGGATGCGCCGTTCACCCTGCACGTGGGCGACCGGGAGGAGACTGTGCGTTCCGCGCTGATTCCGCCCCGGATGATCCATCGGGTCGTGTGCAACGGCGAGCGGATGCTGTTCTGCTACATCGATCCGAGCTCGCCGCAGGCAACCAGCTGCTGGAATCGCATGACCGCGCACAACCAGGGAATCGGTCTGGCGCACAGCGAGGAAGCTGACCTGATCGGTCTTGCCGCGCGGCTCGAGTTCGATCCCGTCGCGGCAGTAGACCTGGCGTGCGGCCCCGGCGCGACGAACATCGACCCCCGGATCGTGGCCGCGGCGGCGACACTGCAAGCGCACCCGGCCCGCCCGAACTCGGCCGCCGAGCTCGCTGCCGAAGCCCATCTGTCGACCTCACGTTTCCTGCACCTGTTCAACGCGCACGCAGGCACCAGTTTCCGCCGATACCGGATGTGGGCTCGCATGCTCAGCGTCGGCCGTGCCGTTGCGAAGGGCACCGATTTGACGACAGCGTCCTCGGACGCCGGTTTCGCCAGCCCTTCCCACTTCAGCGACGCCTTCCACGCGATGTGTGGTCTCACCGCCAGCAGCCTGCTCGCCGCGGGTACTCGCGTCGTCGTCCTCGATGGAGTGCCGGCCAGGAACGACTGAGCGGTGTCGAGGGCGCGCAGGCACGGCATCGATCAGCGGGTGCACGAGAATGGTCGGATGCTCATCCGAATCGTGGGGACGCAACTGCCCGGGCTGTCCTGCCGTCCGGCGGGGATCGAGACGGCGTACTCGAACATCCACGTAGGCGTGCAGCGGAAGAATCGTCCGCAGGAACTGCTCGATCCGCAGCGTGGCGACGCGGACGCTGTCACGTGGACTGTGGAGTGCACCGTCGACGGCACCGATATCCGCGGGCCCTACATCCAGGGCAGGCCGGGGGATCGGTTCCTCTATCTCAGCTGGGGCACCGTCGACGACGCCGGAACCGTCACCATGTTCCGGCGGGCCAAACTGATGCTCGCCGACGTGCCCGCCGAGGTGCTGGCCGCCGCGACGGAATCAGGAGTACTCGAGGCCCGGCTCGGCCTCACCGATGCGACCGGAAACCCGTTGTGCGCGAGGGTGAAACCAGCCCTGATCCGCTGGACTGCCGCAACCTGACCGCGCCGTCGGCCTCGACCTGGCAGGCCGGGCACAATGGCCGACGGCCTGGTCAGCGGGGGAGCAAGATCGTCGTCAGGACCGCTTCCCATTCCGCCGCGCTGGGCGGTTCACCGGTGACCAGGGCCTGGATCAGCATGCCGTCGACGGTTCCCGACAGAATGCGCAAACGTATCGCGTCGTCGGTGTATCGACGGCCGAAGCGCTCGATCGCGCCCAGCCAGCGTAGCGGTGGGTCTCGCAATTCGGGGCGGCAGGCGGCAAGCAGGTAGAGCTCGAACTCGGCCTGCAGGTGCATGGTGTCGGCCAGTGCCGCGACCATCATCGCGGCCAGCGCCCGCACCCCCTCCGCGCCGCCCCCGCTCGCCTCGGTCAGCTGCCGGATCCGTTCGGCATCCTGATCCATGCAGGAGGTGAGGGCGGCGGTGAGGAGGTCGTCGATCGTCGTGAAGTGGTAGGCGGCTGATGTCGGTGGCTGCCCCGCTTCCTTGGCGACGGCGCGGTGGCTGACGCCTGCGACGCCGTCGCGGGCGACCACCCGGAGCGTGGCCTCGATCAGCTCCTTCTTGCGCCGCTCCCCCTTGAGCTTGCGGCCGTCAGTGCTCGCCTCGCCCAACCTCGACCTCCTCGCGCGCGGCTCTCGCCAGCGGCGCTCTCGCCAACAATGCCACCGTCAAGGCTACGGTGCCTGCCACGACCGCCACGGCGAAGCCCGCGGCCTGTCCCGACCGGTCGACGACCGTGCCCGAGATCAGCGCGCCGAGCGCGATGCCCGCGCTGAGTCCGGTGAGCGCCCAGGTCATGCCCTCGGTGAGCGCGGCCGCGGGCACGGTGCGCTCGACCAGCCGCATGATCAGGATCATCGTCGGTGCGAAGAACGCACCGGAAACGAACATCGCCACCGCCAGCGCGGGGATCCCGTCGACCAGCAGTAGCGGCAAAGTTGTCAGCATCGTGCCCGCTACGGCCAGGGCGAGCTGTCGCGGTAGCGGCATCGACAGCCGGTATGCCCCGAAGGCCAGCCCGGACAGGGCCGACCCGGCGGCGTAGGCGGCCACCACTATTCCGGCACTCGCGGGGGTGCCGAGCTGCTCGGCGAAGGCGACGCTGACCACGTCCACGGTACCGACGATCACACCGCCCGCCGCGAGGATCGATGCCAGCATCCGCACCGCCGGGATCCTGATGGCCGAGGCCTTCTCGTCAGCCGGAACATCCGCTCGCACGGCAGGTTCAGTCCGCTTCTGCGGGACGAAAAGCAGCACTCCCACCATCAGCAGAATCACCGCGAGCAAAGGCCCTGCCTCTGGGAACAGTGCCGTCGACAGAACGACCGCCAGTGCTGGACCGGCGACGTAGGTCAGTTCGTCGACCACTGATTCCAACGAGAACGCCGTGTGCATCTGAGGGGAGTCGGCGTGCACATATGACCAGCGGGCTCGCACCATGGCCGACATGTTCGGCAAGGTCCCGGCCAGCGCGGCAGCGGCGAACAAAGTCCAGGTGGGCGCGTCGTAGCGGGCGCTGAGCAGCAGTGCGGCCGAGCCGAGCACGCTGAGGCCCATCGCGGGAGGCAGCACTCGACCCTGCCCGAGTCGGTCGACCAGCCGGGAAACCTGCGGTCCGACGATGGCCGTGCTCGCGGTGAAGGTCGCCGATACGGCACCGGCCAGCGCGTACTCGCCGCGCAGCTGCGAAATCATCGTGATGATGCCGATCGCCATCATGGCCAGCGGTATCCGGGCGACGAAGCCCGCGGCGGAAAAGGCAACGGCTCCAGGGGCTTTGAACAGGGCGGCGTACGGGTTCGGCATCGAGGTCTACCTCCAAAACAACTTGAACGACTGCTTCAATTGTTTACCGTACGTCACCCGGGTAGGGCAGGGATGCGGATGGCGGGCGTCTCGGTGCGCGGCGGGTTCGGTGCGACGCCGATCTCACCAGGAGGGAGTGGTCATCGGTGAATTTGTGGACCTCACTAGCATCAATACGGCGCAAATATCGATGAACCCAGAGGACGTGTGTTGACTACCGAACAACTTGATCGCTGGAACGCTCAGGAAGCTGCTGCTGAGGCGATGATTCCGATCATCGGGACGCTGTATCGCAGCAAGGGTGTGACGATTCTGCTGCACAGTCGGTCGCTGGTGAACAAGTCGGTGATCAGCATTCTGCGGACGCATCGGTTCGCGCGGCAGATCGGCGGCGAAGAGCTGTCGGTGGACGAGACGCTGCCGTTCCTGCAGGTGATCAGCCGGTTGGATCTGGGGCCGTGCAAGATCGATCTGGGTCAGCTCGTGATGGCCTATCACGCGGATGCGCGTGGGCTGTCGGTCCAGGAGTACACCACGGCGGTGCTGGCGCAGGTGAGTGACGACAACAAGGCCGTGTCGCAGGGGCCGCGCGATGTGGTGCTCTACGGGTTCGGGCGGATCGGGCGGCTGGTCACCCGGCTGCTGATCGAGAAGGCCGGGTCGGGCAACGGGCTGAGCCTGCGCGCGGTGGTGGTGCGCAAGGGTGGCGACGACGACCTGGCCAAGCGGGCATCGCTGCTGCGCCGGGACTCGGTGCACGGGCACTTCAACGGCACGATCAAGGTCGATACCGACAACGACACGATCACCGCGAACGGCAACGTCATCAAGTTCATCTACAGCGATGACCCGACGACGATCGACTACACCGCCTACGGCATCGACAACGCGATCCTGATCGACAACACCGGTCGCTGGCGTGACCGCGACGGCCTGGAGCAGCACTTGCGCCCCGGCATCGCGAAGGTGGTGCTCACCGCGCCGGGCAAGGGTGACGTGCCCAACATCGTGCACGGCGTCAACCACCGCGATCTGGACCTGTCGCAGCAGATCTTCTCCTGCGCCTCGTGCACGACCAACGCGATCGTGCCGCCGCTCAAGGCCATGGACGACGAATTCGGGATCGTCCGCGGACACGTCGAGACGGTCCACTCGTTCACCAACGACCAGAACCTGCTGGACAACTACCACAAGGCAGACCGTCGCGGCCGCTCCGCGCCGTTCAACCTGGTGCTCACCGAGACCGGTGCCGCCTCGGCCGTCGCCAAGGCGATGCCGGACTTCAAGGCCAAGATCACCGGCAACTCCATCCGCGTTCCCACCCCGGACGTCTCGGTCGCGATCTTGAACCTGCAGCTGAAGCAGGACACGACCAAGGAAGATGTGCTGGCCTACCTGCGTCAGGTATCCCTGGCGGGCCCGTTGAGCCGCAACCTCGACTACACGGCCGCCACCGACGCGGTCTCGAGCGACTTCATCGGCTCGCGCGCGGCCTCGATCATCGACGCCAACGCCACCATCGTCGAGGGTGACACCGCGATCCTCTACGTCTGGTACGACAACGAGTTCGGCTACTCGTGCCAGGTGGTCCGGACCGTGCAGTACATCTCGGGCATCGAATACCCGACCTATCCGCAGCTCGGTGCGCAGTCCGACGCACGCGAACTGACCGCCGCGCAGTAGCGGCGCTCGGGGCGAGGCGGGCACCCGGTCTCCGACCAGGGCCCGCCTGCCTCGTCGGCTCGACGGCGGACCGAGCGACCCGACCGTCACCGCTTGTCGGGTCGCTCGTTGTTGTGCATACTGGCGATATGACATCGAGTCGAAAGGGCGTCCTGCGCCCGGGCCGTTGAGCCCCACGCCGGTCATCGCACCGGCTTCTCTCCCGCGTGAACGCGGGGACTTCACCGAAAATCCGCAGTGTTCCCGTACGTCCTATGACGATGCGCGCCTTGACCTCTGGCTGCGCGTGCGCGAACTCGCCGTGCCGCCCGCCATGATCGAGGTGGCCACCGCACGGCGGCTCGTCGGCGACTGGTCGGGAGCCTGCGCCGCGGCGCACGTCGATCTCGATGTGGATCTGCGGACGTTGGCGCGGACTCACGGGCGAGGACTTGCCGCCAGGGTACGGGCCGACCTGCGGTACCTGGCACCGGACCTGTTGCGCTGGCACCTACCCAGAATCGCACCGGACGGTCTGCTGCGACCCGGGTTGACGATGGTGCTGGCTCGCTACGACGCCGGATTCATCGCGGGCCTCGGCAGCGCGGCCGGTGACGGAACGCGTTGTGACGGTGCGGATTCCGTGTACCTGGTGGTCCGCACGCCACCCGCTTGGGCGGGCGCCGGTCAGCGGATCAGCCTCGCGCTGTGGGACACGGCGAGCCCCGCGACCAGCGCGCGCATGCACCCACACCCCCGACCCAACAGTCGCTACCGGCTAGACCTGCACCGTCACCTGTGGGATTCGCGCAGGGTGGGGGAGTTGCGAACCCGTGCTGGGGCAGGACAATTCGCTGCCGAGAGGCTTGCGGCAGGCGACGACCCCGATCCCGGGGTGTCCGCAACGGTGCCGCCGGGTTGTGCCGTCGACCGGTGGGCGGACGAAGCGGGGATTCTGCTGCGGGCGCAGGGGCGTCGGTCCGGGCTGGTGCTGGTTCGGTGTGGTGCGCGGAAACGGGTCGTGTTGGACGTGTGGGCGGATGACCCACCCACAGTGCGGATTTCGAGGGAACACCCGCGCGGCGGAATCTCCGCCCTTCCGGTCCTGCCCGACGCGGCGACCTGGGTGCTCCCCGATCTGGAATTGCTGCGCGCGGGCGCGATCACCGCCGATCGACTGCATCCGCTGGTCGCCTCGGCGCTCGGCTGCGACGGCCTGCCGACCGAGACCTCCGGGATCACCGCCGACGGTCATCGGATCGTGGCGTGCCGGGGCGAACGCCACCGGATCGGTTTGGTGAACGGCGTGCTCGCCGCTCTGGATCACGACCCCACCGAAATCCGGCGCGAGGAACTCCTGGCTGCCCTGACCGGAACCCCGATGCCCTGCCTACAGGCCATCGATCGGTCACTGCGCCAACCGGATTGGCTCGTCGACGTCTGCGACCGCCTGGACCACGGCGATATCGACGGCGCCCTCACCATCGTCGAGGCCAAGCTCGGCGCCGACGCGGTACTGCGCGACGGACCACTTCGCGACGCGCTCGAAGCTGCTGTACGACAACGGATCACCTATGGCCTGTTCCGGGCGGGCCTGCCCGCGCCCGGTCGCGGCCACATCCCGCCCGACCGGTACGACCGCAAGGGTCGTCGCGCACGTCCGAAACACCTGGCCCTGCGCTGAGTTGCCGTCCCTGCCATCAGGGTCACGCCTTGTCGCGCTGACAGGCGGAGCTCGCTCCACCTGCTCTCATCCATCGAATTCTTCCGAACCCAAAGGTGATTCACACATGACTGTTCATTCTCTCTGCCCGCCGCTCCCGATTCGCCCCGCCGACTCCCAGCTCGACGTCGCGGGCGAACTGCTCGCCTTGCTGGGTGAGGTGAAGACGGAACCGCGCACCAACACGCAACTGGAAGCGCTGACCTTGGCCGTGGCCGCCGACCTGCCGGTGCTGCTGTGGGGTGAGCCGGGCATCGGTAAGACCGCTGCCCTGACCCAGCTCGCGCAGTCCCTCGACCTGCCGCTGACCACGGTGATCGCGAGTGTGCACGAGCCCTCGGACTTCTCGGGCCTGCCGATCATCGGCGACGACCCCGCGACCCAGGGTGTACCGATGGCGCCGCCGGACTGGGCGGTTCGACTCGTGCGGGCCGGGCGCGGCTTGCTGTTCCTCGACGAACTGTCCACCGCACCGCCCGCCGTGCAGGCCGCGCTGCTGCGCGTGGTTCTCGAAAGGCGGGTCGGCGCACTGGAACTGCCGCCGGGAGTGCGCATCGTCGCGGCCGCCAACCCGCGCTCGTCGGCCGCCGACGGCTGGGAGCTGAGCCCGCCGCTGGCGAACCGCTTCGTGCACCTGCAATGGACCCACGAGCACGACGTCGTCGTCCGCGGCCTCGGCGGAACATGGCCGCGCGCGACCTTGCCCCGGCTCGCGCCCGAAAGCCTGACGGAGGCAGTCGCCTTCGCCCGTCGTTCGGTGTGCACCTTGCTCGCGGCGCGGCCCAAGCTGGTGCATCAGATGCCCACCACCGAAACCCGGCGGGGCGGTGCCTGGGCCTCACCGCGGAGTTGGGAGATGACCGTGCGGCTGATCGCCTTCGCCACCGCGGCCGACGCGAGTCGTGATGTGCTGTCACAGTTGATCCGCGGCACAGTCGGTGACGGCCCCGGTTTCGAACTGCTGACCAGCATCGACCGGATGGATCTGCCCGACCCGGAAGCACTGCTGGCAGATCCTGTCGCCGCGGAACTGCCGACGCGGGGCGACCTGCGCCAGGCCGTTCTCGACGGTGTGGTGGCCGCGGTTCGCAAACGACCGGAGCGGGGTCGGTGGGACGCGGCTTGGTCGCTGCTGGTGAAAGCCGTGGAAACCGGAGCACCCGACCTGGTGGTCGTTCCCGCGACAACGCTGGCCACACTGCGCCGCGACAACTGGGAGGTGCCTGCGGCGATCGAACAACTCGCCGGGGTGGTGTCGGTGTCGCAGAGCGCCGATCGCGCCGCGGCCCGCGTTGCCGTCAAGGCGGGCCGATGACAGCGGACACCGCTCGACTGGATTTCGGCAAGCTGTATGCCGCACGGCTGCACGCGGTTTCGGCCCGTCCCTATCTGTCGACCGCTCTGTACGCGCTGCACATCGTCGAGTCGCCGAGGGCGCCGACGATGGGCGTGGACAAACACTGGCGGTGCTACGTCTCGCCACGGTTCGTCGACTACACACCGGTGGAAGAACTGGCTTCGATACTGGTGCACGAGGTTTCGCACCTGCTGCGAGACCATCACGCGCGCAGCGACCGCTACGCGCACGCCCACGACCTGACCGGTCCGGGAGAGCGGCTGCGCATGAACATCGCCGCGGATGCCGAGATCAACGACGACGCGTTCGGTGACGGGCTGGTCTGGCCCGAGGGCGCGGTGCTGCCGAGCACCCTGGGGTTGAGCGCGGGTCAGCTCATGGAGGACTACCTGGGCCAGTTCCGCCTCGGGCACCTCACCGAAGGCATGGCGTGGCTCGACTGCGGTAGCGGCGCCGACGGATCGGACCGCGAATGGGAGCTGGGGCCCGACGGCGCGGACGGTCTCAGCGAACAGCAACGCGACGGCGTCCGATTCCTCGTGGCGCAGGGCATCATCGGGCGTCCAGGAGACGCGCCCCAGGGATGGCGACGCTGGGCGAAGGAAGCCCTGCATCCCTCACAACCATGGCGGGACCTGCTCGGTGCGGCCCTGCGCGCGGCCGCCTCGGCCCCCGGCGTCGGCGAGGACTACACCTACCGGCGCCCCGCCCGCCGCTCGACCGCACTCCCCGGCATCGTGCTGCCTAGTCTGCGTCGCACCCCAGCCAAGGTCAGCGTGGTCATCGATACCTCGGGTTCGGTCAGCGACGACGAACTGGGCAGCGCCCTGCTCGAGGTCGCCGCCATCATCCGCGCCGTCGGCGGACGCCGCGACCTGGTCACCGTGTTCTCCTGCGACGCGGCGGCCCGAATCGCCCACCCGCTGTGCCAGGCCGAGGGTATGACGCTGATCGGCGGTGGCGGCACCGACCTGCGCACCGGTTTCACCCAGGCCCTGCGCACCCGCCCGGACGTACTCGTAGCCCTGACAGACGGCCAAACCCCCTGGCCCTCCCACCAACCGGCCTGCCGAACCGTCGTCGGCCTCTTCCGCCGAGAACGCGCATGGCGCCACGACGACCCGGACTATGTCCCGGACAGCCCACCCGCATGGGCACGGGTGGTCGACATCGGCTGAGAAGAGTCGTTCACCTACTGGCGCGCCGCGCCCGTACCCATGGCGACACGAACATGAACGAGCCGGACAGGAAGAGTCCGGCGAGTGGGATCAGCGGGAGGTAGGAGACCCACACGATCGGCTCCGGTCGCGCCAGCGCGATCACGGTGGCGACAACGGTGACGACGAATACCACCGCAGACCAGCGGTGCACCTGGCGGACGCGACCAGCACTGCCGCCGAACGCCGACGACGGCTGTGGGCCGCGCAGGAGCCGTACGAACATCAGCGCACCGGACAGGAACAGCCCGGCGAGCGGAATCAGCGGCAGGTAGACCAACCACTCCGGGCCGCTGACCGACAACCCGATCACCGTAATCACCACGGCCGCGAGGAAGGCGACCGCCAGCCCGCGGTGAGTTCGTCGAACCCAGGTGACGTTCATCGCAAAACCCTTTCGTTGATCCGTGGAAACAATGCTGACACGGCGCCGACCTGGAAACTTCTCGATTCCTGACCGTTTCTCCCGTCGGCTACCGATAGTCGATCGACCCCATTTCAATCCGGCAATTCGTTGAAAGTATCAATCCTCGCGGGCCGCCGAACGCCTGCGAGACTCGTCGTGTGATCAGCGCGATTGTGCGAATTCGGTCCATTACCTACGAATCAGAGGGCGTGCTGTCCTTTGTGCTCACCGACCCCGGCGGCGCGCCACTGCCGCCGTGGGCACCGGGTGCGCACGTGGATGTCGTCCTGCCCGACGGCGTCGTTCGCCAGTACTCGCTGTGTGGCGATCCCGCGAATCGGGACAGTTATCGCATCGCGGTGCTGCTCGAGGAGCAGGGTCGGGGCGGGTCGGCGTGGATGCACGAGAAGGTGCGGCCGGGCACGCTGCTGGAGATCCGGGAACCACGCAACAATTTCCCGCTCACGCAGGCGGCGAGCTACCTCCTGATCGCCGGCGGCATCGGGATCACCCCGCTGTTGCCGATGATCCGTGAACTCGAACAGCGCGGCGCCGCATGGCAATTGCACTACGGCGGCCGCACCGGCGCGCGGATGGCCTTCGTCGATGAGCTGTCCGCCTACGGTGCGCGGGTTCGTCGCTACGCGCAGGACGAAGTCGGGCTGATGCCACTGGCCGAGATTCTCGAGCCGGTGACCTCGGGCACGCTGGTGTACTGCTGTGGTCCCGAGCCGCTGCTCACCGCCGTCGAGCAGCACTGCGCGGCGGATGCGTTGCGGGTCGAGCGATTTCATCCGAAGGAGATCGCGGCGATCGGACCGGACCGGCCGACGACGGTGGTGCTCAACCGCTCCGGCCGGGCCATCGATGTGCCCGCCGGTTCGTCGGTCCTCGACGCGCTCGAACGGGCCGGTGCGGACGTGCTGTGGTCGTGCCGCGAAGGAACGTGCGCGACCTGCGAAACCACGGTGCTCGAAGGTGAAGTCGAGCACCGTGATTCGGTTCTCACCCCGGCTGAACAAGAGTCGGGCAAAACCATGATGATCTGCGTCTCCCGAGCGCGCACGGACCGCCTCGTGCTCGATGCCTGAAAGGTCGAAGACTGTGCACGATGTCATTGTTGTCGGCGCGCGCTGCGCTGGTGCCACGGTCGCGATGTTGCTCGCGCGACGCGGCTACCGGGTGCTCTGCGTCGACCAGGCGCTGTTTCCCAAGGATGCCGTCTCCACCCACATGCTGCGGCAGAGTGGTCTTGCGCGGCTGCGGGATTGGGGCCTGCTCGAAGAGCTGAAGGCCACGGGCTGCACGCCCATCCACTCGATCACGATGTCCTATGCCGACGCGCAGTTCTCCGGCTTCTCCGACCCCATCGACGGGATCGCCGAGACCTACGCGCCCCGGCGCATCGTGCTCGACAAGCTGTTGCAGGACGCCGCCCGGTCGGCCGGTGTGGACCTGCGCGAGGGTGTCACCGTGGTCGATCTGGTGCGCGACGGTGACGTCGTCACCGGCATCGTCGGCCGCGACCGCGACGGCGAACAGGTCACCGAACACGCCCGCCTCGTGATCGGCGCCGACGGGTACGCCTCCACCGTTGCCCAGCTCACCGGCGCCCAGAAATACGACGTGATCCCGGGGGAGACCTTCACCGCCTACTCCTACTGGTCCGGTCTGACCATGCAGAGCCAGTTGCGGATCGGCGACAAGCAGGCGGTCGGCGGCTGGCCGACCAACGACGGCAAGACGCTGATCTGGTGTGTGCAGTACGTCGACCGGTTCGCCCCGTTCCGCACCGACATCGAGCGCAACTTCTCCCTGGCGTTCAAGGAAACCGCGCCCGACCTCGCCGAACTGCTCGACACCGGCGAACGCGACGAGCGGTTCTACATCGCCCGCTACCCGGAGAACTTCTATCGCGAATCGCACGGCCCCGGTTGGGCATTGGTCGGTGACGCCGGATATCACAAGGACCCGTTCACCGGCCTCGGGATCAGCGACGCGTTCACCTACGCCGACCTGCTCGCCGAGCGTGCGCACGAGGGACTGTCCGCGGCGCGGCCGCTCGACGAAGCGCTCGCCGACTACCAGGCGCAGCGGGATCGCTCGAGCAAGCCGATGTACCGGTTCACCTGTGATTCCTCGCGACTGGTGTTGCCGGACAAGCATGTCGAGGTGATGCGGGCGCTGCCGAGCAGCCCGAAGCACACTCAGCAGTGGTTCCGGATGATGGCAGGAGGGCTCAGCGGCCGGGAGTTCTTCGCCGAGGACAACCTCGCC
This sequence comes from Nocardia sp. NPDC058518, assembly GCF_042719655.1. Lineage (NCBI taxonomy): Bacteria > Bacillati > Actinomycetota > Actinomycetes > Mycobacteriales > Nocardiaceae > Nocardia > Nocardia sp. NPDC058518. The sequence continues at coordinate 27,256 of NZ_JBHXNJ010000020.1, forward strand.
GCGCTGCTGAATCCGCAGGGCGCATGATGACCGTGCAACCGTTCGACACCGCCGGAATCTATCGCGACGAGCGCGGTGTCGCGCACTACGCCGGCCTGCCCGATTCCCTGGTGGAGATGCTGCGCCACACCGTGCACACCTGGCCCGACCAGGAAGCCGTCGTCGAGGTCGGCGGCGAGCGGCTCTCGTACCGGCAACTGTGGGATCGCGCGGCTCGGGTCGCGGGTGGGCTGCGGGACAAGGGGATCCAGCCGGGCGACCGCGTCGCCAGCCTGCTGAACGCCGGAACCGATTGGGTCGTCGGCTTTCTCGGGATCGTGCTCGCCGGGGCGGTGGCCGTGCCGGTCAACACTCGGTTCGCCGACCCCGAAATCGACTACGTACTGACCGACTCCGACGCCGCGTTCAGCCTTCGCCCGAATGTTCCACTGCCGCAGGGTGATTCCTATGTCTACGAGGGTGCGGGCCCGACCGATCCGGCCGCGATCTTCTACACCAGCGGTACCACCGGACGTCCCAAGGGTGCGGTCACCACCCACCGCAATCTGCTGTCCACGGTGGAGAACGTGCGCCGCCTCGCCGGCATCGCCGCCGACGAAGGCCCGATCCTGCGCAACCTGGTCTCGGTGCCGCTGTTCCACGTCACCGCCTGCAACAGCCAGCTGATTCCACAGCTCGCCATCGGCGGCAGCACGATCATCCTGCCGCAGTTCAAGATTCAGGATTTCCTGCGGGCGATCGTCGACGAGCGGATCACCTCGCTCACCAACACTCCCGCCATCTACTACCTCGCGTTCCGGCAACCCAACTTCGCCGAATTCGATCTGAGCGCGGTGAACCGGGTCGCCTACGGTGGTGCGCCGGTCGCGCCCGCGCTGGTCGCCGAGATCGCCGAGCACTTCCCGAACGCGCGGCTGGCCAACGGTTTCGGTCTCACCGAGACCTCGTCCATCTCGACCTACCTGCCTCATGAATGGGCTACCGAACACGCGGAATCGGTGGGGTTCGCGGCGCCGATCGTCGACCTGGCCATCGACGCGCCCGATCCCGCCAGTGGCGTCGGTGAACTGCTCATCCGCGGAGCGAATGTCGTTGCCGGATACTGGAACAACCCCGTCGCCACCGCCGCGACCTTCGTCGACGGCTGGCTGCGCACCGGCGACCTCGCACGCATCGACGAGCGGGGAATGGTGGCGATCGCCGACCGGGCCAAGGACATGATCAACCGCGGTGGCGAGAACGTGTACTGCGTCGAGGTGGAGAACGCCCTCGCCGGTGCCCCGGGAATCGGTGAATCCGCGGTGGTCGGGGTGCCCGACGACATGATGGGCGAGAAGGTCGGCGCCGTGGTGGTGCCCGTGCCGGGCACCGAGTTCGACGAAGCCGCCGTGCTCGACTACCTGCGTGAGCGGCTCGCCGATTTCAAAGTGCCCCAGTACTTCTCGGTGCGCGCGGCGCCGTTGCCGCGCAACCCCGGCGGGAAGATCGTGAAGACCGCGTTGCGGTCCGAACCGTTCAAGCCCGCCGGACGAGGGTGATGCTGGTCCGCCGCTGCTCGGCGAAGGCGTGGATATCGTCATCGGGCGCCAGCTCCTCGGCACGATAACCGATCGTGCTGAGGATGGCGCCGTCGGCGACGTCGAAGACATCGGTGTAATACGGCACGCGGCTGACCCTGGTGTAGGCCGGATCCGCGCCCCGGTCGGTGCCGGAGAGGTTGACGTTCGCGGCGAACCAGCCTGCCCGCGCTGCCAGCAGCGTGGTGAGTATCCGGACGGTCGCGTCGGGTACCCAACTCCAGTCCCAGCTGTGCGGCTCGGCCCACGGCCCACCGAACTCGCGCGAGAGCGCGATGCCGGGGACACCGTGCGCGCCCGCTTCCTGGACAGCACCGTAGGTGCCGCTGACATTCAGTGTGGCGCCGATGTTCTCACCCGCGTTGACCCCGCTCAGACACAGGTCGACCGGTGCGACGACGCCGGAGGTCAGCGCGAATATTACGCAGGCCGCCGGTGTCGACCCCACGTGGATCGTGGGAACTCCGGCGGTCGGTGCGGCCCGTTCCCACTCCATCGCGACGCCACTGCGCCGGGACTGGCCCGCGCCCGACATCGGTCCGCTCGGTGCTACCACCGTCGCGTCGATGCCGAGCGCGCGCACAGCTTCCGCTAACGCCAGCAGACCCGGCGCGCGGTATCCGTCATCGTTGGTGATCAGCAGGTGCATCGAAATCCGTCACTCGGGCACCGGTTTCCGGGTCGAACAAGTGCAGCCGGTCCGCCGGGACATAGACCTGGATCCGCGAACCGATGGCCGGCGCTGGATCGTTCGCGGGCAGCGTCACGGCCCACCGACCGGATTCGCCGGTGCACTGCGCGATCTTGGAGTCGCCGGTGAACTCGACCAGCTCCACCACGCCGTGCACGAGCAATCCGGGGCCGTCGTGGCTGCGCAGGGTGCCGTCGCCGGGCCGCCAGCCCAGTTTCAGTTCGGCAGGCACGCCGGGGATCGCTTGCGGGAGGAGCACTTCCAGTCCGGGCCCGGTCATCTCGTCCCCGGCCTGGTTCACGGTCACCGTCGCCAGGTTCATCGGCGGGCTGCCGAGGAACGTCGCGACGAACAGATCGACCGGGCGCCGGTACACCTGCGCCGGACTGCCGACCTGCAACACCCGCGAATCGTTCATCACCACCAGATGGGTGGCCATCGACAACGCCTCGAGCTGGTCATGGGTGACCAGCACGACGGTGTTGCCGAGCTCGCGATGCAGCCGCACCAGCTCCACCCGCGCGAGCTGGCGCAACTGCGCGTCGAGCGCGGACAGCGGCTCGTCGAGCAGCAGCACCTTCGGCTGCCGAACGATCGCCCTGGCCAGCCCGACCCGCTGACGCTGACCACCCGACAACTGCGCGGGCCTGCGGTGGCGCAGTTCGCTCAGCCCGAGGCTGTCACACGCACCGGCTACCCGCCGCTCGATCTCGGCGCGGTCCAGCCCGGACTTGCGGTTGTGCTTGCCTTCCAGCCGCAGGCCGAAGGAGATGTTTCGCTCAACGGTCATGTGCGGGTACAGCGCGAAGTCCTGGAACACCATGGAGACACCGCGTCGTCCCGGCGACACCTCGGTGACGTCGGTGCCGTCGATGAGCACCCGTCCCGCGGTGGGGGTGATCAGGCCGGACACCACGCCGAGTGCGGTCGATTTGCCGCAGCCCGACGGGCCGACCAGCACGGTCAGCGATCGGCCCGGCACGTGCAGTAGGTCGACGTCGAGAGCCGGGCGGTCCTCGCCGTATTGCTTGGTGATGCCGTCGAGCACCACGCCGGCCGAGAGGTCGAGCTCGGTGGTCAGCACCGGGGGCTCGCTCACACTGAGACTGGTCATGTCGATTACCGAACCCCTGAATGAAGGAAGGCGTCCGCGATCCGTCGCGACGCAAGGACATAGATGATGACGACCGGCAGTGACGCCAGCATCGCCGCGGCGAGCATCGGGCCGTACTCCGCGCTCTCCGGACCGAGAAACAGGGCCAGACCCGGCTGGATGGTCGTGTCCTCCGGATCGGGCATCACCAGCAGCGGCCACAGGAATTCGTTCCACGTACTGATGAACAGCAGGATCGCCACCGCGCCCAAGGCCGGGCGCAGCACGCCGAGCACCACGTGGCGCAGGATCTCCCACGACGTGGCGCCTTCGAGCACCGCCGCGCCGATCAGCGATTGCGGCACCGAACGAATGTGGTCGCGCAGCAACAGCACCGCGAGCGCGCTGACACCGAGCTGCGGGATGATCACCCCGATCGTGTGGCCCTGCCAGCCCAGCTTCGCGGTCATCAGGAACTGCGGGATGATCAGCGCCTGCGGTGGGATCAGCAGCGAAATACCCACGGCCGCGAGGACGAAGCCACGGCCGCGGGCCTTGTCGAAACGCACCAGCGCGTAGGCGGCGGGCAGTGCGACCAGCATCGTCGCGATGGTGACGCCTGCGGCCATGATGAAGGTGTTGAGCAGCAGCAGCCCGATCGGGAACCGGCCCACCGCCATCTCGTAGTTCTCCAGGCTGGCCGGATACGGGAGCGGGTTCAGATCGAAGATCGTCGACACCGGTTTGAAGGAAGTGGTCAGCGCCAAGACCACCGGGAACAACATCAGCACAATCGCTGTGATCAGTAGCAGGTGCCTGCCGATCGCGTCACCGCGTCGCACGGAATCTCCTCGAGAGCAGGGTGTGGACGGTCAGGAGCAGCCCGAACGCGAGCGCGATGACGATGGCCGCCGCCGATGCGGTGCCCGCGTCGAAAAAGGTGAAACCGTAGGTGTAGAGCCGGTAGTAGACGTTGTCGGTGGCATTGCTGGGTCCGCCGCGGGTGAGCACACCGATATTGGTGAACAGCCACGGCCACACCACCACCATCGACAGCATCCCGAGCAGGATGATCGGGCGACGCAGCTGCGGCAGGATGATCGACCGGGTGATCTCACCTTCGGTGGCGTCGTCCAGGCGCGCGGCGTCGACGGTGCGACGGTCCAGATTCGCCAGTGCCGCTCCGAACAGCAAAGTGTTGAGTGCCACCACCTTCGGTGCCGTCACCACGACGATGGTCGGCAACGCGGTGGCCGGGTCACCGAGCCAGTTGACCGGCTCCACTCCGACGAATCCGAGCGTCTGATTCACGATGCCGTACAGCGGGTCCAGAATGAACTGCCACGACAGCGCGTTGGCCACCGGCGCGAGCACCACCGGCAGGAACAACAGCATCCGGTAGAACTCGCTGGTCCGGCCGGGCCGTTTCCACAGTGCGATGGCCAGCGCGCACGGGACGACTGTCGCGAACGGCAGCACGAACAGCGCGTATTTCAGCGTGTTCCAGGCCGCGTTGCCGAATTCCGGTTCGGTGATGAGGGTTTCGTAGTTCTCGAGACCGTTGAACTCGATGTCGGGCGAGACCAGGTTCCAGTCGAGGAAGCTGAGCACCGCGGTGAACACGAGCGGGCCATAGACCCACACCACGATCGCGAGCATGGTCGGTGAGAAGTACAGCCAGGCAAGCCCGGTCGCGGCGGGGCGCTCGACCGCGCGCACCTTCGGTTCCGCGTCGCGCGCCTTGGTGAGCGTCATGAACGGGCTCGCACATCGAGCAAGCGCAGGGTGGTGTCAAGGGCCTCGGCGTGATGGCGCGCGTGGCGCATCTCGATGATGACCGCCGGGTCGCGGGGAAACGGCGTTGCCATGACCTCCGCCAGCGGGATCGTGCCCCAGCCGGGCGGCAGGTGCAGGTCGCCTTCACCGAGGAGCTCGAGTTCGTACGGGCTGGCGTCGGGCTGGCGAGCCATCCTGCCGAAATTGTCGTGCAGGTGAATGTGGCCGACCACCGGGGCGACCTCGCGAATCGCGGCCAGGAAGTCGAAATTCAGATAGCCGGCCGACAAGTACGCGTGGCCGACATCGAGGCACATCGACACCGCGGGGTGATCGATCTGCGTGACCTGCTCGGCGACCAGATCCAGGCGCATCCCATAGGAGCGGCGGGCGAGCACCGCCGGGCCGGGTGCCCGGTTCTCGACCGCGATCATGACTCCGCGCGCGCCGGATTCGTCGGCGAGATCGCGCAGCATCTTCCGTTCCGTTTCCATGCCCGCGGTCAGGGCCTCACCGTCGCTGTACAGATTCGGCAGCACTCCGGCGTGATAGACCAGCACCTCGGCGCCGATCGCGGCGGCCACCTCCAGATCCGCCAGCAGCCCGAGTTGCTGCGTCGAAGCGGTCCCGGTGTCGAGCAGGTTTCCTGTACGGCCGGACGAATGCCATGAACTGTGCAGGGTCAGTCGCAGCCGACAGTCGGCCAGCGCGTCGCGCAGCGCCGCCAGCCGGGAGCGCTGCACCTGCCCGCCGATCACCACCCCGAGGCCGCAGCCGCCGAGTTCGGCATAACCGAATCCGGCGGTCGCGGCCTCATCGAGGAATTCGCGCATCTCCTCGAAATCGGAGCGGAGGAGCTGCTTTCCCGACCACGGATTGACCGTCAGGCCGATCTTGTTCGGGATCGCGCCGCCGTTGGACGAACCGTTCGGCGGCGTGTGTGCGAATACCTGGTGTGACAACTTTGTCTCTCTTCGAGGGGGTGGTGGTTCAGCGGGTGGTGCGCGAACTCAGTTGAGTCCGCGGATCTTCGTGGCGGCGGCGCGCAGGGTCGCCGCCGGGTCGGCACCGCGCAGGACGATCGGTTCGACAGCCTCGTCCTGGAGGATGACGACGCCCTGGTTGGACTGCTTGCCGGGGAAAGCGGTGTAGGGAGCCAGGTCGGCCATCTGCTTGACGGCCGAGCCGAGACGCGGGTCGGCCGAGGACTCGGCCGCGGTCCGCAGCGGCAGGTAGCCCATCTGCGACGCGATGAGCTTGAAGCTCTCGTCATTGGTCATGAACTGCACGAACTTCCACGCCGCCTTCGCCCTCGCGTCGTCCTTGGCCACGACCGTCAGGCCGGAGCCGGAGAAGGTGGGGCGGGCGGGCAGGTTGTCGAAGGCGGGCAGCGGCGCCACCTGCAGGGCGAACTTGCCCTTGGCCGCCGCGTCGAGGGTCAGCAGACCGCCACCGGTGGTGACCAGCATGCCGAGCTTGCCCGAGTTGAAAGCGCTTTGCGCGGAGGCGAAGTCGACGGCGGGCTGGACACCGGACTTGGTCAGATCCTGGATCGTGGACAGCGCGGTGATCACCGGGGCCGAGTCGACGGTGATCTCACCGCTGCTCGATACCAGCGCGCCACCGGCACTGTTGACCAGGGACTGGGTCAGGTAGTCGGACTTGCCGGGGTCGGCCGCCGAGACGTACACGCCCTGCGCCTCGGTCTTGTCCTTGATCGCCTGCGCGGCCTGCTTGAGCTGGGCCATCGTCTTGGGCGGCTGGGCCGGGTCGAGCCCGGCGGCGGTGAACAGGTCGGCGTTGTAGAAGACCACCGGGGTGGCCATCATGAACGGCATCGCGACCGGCTTCTTGGCGCCGGCGACCGGGGTCGCCTTCAGCACCGACGGCACGAAGCCCGCCATGTGCTTGTTCCACGCGTCGGACCCGGCGACCTCTTCGAGTGAGCGCAGCGGCAGGGTCTGCGAGGCCTGCGCGACCTTGCTCCAACCGATCTGCGCGACGTCGGGCGGGTTGCCCGCGACCACTTCGCTCTGCAGTTTGGTGAGCGCGTCGGCTGTCGGGACCGACTGCGGTTTCACCGTGATCTTCGGGTTGGCCGTCTGGAAGTCGTTGATCAACTTCTCGATGCCCTTGCCCAGCGGGTTGGCCTGTCCATAGGTGTAGGACAGGAAGGTGATGGTCACCGGGTCATCGGCCGCGACCGGGGCCGAGCTGTTCTGGCCGCAGGCTGCGAGCAGCGTGGTGACCGCGACGAGCACGATCCCCCATCCGGCCTTACGGCCGTGGTGGTGCGAGTTCATAACAGGCTTTCTGTGGAGGGGGTGGTCGAATCGGAGGTCAACGGAGTCGGACTCCGCCGTGCGTGACGGTCATGGCCTGGATGCCACGCAAGTTCACATTGGGTCGGTACTGCAGCGAACCCGGGACGAGCACCGGGTCGATCACGCGCGCGGCGAAGGCGGACAGCGCCGCGGCGCCCTCGGCCCGGCCCAGCGCCGCGGCGAGGCAGAAGTGCGCCCCGGCGGAGAAGGCGAGGTGGTCGGCCGCGCCGCGGGCGACATCGAAACGGTCCGCGTCGGGGTAGTGCTCGGGATCGCGGTTGGCCGAGGCGAGCAGCACCAGCATCGCGGTGCCCGGGCTGATCGCGGTGCCGCTCACCTCCATGTCGCGGGTGGCGATGCGCATGACGAACTGGATCGGCGCGTCGTAGCGCAGCGCCTCGTCGGCGGCGCTGATCCCCAGTTCGGGTTCGGCGGCGAGGATTTCGCGCTGGTCCGGGTTCTGCAGCAGCGCGAGCACACCGTTGGCGATGAGGTTGGCGGTGGTCTCGTGCCCGGCGACCATCAGCAGCACGCAGGTGGCGAGCAGTTCGCCCTCGCTGAGCACCTCGCCTTCCTCCTCGACCTCGATCAGCCGCGAGAGCAGGTCGTCGCCGAGGTTGCCGCGCCTGCGGGCGATCAGGTTGACCAGGTAGTTCATCAGCTCGTTGCGCGCGCCCTCGGCGTCGTCGAGATCGTCGTTGTGGACGACGAGGTTGAAGTCCAGGACGCGGCCGAGCCGGCGGGCGGCGGGTTCGAAGTCGCCGAACTCCTCGACGGGGATGCCGAGCAGGGCGCACATGATCCGCACCGGCAGGGGCAGCGCGAATTCGGAAATCACGTCGAATTCGCTCTTACTCGCGATGTTCTCGATGAGTTCGTCCACGATCGAGTGGATCTGCGGCTGCGACGCCCGAATCACCCTGGGGGTGAAGGCTTTCGAGACGAGCCGGCGAATTCGGGTGTGCGCGGGCGGGTCGAGGAACAACAGGGATTCCGGGCGTTCCGGGTGATCCTTGCCCAGCCGGGACAGCTTGGGGTCGTTGCGAACCGACGGGTCGCGCAGAACCTGCTGGCAATCGGCGTAGTTCGCGATGATGACGAGGTCGCCGCCCTTGGTGACCAACGGGGACTTCGTGCGCAGGGCGCGGTGGACGGGATAGGGATCGGGTCGGGTGTCGGGAGCGAACAATTCGGCCAGTGTCGACTCGGCGTCGTGCTGGCTGGCAACCGTGGTCGTCATTTTCTGGGCTCCTTCGAAATCGGCGTCGAATTTCTTCGCCTGCACCACACAAAAGTCTTCCACTACGACGTCGTGTGCGACAACGTAGAACGCATTATTGATCAATTGCGGTACGAAATGGATCGCCCTGTCAAGGCGTTGGATCATCGGTTTTTCCGGAGTCAGCGATTCGATTACCGAATCGACCGTGTCGACGGTGCGGGCGGTGGCGGACACCGCGAGGCGAGAAAGACACGCCGTTGGGGTGGCAGGAATTCGGTCGCTGCTCATCTGAGCTTCACGGGCGCGTTCCCCGATGACGTGCGGTGCGGCTATACAAGGTGCATATCTCGGACGAGTCACGTACCTGATCACGCGAGGCGCCCACTATGGAGACACGGCATATCGAGGCATTTCTTGCCATCGCTGACGAACTGCACTTCGGGCGGGCGGCCGCGAGGCTCCACCTCACGCAGCCGTCACTGAGTCAGCAACTCAAGCGCCTGGAACGCCATCTCGGCGTCGAACTGGTGTCGCGGACGTCGCGGGTGGTGCAGTTGACCCCCGCGGGTGAAGCGTTCCGGTCCGACGCGCGGCGGATTCTCGGGGAGGTGAACTCGGCGACCAACACCGTCCGCGACATCGCGGCCGGGCGCATGGGCAAGATCAACATCGGGTTCAACGGCCGGGCCGGGCAGCTCATCATGCCCAGGTCACTGGCACAATTGCACGCGAACTATCCCAATATCACCACCAAACTCAGCTCGGGCCGCTCCGGGCCGCAGCTCACCGCGCTCACGCGCGGCGAACTCGATGTGGGGCTGCTCTACGGTGGCGCGTCCAACGGCGGGACGGTGCTGTCGCGGTGTCTGCTGCAGATGCGCATCGGCGCGCTGGTCGGGCAGGGGCATCGGTGGGCCGACCGGTCGTCGATCTCGATCCGCGAACTGGCCGAGACGCCGTGCGTGCTGTTCAACCGCGAGGTGAGCCCGGCGATGTACGACGCCATCATGGCCGCGGGCGAGCGGGCGGGCGCGTTCCCGAAGGTCGCCGAGTACATGAACGACTCGGTGGCCACCGAAATCACCGTCGCGGCCCGCCGGTATGTGGGGTTCGCGTCGTTCATCAGCATGGACGAGCCGCGGCCGATGGGATTGAAGGTGGTTCCACTCGTCGATCCGGAACCGGTGGTGGAATTACAGGTCGCCTGGCGCGTCGACAGTCCCAACGAAGTGGTGCAGGTATTCCTGGACAGCCTCGATTCGACGAAGAATTTCCTGCAATCCACTATCCGCGGCAAGGTCTACGGAGAACCATTGGCGAGTTGATTGCCATTCGGTCGATTGACATCGGTAATGGAAAACCGAATCGGCGGATGCGGATGGTGCAATTAATTCATGGCACCTGAACTGAAAACCTCAGCCACCCTCGGTTCGGTATTCGAGGCGATCGATCCGGATAACCCCGACTTCTTGCACTTGCAGCGAATTGTGAGCAAGTTGGTCCCTTTCGGCACCCACGCGGGTACCGAAATCACCGAAGTCGGTCCGCACCGCGCGATCGTGGAGATTCCCGACGAGCCCTACATCCTCAACCACCTGCGTACCGTGCACGCGGGTGCGCAGTTCCTGGCCGCCGATATCGCCGGCGCGTGCGCCTTCGTCGGCGCGCTGGCGTCACGGTTGTCCGCCATCGACACGTTGGTGCTGCGCGACGCGCGGCTGTCGTTCCGCAAGCCCGCCATCGGCCGGATCCGGGCGATCGGGGTCATCGACCCGAGCGACGTCGCGACGGTGCTGGCGGCCAAGGGCGGCCAGCGGCTGGACGTGGACGCGCGGGCGCTGATGTACGACGCGGCGGGTGTGCTGGTCGGCAAGGTCGCGCTCGACTACGTCTGCACCCTGGCCGCGGAGGCGTGATGAGCGAGCAACGCACCGAGATCGCCGGGCTGGAATCGACCACCGTCGCCACTCCCGACGGCGCCGCGCTGGCGGTACGCCTGCTGCCGCAAGCGGATCCGGCCGCACCGGTCGTGCTGATCCTGCCCGCGATGGCCATCAAGGCGAAGTACTACCTGCCGCTGGTCACGGCCTTGCACGCGGCCGGACTCACGGCCGCGGTCCTCGATCTGCGCGCGCAGGGCGAGAGCAAGCCCGCACTGGGGGAGGGCCCCGGGTTCGGCTATCGCGAGCTGATCGAGGTCGACCTGCCCGCCGTCGCGGACGCGCTGGGCGACCGGTTCCCGCAGGCACCGCTGCACCTGTTCGGGCACAGCCTCGGTGGACAGCTCGCGCTGCTGTTCGCGGCTGCCGAACCGGATCGGGTCGCGAGCATCACCACGATCGGCACCGGCTCGGTGTACTGGTGGTCGTTCGAACTGCGCAGGCGCCTCGAGGTGCTGGCGCGCGGGCTGTCGGTGGGTGCGGTCACCCGGCTGCGCGGCCGGTGGACCGGCGGTGGCGGCATCGGGCCGATGACCGCGGGCGTCATGCTCGATTGGGCCCGGCACCTGCGGACCGGCAGCTACCGGCCCAGCGGCAGCACCCGCGATTACGACCGTCTGCTGCGCGAATTCACGCTGCCGGTGCTGCTCATCTCGCTCGACGGCGACCCGCTCGGCCCCGAGTCGACGGTGCGTTTCCTGAGCAACCGGATGCGCGCGGCCGAGCAGCACCGCTGGCACATCGACCGGACCTCGGGCATGACCCATATCGGCCATGCGTCGTGGGTGAAGGACAGCGAAGTCCTCGCGCCGACCGTCGCGGCCTGGATCGCCGAAGGCCGACCGCCCCGCTGACGAGCGGACCGGCCGCCTCGCCGCACGAAGGCCGACCGCGGCGACGGCGGTCGTCGTTCGCGGCGACGACCGTCGGTGGCACCTCTCGACGGTGACCTCCCGACAGTGACCTCTGCCCTCGGGCTCTCAGAAGGATTGGCACAGTGACGATTTCCCTTGCACCCTCGGCACTCGCCAGGGACGACAATTCCATCTACCGTGCGCTGTCGGAATTGGACAAGCCGGTCTTCGTGGTACGTGACGATCGCGGTGTCGCGGTGACCACTGACGCCGGTGCCGCCCGCGGGGCGCAAGTGCTGGCCGCCGCGCCGGCGCTGCGGCCGGAAGCGCTGGGCAACAACGAGTTCCGGCAGACCCATGGGGTGAGCTACGCCTACCACGCCGGCGCGATGGCCAACGGGATCGCCTCGGCCTCGATGGTGGTCGCGATGGCACGGGCGGGCATGCTCGCCTCGTTCGGTGCCGCCGGCGTGCTGCCTGCCCGGATCGATGAGGCCCTGGCCACCATCGGCCGCGAAGCACCGGGAAAACCCTTCGCCTGCAACCTGATCCACAGCCCCAGTGAAACCGCGCTGGAGCGGGCGATCGTCGACGCGTGTCTGCGGCACGAGGTGCGCTGTGTCGAGGCGTCGGCGTTCCTCGACCTGACCCCGCAGGTGGTGCGCTACCGGCTGGCCGGCTTGCACCGTGACCCGAACGGTCAGGTGGTCGCCCGAAACCGGGTGATCGCCAAGGTGTCTCGCGCCGAGGTCGCCGAACTGTTCCTGCGACCGGCACCGGAGCATCTGGTGCGCGGACTGCTCGAGGCGGGGGAGATCACCGCCGAGCAGGCCGAGCTGGCGGGATCGATCCCGATGGCCGACGACATCACCGGTGAGGCGGATTCCGGTGGCCACACCGACCGTCGTCCGCTGGTGGTGCTGCTGCCCTCGCTGCTGGCGGTGCGCGAGCGGATCCAGCGCGAATACGGTTACGCCCAGCGGGTCCGGGTCGGCGCGGCCGGTGGTATCGGTACCCCGGCGGCCGCCGCGGCGGCCTTCGGGATGGGTGCCTCCTATGTGGTCACCGGATCGGTCAACCAGGCCACTGTCGAAGCGGCGCAATCCGATACGGCGAAGCGGCTGCTGGCCTCGGCGGGCGTCGCCGACACCACCATGGCGCCCTCCTCGGACATGTTCGAACTCGGCGTGGATGTGCAGGTGCTGCAACGCGGCACGATGTTCGCGAGCCGGGCACGGCGCCTGTACGACACCTACCGGCGCTACGACGGCATCGAGGCGATCCCCGCCGCCGAGCGCGCCGAGATCGAGCAGCGGATCCTGGCCCGCTCGTTCGACGAGGTGTGGAACGACTGCCTCGGCTACTTCCGTGAGCGCGACCCCGAGCAGATCGCGCGCGCCGAGGGGAACCCGAAACGCCGGATGGCACTGATCTTCCGGTGGTATCTGGGCCGGTCGTCCGGCTGGAGCACGGCCGCGACGCCCGAGCGCACCCTCGACTATCAGATCTGGTGCGGGCCCGCGATGGGCGCGTTCAACGACTGGGTCGCCGGAACCTACCTGGCCGCACCGGCGCACCGCCACGTCGCCGAGGTCGGGCTCCAGATCATGCGCGGTGCGGCCTTCGCCACCCGCGTGAGTCAGTTGCGCGCGGCGGGCGTACGGCTGCCGGGTAGCTGCTCGACCTACGTTCCGGCCCCGCTGACCGGCATCGAGTCGCGATGAGTAGCGCTGTGCAGGGAAACAGCGCCGTGCAAGAAGACAGTGCCGTGCAGGGGCCGCGGGTCGCGCAGGAATACAGTGTCGCGCCACTGGTCACCATGGCCGATGACGACAACTTGGCCAACGTGGTGTTCCGCAAGGCCGCGGCCGACCCGTCGGCCGTTGTGTTCAGCCGCAAAACGGCCGAGGGCTGGCTCGACGTCGACTACGACGAGTTCGCGCGGCTCGTCCTGGGGCTCGCGAAAGGTTTGTTGGCCAACGGGATCGGCGTCGGCGATCGGGTGCTGATCCTCGGCGGGACAAGTTTCGAATGGTCGGCGGCGGACTTCGCCGTGCTGAGCGTGGGCGCGCTGGCAGTACCGGTGTATCCCACGTCCTCGGCCGAGCAGATCCAGCACATCGTGGCCGATGCCCGCCCCAGCGCGTGTTTCGTGGAGACGACCGAACAGTGCGAGCTGATCGGTGCGGCCGCGGGGGAGGACCTGCGCGGCCGGGCCTGGCTGCTCGGCTCGTCGTTGCCGACGCTGATCGAGCAGGGCGAACCGATTACCGACGCCGAGGCAGGCGAGCGTCGGCTGGCGGTGCGCGCCGACGAGGTCGCGACGATCGTCTACACCAGCGGCACGACCGGCGTCCCCAAGGGCTGCCTGCTGACGCACCGCAATATCTTCGCCGCCGCGGCCAACGTGGTCGAGCTCCTCGACACCGTGTTCCGCCGCACCCCCACCGATCCCGCGTCGACACTGCTGTTCCTCCCGCTCGCGCACGTGTACGGGCGGGTCGTGCAGTTCGGCTGTGTATTGGCCGGGGTCCGAACGGGATTGGTCGCCACTCCCGCGCAACTGCCCGCCGAGCTGCCGATCTTTCGGCCGACATTCCTGATCGGCGTCCCGTACGTCTTGGAGAAGATCCGCAAGGCAGCGCGTCAGGCGCTCGGCAGTGCTCGGTACGACGCCGCGGAGGCGGCGGCGATCGCTGTCGGTCATGCGCGCAGGCGCGGTCAACAGCCTCCGGCGAGCGCGGTGATCGACGCGGAGATCGGCAAGCAGTGGCGCGGCATGCTCGGCGGACGACTCGAGCACATGGTCGCGGGCGGCGCCTCGCTGGAACCGTCGACGGCGGACTTCTTCACCGGGATCGGTGTGGAGATCATCGGCGCGTACGGCCTGACCGAGGCCTCGTCGACGGTCAGCATGAGTGCGCCGCACGCGAATCGGGCAGGGGCGGTCGGCAGGCCGGTGCCGGGCACGACCATCGCGATCGCCGACGACGGCGAGATCCTGGTCCGTGGCCCGCAGGTCTTCCCCGGGTACTGGCCCGATGGCGGGCACCCGGCCGAGAACTGGCTGGCCACCGGTGATCTCGGCCGGCTCGACGAGGACGGATTCCTGTTCATCACGGGTCGGCGCAAGGAGATCATCGTCACCAGCGGTGGCAAGAACGTGGCGCCCGCGCCGCTCGAGGACCGGGTTCGCCTGCACGCCTTGGTCAGCAACTGCATGCTCGTCGGTGAAGGCCGACCGTATGTGACCGCCCTGATCACCGTCGATCCGGTGGTGCTGGCCCGCTGGGCCGCGGAGCGGGGAGTCGATCTGTCCGGTGGTGTCCCGACCGAAGACGACCGGTTGCTCGCGGAGATCTCCGCCGGGGTCGAGGCGGCGAACCGGCTCGTCTCCCGTGCGGAGTCGATTCGCCGGTTCGCCGTTCTCGCGGAGGACTTCTCGATGGAGAAGGGTCAGCTGACGGCGTCGTTGCGGCTGCGCCGCGCGGCGATCGAAGCCGACTTCGCCGCCGTCATCGCCGAGCTCTACCCCGGCTGACCCGCGGCCAGCCAGCAGAAGTACTCGAGATCCACCTTCGCGAGCAAGGCACCACTGTCGTCGTGCAGCAGGGCCTTTCCGGTGATATCGAACTGCTCCTCGGTCCTGCGCCCGACCACGTCGGCCAGGATCGGGGAGCTCACCGTCCCACTGGCGCGGATCCGGCCGCGGGCAGGCCGGAAGAAGGTGGCCTTGGTGCTGCGCAGCACGAACGTTCGCACATGCAGGATGCGCGGGGCGATGATGCCGGAAAACGCGCCGGCACAGGCTACTTCGGCGGCGAGGAACAACGCGCCCGCATGCACTGTGCCGAGGTGATTGCTCATCTGCGGCGCCTCGGGGATCTCGGCCACCGCCGAGCCGGGGCCGAGCTCGGTCATGCGCACCCCCACCAGATTCACGAACGGCACGAGCGTGTCGACGGTCTTGCGGATCTGTTCGTAGTCCGGCGTCGCGGCACCGGTCATATTCGTCAGCCGAGCCTGCGCTGCGGCGATTCCGGGGGCTGGTTCATTTCCAGTTGGCATGCCCCAATTAGCCCATATCCAACCGTTTTGCGTGATGAACGGAAGTTGAATTCAATTATTCATCCGAGCTGCCGGATCGCTAATACTCGACGCCATTGTTCGGGAACACCTATTCATGTAATCCGATTGGAAATCGGTACGCGAATCGTGCGGTTCGACTCCGTAAAATCGCTACCGGGGCCATAAGCGTTTCATTTACTGAGGAGTCACCCTGATGTATGACGCGATTGTTGTCGGCGCGCGGTGCGCCGGTTCACCGGTCGGCATGTTGCTGGCGAGGCAGGGGCATCGGGTCCTGGTGGTGGACCGTGCCACCTTCCCCAGCGACACCATCTCGACGCACTACATTCAGCAGCGCGGAGTGGCGCGCCTGCGGGAGTGGGGTCTGCTCGACAAGCTGATCGCCACCGGCGTGCCGCCGATCAAGCACATGACGGTGTCCTACCGTGACATCGTCATCGCGGGCTTCGCCGATCCCATCAAGGGGATCGACGCCACCTACGCGCCGCGGCGCACCGAACTCGACGCGATCCTGGTCGAGGGCGCCGAGGCGGCCGGCGCCGAGGTTCGCACCGGCTACACCGTCAGCGAGCTGATCATCGAGGACGGCGCGGTCGTCGGTATCCGCGGTTCGGTGGCCGGTGGCGAGATCGCCGAAGAGCGGGCCCGCATCGTGATCGGCGCGGACGGCACCAACTCGTTCGTCGCCAATGCCGTTGGCGCCGAGACGTATACGAAGGTCGCGGCCGAGTGCTTCGTCTACTACACCTACTACAGCGGCCTGTCGCAGCCTTCGTTCCACAGCCGCATCGGCGACAAGCAGCAGATCGGCATCTGGCCGACCCACAACGACCAGACCCTGGTCGCGGTCATGCGCAAGATCGAGACGTACCCGGACTTCCGCGCCGACGTCGAGGCCAACTTCGTGAAGGTCGCCCGCGAGATCCTGCCCGAGTTCGCCGAGGAACTGGTTACCAAGGGCAAGCGTGAGGACCGTTTCTACCCGATGCGGTATCCGGACAACTACCGCCGTCAGTCGCACGGCGAAGGCTGGGCACTGGTCGGGGACGCGGGCTACCACAAGGACCCGTTCACCGGGCTCGGGATCTCCGACGCGTTCGACTACGCGGCACTGCTCGCGGAGCGGGTGCACGAAGGTCTGACCGACCAGCGCCCCATGGCCGAGGCGCTCGCCGATTACCAGCGCGAGCGTGACGAGAAATCGCAGTCGAGTTTCGAATTCACCTGCACGATTTCCACGCTCGAACTGACCCCGCAATTGCTGGCTGTCTTCCGCGCGCTGGAAAGCAACGAAGAATATACCAAGGACTTCTACGCGATGGTCGGCGGCGGAATGACCGGCGAGGAATTCTTCGCGCCGGAACGTATCGCGAAATTGCTCGGTGCAAACGCATGAGCTGATGGTGCTCGGTGACAGTTTCGCGGAGGGGCGCGGCGGTTCGGTCAATGCCGACGGCTCCTTCGCGGGATTTGTCACCCGCGTCGAGCACCTGCTCGGAATCTCCGGTGCGACACTGAACCTCGGTTCCTACGGGGCCACCACCCAAGATGTCATCGATCGGCAGCTGCCGGTCGCTCTCGCCGCCGATGCTCCGCTGATCGGCGTGATCGTCGGCGGAAACGACCTGGTCACCGACTACGACCGGGATCGGTTCCGCCGCAACCTGCGTCAGATCTATGCCGGGCTGGCGCGCCCGGATCGGCTGGTGTTCACCACGAACTGGCCGAATATTCCGGACCGCCTGCCCGGCCTGCCCGAATCCTTGCGCACGGTCTTGCGGTCGCGATTCGCGCAAGCCAACGACTATCTCGACGACCTCGTCCACGAGTTCGATCTCGTGCGACTCGATTTGGTGAACGCACCCATCACCGCGGACCCGGTCATGTGGTCCCCGGACGGCATGCATCCGAGTCCGGCGGGCCATCAGCTCATCGGCACGGCGATGGCCGACCTCATCGACGAGGTCCGGACTGTGCGAGTTTCGCAACTCTGAGTAGAAGACAGGGATAGCACATGAACGACCACCTTCGGCCCTCCGAAGACCCGGCCATGACGCGGCGATTAGCCGATACTCCGATTGCGATCGTAGGACTGAGCGGCCTGTTCCCGATGGCCGCGAACTTCCGTGACTTCTGGCAGAACGTCGTCGACGCCGCGGACTGCATGTCCGACGTTCCGGCCACGCACTGGAACCTCGACGACTACTACGACGCCGACCCGACGGTGCCCGACAAGACCTATTGCCGCCGTGGCGGTTTCGTGCCCGAGATGCCGTTCAGCGTCACCGAGTTCGGGCTGCCGCCCAACCAGCTCGAGGTCACCACGGTCGTGCAGTTGCTGAGCCTGCTCGTGGCGCGTGACGTGCTCGCCGACGCGGGCGCGGTCGGCTCGGACTGGTACCGGCCCGAGCGCACCGGCGTGGTCCTCGGCGTCGCCGGACCGACGACGTTGTCGCACCCACTGGCCGCCCGCCTGTCGACGCCGGTGCTCAAGGAGGTCATCCGCAGCTGCGGGCTGACGCAGGCCGACGCCGAGCAGATCGCGCAGAAGTACGCGGACGCCTTCCCGTCCTGGGAGGAGAACTCGTTCCCCGGTCTGCTGGGCAATGTGATCGCGGGCCGCGTCGCCAACCGGCTCGACCTCGGCGGCATGAACTGCACCGTCGACGCGGCGTGCGCGAGCTCGCTGTCGGCGGTCCATGTCGCGATCAGCGAACTGGTGTCCGGTCGCGCCGACATGATGATCACCGGTGGCTGTGACACCGAGAACTCGATCTTCGGCTACCTGTGCTTCAGCAAGGTCGGGGCGCTGTCGCGCTCGGGCGTCATCAAGCCGCTCGACGACAGTGCCGACGGCACCCTGGTCGGCGAGGGCATCGGCATGATCGCGCTCAAGCGCCTCGCCGACGCCGAGCGCGACGGTGACCGGGTGTACGCGGTGATCAAGGGCATCGGATCCTCGAGCGACGGGCGCTTCAAGAGCATCTACGCCCCGCGCGCCGAGGGACAGCAGGCGGCGCTGCGCCGCGCCTACGAGGACGCGGACTGCTCGCCCGCCACGATCGGGCTGTTCGAGGCGCACGCCACCGGCACCCGCGTCGGCGATCAGACCGAGCTCGCCGCCTTGAACGCGGTGCTGCGCGAGGCGACCGACGAGACCGGATACGCCGCGATCGGCAGCGTGAAGTCCCAGATCGGCCACACCAAGGGCGCCGCCGGTGCGGCCAGCCTGATCAAGCTCGCGCTGGCGTTGCATCACAAGGTGCTGCCGCCGACGATCAATGTCACCGCGCCCAACAAGGCACTCGACGACTCGTCGCCGCTCTACATCAACACCAGGACCCGGCCGTGGATCCGCGATCCGCACCGGCCGCAGCGTCGCGCGGCCGCGTCGGCGATGGGCTTCGGCGGCACCAACTTCCACGCGATCCTCGAGGAGGCAGGTGGCGATCGCGGACACGCGCTGACGATGCACCGCACCGCGCGGGTCCAGCTGTGGCACGCCGCCTCGGCGACCGAACTGGCGAGCCTGCTGAGCTCGGGCGCCGCCCCGAACGGCGACGCCGGGATTCCGGCCGAGCACGCCCGCGTCGGATTCGTGGCGCGCGACGACGAGGAAGCTCAGGCGCTGCGCGCGCTGGCGGTGACCGAACTCGCCGGTGACGCCGACGAGTGGACTCACCCGCGTGGCATCGTCTACCGCCGACGTGCCATGCCCGATCTGAAGATCGGCGCGCTGTTCGCCGGTCAGGGCAGTCAGTACGTGGACATGGGTCTGTCCGCGGTGCTGAACAACCCCACCGTGGCCACCGCCTTCGACGAGGCCAACGCGGTGTTCGCCGACGCGGCCCGGCCGCCGGCCGCGGTGGTGTTCCCGGCGCCGGTCTTCGACCCCGAGGTGCGCAACGCCCAGGAGGCGATGCTGCGGCGCACCGAATTCGCGCAGCCCGCGATCGCGGCGCTGTCGGTGGGGCAGTACCGGTTCCTGTCCGAGCGCGGCCTGACCTGCGCCGGATTCATGGGCCACAGTTTCGGTGAGCTGACCGCGCTGTGGGCGGTGGATTCGCTCGACACCGCCGACTACTTCACCCTCGCCAGGGCGCGTGGCGCGGCGATGGCGATCGACACCGACGCCGACGCGGGCACGATGGCCGCGGTGCAGGCCGACCGCGAACAGGTCAGCGCGATCCTCGCCGATCATCCCGATGTGAGCGTGTGCAATCACAACGCACCCGACCAGGTGGTGGTCGGTGGCGGCACCGCGGCCGTCGCGGAATTCGTCGCGGCGGGCCGGGCGCGCGGGCTGACCGTGCGCGAGTTGCCGGTGGCCGGAGCGTTCCACACCCGCTACGTCGCCCACGCGGTCGAGCCGTTCAAGGCCGCGGTGAAGAGTGTCGGTATTCGCGCTCCGAAGGCCAAGATCTACGCGAATTCCCGTGACGCCGAATACGGTGCGCGCGTCGCGACCAACCGTAAGGTGCTCACCGAGCAGCTGCTCGAAACCGTCGAGTTCGTGGCGGGCCTGCGGGCCATGCAGGCTGACGGCTGCAATGTGTTCGTCGAGTTCGGGCCGAAGGCCACGCTCACCTCGCTGGTGCGCCGGACCCTCGGCGCCGAGGTCATCGCCCTCTCGACCGACCAGGGGCCGACCGGCGACAGCGATGTGGCGCTCAAGAAGGCCGCGCTGCAGCTGGCGGTGCTCGGTGCGCCGATCGTCGACATCCACCGCCACGACGCCGCACCGTTCGCCGTGCCGGAGGCGCCCGGCATGGTTGTCCGGCTCAACGGCCGCGACTTCGTGCCGGAATCTCGTAAGGAGCTCTACCGCAAGGGAATCGAGGAGCACGTCGTGTTGGAAGCTGTCACGCAGGCGCGGGTAGCCGCCGAGACCGAGGCCGCGGCACAGGCGCAGGTGGTCGCACAAGCGCACGCGGCGGCGCAGGAGCGAGTCGTCGCCGAGACCTACGCCGCCGCTCAGGCGCAGGCGGCTACGGAAACGCCCACCGCCACTCGGGAACTGGTGACCGTGGAAGCTCCGGCCTCCGCGCAGGTTCAGGCGGGGTCGACCGTCGGAAGTCAGTACGGGACGGGACTCGACGCGGCCGCCCAGCAGCACCTCGACATCCACAGCCGGTACGCGCAGGGCCAGCTCGAGGTCGCCGAAGGACTGGTCTCGGTATTGCGCGACGCGCAGCGCACGGGCGGTGCCGATGATCGCCTCCACGCGACAGTGCACGCCATCAAGGAGCAGAGCCTGGCGATCGGCCGGACCCACGTCCGGGTCAACGAGATCCTCGCCTCGCTGTCCGGCCTCGAGCTCGGATCCCCGGCGCCGAGCGTTGAAGCCCCGAGTCGGAACGGGACGAACGGCTTCCACGCCGAACTCCCCTCCGGCAACGGAAACGGCAGCCACACCTACGCGGCAGCGCGTCTCGACCAGCAGGCGCCCATGGTGCCTACGGTTCCGGAGGCGCACCCGCAATCGGCTGCCCCACAGCCGAATCCGGCTCCTGATTTCGCCGCAGACTCGGCGCACCGGGCGGTCGACACCGCTGCAGTGCCCGTGGCCGTCGCGGTGACCGAGCCCGCGGCCCTCGATGCCGACGCGGTGTGGTCGGTGTTGTCGCAGGTCGTTTCGGAGAAGACCGGCTACCCGCCGGAGATGCTGGCGCTGTCGCTGGATCTGGAAGCTGATCTCGGTGTGGACTCGATCAAGCGGGTTCAGATCATGGGTGCGGTCGGTGAGCGCATCGACGGTGTTCCCGCTGTCGGCCCGGAGCAGGTCGCGGAGCTGCGGACCCTGAGCGACATCGTGGACTTCGTTGCCTCATCGGTGGTTTCGGGGCCGAGTGGCGCGTCTGCGACGACCGGTCCGGCGCTCGATGCCGACGCCGTGTGGTCGGTGCTGTCGCAGGTCGTTTCGGAGAAGACCGGCTACCCGCCGGAGATGCTGGCACTGTCGCTGGATCTGGAAGCTGATCTCGGTGTGGACTCGATCAAGCGGGTTCAGATCATGGGTGCGGTCGGTGAGCGCATCGACGGTGTTCCCGCTGTCGGTCCCGAGCAGGTCGCGGAACTGCGGACCCTGAGCGACATCGTCGATTTCGTCGCCGCCTCGGCGGTTTCCGCACCGCGCGGAGAACCGGCGACCGGATCGGTGGTCGATGCCGACGCGGTGTGGTCGGTGCTCGTGCAGGTGGTTTCGGAGAAGACCGGTTATCCGCCGGAGATGCTGGCACTGTCGCTGGATCTGGAAGCGGATCTGGGTGTTGACTCGATCAAGCGGGTTCAGATCATGGGTGCGGTCGGTGAGCGTATCGACGGTGTGCCCGCTGTCGGTCCCGAGCAGGTCGCGGAGCTGCGGACCCTGAGCGACATCGTCGACTTCGTCGCCGGCTCCGCTGCGCCCGCACCGACCGCCACCCCGGCGCCCGCAGTGGCCGCGGGTTCAGCAGCCGTGCAGGACAGCGAACGTGGACTTCAGCCGGGGACCGACCGCGCCGGGATCGAGGACGATCCAGTGCTGCTGCGGATCGTGCCGGTCGAACTTCCCGACATCGACCGCGTCACCGAGCTCTACGCCGCAGAGCGGACAGCCCTGATCGTCGACCACGGTGACAACACCGCGGCGACTCTCGCGAGTGGCCTCGAGCATCAGGGATGGACCGTGCACACGGCCACCGTCGCTGCCCGCGACGACGCCGGAGTAGCCGCATGGGACGGCGCCACCGTGCAGGGGGCGATCGAGTCCGCGCTGAAAGATGTTGCGCGGCTGGATCTGTGCCTGACCGTGCTGCCCGCGGACAGCCAGTGGCTGGTGGGCGGTCACCGGCTCGCCGACACCATCCACACCGCCACGCTGGTGCACGACCGCTTGGTGGCGACCGCCGAAGCCGGTACACGAGCGGCGTTCGTCACCCTCACCCGAATCGACGGCGTGCTCGGCCACCGAGGTGAACGAGCGGCTGCCGCCGCCGTTGTCGGCGGGGTCAGCGGTCTGGTGAAGACCCTCGCGCAGGAAGCGCCCGGACTGTTCTGCCGGGCATTGGATCTCTCGCCGCAGCTGAGCGACGAGGCACTGATCGTCTCCTTCCTCGCCGAACTCGACGACGCCGCGATCGACGCTCGCGAAGTCGGGGTCGACGCCGACCGCACCCGCTGGACGCTGCGCCCGCAGGCGGTCGACAGTTCCGCCTCGGCCACCGAACTCGCCCTCACCACCGACGACGTTCTCGTCGTCACCGGTGGCGCACGGGGTGTGACCGCGCGGTGTGTTCGTGAACTGGCCGCTCGCCGGGCCTGCGAGTTCCTCTTGCTCGGACGCACCGAACTCGAGGACGAACCGGAATGGGCGGCCGGTGTCGCCGACGACGCCCTCAAGGCCGCCGCCATCGCCGCCGTGCGCGCCGCGGGTGAGCAGCCGACACCGAAACAGGTCGACCGGATCACCCGAAACCTCCTGGCGCAGCGTGAGATCCGCGCGACCGTCGAAGCGGTGGCCGAGACCGGCGCACGGGTGCGCTACCTCGCGGTCGACATCACCGATGCCGAAGCCACCGAGCGCGCACTCGCCGAGGACGCGGGCCGGGTCACCGGCATCGTGCACGGTGCGGGCGCACTGGCCGATTCCCTGCTCCCCGCCAAAACAGCCGACGACATCCGCCTCGTTCTCGCTACCAAGCTGGACGGGCTGTACAACGTGGTCAGCGCCCTGCGCGACGCCACGCTCGGCCATCTCATCCTGTTCGGGTCGGTGGCCGGGGTCTACGGCAATCCGGGTCAGGCCGACTACGCGGTCGCCAACGAAGCCCTCAACCGGGCCGCGGTGAGCTGGCGACG
This sequence comes from Nocardia sp. NPDC058518, assembly GCF_042719655.1. Taxonomy (NCBI): domain Bacteria; kingdom Bacillati; phylum Actinomycetota; class Actinomycetes; order Mycobacteriales; family Nocardiaceae; genus Nocardia; species Nocardia sp. NPDC058518. The sequence continues at coordinate 50,661 of NZ_JBHXNJ010000020.1, forward strand.
GCAAGGTCTCGCCGGGCATGTCACTACCGTCAACTGGGGTGCCTGGGACGGCGGCATGGTGACTCCGCAGTTGCGCGAAGTCTTCCTCGCCCGCGGTGTCGCCCTGCTCGGGATGGACGCCGGTGCCCGGATGTTCGCCGAGCAGTTCGGCCCCGGTCGCGCCGACGACGTGTCGGTGCTCGTCGGTCCGGCCGCTCCGCTGGCCACAGCGGTAACCCTCACCCCGACAAGCCCTTTCACCACTTACCGCGATCTCGCACCACTGGCCGCGGACCCGGTGATCGGCGACCATCGAGTCGGCAAGTTCCCGGTGTTCCCGGCCGCCGCCGGACTCGGCTGGGCGATCAATGTGCTCGAGCGTGCCAACCCCGGCCTGCGGGTCGTGGAATGCACCGGCTTCGAGGTACTTCGGGGAATCGTGTACGACGGGAAGGACGAGCGTTCCTACCGGCTCGAGGTGCAGGCAGGCACGGTCGTCGACGACCGGCTGAGCGTCACGGTCTGGATCCGCAGCGACGAACCCGGCAAGGCGCTGTCGCCGTCGCACTTCACCGGAACGTTCGTCCTGGCCACCGAAACCTGGCCTGCCCCGGTACTTTCCGGCTGGCCGGGCTACGCGATCGGTGAGGGGCCGGAGAACGGGCTCGACGTCTACCGTGCCGCGGACCTGTTCCACGGGCCCCTGCTGCAGGGAGTCCGCCGCATTCTGGAACGCGCCGAACGCCGCCTCGTCGTCGAAGCCGAGCTTCCCGACACCCGGATCGGCACCGGCAACTACGAGGGGGCACTGCACAGCCCGGTCATGGCCGATGTCGTGATTCAGTCCGGTGCGCTGCTCGGTGTGTGGTTCATGAACTCGGCCTGCCTGCCGCTGTCCATCGGGCGCATCGAGTACTTCGCCCCGCTGCCCGACGCCGGTCCGTTCGTGGTGCTGGTCGACGACCTGCGCGTCAACGCGAACGGCACGGAGGTCACCGTGACAGTCACCGCGTGTGAGCCGAACGGCACTGTGCTGCAGCGCTATTCCGATCTCGCGGTCATCGCCACCCCGGAGATGACCGAGAAGTTCGCCGAGGCTGTGCGCTTGCGCGAGCAGCGCGCGTGAGCATCGTCGATGTCAGGAACGGAGATCCGATGACCACCACACCACTGGACACCCTCGACTTCGACGGTGAGCCCTTCGACGTCCTCGCCTGGTCGCTGGCACTGGAGCCCGCCACCAGCCCCGCCCCGCAACCGTCGACCGCACCGGCACCCCAACAGTCCATCGCACCGGCGGCTCCCTCGGTACCCGCGGTGCAGCCGTCCACCGTGCCGGTACAGCGACCCACCGCACCGGCGCGCTCGGTCACCGCGCCGGTGGTGGCGGGCAACGTGCCCGCCGACCCCATTTCCGCGCTGCTGCACGAGGTTCGGTCCGAGCTCGTGACCGCACACCTGTCGGCGATGGACGTACAGACCGCATTGCAGCGGCGTGCGCTCGACACCCTCGGCCGCCACGAGCAGAGCGCCCGGACTGTCCAGGAACCCGTACCCGCCCCTGCTACCTGGGCCGAACAGTCCTTCGCGGTCATGATCGACCACGCGCCGGCGACCGGCCTCACGGTCTCCGCCGCGCCGGGACACCCGGTGGTTTTCGAGCTGCCACCGCCCGCGAACACCATGAATGCCTTCAAGTTCCTGGCTCGCACACCGATCACCGCCTTGGACGGCACCGCTCTCGCCGCACTGGGCAGGGGCGAAGTGGCTGCCGTTTTCGGTCCGGCCTACGACCAGGAAGGCGTCAACCCCGACATTCGGCTGACCGAGGGCACCCACGGAAACCTCACCGAGGTGCTCGAGATCGCCGGCCGCGAAGGTCCATGGGCCAGAGGCCGATTGCGGGCGACGTGCCGGATCGATGGCCCCGATCCGGTCACCGCGGCAACCGAGCTCACCTGGCAGGCCGCCGAGGTCCTCGCGGTGCGCGCGGGCCTGCAGCTGTGCCTGGCAGGCGCCCGATTCCAGGCGGGCGAGCCACTCGAAGTGACCGTGTCCGCACCGATGGCGGGACCCGCCGAGCTGGTCGCCGACGTGGTCCAGATCGACCTGCTGCCGCGCCCCTGGCTCCGGGTCGATGCCGAAATCCGCTGCGCGGGAGTAGTAGTGGCCCGCGTCCACGGCCTCACCCTGGAGATCAGGGAGGAACAGGGACTGTCGATCGGTCCCGACGCCGGCGGCGAGATTCCCCGATTCCTCGGCCGCCGCAACGTCTTCGGTCAGCGTGCCCTGCTCGGCGAGTTCCATATGACCCACAGCGCCCGCGGCGACCTCGGCATCGCGCTCGGCCCGGAGTTCTCGGCCTACGTGGGCCGCCGGGCCACGCGCATGCCCAACCACGGACTCCAGCTCTGCGACCGGGTGATGGCCGTCGACGGCCGCCGTGGCAGGCTCGAAAAGGGCAGCTCGCACACCGAGTACGACTCGCCCGCCGACTCCTGGTACTACACGGAATCGGCCAATGCCTCCATGCCCAACGTCGTCTACATGGAGACCTCCCTGCAGTCCGCGCTGCTGCTGGGCTACTTCCTCGGCGCCACCCTCACCTCGCCCCAGGAGGACTTCAGTCTGCGCAATCTCGACGGCTCCGCGACGGTGCTGCGCGAGGTCGACCTGCGGGACAAGACGATCCAGCAGACCAGCAGGCTGATCGACACCACCGTCCTGGTCGGTGTCGTGTTGCAGACCTTCTCCTACGAGCTCGCGGTGGACGGTGAACCGTTCTACGCGGGGGAGTCGCTGTTCGGCTTCTTCAACGCCCCGGCGCTGGCGAACCAGAACGGACTCGACAACGGCGAGTTCGTGCCGACGTGGCTCGACAGTCAGGTGCAGCGCCCCGCTGTCCGCGTGATCGACGTGGCCGCGAGACGAGCCGCGGACACCGGCATCCCGTGCGCGACCGGGCACCTGGCGATGCTCGACCGCATCGAGACCGTCGACGGCGCAGGCGCCTTCGGGCTCGGCTATCTGCGTGCCACCCGTGCGGTCGGCGCAGGCGATTGGTTCTTCGGCTACCACTTCTATCTCGACCCCGTGATGCCGGGATCCCTCGGTGTCGAGGCGGTGATCCAGGCGATGCAGGAGTGGACGGTGGACACCGGTCTCGCCGGCGAGCTGGTCGCGGCGGAGTTCGTCCTCCCGGTCGGGGTGGCGTTGTCGTGGCGCTATCGCGGGCAGATTCTGGCCGACGACGAGCAGATGACCCTCGAGGTGCACATCAAGAGCGTCGAACGGCGCCCCGGCCGGATCCGGGTGATCGCCGACGCGAGCGTCTGGAAGCCGACCATGCGGATCTACGAACTCATCGATGTCGCCGTGGAGTTGCGCGATGCCGACGCCCAACCCTGGTGAGGTGCACGGGCATCCGGTGATCGTCGCCGATGCCGAACCCTCATCGATTCGGTGGTTGCCGGTCCTGGTGCTGGCGCTCGGCGCGTTCTGCGCCGGGACCGACAACTACCTCGTCGCCGGGGTACTGACACCGATGGCGGCCGACCTGCGGGTCTCCGTCGCCGGTGCCGGACTGTTCGTCACCGGCTACTCCCTGGCCTACGCCCTCGCCGCGCCCGTCGTGGTCACCGCGCTGCGGGTGCGTTCGCCACGGCGGCTGCTGCTCACCGCGATCGCGCTGTTCGCCGTCGTCAATCTGCTTGCCGCGCTGGCTTGGTCGCCGTGGGTGATGGCGGTGGCTCGCATCGGGGCCGGGTGCGTCGCGGGGATCTATGTGCCCCTCGCGGCCGCGACGGCTGCCGGGATGGCCACAGCGGACCGTCGAGGACGGGCGCTGGCGGTCATCCTCGGTGGCATCTCGATCGCCACCGTGGCGGGTGTGCCGCTCGGGGTGTGGGTGGCCGGGCTGTCGTCGTGGCGGATGGCGTTCGTCGTCGTCGCCGTGGTGGCGCTGATCACGACTGCCGGTGTGGCGTGGACGGTTCCGGCGGGCGACACCACACCTGTGGTGTCGCTGCGCCGGCGCCTCGCACCCTTGCGTCACCCACCGGTGTGGCTGGGGCTCGCGGTGACGATCTCCGGAATGACCGCGGGATTGATGATCTTCACCTACGTCGGCCCGATCTATGCCGAGGTCCCGGCCGTGGGAGCGGCCTATGTCGGCGCGCTGATCATGGCGCACGGCGTCGGGGCGATGGTCGGCCTGTGGGGCGGGAGCATGCTGGTCGACCGATTCGGTGCGCGGCCGGTACTTCTGGGCGCGTTGACGATCTTCACCGCGAACCTGGCCTGGCAGCCGATCGCCGCGCACACCCTGGCGACCACCGTCGCCTTCGTCACGGTGTGGGGTGTGGTCGGCTGGGCCTTCCTGCCCGCGCAGCAGCACAGCATGATCGCCGACGCGACCCCCGAGCAGGCACCGATGTTGCTGTCGCTCAACGGGTCGGCGATGTATCTCGGGGCCGCCCTCGGCTCTGCGATCGGCGGAGCCGTCATCGCGGTCTTCGGTACCGATCACATCTGGATGTTCGCCACCGGCTTCGGCGCGATCAGTGTCGCGCTGTCGCTGATCCGTCATAAACAATTCCGATCCGGCGATCGGCAATTGTCACACGCCGTCGCCGACCGCTGAACACACGGTTACGGTACTAATGTTCAGCCCGGTTTCTATACCGCTGAGGTGAATTGAACAATGAACTCCGATCCGCGCAGAAAAACGATCAGTAGTCCCTATATCCACCGACTGCAACGGCGCCACTTCCTGTTGTTCGATATTCTCCCGATCATCGGCACGGTCGTAGCTTTCGCCTTCCTGCTGGTCCGGCCCTTCGGTGTGCTGGAATTCGCCCTGCTCTTCGTGATGTGGCTGCTCACCGGACTCGGCGTCACAGTCGGCTATCACCGGCTGTTCACCCACCGCACGTTCAAAGCGGCGCCGTGGGTGTCATGGGTTCTCGCGATCCTCGGTTCGATGGCAGGCCAGGGCCCGGTCATCTCCTGGGTCGCCCTGCACCGGCGCCACCACGAATACAGCGATCGTGAGGGCGACCCGCACTCACCCAACCTCGCCGGTGACGGCCTGCGCGGTGCGCTGCGCGGCCTGGCCCACTCGCATTTCCTGTGGATGCGCCGCCACGAATACCCCAATGTGGTGCACTACGCACCCGACCTGATCAAAGACCGGGGCCTGGTCCGCATCGCCCGCCTCTACTACTACTGGGTGGCGCTCGGGCTGCTGATCCCGACCGTGATCGGCGGCCTGGTCTCGTGGAGCTGGACCGGCGCCGTCGCCGGCCTGCTGTGGGGTGGGCTGGTGCGCATCTTCGTCCTCGAACACATCGTCTGGGCGATCAATTCGTTCCTGCACATGTTCGGCACCCGCAATTACGAATCCCGCGAGAACAGCCACAACGGTGGCGTATTCGCCCTGGCGACGCTGGGGGAGTCGTGGCACAACAATCACCACGCGTTTCCCGAGTCGCCCTCCTTCGGGTTGGACTGGTATCGACTCGACCCCGGTTTCTGGCTCATCAGAACACTGGCATTCTGTGGTCTCGCCTGGGACCTGAAAATGCCGTCCGCCGAACGCATGGCAGCCAAGCGAATCTAAGGAATTCTCACCGTGGATACGAGTAAAGAAGCCATTGTCACCTGGTGCCAGGAATACCTCGCGAGTCTGCTCGAGGTACCGGCCGCCACCATCGATCCGGCCACCGATTTCGACCGCCTCGGCATCGACTCGGCGCTCGCCGTCGCGCTGCTGATCGAGGTCGAGGACCGCTACGGTGTCGATCTGGCACCCGAGGACCTGTTCGACAACCCGAACCTCGACGCCGTCGCCGCCTACCTGCACGAGCAGAGCCGGCGGAGTGTGGGGTAGCGATGTCGGTCCATACCGAGCGGTCCACCGCGGCCGCCGCAGCGATCCGTCACCACTACGACGCGGGCAACGATTTCTACCGGCTCTGGCTCGACGAGTCGTTGACCTATTCCTGCGCACTGCGCGAAAACCCGGACGACACACTGGAACTCGCCCAGGATCGCAAGCTGCGCTTCCACCTGGACGCGATCGACGTCGAGCAGGCCGCGACCGTCCTCGACATCGGTTGTGGCTGGGGCGCGATCCTCGAGCGGCTGGCACACGCCGGGGTCGCCAGGTCCGTCGGGCTGACGCTGAGCCCCGAGCAGGCCGAGTTCGTGCGATCGCGCGCCTACCCCGGCGTCGAAGTGCGGACCGAGAACTGGCTGCACTACGAGCCGGACACCCGATTCGACGGCATCATCTCGATCGGCGCCTTCGAACACTTCGCCACTCCTGACGATTCGCCGGACGAGAAGATCGGTGTGTACCGGGAGTTCTTCACGCGGTGCCGCGATTGGCTCGAGCCCGACGGCACGCTGTCGCTGCAGACCATCGCCTACGCGAACATGTCGCGCGAACAGGCCAGTGCTTTCATGCAGCAGGAGATCTTCCCCGACGCCGACCTGCCGACCCTGGCCGAGATCACCGCCGCGGCCGAGGGACTGTTCGAGGTGCGCTCGATCAGCAACGGGCGCCTCGACTACGCCTGGACCTGTGAACAGTGGGCGCGCAGGCTGCGGGCCCACCGCGCAGAGGCCACCGAGATCGTCGGCGGCGATGTGGTGGCCCGCTACGAGCGCTACCTCAAGCTGTCGGCGCTCGGTTTCCGGATGGGCAAGATCGGCCTGCTTCGGCTCGTGCTGGTGCCCTACCGCACCGGATTCTTCACCGACCGCGTGCGGTCGGCATGACCACGCATTCGCCCGAACCCGTCGCGGCGACCAGGACACGGGTCCGGTTCAATCCGTTCAGTGCCGAGTTCCGGCACGACCCGTATCCGCTCTACCAGCAGTTGCGCGAGGCCGAACCGGTGCACCGGACGCTGGGCATGTGGGTGCTCACCCGGCATGCCGAAGTCCGTGGGGTGCTGCACGATCGCTCGTTCAGCGCCGGTCTGATTCCCAGTCTGGTGAGCAGACAGGCCGAGCGGCTCGGGCACTGCAGCGTCGCGCAGATCGAACGGCTCGGCCGGAAGTCGTTGGTGTTCACCGACAATCCCGATCACGCGCGGTTGCGCGGACTGGTGAACCGGGTGTTCACCGCCCGGTCGGTGGAGTCGCTGCGCCCGCTGGTGACCCGGGTCGCCGGCGACCTGATGGAGCGGGCCTGGCGCGACGGCGGCATGGACGTGATCGCTGACCTGGCCGCGCCGCTGCCGGTGGCTGTGCTGTGTGAGTGGATGGACCTGCCCGAGCAGTTGCGCGCGCAGGTCGGGCCGTGGACCCACGACATCCGATTCCTGCTCGAACCCGGCATGATGAAAGCCGGGGACTTCGAGCGGGTCTGCGCGGTGGTCGAGAAGTTCGCCGCGGCCATCGATGCCGTGTTGCCCGAGCGGCGAGCCCGGCCCGGCACCGATCTGATCAGCCAGTTGCTCGCCGCGCGGACCGCGGGCGGGGACGTGCTGACCGACGAGGAACTGGTGTTCGTCTGCATCATGTGTTTCGTCGCAGGCAACGAGACCACCAAATCGCTGATCGGCAACGGGACGCTCGCCCTGCTGCGGCACCCCGAGCAGGCCGCGCTGCTGCGCCGCGGGCCGGAATCGGTCGAGGCGGCGGTCACCGAGGCCCTGCGCTACGACCCTCCGCTGCAGTTGACCAAACGCCTGGCCACCCGTGATATCCAGCTCGACGGTGCGTCGATCTCGGCGGGCGAGCAGATCCTGGTGTGTCTGGGCGCGGCCAACCGCGACCCCGCGGTCTTCGCCAGGCCCGACGAGTTCGACCTGACTCGCACCGGCGGTGGACATCTCGGATTCGGCCACGGCATGCACGGCTGCCTGGGCGGGCTGCTCGCCGAACTGCAGGCACAGGTCGCCTTCGAGTACCTGTTCGTCCGTTCGGACGACCTGGCACCCCGGTCGGCCGACCTCGAGTGGCAGGACCACAGTTTCATCGTGCGCGGCCTGAAAAGCCTTCCCGTCGATGTGCGGCGGGCACGATGACGGGCACCGGACTGGTCAAATCGTGGTTGCGCAGCGACGCCGCGCCCGCCGAGGTGCGGCTGGTCTGTATCCCGCACGCGGGCGCCGGGGCATCGTCGTTCAACCGCTGGCCGGAGCTGTTCGGACCCGAGATCGGGGTGGTCCGGGTCCAGCTGCCCGGCCGCGAGGACGTCGCGCAACATCCGCCGCTGCACCGGGTGGGCGAGGCGGTCGACGAATTGGTCTGCCAGATAGCCGAATCGGGCGAAGCGCCGGTAGCGATCTACGGCCACAGCATGGGCGCGCTGATCGCCTATGAACTGGCTCGCGCGCTGACCGTCGCGGGCAGGCCACCGGTCCACCTGTTCGTGTCCGGTCGCCGAGCACCACACCTGGCGGCGAGTCGCGCGGTCCTGCATCGCCTGCCCGACAACGACTTCGCCGACGCGATGGCCGCGATGGGAGCGTGGGGCGCGGCGGGCCGCAGCGCGAGTTTCCTGCGGTACGCGCTGCCGCTGACCCGGGCGGACCTGGAGTTGTCCGAGGAGTACAGCCACCAGCCGCAGCCCCGGCTCAGCTGCCCCATCACGACGTTCTACGGCACCGAGGATCCGATCGCCGATCCGGACGAGGTGTGGGCGTGGGGCTCGCTCACCGACGGCCCGTTCGCCACACACGAGTTCACCGGTGATCACCTGTTCCACCATCGACATCGCGCGGCTATCGCGGCGATCATGACCGCCGCCCTGACCTGAGGACCGACGTGCAGCTACTTCCCGACATCCTCGCGCGTCGCGCCGTCGACGAGCCGGACCGCATCGCCTACATCTTCCTCGACGACAACGGCGCCGAGCACACCACGACGACCTATCGCGAACTCCACGAACAAGCGATGGCGGTGGCGGGACTGCTGCGCTCGCGGTGCGAACCGGGCGAGCGCGCCCTGCTGGTTTTCCCGCAGTGCGTCGAATTCATCACCGCCTACTTCGGCTGCCTCTACGCGAACATTGTTGCCGTGCCGGTGAATCCGCCGCGCCGTGGCAAGGTCCAGGACGCGACCCGCTCCATCGTCGCCGACTGCGCGCCCACGGCCGTGCTGACGATCGGCGGGCTGGTCGAGACACTGCGACCGGTACTCGAGCCGCTCTGCACCGCACGGCAGTGGCTGGCCGTCGACGAGTTGCCCACGACGGAAACCTCTTTCACCCCGGTGACCGCCGATCCCGATTCCGTGGCGTTCCTGCAGTACACCTCCGGGTCGACCTCCGCGCCCAAGGGTGTCATGGTGACGCATCGGAACCTGGTGGCCAACGAGGAGATGATCCGGCACAGTTTCAGCCACGACCGGGACTCGACCGTCGTCGGCTGGGCGCCCTTCTTCCACGATCAGGGCCTGATCGGCAATGTGCTGCAACCGGTGTACGTCGGCGCGACAACGGTCATGATGTCGCCCACCACCTTCATCCGGCGGCCACTGCGGTGGCTCGAGGCCATCTCGCACTATCGCGCGCACACCAGCGGCGGCCCGAACTTCGCCTTCGACGCGTGTGTCGCGCGCGCCGCGGCCGGGGAACTGCCCGACCTGGACCTGAGCAGCTGGAAGGTCGCCTTCAACGGCGCCGAGCCGATCCGGGCGCAGACCCTGGACCGGTTCGCGAAAACGTTCGCGCCACTGGGGTTCGGCGCCCAGGCGGTGTTCCCGTGCTACGGCCTCGCGGAGGCCACCCTGCTGGTGTCTGCGAGCGGGAAGGGCCGGGGTCCGCGGTTGCTGGATGCCGATATCGACGCGCTCGCCGATCGACGTTATGTCGCGGCCGGGGTGGATCGGGGCCGCACGCTCGTCGGCTCGGGGGCGGTGCTGCCCGGTGAGGACCTGCGCATCGTCGACCCGGCGACGGGCGAGCTGTGCCAGGAAGGTCGGGCCGGCGAGATCTGGGTATCGGGTGACCATGTCGCCCAGGGCTATTGGGGTCTGCCGGAAGCGACCGCCGAGACCTTCCACGCCCGCCGCGCCGACGATCCCGAGCGCACCTACCTGCGCTCGGGCGACCTCGGCATGGTCGTCGACGGTGAGCTGTATGTGGTGGGCCGCCTCAAGGACATCATCATCCTGCGTGGCCGCAACTACTACCCGCACGACATCGAGCACACCGTGCAGCGCGCGCACCCGGCGCTGCGACCAGGCAGTGGCGCGGCGTTCGCGGTACCGGGGCGCGACGGCGAGAAACTGGTCGTCGTCCAGGAGATCAAGCGCGACGCCGACGCGGACACCGACGACATCGCGGGCGCCATCAGGGCGGCGGTGATGCAGGAACACGAAATCGCCGTCGCGGACGTGGTGCTGGCCGCGCCGGACACGGTGCAGAAGACGAGCAGCGGAAAGATCATGCGAGCAGCGGCAAGAAAGCGATACCTGGAATGAGCACCGAGACCTTCGTCTTCGACCCCACCGCACCGGGATTCGCCGACGACCCCTATCCGCACTACGCCCAGCTCCGCGCCGCGGGACCCGCGCAAGAACATCCGCTCGGATTCTGGATCATCTCCCGGCACGCCGACGTGGCCGCCCTGCAACGTTCGGCGCACTCCGTCGACGAGCAGCACCTGCGGCATCTGCCCGCGTGGAAGAGCGGCAGCACCGAGGTCCGCAAGGAGAGCCGCGTGATGGGCGGGCTGTCGATGCTGGATCAGGACCCGCCCGACCACACCCGGCTCCGGCGCCTGGTGTCGAAGGCCTTCACGCCCCGGTCCATCGAATCGCTGCAGCCGCGGGTCGAGGAACTGGTCGAGGAGGCGCTGGCCCGCATCGCCGCGGCGGGCACGGCCGATGTCATTGCCGAACTGGCCTTTCCGCTGCCCTTCACCATCATCTCGGAGATGCTCGGCATCCCGGTGGGCGAGCACACCCGGCTGCGCGAGCTCACCGAGATCGTCGTGCTGGTGTTCGAGCCCTTCGCGAGCCCGCAGACCCAGGAACGGATCAGGGCGGCCAACCAGGAACTGTTCGGGATGGTCCGTGAACTGATCCGCTGGAAACGCGCCACCCCCGGCGACGATCTGCTCACCGCGCTGATCAGTGCCGAGGACAACGGCGACATGCTCAACGAGGACGAGCTGATCTCGCAGGTGATGTTCCTCTATATCGCGGGCCACGAGACCACGGTGACCCACCTCGGCAGCGGAATCCTGTCGCTGCTGCGGCATCCCGACCAGGCGCGGCGGCTGCGAACCGAGCCCGACCTCGCGGCCGGCGCCGTCGACGAACTGATGCGTTTCGACACCCCGGTGCACCTGATGCGCCGGATCACCCTCGCGCCGTTGCACATCGGTGGCCACGAGATCCCCGCGGGCAGCTGGGTGATCGGCGCCCTGGCCGCCGCCAACCGGGACCCGGAATTCTGGGGCGCGGACGCCGACCGGCTACGCCTGGATCGGCCGAACGCGCACCAGAACGTCTCGCTCGGCGCGGGCATCCACCACTGCCTCGGTGCCGCCCTGGTGCGGATGGAGGCCCGGATCGTGTTCCCGCGCTTCGTGACCCGCTTTCCCGAGGCCGCGGTGGTCGATCAGACGTGGAACGGTCGGATCAACCTGCGCGGCCTCGCGACACTGACCGTCGCGGTGTAGCGCTCAGCGCGGCTGTTCGGCGGGCAGCGAGAACCGCATGCCGGGTGCGCTGAGGTGGACGGGTCCGTCGAATTCGGCGGACACGTCGTCGCGTCGAGCCTGCTGCCACTCCTGCTGTGCCGAACCGAAATGGGTCAGCACCACCGAGCGCGCACCCGCGGCAGCGGCGGCCCGCCCGACCTCGGTGGCCGAAAGGTGGCCGTGCGGTGTGCGATCCGGCTCGACGAGAGTGGACTCGGCCAGAAAGATGTCGACATCGGCGGCGAGCGCGACCAGGTTGTCGTTCCAGCCGGTATCACCGGTGAACGCGATACTGCCCGTGGGGCTTTCGATCCGGACGCCGCAGTCGGGTTCGGTGTGCACCATGGGCACCAGCTCGATGGTGCAGTCGGCGAGTGCGTGGGTCTCGCCGCGCTCGTACTCGATGACCTCGTAGGCCAGGTCGAACGCCCGGTTCAGATCGGGGAAGGTCTTGACCGGGAACAGTGCGGCGAGCTGATCCAGTTTCGCGCGAGCGCCTTTCGGCACGAACAGCTTGATCCGGCGGTCCGGGGCATCGGCCGCTCTGCGCATCGCCTGTTTGCCGATGGGCAGCACGTCGTAGCAGTGATCCAGGTGCAGGTGGCTGATGACCACCGCGTCGAGCAGGCTCGCGTGCAGGTAGTTGCCGAGCATCACCGCGATTCCGGGGCCACAGTCGAGCAGAATTCTCGACTGGCCGGTTTCGACCAGATAGCCCGAACTGGCGGCGCCGTCGGCGGGCATACCCGCTCGATTTCCGACGATTGTCAGGTGCATTCGACGTACCTTTCGACACGGAAAGTTTCCGTGCCCGACGGTATCGATGGGAACTGACCCCTGCCGTTTCGTATCGAACATTCCGATCCGTCCATCGCATTTCCCGATCGAATAAACCCCTTCGACGCCCTGACCTGCACAAATGCGCGGAAGGTCGTTGCGGGAGAGTGGATTTCGGAATTCGCGGTGTTCGGCACCGAATACCGTTGATCAACGTTTGCGACCAGGTGCTGTGAAAATGAGAACGGGGTTTGTGATGACCAACGGTGTGAGTTCTTCGATGGGCCGGGAATTGCCGCTGCGCGGTGCGGTGAACGCGCGGGACCTGGGTGGCTTGCGAACGACGGACGGGCGGCAGGTGCGCCGCTTGCGGGTACTGCGGTCGGACCGGCTGACCGAGCTGGACGCAGGCGATGTGTCGTTCCTGCTGACCGAATGCGGACTGCGCACGATCGTCGACCTGCGTGCGCCGGGCGAGATCGTCACGGACGGAACAGGTGCCGTGGTCGACGCCGTGGCCGACTACCGCAACCTGCACGTCTACGGCGCGGACCGGGTGCGCCTCGACCTCACCGAGGTCTCGCCCGACGGGAGCATGTTCGACCGGTACTGCGAATACCTCGAGCACAGCAGTGAGAACATCGCCGCCGTGCTGCGCCTGCTCGCGGCCCCGGGTCAGTTGCCCGCGCTGGTCCACTGCGCCGCGGGCAAGGATCGCACCGGGGTGGTGATCGCGCTGCTGCTGGCCGTCGCCGGGGTGCGCGCGGACGACATCATCGCCGACTATGCCGCCACCACCGCGAACATCGCGGCGCTGCGGGCCCGCAGCGGACGGGAGGTTCGACCGGCCGACGACGCGGCAGATCGGCTCCCCGCCTGGGTCTTCGCCGCCGATGCGACCACCATGCGCCAGTTCCTGATCCACCTGGACACCGAGCACGGTGGCGCCACCGCGTGGGCGACCCGCGCCGGTCTCGACCAGGCGACGCAACGGCAGCTGGCCGACAGCCTGCTCTGTGACTGAGGTCACAGATCGACGGCGATTTCGTCCCATTCTTCCCAGAACATTTTCTAATGCTTGGGAAGTTCTTTACTATTGACGCGACTCTGTGTCTGGAGTCCGCTCTCTTTCGAGTAGTGCTGCAGATCCGCCGTTCGCTCGCAGCTCAGCATCAATTGCCAGTGCATGTTCGACCGATGAACCGGGAGCCCATCCGCCCCGGCGAAGGAGAATGATGACCGACAATGATCCGGGCACCACCACAGCGACAGCGCGCACGCTGTCACATGCGTCACTGAAATCGGTTCTCCAGCAAGATCTTCCAGCGTCACTCGTGGTGTTTCTCGTCGCGCTGCCGCTGTCGCTCGGGGTCGCCCTGGCCTCCGGCGCGCCTGTCGTCGCCGGGCTCATCGCGGCCGCCGTCGGCGGGGTGGTCGCGGGATTACTCGGCGGCTCGAAGGTTCAGGTCAGTGGGCCGACCGCGAGTCTCGCCGTCGTGGTGGCGGGAGCGGTCCAGCAATTCGGCTGGGCCGCCATGTGTTTCATCACCGTCGGGGCGGGTGTACTGCAGATCCTGTTCGGGCTCAGCCGCGTCGCGCGAGCCGTGCTGGGTATCGCGCCGGTGGTGGTGCACGCGATGCTCGCCGGCATCGGGGTGATCATCGCCCTGCAACAGGTGCACGTGCTGCTGGGCGGAACGACGGTCAGTTCGCCGTGGGCCAGCATCGCAGAGCTGCCGCGTCAGGTGATGTCGGTGCAGAAGGGTGACTTGTTCGTCGGATTGCTGGTGATCGCCGTGCTGATCGGATGGCAGTATCTGCCGCGCCGGGTACGGGTGGTGCCCGGCCCGCTGGTCGCGGTGGTGGCGGCGACGGTGGTCTCGCTGGTGCTGCCGATGACAGTGGAACGGGTGCGCCTCGACGGCTCGCTGCTCGACGGGATCGGGTTGCCCGCGTTGCCGCACGGCGGATGGCTGCCGATTGTGCTCACCATGCTCACCGTCGCTCTCATCGCCAGTGTGGAGACGCTGCTCTCGGCCGTCGCGGTCGACAAATTGCGCCCCGACCAGCGCACCGACTTCGACCGTGAACTCCGCGGTCAGGGCGCGGCGAACATGGTCTCGGGCGTGCTTGGTGGTCTGCCGATCGCGGCGGTCATCGTGCGCAGCATCACCAACGCCAACGCGGGCGCCCACAGCAGGGCGGCCACTGTGCTGCACGGTGGCTGGATCCTGGTGTTCGCGGTCGCGCTGGTCGGCCTGGTCCGCCAGATCCCGACGGCGGCGCTGGCCGGGCTGCTGGTACTGATCGGGGTGCAGTTGGTGAAGCTGGCGCATATCAAACGGGCCCGCCGCACCGGCGACATCTACGTCTACCTGGTCACCGTGATCGCGGTCGTCGCGCTGAACCTGTTGCAGGGCATGGTGATCGGGCTCCTCGCCTCGTTCGCCCTGCTGCTGTGGCGGGTCGTGCGGTTCACCATCGCCGCGGCGCCGCGCACCGACGGGACCTGGCTGGTGCGCATCGCGGGCACCTGCACCTTCCTGGCCGCGCCCCGGCTCACGACCGAACTGGCGAAGGTGCCCGCGGGTGTGGACGTGACGGTCGAAATGAGTGTGGACTTTCTCGACCACGCGGCGTGCGAGTTGCTCTCGGACTGGGCCGACGCCCGTGAATCCGGCGGCGGCACAGTGGACTTCGTGGAACTCGGCACCGCGAGGATGGCCCGCACCCACGACGGGCCGCCGGAACACGGGCACGCGCGCAAGGCGGTCGACGAGGCGATTCGGCCATGGCGGCGCAGCGGCGGCGTCGACCCGATCGCCGCAGGCATCGCGGCCTATCACCGCAAGCACGCGCACCTGATGCGGCCGCACCTGGCCGGGTTGCGACACCGGCCCGATGCCGACACCTTTTTCCTGGCGTGCGCCGACGCCCGCATCGTGCCCAATGTCATCACCAACAGCGGCCCCGGCGACCTGTTCACCGTCCGCAATGTCGGCAATCTGGTGCCGGTCGGTGGCAGCGACGTCTCGGTCGAGGCCGCCCTGATCTACGCGCTGGACAAGCTCGACGTGCGCTCGGTGGTGGTGTGCGGGCACAGCGCCTGCGGTGCGATGGAGGCGCTGTACCGCCAGGTTCAGGCCGGGCCGGGCCTGGACGACTGGCTCGCGCACGCCCAGCCGACCCTGGCCGCGTTCCACGGCGGTCATCCGGTCGCGACGGCGGCCGAGCTCGCGGGCTTCGGCCCGGTCGACCAGCTCGGCATGGTCAATGTCGCCCGGCAGGTGCAGACCCTCATCGACTATCCGGCGATCCGCAGCGCGATGGCCGAACGCGGTGTCGCGGTGACCGGGTTGTTCTTCGACCTGGCGACCGCGCGGGTGATCGAGATCCACGCCGACGGGATCTCGGGGTTCGACGAGGCCCGCAGGATCGCCGCCGAGCCCGTGTAAAGGGGGGTAGGTGTGGGTCACACCACAGACTGCCTGCGGTTATGGCGAGACCCACTGTTTGTGCGGCACACTGGCTTTGCCAATTCTTTACCAATAGGTTGGTTCCACCAGTTCCCGGTTCGCCGATGCACCGGAATCTTCGCTCCACCCCCTTTGCTTCACCACCGCCCTTGTGATGATCGGCCTCGGCCCAGCGCCGGGAGCCGGCGAAGGAGAGTCATGTCTGTCGAGAACGACCATGCCCCGCCCCGTGCGGACAGCCCGTCGAACGAGTCATCCCGCCCCACGTGGCAACAGACGCTGCTGCGTCACGATCTACCCGCTTCCATAGTCGTTTTCCTTGTCGCGCTGCCGCTCTCGCTCGGCATCGCGGTCGCCTCCGGTGCGCCCATCGCCGCAGGCCTCGCCGCCGCCGTGATCGGTGGTGTGGTCGCGGGCCTGCTCGGCGGCTCGGTCCTGCAGGTCAGCGGCCCCGCCGCCGGTCTGACCGTGGTCGTCGCCGAATCCATCGCGCAATTCGGTTGGCGCGTAACCTGTTTCATCGTGGTCGCCGCGGGCGTGCTGCAAATCCTGTTCGGACTCAGCCGGATCGCGCGCGCCGCGCTCGCCGTCGCCCCGGTGGTGGTCCACGCCATGCTCGCCGGTATCGGCATCACCATCGCCCTGCAGCAGGTCCATGTGCTGCTCGGCGGTTCCTCGCACAGCACCGCGCTGCGCAATGTGATCGAACTCCCCGGTCAGCTGCTGTCGCTGCACGGAGGTGACGCGCTCGTCGGCGCCGTGGTGATCGCGGTGATGCTCGGCTGGAAGTACGTCCCACCGAAGCTGCGCGCGGTGCCGGGTCCGCTGGTGGCGGTGCTCGTGGGCACCGTGCTCTCGCTCGGACTGCCCGAGGTCGAGCGGATCGCGCTGAGCGGGTCGGTCTTCGACGCGCTGGGCCTGCCGGAACTGCCGTCGGGCAACTGGTCGGCCGTCGCCATGATGGTGCTCACCATCGCGTTGATCGCCAGCGTGGAGAGCCTGCTCTCGGCCGTCGCGGTCGACAAGATGCACACCGGTCCGCGCACCGGATTCGATCGGGAACTGATCGGCCAGGGCACGGCGAATGTCCTCTCGGGCCTGGCCGGTGGTCTGCCGATCACCGGCGTGATCGTGCGCAGCGCCACCAATGTGCAGGCAGGCGCGCGGACCAGGGCTTCCACTGTGCTGCACGGACTCTGGATCCTGCTGTTCTCGGTCGCGCTGGTCGGCCTGGTGGAACAGATTCCCAAGGCCGCGCTGGCGGGCCTGCTCATCGTCATCGGCATCCAGCTGGTGAAACTGGCCCACATCCGGTTGGCCCGGCGCACCGGTGACCTACTGGTCTATGTGGTGACCGTGCTCGGAGTGGTGTTCACCAACCTGCTCGAAGGCGTCGTCATCGGGCTCGCGTTGGCGTTCGGATTGCTGCTGTGGCGGGTCGTGCGTGTGCAGGTGACGGCTGCCCCGCTGCCCGATGGGCGCTGGCAGGTCCACATCGACGGTACGTGCACCTTCCTCGCGCTGCCGAAGCTGGCGGGCGAACTGACGAAGGTGCCCGCGGGCGCCGATGTGACGGTCGAGATGACCGTCGACTTCCTCGACCACGCCGCGTTCGAGGCGATCGAGGACTGGCAGCGACAGCAGGAAAGCGGCGGCGGCCGTGTCGATTTCGTCGAAATCGGCAGTGCGCGGATGGCCGACACCCCGGCCGCGCCACCGATCCGCGGATTCGGTCGCGCCGCCATCGACGACATGCTCCGTCCGTGGCGGCACCAGAAGTCCGGCGGCGACGCGGTGACCGCCGGTGTCGCGGCCTTCCATCGCGGCCACGCCCACGTGGTGCGTCCGCACCTGGACGGGCTGCACCACAGTCAGGACCCGGACTCGTTCTTCCTGACCTGCTCGGATTCGCGGATCGTGCCCAATGTGATCACCAACAGCGGGCCCGGCGATCTGTTCACCGTGCGCAATGTGGGCAATCTCGTGCCGGTCAGCGGTGACGATTCCGTCGAAGCGGCACTGAGTTTCGCGCTGGACAGTCTCGCGGTGCGATCGGTGGTGGTGTGCGGGCACTCCTCGTGCGGCGCGATGAAGGCGGTCCACTCCGCGGCCGACACCGCGGGTGGCCTGAGCTCGTGGTTGCGTCACGCCGAGCCGACCTTGCAGCGGTTCCTCGCGGGCCATCCCGTGGCCGCCGCGGCCAGGGCAGCAGGGTACGACGAGGTGGATCAGCTGAGCATGGTCAATGTCGCCGTGCAGCTAGAGACGCTGGGACGCAATCCCGCGGTGCGACGCGCTGTTGCCGAGCGCGGGTTGGCGGTGTCGGGGCTGTTCTTCGACATCGCGACATCGCGGGTACTCGAGGTGACTCTCGACGGAGTCAGCGCGATCGACGATCACGCCGCACTCACCGTCACCGGTTGATGCTCACCTCCGTCGTGCGCGAGGGCGGAGGCAAGCTGCGCGAAGACGCGCGACGCGACTCGGCGGCGGTCGGACTCGTAGGCTGGAATTCATGACCAGCGATCCGACCGCCGCCGAGCGCGTCACCGACGGCCCCGACTCCGCGGACGACGAGTCCGTCACAGACCGGGGCCGGTGGGACGCCTTCAAGGACCGCTGGCGCGCCTTCCGGGAACACGTCGCGCAGCGCCCTACCCTCAACGTCGGCTACCGCATCGCCGTCGGCGTGGTCGGTGGGTTGGTGCTGATCATCGGGATCATCACGATCCCGTACCCCGGACCCGGCTGGGCGCTGGTGTTCGCGGGCTTCGGCATCCTGGCCACCGAGTTCGTCTGGGCCCACCACACGCTGCACTGGGTGCGCGGCAAATACCGGATCGTCATGGACTGGTACACCTCGCGCGGCTGGTTCATCAAGGTGCTCGGCGCGGTGGGCACCTTCGCCCTCGTCATGGTGACGTTGTGGCTGCTCGGTACATATTCGATGGTCGCAGGGTGGATCGGAGTCGATTGGCCATGGTTACGCAGTCCCCTGATGTCGTGAGCACCGTTCCCGGCCACCTACTCACCGACCCCGATTGGGTCGCGGCCCGGATCGACGCGATGAGCCACACCTGGGGCACCGATGTTCCCCGGGTCGCGGGCACCCTGTGGTGGTGCATGGTCGCCTCGACCTTGGTCGAGCAGATCGCCGTCGCCTACGCGGCGGGCACGCCCGCGCCGGTCGCCGCGCTCGGCGAATTCGACTGTGCGGTCCGTCCGGACGGTGGTGTCGAGCACGCGGAATTCCGCCGGGTGCCGGTCGATGCCACCGGGCGCTCGGTGCGCTCGGACGTGGGCGGCGAGACCGGGGCGGCGGCGGCCGAGGAGGTCGCGACCGCCTTGCGTGACACCTTGACCGCGGTGATTTCCCAGGTCGCGGCGGTTTCCGGGGCCGGGGCTCCGTCGCTGTGGGCGGTCGTGGCCGATGCCATCGGCAACCGGGCGCTCGACGCGGGCACCAAGGAGGCCGCGACCCGGCTGGCGGCGGACGTGGGCTCGCGCCTGCCCGCGCCACGGTTCGTCACCGTCGAGGGCCGCACCTTCGTCCGGCGCGCCTCGTGCTGCCTGGTCTACGAGGTGCCCGGCAGGCAGATGTGCACGAGCTGCCCGAAACGTTCGCCTGCCGATCGAGCCGAACAGCTGGCCGCAGTCGCACGCGCCCGGTACTGAATCGGCGACCGGTCGCTCGACGCCGCCGCCAGACGGCTGCGTGTCGGTAACACGCGGTCATAGGTCCATCGACACGGCCCATCGGCGCTGCCGATAGCATGGTGCGGCGCGCCGGTGCCCCTGCGCGAGCCGCCGGACGGACCCGGTATCGACGTCAAGGAGAACATTCCCGTGACCACCTCTGCACCCATCAGTCCCGTCGCTCTCGTTCGGGTGCCGGCCGGGACTACCGCGGGCGCAGCGGTACGGGAAGCGGGCTTGCCCACGAAGGGGCCGGACACGGTCGTCGTCGTGCGTGATATCGAGGGCGCACTCAAGGATCTGTCCTGGATCCCGGACGAGGACGCCGACGTCGAGCCCGTTCCCGCGAACAGTGAGGACGGGCGCAGCGTGATCCGGCACTCGGCCGCGCACGTGCTCGCCCAGGCGGTCCAGCAGGAGTTCCCCGACGCGAAACTCGGGATCGGCCCGCCGATCAAGGACGGCTTCTACTACGACTTCCAGGTCGACAAGCCGTTCACCCCCGAGGATCTGGCCAAGCTGGAATCGCGGATGAAGAAGATCATCAAAGGCGCGCAACGCTTTTCGCGTCGCGTCGTCGAGGTGGACGACGCCCGCGTCGAGTTGGCGAACGAGCCCTTCAAGCTGGAGCTGATCAGCGACAAGTCCGGCGCCAACCTCGCTGCGGATCCCGAGATCATGGAGGTCGGCGGCAACGAGCTGACCATCTACGACAACCTCGACCCTCGCACCGGCGAAAAACTGTGGGGCGACCTGTGCCGCGGCCCGCACATTCCCACCACCAAGTTCATCCCCGCGTTCAAGCTGACCCGCTCCTCGGCCGCCTACTGGCGTGGTGACCAGGACCGCGAGGACCTGCAGCGCGTGTACGGCACCGCGTGGGAATCCACCGAGGCGATGGACGCCTACCTGGACCTGCTGGCCGAGGCCGAGCGCCGCGACCACCGCAAGCTGGGCCTCGAGCTCGACCTGTTCTCCTTCCCCGACGAGCTCGGTTCGGGTCTGCCGGTGTTCCACCCCAAGGGCGGCATCATCCGCAAGGAGATGGAGGAGTACTCGCGTCAGCGCCACATCGACGCGGGCTACGAGTTCGTCAACACCCCGCACATCACCAAGGGCGCGCTGTTCGAGACCTCCGGTCACCTGGACTGGTACCGCGACGGCATGTTCCCCGCGATGCACCTCGACGCCGAGCTCAACGAAGACGGCACCGTGCGCAAGCCCGGCCAGGACTACTACGTCAAGCCGATGAACTGCCCGATGCACAACCTGATCTTCCGTGCGCGCGGCCGCTCCTACCGTGAGCTGCCGCTGCGGATGTTCGAGTTCGGTTCGGTGTACCGCTACGAGAAGTCCGGCGTGGTCCACGGCCTGACCCGGGTGCGCGGCATGACCCAGGACGACGCGCACATCTACTGCACCAAAGAGCAGATGCACGCCGAGCTCACCAGCACCCTCCAGTTCGTCCTCGGCCTGCTGAAGGACTACGGCCTCGACGACTTCTACCTCGAGCTGTCTACCAAGGATCCGAAGAAGTACGTGGGTTCGGACGAGCTCTGGGCCGAGGCCACCGAAACCCTCGAGAAGGTCGCCGAGGCTTCCGGCCTGGATCTGGTGCCCGACCCCGGCGGCGCCGCGTTCTACGGCCCGAAGATCTCCGTGCAGGTCAAGGACGCGCTCGGCCGCACCTGGCAGATGTCGACCGTGCAGCTCGACTTCAACCTGCCCGAGCGCTTCGACCTCGAATACACCGCCTCCGACGGCACCAAGCAGCGTCCGGTGATGATCCACCGCGCCCTGTTCGGCTCGATCGAACGCTTCTTCGGCGTGCTCACCGAGCACTACGCCGGTGCGTTCCCCGCCTGGCTCGCGCCGGTGCAGGTCGTCGGCATCCCGGTGGCGGAAAACTTCGTCCCGCACCTGGATTCGGTGATCGAGCAGTTGCGCGATGCCGGCGTGCGTGCCCAGGTGGACCGCAGCGACGACCGGATGCAGAAGAAGATCTTCAACCAGACCGCGCAGAAGGTGCCGTTCATGCTGCTGGCGGGCGCACGCGACGTGGAAGCGGGCGCGGTGAGCTTCCGGTTCCGCGACGGCACCCAGGTCAACGGTGTGCCCGTCGCCGATGCGGTCGCCACGATCACCACCTGGGTCGCCCACCGCGAGAACGCCTCACCCACAGCCGCTGGGTTCGAGGTCGTCTCCGCGGCGGTTGGATCATGAGCGAGAACCTCGCCCCCGACGCCGGCTCGATCGTCGACGCCGGGGCGGGCCAGCCCGACCGCCTCCAGCGGCTGTGGACGCCGTACCGGATGTCCTACATCACCGGTGAGATCAAGCCCAAGGACGCGACCGGGCACCCGTTCACCGATATCCCGAAGATGTCGGACGAAGACGGCCTGATCATCGCGCGCGGCGAGCATGTCTACGCCGTGCTCAACTTGTACCCGTACAACCCAGGGCACATGATGGTGGTGCCTTACCGCCGGGTGGCCGACCTGGAGGACCTCACGGCCGCCGAGAGCGCGGAACTGATGGCCTTCACCCAGCGGGCCATTCGCGTGATGAAGCAGGTCTCGCGGCCTGCCGGATTCAACGTGGGTCTCAATCTCGGTGGTGTGGCCGGTGGTTCGCTCGCTGACCACCTGCACCAGCACATCGTTCCGCGCTGGGGCGGGGATGCGAACTTCATCACCGTGGTCGGCGGGGTGAAGGTGATGCCTCAGTTGTTGCGCGAAACGCGGCAGCTGCTGGCGGAGGCGTGGGAGGAATAAGACCGTGCTCAGCTTCTTCGGCCGCCAGACGTTTGCGAAAGCGACTGCGCCGCTGGGCAAAGCGCTCGTCGGGACCGGGCTCACCCCGGACGCGATGACACTGATCGGCACCACGGCGACGATCGCCGCCGCGGTGACACTGTTCCCCTCCGGACACCTGTTCTGGGGAACGATGGTGATCTGGCTGTTCGTCATGTTCGACATGCTCGACGGGGCGATGGCGCGCGCCCGCGGCGGCGGCACGAAGTACGGCGCGGTCCTCGACGCCACCTGTGACCGGGTGGCCGACGGCGCGATCTTCGGCGGACTCGCTTGGTGGGCGGTCTACCACGAGCACAGCAAGCAACTGTTCGCGCTCACCTTGATCGTCCTGGTCACCTCGCAGGTGATCTCCTACGCCAAGGCGCGTGCCGAGGCCAGTGGCCTGTCCGCCGACGGTGGACTCATCGAACGCCCGGACCGCCTGGTCATCGTGCTGGTCGGCGCCGGGCTCACCGGCATCGGCGGGCACTGGGGCATCGACTGGCTGACCTGGGCCGTGTACGTGGCGATGTGGGTGCTGGCGGTGCTGAGCATCGTGACGGTGTTCCAGCGGGTGCTCGCGGTGCGCAATTCGCCGGGTGCCAGGGTGGTCATTCCACCGGCGCCGCAGCCGGACGCGGCGGAGGGATCGGCCCAGTGAGCCTCAAAGATCGGTTGAGCGACTGGGGCTACGCCGCAGGCTGGGGTCTCGTGCGTTCGGCGCCGGAAGGGTTGGTGCGCAAGGTCTTCGACCTCGGCGCCGATCGCGCGGTGAAGGCCGGCGGACCGCAACAGTTGCGCCGTAACCTCGCCCGGGTCCTCGGCGTGCCCGCCGACCAGGTACCCGACGAGCTGATGCGGGCGAGCATGCGCTCCTACGCCCGCTACTGGCGTGAAGCGTTCCGGCTGCCGTCGATGGACCACAGCGCGATCGACTACTACGTCGACGGTCTGGAGAATGTCGACGCCGCGCTGGAAGCAGGCCGCGGCCTCATTCTGGTGCTCCCGCACTCGGGCAACTGGGATATGGCCGGTGTCTGGCTGGTGCAGCACTACGACAACTTCACCACCGTGGCCGAACGGCTGAAGCCCGAGTCGCTGTTCGAGCGGTTCGTCGCCTACCGCGAGAGCCTCGGTTTCGAGGTGTTCCCGCTGACCGGTGGCGAGCAGCCGCCGTTCGCCGCACTCGCCGAACGACTCCGTCAGAACCGGATCGTGTGCCTGATGGGCGAACGCGACCTCACCGGCAAGGGCGTGCCGGTCGATTTCTTCGGTGAGCGCACCTGGATGCCCGGCGGCGCCGCGAAACTGGCCATCGAGACCGGTGCCGCACT
The DNA here is from genome assembly GCF_042719655.1 of Nocardia sp. NPDC058518. Lineage (NCBI taxonomy): Bacteria > Bacillati > Actinomycetota > Actinomycetes > Mycobacteriales > Nocardiaceae > Nocardia > Nocardia sp. NPDC058518. The sequence goes on from NZ_JBHXNJ010000020.1 coordinate 74,384, forward strand.
GGTTCCCGTGCACGGCTGGTTCACCGTCGACGACGACGGCACCGAGAATTGGGGCCTGAAAGCCGAACCGGCACTGGATGTTTCCGGTGGGGTGGCGGCCGCGACGCAGGCTCTCGCCGACCGGTTCGCCGCCAATATCGCCGAGCATCCGGCCGATTGGCACATGCTGCAACCGCTCTGGGAGGGCGACCTGTCGCCTGAACGCCTGTCGCGGATGCAGGACACAGGGGGCCTGCGGTGAAGATCGGGATGATCTGCCCGTATTCGTTCGACGTCCCCGGCGGCGTGCAGGCGCATGTGGTCGAGCTCGCCCGGGTGTTCATCGAACGCGGGCACAAGGTGAGCGTGCTCGCCCCGGCCTCCGACGACACACCGCTGCCCGAGTTCGTCGTCTCGGCGGGCCGCGCGGTCGCGATTCCCTACAACGGGTCGGTGGCGCGATTGTCGTTCGGCCCCATGGCCTACACCAGGATCCGCCGCTGGATCGACAGCAACGACTTCGACGTGCTGCACATCCACGAACCCAACGCCCCGAGCCTGTCGATGCTGGCGCTCAAGATCGCCGAGGGGCCGATCGTGGCGACCTTCCACACCTCGACCACGAAGTCGTTGGTGCTCAGCACTTTTCAGGGTGTGCTCCGCCCGTATCACGAGAAGATCAGCGGGCGGATCGCCGTGTCCGAGCTGGCAAGGCGCTGGCAGGTCGAGGCGCTGGGATCCGACGCGGTGGAGATCCCCAACGGTGTCGATGTGTCCGCGTTCGCGCGCGGTGCGCCGCTCGACGGATATCCGCGCGCGGGCCGCACGGTGCTGTTCCTCGGCCGCTACGACGAACCACGCAAGGGTATGGACGTGCTGCTCGGCGCGCTGCCCGCGCTCATCGAACACCATCCCGATGTGGAGATCCTCATCGTCGGGCGCGGTGACGAGGAGCGGCTGCGCCGCGAGGCAGGCGAGCACGCGGGGCATCTGCGGTTCCTCGGACAGGTCTCCGACGCCGAGAAGGCAGCCGCGCTGCGCAGCGCCGATGTGTACGTCGCGCCGAATCTGGGCGGCGAGAGTTTCGGCATCATCCTGATCGAGGCGATGGCCGCGGGCACCCCGGTGGTCGCCAGCGAGCTCGACGCCTTCCGGCGCGTGCTGCGCGACGGGACAGCGGGTCTGCTCACCCCGATCGGTGACTCCGGCGCGCTGGCCACCGCCATCGACACCCTCCTCACCGACGACAAGACGCGCGAACGCCTGGTCAGCACCGCCACCCAGGTGGTCGCGGGCTACGACTGGCCGGTCGTTGCCGAACAGATCCTGCGGGTGTACGAGACCGTCACCGTCGGCGACAACCGGGTGCGGGCCGCCGGATGATCACCTTCTCCGCGACCACCGTCCTCGTACTCGGGCTGGTCGCCCTGCTCGTCCTCGCCCTGGGCGTGTGGGCCTACTCCACCGCGAACCGCCTGGACAGGCTGCACGTGCGCTCCGATCAATCCTGGCAGGCACTCGATGCCGCACTCGCCCGTCGCGCCGTGGTCGCGCGCGCGGTGGCCATGTCGGAGGCCGGCCCGGTGAGCGCCGATGCCCGCAGGGCCGAACGGGCCACGCAGCTCGCCGCGCTGGCCGATCGTGCCGAACGCGCCGACCGCGGTGACCGGGAAACCATCGAGAACCAGCTCTCCGCCGCGCTGTCCCTGGTCGACATCGACCACCTGCGACCCCAGCTGGTGGCCGAACTCGCCGATGCCGAGGCGCGCGTGCTGATCGCGCGCCGCTTCCACAACGACGCCGTGCGCGACACCCTGGCCCTGCGGACCCGCAGACCCGTGCGCATCCTGCACCTGGGCGGCACCGCACCGCTGCCGCACTATTTCGAGATCACCGAACGCGCGACACCCGCCGCCGCCACCGGCCTGGTCGTGCACATCACCCGCACGTCCGCGCGGGTGCTGCTGCTCGACGAGCAGAACCGGGTGCTGCTGCTGCGCGGCCACGACCCGATGATCCCCGAGGTCGCCTTCTGGTTCACCGTCGGCGGCGGCGTCGAACCGGGGGAGAACCTGCGCGACGCCGCGGTCCGCGAGATCTACGAGGAGACCGGTCAGCGCGTTGATCCCGCGTCGCTGCGCGGTCCGCTGTGGCGTCGCGTCGCGGTGTTCCCGTTCAACGGCGAACTCATCCGCTCCGAAGAACTGTTCTTCACCCTGCGCTCGCCGGGTTTCGAATGGCGCCCCGCCGACCTCAACGCCCTGGAACGCCGCACGATCACCGACCACCGCTGGTGCTCCGCCGACGACATCCGCGCACTCGACGACGCGGGCGAGGCCGTCTACCCCTATCACCTCGACGAACTGCTCACCGAGGCCGTGACCGCGGCCGCCGACGACACCAAGCACGTGGTGCGCTCGATCCGCTGAGGCGCACCGCGGATAACCGCGTGCGTTCTCCGCCCTGCCGTTGTTACGGTGAGCGCGTGAATTCTCCGGAGGCGTCCAGAAGGTAGCCGTCCGGCCTGCGGGTCGGGCGGCGTTGTCGTTCCACCATCCATCGGTCCGCGGACCGGTGCGATGTGTCGTTCGCAACGCCGGATGATCGTCGATTCCTCGCGGCCGGGCCATGATTCGCCCGGTGCCGCACCATCTCGGACACCGCGCGCGACGCGTGGTGTCCCGGTATCCGGAGAGTTGATCGAACATGCCCATCGGGGTTTTCGTGCTGGCTGCCGCGGTCTTCGCGCAGGGCACATCGGAATTCATGATGTCGGGGTTGCTGGCGCGGACCGCCACCGACTTCGGCGTCTCGCTCGGCACGGTGGGGTTGCTGACCTCGGTGTACGCGGTCGGCATGGTGCTGGGGGCGCCGACGATGGCGGCCACCGCGGGCCGGTGGCCGCTACGGCGTTCGGCGACAACGTTTCTCGCGCTCTTCTGCGTCACCCATATCGTCGGCGCCGTCACCACGGATTTCGCGGTGCTGGTGGCTACCCGGGCGGTCGCCGCGGTCGCCAATGCCGGCTTCCTGGCGATCGCGCTGGCCGCGTTGCCGCGTCTGGTCGGGCCCGCGCTGGTCGGGCGGGCGACCTCGGTCATCGTGTCCGGGGTGACGGTGGCCTGCATCGCGGGTGTGCCGGCGGGGACTCTGCTCGGGCAGCTGTGGGGTTGGCGATCGGCCTTCTGGGCCGTCGCCGTGGTGAGCGCGGTGGTCCTCGTCCCGGTGGCGTCGATGGTGCCGCGCGACGGTGCGGGGGTGGGAGCATCGGATCGGTCGATGCGGTCCGAGTGGGCGGTGCTCGGCGTGCGCGAGGTGCGGTCGGCCGTGGTCGTCGGGGTGCTGGTCAATGCCGCGACGTTCGCCGCGTTCACCTACCTCGGCACCATCGCCGCCGCGATCGCGGGCACAACCGGGGTCTGGGTCCCGCTGGTGCTGGCGTTGTTCGGGCTCGGCTCCTTCGTCGGCGTGGCGCTCACCGGTCGCTACAGCGACCGCCACGGTCGCGCCATCATCACCGTGGGGACGGCTGGACTGGTCGGCGTGTGGGCGCTGGCCGCGATGACCGCGCACACGATGGCCGGGGTCACGGTCATGACATTGCTCACGGGCGCGGCCGCGTTCGGCGTCGGATCCGCGTTGATCGCGACGATCGTGCGGACCGCCGCGCCCGCCGCGCCGCGTCTGGCCGGGGCGTTGGCCACCACCGCGCTCAATATCGGCGCGGTGCTCGGTCCGGTCGCCGCCGGCCTGGCCGTCGATCGTGCGCACACCCCGGTCGCGGCGCTGTGGTGCGCGGCCGGTGCGGCGGCCGTCGCGGCGGTGATCGTGCTGTTCGACCGGCCCGGTAGCCCACGCGGCCGGAGCCGGGGCACGGTGAGTGACAGTCCATCGGAGGAGGCCAGCGGTGGGCGATGGACGCATCGCCGCTGGTCGTGACAAGGCCAGTGGTGCTCAACTGGCTATGAAGGCCGAATTCGGGCAGTTCTAGAATCGACGGTGACACCACCCCCGAGCGACTTGATTGGCGCCCATGACACAGGAGACATTCGTGACTACGCCTGAGACCACCAACACCGTCGGCACCGCCCGCGTGAAGCGCGGCATGGCCGAGATGCTCAAGGGTGGCGTGATCATGGATGTGGTCAACGCCGAGCAGGCCAAGATCGCCGAAGACGCAGGCGCCGTGGCCGTGATGGCGCTCGAGCGCGTGCCCGCCGACATTCGCGCCCAGGGCGGCGTGTCCCGGATGAGCGACCCGGACATGATCGACGGCATCATCTCCGCGGTCTCCATCCCCGTGATGGCCAAGGCCCGCATCGGCCACTTCGTCGAGGCGCAGATCCTGCAGAGCCTCGGCGTGGACTACATCGACGAGTCCGAGGTACTCACCCCCGCCGACTACGCCAACCACATCGACAAGTGGAACTTCACCATCCCCTTCGTCTGTGGCGCCACCAACCTGGGTGAGGCGCTGCGTCGCATCACCGAGGGCGCGGCCATGATCCGCTCCAAGGGCGAGGCAGGCACCGGCGACGTGTCCAACGCGACCACCCACATGCGCACCATCCGCGGCGAGATCCGTCGCCTGACCTCGCTGTCCGAAGACGAGCTCTTCGTGGCCGCGAAGGAACTGCAGGCCCCGTACGAGCTGGTCCGCGAGGTCGCCCAGACCGGCAAGCTGCCGGTCGTCATGTTCACCGCCGGTGGCATCGCCACCCCGGCCGACGCCGCCATGATGATGCAGCTCGGCGCCGAAGGCGTGTTCGTCGGCTCGGGCATCTTCAAGTCCGGCAACCCCGAGCAGCGCGCCGCCGCCATCGTGAAGGCCACCACCTTCTACGACGACCCGGACGTGCTCGCCAAGGTCTCGCGTGGCCTGGGCGAGGCCATGGTCGGCATCAACGTCGAAGACATCCCGCAGCCGCACCGCCTCGCCGAGCGCGGCTGGTGATCGTGGGCCCGATTCCGTTCGGGCACTGAAACATTCGCCTCGGGGGGGGGGGGTGTGTCGCCCCGCCCCCCGGGGGGTTTAGGGGGCGCACCAGCGCCCCCCCGGGGTGTCTGTGGTGTGGGGCGCCGCCCACGGGATCTCATTG
>NZ_JBHXNJ010000020.1:79471-85042 GCF_042719655.1 Nocardia sp. NPDC058518
GGGGGGGGGGGGGGTGGGGGGGGGCCGGGTTGCTTCGCGCAAAAACCACCGTCCGCCGGGGGGGGCCGGGGACCCCCCCCCCCCCCCGAGGCATTTTCGGGCGACGACTCAGCGCCGCAGGAGTTCGATGATAGGGTCGCGCCGAACAACGTGTAATCGATTGCAGCTCAGGCAAATTCCGGTCAGAAGTGGGGTGGCTTCGTGAGCCTGAAGGTCGCAAAGATCCTGCTGCTGATCACCGACACATTGCTGATGCTGTACTGGGTGGCGGTAGCGGTCGACGCGATTCCGAAGGAGTCGGCCTTCCGTGACTACTCCGATCCCATGATGCAGGCATGGAATTGGTCCTTCTTCCCACTCGATCTCGCCGCCGCGGTATTCGGGTTCGTTGGGGTCTACCTGGTCAGTCGCCGTCATCGGCTCGGCTGGGTGGTCCTCACCATCGGGCTCACACTGACCTTCTGTGCCGGGTTCATGGCGATCTCGTTCTGGGCCTACTACGGAGATTTCAACGCGATCTGGTGGATCTCCAATGCGGCGCTGATGGTCGTTCCGGCCATCGTCTTCACCATTCTCGTTGTCGACCGCACCGCCGGTACCGAGGTCGGCTCCGGACCAGGTCGGTGACGATGCGGCCGGGACGCCCCTACGGCTGGCCCGCCGCGCCTTCGGTGTCGGTGGTGAGGGCGTCGGCGAAGTTCTCGGCGTAGCCGAGGATGAGCTGGCGCTGGGTGGGCAGGAGGACGGCTAGTTCGTGCCAGGCGATGGCGGTGGCGGAACCATAGAGGTGGGTGAGGTCGGTGACCAGGGCTGCTGCTTGTTCGGGGGTGGGCGGTGTGGGGCGGGCGAAGGCGAGCAGGGAGGCACCGATGGCGATGTGGCGGTAGCCGTGGGTGGTCATGCGGCGGATGACGGTGTGGTTGTCGTAGGTGCTCCAGTCGTCGGCGAAGTACCCGTTGGGGATGCCGGCGATGGCGAGGTCGTCGCGGTCCACCGGGACGCGCTGGATCAGGACGACGTCGTCGACCACGCGGTCGGGGGAGCGGTTGGCGGCGACGAGTGCGGTGAGTTCGTCCTCGGAGGCATTGCGGGTGTCGCGCAACGATTCCCAGGGCACGCGGGCGGACAGGTTGTCGAGCAGCGCGGCGATCCGGGAGACCGTGGCGTTCTCGGCGTGGTGGGTGGCAGCGGGGTCGTCCGGGGCGTGGGGATCGTGGTTGTCGTCTTCCACGAGCCCGAGGGTGGCGTGCATGCTCGTGTACGCGCACTGGCCGAGATCGTCGAGCGTGCAGAGGATCCGCGCGTCGGGATGATCCATCCGGACGAGCTCTAACGCGTCGAGCAGCTGGGCGAAGGTGGTGACGTCGTCGAGGCGGGCAACGGTGTTGGAGTCCAGCCGGTTACGTCGAACGGGTGGTTCGCCCGGCTCGAAAGTCGTCATCTGCACGGTGACATCCTGGCACGGCCCTCGGCGCGTCGTCGCGATCCCGCGGGCGGTGTTCGATGTGGGCCCCGGATGGCCCTCGTCCAGCGGCCGCGCGCACGCCCGTGCGGTGGATGCCCGGGAATTGCTGCCAACTGGTCATACCGTACAGTCGGTCCGTGACCGCGCTCGACTTGTCCTTGCTGGTCGTCGCGGGATTCTTTACCGGCTTGATCGGTTTCGTCACCGGGATGGCCTCGATCGTCTCCTATCCGGCGCTGCTGGCAGCCGGTCTGCCGCCCGTCGCGGCCAATGTCACCAATACGGTCGCCATGGTCGCCGTCGGTGTCGGAGCGACCGCGAATTCCGGACGTGAACTCATCGGGCGCGGGGCCACTCTGGTGCGCTGGGCGGTGCTGTCGGCCGTGGGCGGGCTGCTCGGCGCCCTCGCCCTGCTGGTCGCGCCGGACGGCGCGTTCGAGGTGGTCGTGCCGTTCCTGGTGGCCATGGCGTCGATCGCACTGCTGGTGCAACCACTGGTCCGCCGCCATGTCGGCGAGCTCAGCGCCCCCTGGATCGTGCCGGTCGGCATCCTGCTCACATCCGTGTACGGCGGGTATTTCGGCGCGGGCGCCGGCGTGATCTACCTGTCGATGATGCTGCTGTGTACCTCCGAATCCATCTGGAGCGCATCGATTCTCAAGAGCTTCCTGCTCGGCATCGCGAACCTGGTCGCCGCGATCGGGTTCGCGGCCTTCGGACCGGTGCACTGGGGTGCTGCGCTGGCGCTGGGCCTGGGTGCGCTGGCGGGTGGCTGGTGTGGTCCGCCGGTCGTGAAAGTGATCCCACCGAGCGTGTTGCGGGTGACGGTCGGGATCGGCGGACTCGGTCTCGCCGTATACCTGGCCCGTTAGGCGTACCGCCCATGCGCGGTTGCGGACCGCTGGTTCTCCTGCCGGGGTGCGGCACGGTCCGTAGCCTGGAAACGGTGCACCACTCAGATAGTGAAATCGCAATCCACGCAACAGAAGTCGCTTCGGAAGTGATTCGGTCGGCGTTCCACGCTCCGCTCACTCACTACGCCAAACAGGGCGACGATTTCGCCACGCAGGCCGATATCGCGGCCGAGAAAGCCATCCTCGATGTCCTCGCGGCCGCGTGTCCCGGCGACCGGTTCGTCGCCGAGGAATCGGGAACCACCGGTTCCGCCCGAAGTGATCGGACCTGGTTCATCGATCCACTCTGTGGCACCAGGAATTTCGCTGTCGACACCGCGTTCGTCGCGGTCAATGTCGCGCTGCGCGACGGCGATTCCGTGCAGGTGGCGGCGACCGCCGACCCGTTCGCCCGCGAAGTGTTCTGGACCGCGGGGGAGGGTGCGTTCCGGCGTGCGGGCGGCCGCGACGAGCCGTTGCGCCCGCAGGCCGGAAGTCACCTGGTCGATGTCGATCTCGATCACCCGTTCCCGTGGTCGAGCCCGGCGCGACTGTTCGACGCCGAAGGTTTCGCGGGCGAGTTCCATGGACGGGTGTTGTCGACCTCGCTGGCCCTTGTCTGGGTCGCGGCCGGACGGCGCGCCGCCTACATCACCGGCGGCGATATCCGTGACAGTGTGCATTTCAGCAGCGCGATCGCGGTGTGCCAGGCGGCGGGCTGCGTGGTCACCGGCCTCGCCGGGCAGCCACTGCACACCGCGCCGCACGGACTGATCGCGGCAGCGGACGCGCCGACGCATGCCCGACTAGTCGAGGCGGTGGCGGGTCTGCGTTCCGGGTAATGCTGGGGTGCATCACAATCCGGTGTATCTCACAGACCCACGTTGTCTGTGTCTCAGAGTTTCCTCAACATCACTGGGTAGCGTCCTGGCCGTGGCATCGAGGCCTGCGCTGTGTGGCGCCGATCCGTGCCGTCGCCCAGAGGGCGAGATTCCGACCCGACGTAAGGACGAGTGGATGAAGTTTCGTAGGACCGGACGAGTCGCGATCGCAGGACTGGCTGTGGTCGCTGCCCTCGGCCTGAGTGCGTGCAGTGACGACAAGGGTGACAAGCCCGCCGTCAAGACCACCACCACCAGCGCCAGCGCTCAGGGTTCGGCGGCCGCGAACCTGCCCGCCGTGCCGACGGTCGAGCAGCTCAACACCCAGCTCACCACCGCGCTGGATCCGTCGGTCCCCAACGACCAGAAGCTGGACTTCGTGCAGGGCATCGAGGCCGATCCCGAGCTGCCGAACCGCCTGGCGCAAGCCGTTCAGACCAACAATGTCCAGGTGCAGGTCACCGAGGTGACCTCCTTCGGTGACAGCGTCAACGCGAAGGCCAACTTCACCGTCAACGGCCAGACCAATGTCGTCGACGTGCCGTTCGTGGCCGAAGAGGGCAAGTGGAAGGTCCAGAAGTCGTGGGCCTGCGGCATGCTGACCAACCTCGGTCAGACCTCGGTCGCCTGCGCCTGATCGTCCTCGCTCGAGCCCCGTTCGGAATTTCCGGACGGGGCTTTCGCGTCTGCGCCGCCTCGGTTTCCGCGATGTCAGCCGCGCAGTGCCGCCCGATCGGGATGATCCCAGCGGACGGTCCAGGTCGCTTCCTCGGGATGTTCTGCCGTGTGATCGCGCACAGCGGGCAGCGTCCATCGCTGCTCGGCGGGCGTACGGCGCAGCGCCGCTTGCTCACTCAGCTCCAAGCGGATCGCGAGATCGAAATCCAGACCGCGACCCAGCAGCATCGGCCCCGCGAGCACCAGCACCAGATCGGCCTGCGCCGCGCGAATCGCCGCCCGTGCGGACCTGTCCCGCTCCTCGTCCCACAGCGCGGGCAACCAGCGCCCTTCGGTCCGCATCGCGTCCACGATCTCGCGCCGCACCGCCTCGTAGTCGAACCACGCTGTGCGATAAGACCATTCGTCATCGCGCCCGTATTCCATGCGTAGCGACGCGGGTCGCACGTAGTCGTGCATCGACACCACTGCCGCCGATCGGCCCCGATCCGAGAGCGTCTCCACGATCCGGCGGCCGAGCTCGACGGGCTCGGCGGCATCGGCACCGTCGACCGCGAGCACCCGCCGCCCCGGCAGCTCGACGAGCTCGTCGGCGACGAGCCGGGCGAGGGCGGCGGGCGAGGTGGGAGTGAACGTGGGCACCGGACCATCTCAGCAAATTTCGGGCCGCCGTGCGGAGCCGGACATACCGCCCGGTCGGCGAGGCGATAATCTCGAGCGCATGGCGACAATCGAAGAGGCGCTCGCGATCGAGCGGCTGGAGCGCGACATCTTCCGTGGTGCTTCCACGGAGTCTCAGCTACCGCGCACCTTCGGCGGTCAGGTGGCCGGGCAGGCGCTGGTCTCGGCGGTTCGCACCGTCGACCCCAGCTTCCAGGTGCATTCCCTGCACGGCTACTTCCTGCGACCGGGCAACCCGGAGGAACCCACCGTCTACCTGGTCGAGCGCATCCGCGACGGCCGGTCCTTCTGCACGAGGCGGGTCACCGGCGTGCAGGACGGGCAGGCGATATTCACGATGTCGGCCTCGTTCCATCACGGTGACGAAGGGCCGGAGCACCAGGACGTGATGCCCTCGGTCGACGGCCCCGACGAACTGCCCGACGCCAGCGTGACCATGACCCCGGAGCGGTTGTGGGCCATGCGCGAATGGGAGCACTGGGACATCCGCACGGTGCCGCAGGAACAGGTCGTCGCGCGCGACGGCGCCGTCTCCCCGCAGCAGGTGTGGTTCCGGTACCGGCACGAGCTGCCCGACGACCCGATGTTCCACGTCTGCACGCTGGCCTACATGAGTGACATGACGCTGCTCGGCTCGTCGAAGGTGACCCACCCCGACGAACCGACCCAGAACGCCTCCCTCGACCACGCCATGTGGTTCCTGCGCCCGTTCCGCGCCGACGAATGGCTGCTCTACGACCAGTCCTCGCCGTCGGCCGGCTTCGGTCGCGCATTGACCGGCGGCAAGATCTGGGACCGCGAGGGCAATCTGGTCGCCGCGGTCGTCCAGGAAGGTCTGATCCGCACGCCGCGCCACAAGTAGCACGGGTGGGGGGTGGGGGGGGGGGGGGGCCCCCCCCCGCTCAACCCCAACAAATTCACAGAGACACGAGTGTCGGACCCCGCCCTCGGGTCGAGAGACGGGCCGCAGCTG
>NZ_JBHXNJ010000020.1:85052-113023 GCF_042719655.1 Nocardia sp. NPDC058518
GTGTGCGGCTCGCCTCCACCCCCCCCCCCCACCCCCCACGACTAGGGAACCTGCACGCGCAGGTGGCACACCACGGTGTCGCTCATCCGGCGCAGCACACGTTCGAGTTCGTCGCTGCGGTGGCTCGGCAGCACCCGATCCCACCCGTTCGGTGGATCGATCTCGGCGATCACCACGACCTTGCGCCGACTTCCGAAATTGTCGCGGACATAGCGGGCGACCGGTCCGCCGACGGTGGCGTCGCTGTCCTCGAGCAGGACGAGGCGCACCTCGGGATGCCAGACATCCCATGCTTTCGTGAACGCCGTCGTCGATTCACCCGGCAGGCAGACGTGCACGGCGGTGACGTCCTCGCCGATCGACATGGCGGCCGAGAGCGCTTCGCGACTGAGTTCGCAGACTTCCGCGATCGGCACGATGATCGCGGTCCCGGTCGGGCGTGGCTGCGCGGGCACCGCACCGGTACCGCGCGAACCACCGATCCTGGTGTAGGCGTTGCGAATCCGTTCCATGCCGAGCATCAGCAGCGGCAGCACGAGCACGATCAGCCAGGCACCCTCGGTGAACTTCATCGCGGTGGTGACCACGGCCGCGACGAAGGTCAGCAGCGCGCCGAAGCCGTTGAGCGCGATTCGCCAGCGCCAGCCGTCGGCGCGGGTCAGCCACCAGTGCCGGACCATGCCGGTCTGGGCGATGGTGAACCCGACGAACACGCCGATCGCGAACAGCGGGACGAGCGCGTTCATGCTGCCCGCGGCAGCCACCACCAGCACCGCGGCACTGATCCCGAGCGTCAGCACGCCGTATCGGTAGACCCGGCGCGGGGTGGCGACGGAGAACCGGTGCGGCAGGCAGTTGTCGTCGGCGAGCAGTCTGGTGAGCGTCGGCAGCCCGCCGTAGGAGGTGTTCGCCGCCAGCGCGAGCAGGATGACGGTGGCGAATTGCACCACGTAGTAGCCGATGCCGTGGCCGAGCGCGGCCTCGGTGAGCTGCGAGAGCACGGTGGTGCCCTCGATCGGCTGCAACGAGAACTTCTCGATCAGGACGGCCAGGCCGATCAGCATCGTGCCGAGCAGCAGGCCCAAGGCGACTTCGGCACGCTGGGCGCGCCGCACGCGCGGCTGCTCGAAGCTGGGCACCGCGTTCGCGATCGCCTCGACACCGGTCAGCGCGGCGCAGCCACTGGAGAACGCCTTGAGCAGCAGCAGGACACCCACGGTGTGGATATCGCTGACCGCCGCCGTGCCCGCGGTGACGGCCGCTGGTTCCGAACGCAGCAGCCCGCCGATGATCACCACGAAGATGCCGCCGACGAACACCGCGGTGGGCAGCATGAACGCCTTCGCGCTCTCGGTGATGCCGAGCAGATTGAGCGCGGTGATACCGACCAGCACGGCCAGGCAGATCCACACCGTGTACCCGTGCAGCGCGGGGAACGCCGAGGTCAGCGCGGCGACGCCGGCCGCGATCGAGACCGCGACATTGAGCACGTAGTCGACGATGAGCGAGGCCGCGGCGAGCAGGCTGGTCCGATCGCCGAGGTGCTTCTTGGCGACCGCGTAGGCGCCGCCGCCGTTGGGGAACGCGGCGATCACCTGCCGATAGGACGCGATGAGAACGGCGAGCAGGACCGCGATGGCGAGGGTCACCGGCAGGGTCATGCCGAGTCCGAGCCCGCCCGCGGTGGCCAGGACCAAGACGATGGCTTCCGGTCCGTAGGACACCGAGGCCATCGCGTCGAGGGACAGTCCGGCCAGGCCGGTGGGAACGGTCAGTCCGCGGCGCTCCGGGACGATCTGCGCAGGTCCTGGGGACTTGCGTGGCAGCAGTGCAATCACATATTGCAGTGTCGACCCGTTCCGCGCGGATGCACCCACCGTTGACGGAACCTTGACGGCACGGCGTGAGCGGGCCCACATCGCCGGGGCTCGTAAGCTCAACGGCTGTGAATGCAACCTCGACCGGCTCCCGGCCGACCATCGGTGTCCTCGCGCTGCAGGGTGACGTGCGCGAACACGTTGCCGCGCTGGCGCACTGCGGGGCCGAGCCGGTGCTGGTGCGGCGTGAGTCGGAGTTGGCGGCCGTCGATGGGCTCGTGCTGCCCGGTGGTGAGTCGACCGCGATTTCCAAGCTGCTGCAAGCGTTCGACTTGCTCGAACCGCTGCGGGCGCGGCTGCGCGACGGGCTGCCCGCGTTCGGTTCCTGCGCGGGCATGATCCTGCTCGCCTCGGAGGTCCTCGACACCAGGGCCGACGCCCAGCACCTGTCCGGCATCGATATGACGGTGCGGCGCAACGCGTTCGGTCGTCAGGTCGACTCCTTCGAGACCGACCTGGACTTCACCGGCCTAGACACGCCCGTGCGCGCGGTGTTCATCCGCGCGCCGTGGGTGGAGCGGGTCGGGGACGGTGTCGAGGTGCTGGCGCGGGTGCCGCACGGTCCCGCGCAGGGGCGCATCGTCGCCGTCAGGCAGGGCAATGTGGTGGCTACCTCGTTCCATCCCGAGGTGACCGGCGATCTGCGGGTGCACGAACTGTTCGTCGACCTGGTGCGTATCGCGCGGTGAATGCCCGCGTCGGCGGGCGTCGCGCGCGGTGAGTAGGCTGGATCGAGCTTGTCCGCCCGGGCAGACGCGCAACCGACTTGAAGGAAGTAGGGCATGAGCGGCCACTCCAAATGGGCCACCACCAAGCACAAGAAGGCGGGAATCGACGCCAAGCGCGGCAAACTCTTCGCCAAGCTGATCAAGAACATCGAGGTGGCGGCCCGCACTGGTGGTAGTGACCCTGCGGGCAATCCGACGCTGTTCGACGCCATCCAGAAGGCGAAGAAGACATCGGTCCCCAATGACAACATCGAGCGCGCCCGCAAGCGCGGCGGTGGTGAAGAGGCCGGCGGCGCCGACTGGCAGACGATCATGTACGAGGGCTACGGGCCCAACGGTGTCGCCGTGCTGATCGAGTGCCTCACCGACAACCGCAACCGCGCCGCGGGCGAGGTCCGCCTCGCGATGACCCGCAACGGCGGCAACATGGCCGATCCCGGTTCGGTGTCGTACCTGTTCGCCCGCAAGGGCGTGGTGACCCTCGAGAAGAACGGCCTGTCCGAGGACGACGTCCTCGAGACGGTCCTCGACGCGGGCGCCGAGGATGTCAACGACCACGGCGACGTCTTCGAGATCATCTCCGAGCCCGGCGATCTGGTCGCGGTGCGTTCGGCTCTGCAGGCCGCGAACATCGACTACGACTCCGCCGAATCCGGTTTCCAGGCGTCGGTGTCGGTCGCTGTCGACGCCGAGGGCGCTCGCAAGGTGTTCAAACTGGTCGACGCGCTGGAAGACAGCGACGATGTGCAGAACGTGTACACCAATGTCGACATCTCCGACGAGGTCGCGGCGGAACTCGACGACGAGTAGGTTCCCCGCTCGTTGAACCGCCCCGGCCGTGAATTCGGCTGGGGCGGTTCACGTTTCGGCTAGGACGCCCGCTGCTGGTAGTAGTTCGACATCGACGGGTAGTAGTCGGCGAAATCCGGGCGTTCGGTGTGCGTGCACGCGGCGACGAACATGTCCGCGTAGTACTCCCAGCCCGGACCGATCTGCGGGATCTCCGCCAGCTGGTATTCGGACGTCAGATGGTGGACCAGGCGCAGCTCGGTGGCCGCGCCGGTATCGAGCAAGGTCACCTCCAGGCGCCACACGCCGATCTGGTCGGTCGAGGAGATGCCGAGGTGGATCGGTGGGGTGCAGTCGTCGATGTGCATCGGCGTCCACGGTTCACCCTCCTCGAACCGCATCTGCACCCGGATGGTGTTGCCGGTCCCCGCGTCGCCCTCCCAGGTGCCGTACCACCCTGATGTCAGATGCGGATCGGTCAACCGTGCCCACACCTCCTCGATCGGCAACCCCAGCGACCGGGTGATCACCAGATCCCGCCCGTCGGGCGTCGGCACGATGTCACCGGTGGGTATGGCCATGTGTGGTACTCCTCGCCTCGGACGGACCGACCATGCCGGACTTCCTCGACCGTACCCGTGGTCGAAGTCCACCCCCCGGCACAATGAGGATCATGACGCGAATCGATGCGGTCCGTGGCGACATCACCGAACAGCAGGTGGACGCGGTGGTCAACGCCGCGAACTCCTCGCTGCTCGGCGGCGGTGGCGTCGACGGCGCGATCCACCGCAAAGGCGGCCCGCAGATCCTGTCCGAATGTCGCGACCTGCGCGCCTCCCAGTACGGCAAAGGCCTGCGGACCGGGCAGGCGGTGGCGACCACCGCGGGCCGGTTGCCCGCGCACTGGGTGATCCACACGGTCGGCCCCGTATGGTCGGCCACCGAGGACCGCTCCGAGCTCCTCGCCTCGTGCTACCGCGAATCCCTGCGCGTGGCAGACGAATTGGGTGCGGCGACAGTCGCGTTCCCGGCGATCTCCACCGGCATCTTCGGCTGGCCGATGGACGATGGCGCGCGGATCGCGGTCGAGACCGTACGCG
The DNA here is from genome assembly GCF_042719655.1 of Nocardia sp. NPDC058518. Taxonomy (NCBI): domain Bacteria; kingdom Bacillati; phylum Actinomycetota; class Actinomycetes; order Mycobacteriales; family Nocardiaceae; genus Nocardia; species Nocardia sp. NPDC058518. The sequence goes on from NZ_JBHXNJ010000020.1 coordinate 89,547, forward strand.
CGGCCGAAACAGCGGTGACGCAGGTGCGGTTCGTCCTGTTCGACGACCGGGCATTCGAGGCCTTCACCGCCGCGCTCGGGTAGCGCCGGCTCGGCGGACGGCGACGAATGTGTCGTACCCCGGTGGCACACTCGCGGGCATGACGGAAACCAGTGTGCCGTTTCGGGTTCGGATCCCGATCCGGGTGTCCGATCTCGATCCGCAACTGCATGTCACCGGCTCGGCGTATCAGCAGTTCGCCGACCACGCGCGGTTCGCGTGCGTGACCGAGGCCGGGGTCTCGGTGCCGGACTTACTCGCGGCGGGGTTGGGGCCGGTCAATCTCGAGTTGAACGTTCGCTATCTGCGTGAGCTGCGCGCGAACGACACGGTCGAGGTCGACTGTCGGTGGGAGTGGGGGCAGGGCAAGACCTATCGGGTGGAGCACACCCTCACCAGGGAAGACGGTGAGGTCGCTGCGACGGTGTCGTATGTGAGCGGTCTGCTCGACCTGCGCGCGCGCAAGTTGGTCGCGGATCCGGCGCGGGTCTGGGCTGAGCACGCACGCGACCCCGCGCTACTCGGGCTGGCGCCGCGACCGGCGTGAGCATCGTGTCGCTGGTCGGCCGGAACGTGGGGATGCTCTAGACTTTCGAACAACTGTTCGTGTCTTCGAAGGGGTGGCCGGTGCGGGTGATGGGCGTCGATCCGGGTCTTACCCGGTGCGGGCTCAGCATGGTCGACAGCGGGCCGGGCCGGAAGGTGGTCGCCCTCGATGTGGGGGTGGTGCGGACGCCGCCGGACGCCGAGCTGGCATTGCGGTTGATGGCTGTCGCCGATGCCGCCGAGGAGTGGATGGATACCCATCGGCCCGAAGCTGTCGCGATCGAGCGGGTTTTCGCGCAGCACAATGTGCGGACCGCGATGGGCACAGCACAGGCCGGTGGGGTGATCGCGCTGGCCGCCGCGCGGCGCGGGATCCGGGTGGCGTTCCATACGCCCAGCGAGGTGAAAGCCGCTGTCACCGGCAACGGTACGGCGGACAAAGCACAGGTCACCGCCATGGTGACGCGGATTCTCGGGTTGCAGGTCGCGCCGAAACCCGCCGATGCCGCCGACGCGCTCGCGCTGGCCATCTGTCATTGTTGGCGGGCGCCGCTGATGGACCGGATGGCGGCCGCGCAGGCACAGGCGGAGGAGGTCCGCCGCCGCTACGAACAACGGCTCGCCGAACAACGGAAGGTGGTGCGCGGGTGATCGCGTCGGTACGCGGTGAGGTACTCGAGATCGCGCTCGATCACGTGGTGATCGAGGCCGCGGGCGTCGGGTACCGCCTCAATGCCACCCCGGCCACTCTCGCCGGGCTCACCCGCGGCGAACAGACCCGCCTCTACACGGCGATGATCGTGCGCGAGGACTCGATGACCCTGTTCGGGTTCGCCGACACCGAAGCACGCGAACTGTTCGGGCTGCTGCAGACCGTCTCCGGCGTCGGCCCCCGCTTGGCGATGGCCGTGCTCGCCGTGCTCGAACCCGAAGCACTGCGAAAAGCGCTGGCCGAGAGCAATGTCGCCGCCCTGACCCGGGTCCCCGGCATCGGCAAGCGCGGCGCCGAGCGGATGGTCGTCGAACTGCGCGACAAGGTGAACCAGGTGGCTGTGCCCACCGGTCCGCCCGGCGCGGAAACACCGAGTACCCCTGTGCGCGAACAGGTTTCCGAAGCGCTCATCGGCCTCGGGTTCCCCGCGAAGCAGGCCGAACAGGCCGTCGACACCGTCCTGGCCGACCAGCCGACCGCCACCACCTCGGTGGCCTTGCGCGCGGCGCTCGGCCTGCTCGGCAAGAACAGGTAGACCGTGTACGACGACGACATCGACGAGACCGACGAATCCGACCTCACCGCCCGGTACCTCAGCACCGACGGCGAAACCGAAACCGGTCTGCGTCCCACCTCGCTCGACGAGTTCATCGGCCAGCCCCGCGTGCGCGAGCAGCTCGCACTCGTCCTGCGCGGCGCGACCCAGCGCGGCGCCACCCCCGACCACGTCCTGTTGTCGGGACCGCCCGGCCTCGGTAAGACCAGCATGGCGATGATCATCGCGGGCGAACTCGGCACCGCCCTGCGCATCACCTCGGGTCCGGCACTGGAACGCGCGGGCGACCTCGCCGCCATGCTGTCCAACCTGGTCGAGGGCGATGTCCTGTTCATCGACGAGATCCACCGGATGGCCCGCCCGGCCGAGGAGATGCTGTACCTGGCGATGGAGGACTTCCGCGTCGACGTGGTGGTCGGCAAGGGCCCCGGCGCGACCTCGATCCCCCTCGACATCGCCCCGTTCACCCTGGTCGGCGCCACCACCCGCTCGGGCGCGCTCACCGGCCCGCTGCGCGACCGCTTCGGCTTCACCGGCCACATGGACTTCTACGATCCCGCCGAACTGCTGCAGATCCTCACCCGCTCGGCCCGCATCCTCGGCGTGCAGATCGACCACGACGCCGCCGCCGAAGTCGCCGGACGCTCCCGAGGTACTCCGCGGATCGCCAACCGGCTACTGCGCCGCGTCCGCGACTATGCCGAGGTGAGGGCGGACGGCATCATCACCCACTCGATCGCGATGGCGGCGCTCGAGGTCTACGACGTCGACGCGCTGGGCCTGGACCGGCTCGACCGCGCCGTCCTCGGCGCGCTCGTCCGTGGATTCGGTGGGGGACCGGTGGGCGTATCGACCCTGGCCGTCGCCGTCGGCGAGGAAGCGGCAACCGTGGAAGAGGTCTGCGAACCGTTCCTGGTGCGCGCCGGACTCGTCGCCCGCACACCCCGCGGCCGGGTCGCGACGGCGGGCGCCTGGGAGCATCTGGGCCTGGTACCACCGCCCGATCTGGTGATCGGCGCCATCGAAGTGCGTGGGCGCGAACCGCAGCCGAGCGCCGATCGCTTCGACTGAGATACCTCTGCTCCAGGCGGGCACCACACCGCGACGTCGTCTACTGTCGATTCGGTGGCAGTCCTAGAGGTGGTGCAACGACTCCCCGAGCCGTTGCGTTCCCTGCTGATGAAGCATCGGGAACTTCTGAAATTCGCCGTGGTCGGAGCGATCACCTGGTTCATCGATACCGGGGTCGTGTACGCGGTGAAACTGACCGTGCTCGGCGACAAGCCGCTCACCGCGCGCCTGCTCGGCGCGCTGATCGCGACCATCGCCTCCTACATCCTCAATCGCGAGTGGTCGTTCCGCGCACGCGGTGGCAGGCAGCGCAGTCACGAAGCCGCCCTGTTCTTCACGGTCAGCGCACTGGGCATCGCGGTCACCATGATCCCGCAGGCGGTGTCGCTCTACGCGCTGAATCTGCGTGTGCCGCATGTGGATCCGACGGTGCAGATGGTCGCGAACTTCGTCTCGGGTCAGATCCTGGGCGTCCTGCTGGCCATGGCGTTCCGCTTCTGGGCCTTCCGCCGCTACGTCTTCCCCGACGACCTGCGCGAAGCCGAACTCCACAGCATCCAGGGCTGAATCATTGGCGGCTGGCGCCGCGGGTTTTCGGCCTGGGAACCTTGATCTTCCCTCCCGCCGGGTACTCCTTCGTCGCACCCTCTGGTCAGTCCAGATCAAGGCGGCCGAAAACTGGCGGCTGACGCCGCCATTATTTGTCTACTGGGGCCGCAGGCGGCCGAGGACTGTCAGTGCCGACGTTCGGGGTGTTCCAGGGCCGTGATCACCAGGTCTATGAAGGCGTCTACTTCTTCGCGGGCATAGCCACGGGTGCCGAGTCGGGTGTCGGTGAAGCGGACGCCGCGCACGTCGGAGGTGGTGAGGCTGCCGGGGCCGTTGTGGGCCAGGGTCGCCGCGACCAAATCGAGGAAGGCGTCGACCTCTTCCTCGTGATAGCCGCGCCTGCCGACAGCGGACTGGGTGAAACGCATGCGGTGCACGTCGTCGGGGGTGAGCATCTGGGCGACATCGTCGCCCGCCCGTGCCGCGGGCACGGGAGCGCCGCCCTTCTGACGATGTTCGAGCTCGGTCCGCACCCGGTCGAGGAAGTCGTCGACCTGGTCGGCCTGATACCCGCGACCGCCGAAACGCGGTGCGCCGAAGTGCACGTGACGGATGTCGTCGGCGGTGAGCGCGCCCAGCCCGTCGAGGGTGGCCGACACCCGTTCCAGAAAGGCGTCGACCTCGTCGGCGTGGTAGCCGCGATGCCCCAGCGTCGGCATGGCGAAGTGGGTGCGGCTCACATCGTCGGGCGTCACAGCGGTCATTGTCTCAGGATTGCCCTTCTATCCCACGGCTTTTCGCTATCGGGCAGCGGCGCGCACGCCATCGATGAACAGCCGCCGCACCGCGTGACTGTACACCGACATCGATGCCGGATCAGGCGTTCGCATGCCCGCGACGAGCCCGGCGACGATCATGCCGAGTGCCGCCTTGGCGGTACTGGCGGTGTCGATATCGGTGCGAAGGTAACCGACACGCATGCCGTGCTCGAGGTAGCGCGTCATGAGGATCTCGGTGGCGTCGATCAGGCCGTACACCCGTTCGGTGAGTTCGTCGTCGATGCCGGTGGCGTGGAACAGCAGCAGGTGCGCCGTGCGGGGATCGTCGAGCAGGACGCGGTTGAGTGAATCGCCGATCCGGTCGATCAGCGCGGCATATTCCTCGATGGTGGCCGCGCTTTCGGGCTCGATGTCATCGTCGAGCGCGCCGAAGATGCGCCCGCTCACCTCGTCGATGACATGGTCGATGATGTCGCGCTTGTTCGCGAAATAGCGGTAGAAGGTGCCGTGCCCGATGCCGAGGCGCGTGGCGATATCGGCGATCCCGGTGGCGTGGTAGCCCTTCTCTGCGAAGCAGTCGAACGCGGTATCGACTATCTCCCTGCGCAATTCGGCTTTGCGCTGGTCGATTCGCGAGGGTGGCTTCGTCACATTGACGATGTTACTGTCGATGTAACCGGAATGACACATCATTCCGGTGATTCGGCATTCTCATAGCTCATTGTGGAGGTTCGACGTGGTACCTCAGTTCGACGCGATCGTGGTCGGAGCGGGTTTCGGTGGCATCGGTGCAGGCATCGAACTCGACCGGCTCGGGTTGCGCGATTTCGTCATCCTGGAACGGGAAGACGACCTGGGCGGCACCTGGCATGTGAACAGGTATCCGGGTCTGGCGGTCGACATCGCGTCGGTGACCTACTCCTATTCCTTCGAGCCGAACCCGCGCTGGACCCGGCTGTTCGCACCCGGCGCCGAGCTGAAGAAATACGCCGAGCACGTGGCCGACAAATACGATCTGCGCAGGCGGATGCGGTTCGGGACCGTCGTCGACGGTGCGCGCTGGGACGCGGAGAACCAGCAGTGGGTGGTTTCGATCGCCGGCGGTGAGACGCTCACCGCGCGCTATCTGCTCGCGGCGACGGGGTTCCTGTCCCAGCCCTACACTCCGCCGTTCCCCGGCATCGAGTCCTTCGCAGGCAAGATCATCCACACCACCGACTGGGACGCCGAGTACGACCTGACCGGCCGCAAGGCCGCCATCATCGGCACCGGCGCCACCGCGGTGCAGTTGGTGCCGGAGGTCGCGAAGAAGGTCGACGCACTCACCGTGTTCCAGCGGACCCCGATCTGGGTGGTGCCCAAGGTCGACGCCCCGATTCCGGGGGTGGTGCGGGAACTGTTCGACAGAGTTCCGCTCACGCAGAAGGCGGCCCGGCTGGTCAATACCGGCATGCTCGAGGCGCTGATGGTCGTCGGCGTGCTGCATTACAAGCAGGCCAAACCACTGAACCGGGCGGCCGCCGCGCTGGCCAAGGCGCACCTGTTCGCGCAGGTGCGTGATCCGGAGACCAGGCACAAGCTCACCCCGCACTACGACTTCGGCTGCAAGCGCCCGACGTTTTCCAATCAGTACTTCAAGACGTTCAACCAACCGCACGTACGGCTGGAAACGAACTCGATCGACCATGTGGAACCCGACGGCATCGTCACCGCCGACGGCCACAAGACCGAGATCGACACCCTGCTGCTCGCCACCGGCTTCAATCTCTGGGACGTGAACTTCCCGGCCATCGAGATCGTCGGTCGCGACGGCGTGAACCTCGGAAAGTTCTGGCGCGACAACCGTTTTCAGGCCTACGAGGGCATCACCGTGCCCAAGTTCCCGAACTTCCTCAGCCTCAACAGCCCCTACTCCTACAGCGGGCTGTCGTACTTCACCACCATCGAAGCCCAGATGAAGCACATGGGCCGGTTGTTCACCGAGCTGTTCCGCCGCGGCGAGCAGACCTTCGAGGTCACCGAAGAGGCCAACGCGGAGTTCCTCGACCGGATGACCGGCAAGCTGGGTTCCTCGGTGTTCTACGGCGGCGACTGCGCCACCGCGCGCAGCTACTACTTCAACCAGCACGGTGAAGCGGCGCTGCTGCGCCCGACCAGCACCGCCGCCGCGCACCGCGAGGCTGTCACCTTCCCGCTCGACGATTACCGCTACGGCCCCGTCGCCTGAGCGCCCTCGGCCCCGGTTCGCGCAGTGCGGACCGGGGCCGTTTCACGCGCGCGTCGGTGTCCGGTGTGTCGCCGCGGCGGGGAACTGGCAGACTGTCAGGCGTACTTGCACGTCCACCACTGACTAGGGACTGACTTCGACGATGGACTTCCTGTTTCCGCTGCTGATCCTGGCCCTGCTCGTGCCGATGTTCTTCGGAATCCGCAAACAGAAGCGGGAGGCCGAGAAGGTCTCGACGATGCAGGAGGCCTTGAAGGTCGGCGACGCTGTCGTCACCACCTCGGGTCTGTACGGCACCGTCGTCGACCTCGACGAGAACACCGTCGACCTGGAGATCGCCGAGGATGTGGTCACCACGTGGCTGCGCCAGGCGATCCGTGAGGTGCGCGCCGAGGAGCCGACGGTCGAGGAGACCCCCGAGGTCACCGACGCCCCCGCCGAGGAAGCCGTGGAACAGACCGAGACCCGGCTGACCAAGGACTGACCAGTCTCTTTTCCCGCCCGGGCGCGCACTGCGTTCCGGGCCGGGCACCGTTGTGCCCACCGATCCAGCCTCGACTTCCCGCCTAGGAGATGACCTGCTGTGCCACCTTCCCAAGGATCGGCGCATCCGTTCCGGCTGCTCGGCGTCTACGCCGCGCTGCTGGCCGTGATCTACGCGCTGGTGTTCTTCACCGGTGACCATTCCCCGTCGGCCAAGCTCGGCATCGACCTGCAGGGCGGTACCCGCGTCACGTTGACCGCGCGTACCCCCGACGGCAACAAGCCGAGCCAGGAGAGCCTGAAGAAGGCGCAGGAGATCATCGAGAACCGTGTCAACGGTCTCGGCGTCTCCGGCTCCGAGGTGGTCATCGACGGTGACAACCTGGTCATCACGGTGCCCGGCGAGGACAGCCAGCAGGCACGCGCGCTGGCCACCACCGCCAAGCTCTACATCCGCCCGGTGCTGTTCGCGACCGAGCCGCAGGCAGGCGGGGCGGCTCCGCCCGCGACCGGCACCGCACCACCAGGTGGCACCGCACCCCCGGCGGCGACGGACACTCCGGCGCCCGCGCCCGGTGAGTCGCCCGCGCCCACCGGCGAGGCACCGACCACCCCGGCACCGCAGTCGCGGGTGTTCCCCGCACAGGCACCGCCGACCCCGACGCCAACGCCGCCGCCCGGTGGTCTCACCCACCAGCAGCAGCAGGCCAAGGAGATCGCCGACGCCAAGGCGCTGCGCCAGAGCACCGATCAGCAGGTTCAGCAGGTCGCCGTGGCGGCCATGGACTGCACCAAGCCCGATCCGCTGGCCGGTAACGACGACCCGACCCTGCCGCTGGTCACCTGCTCGCAGGACGGCACCGAGGTGTTCCTGCTCGGCCCGAGCCGCATCGACGGCCAGGAGATCGCCGACGCGACCTCCGCCCTGAACTCGGCGCAGGCCCGGCACGAGGTGAACCTCGAGTTCAAGTCCGCCGGTGCCGACGCCTGGTCGAAGCTGACCGGTGAGTACGTCAACAAGCGGGTCGCCTTCGTGCTCGACTCGAAGGTCGTCAGCGCGCCGCAGGTGCAGCAGGGCCCGCAGCTGGGTGGTCGCACCTCGATCTCGGGTAGCTTCACCGCCGACAGCGCGTCCGAGCTGGCCAACACCCTGAAGTACGGTTCGCTGCCACTGTCGTTCCAGACCTCGGAAGCGGAGACGGTCTCGGCGACGCTGGGCCTGTCCTCGCTGAAGGCGGGTCTGCTCGCCGGTGCCATCGGCCTGATCGCGGTGCTGCTCTACTGCCTGCTCGTGTACCGGATGCTCGGCCTGCTGGCCGGGTTCTCGCTGATCGCGGCCGGTGTGGCCGTCTACGGCATCATCGTGCTGCTCGGGCGGTGGATCGGCTTCACCCTCGACCTCGCCGGTATCGCCGGTCTGATCATCGGTATCGGTCTGACGGCGGACTCGTTCGTGGTGTTCTTCGAACGCATCAAGGACGAGATGCGCGAAGGCCGCAGCTTCCGATCGGCCGTGCCGCGCGGTTGGGCACGAGCGCAGCGCACCAACCTGTCCGGTAAGACGGTCAGCTTGATCGCCTCGGTCGTGCTGTATCTGCTCGCTGCCGGTCAGGTGAAGGGCTTCGCCTTCACCCTCGGCGTCACCACCGTGCTCGACGTGATCGTGCTCTACCTGGTCACCGCACCGCTGCTGATGCTCGCCGCCCGCTCGCCGTTCTGGGCCAAGCCGTCGGTGAACGGCCTCGGCTCGGTTCAGCAGATCGCCAGGGAACGCGGCCAGGCCAGGTCGAAGGAGATGTCACGATGAGCAACGACAACCCCACCGAGGAATCGGTGAACCTGGACTCCTACGAGCCCGCACAGGGCCCGAAGCACGGGTTCTTCGAACGTCTCTACACCGGCACCGGCGGCTTCCCGATCGTCAGCAGGCGCAGGTTCTTCTACACGCTGTCGGCGGTGCTGCTGCTGATCTCGCTGCTCAGCATCGCGGTGCGCGGCTTCACCCTCGGTATCGACTTCGAGGGTGGCTCGCGCATCCAGATCCCCGCGGCCGACAACGTCACCACTCAGCAGGTGGAAGACGTCTACGCCGAGACGCTGGGCCATGGGCCGGTCTCGGTGCAGAAGGTCGGCTCCGGGGCCTCGGCCACCATCCAGGTACGCTCGGAGACCCTCGACCTGACCCAGACCGAACAGGTCCAGTCCGCGCTCTTCGACGCATTCCAGCCCAAGGACTCGTCCGGCCAGGTGAGCCGCAACGCCATCAGCATCGCCGAGATCAGCGAGACCTGGGGCGGGCAGATCACCCAGAAGGCGCTGATCGCGCTGGCGGTGTTCGTGCTGTTGACGATGATCTACATCGCCATCCGCTTCGAACGAGACATGTCGATCGCGGCGATCGTTTCGCTGTTCTTCAACCTGTTCGTGACGGCGGGTATCTACTCGCTGGTCGGGTTCGAGGTGACACCGGCCGCGGTGATCGGCTTGCTCACGATTCTGGGCTACGTGCTCTACGACAACGTGGTGGTCTTCGACAAGGTCGAGGAGAACACCCGTGGCGTGCTGCACCTGAACAAACGCACCTATGCCGAACAGGCGAACCTGGCGGCCAACCAGACGCTGATGCGCTCGATCAGCACCACGGTCATCGGCATCCTGCCGATCATCGGCATGCTGGTGATCGCGGTCTGGCTGCTCGGTGTCGGCACGCTCAAGGACCTCGCGCTGGTGCAGCTGGTCGGCATGATCGTCGGCGCCTACTCCTCGATCTTCCTCGCCGTGCCGGTGCTGGTCTCGATCAAGGAACGCTGGGGTCCGGTGGCCGCGCACACCAGGAAGGTCCTGGACAAGCGGGCCGGGGTCGGCGCGGGCGTCCGGGTTCCGGTGGGCGCGTCGGCGGCCCGTGGTCCGCGACCGACCGACAGCGGCGCGCCGCGGCCGGGTACGCGTCCGAGCGGAAAGCGTCAGAAGAGAAGGCACTGACGACCGACGAGCAGGGGGTCTCATCATGCGACGCAGCACGATTCGACTGATCACCGGGCTGGCCACGGCGGCCGTGACCACCTCCGTGGTGGCAGGCTGCTCGGCGAAGAACCAGGTGCCCTCCATCGGGTACGCGGTCGACGCCGCGGTCGCCAGCTACAACGGCGCGAGCACGCTCGGTGCCAGTAGCGGTGCCACCGCGGTGTTCGGCCGCGTGCTGACCGGGTTCTTCTACACCGGACCTGATGGTCAGCAGGTGGCCGACACCGATTTCGGTACGGCCAAGGAAGTGCCCGGCGAGACCCAGACGGTGCAGTACCGGCTCAACCCGGACGGGGTGTACTCCGACGGGGTGAAGACCTCCTGCGACGATCTGGTGCTGGCGTGGTCGGCCCGCTCGGGCCAGTTCACCCGCCCCGGCGATCGCGGGCCCGTCTCGTTGTTCGACGCGGCGAGCACCGCGGGCTACGACGAGATCGAACGGATCGACTGCCAGCCGGGATCCAAGGACGCCACCGTGGTGTTCCGGCCGGGCAAGCACTACCTGCCGTGGCGGACGCTGTTCACCGCGGCCGAGGTGATGCCCGCGCACGTGGTGGCGCAGGCGGTCGGTGTGCCGAATGTGGTGAACGCCCTGCAGACCGGCGACGGTGCGGCGATCGGCCGGATCGCCGATTTCTGGAACACCGGCTGGACCGTGAAGGCCGGGGCGCTCGACCTGACGAAGTTCCCGTCCTCGGGGCCGTACCGGATCGAATCCTTCAGCGCGAAGGACGGTTTGGTGCTGGTCGCCAATGAGAAGTGGTGGGGTGACGCGCCCGAGACCAAGCGGATCGTGGTGTGGCCCAAGGGCACCGACTTCGCCGCCAAGGCGAAGGAGAACGCGCTCGGGGTCGTCGATCTCGGCGCCGGGTCGGTCGCGGATCTGAAGCTCGACGGTTTCGACGAGCAGACGGTCGCGAGTCGCGGCGCCGAACAGCTCGTGCTCGCCACCGGCGGAGTGTTCTCGCGGGTGGAGGTGCGCCGGGCCTTCGCGCAATGTGTGCCGCGGCAGGCGCTGTTCGACACCCTCGGCAAGGCGGGGGAGCCGCCGAAGCACGGGCTCGGTGCCGGTGTTCTGAATGCCCGTGTGGTGCAGCAGGATTCGCTGTACTACCCGGCGGTGATCGGAGGTGCCGATCGGTATCGCGGCGCCGACATCCCCGCGGCCACCGCGACCTTGGCCTCCTCCGGCACCGCGCAGCCGACGGTGCGGATCGGTTATCAGGGGCCGGACGCGCGTCGCGCGCAGACCGTGGCGATGATCGCCGAGTCCTGCCGTGGGGCAGGAATCACCGTGGTCGACGCGGGTGCGCCGGACTTCACGCCGTTCAGGCTTCCCGAGGGTGCGGTCGACGCGGTACTCGGCGGAACCGGTGCGGTGCCGGGGCCCTCGGGGTCGAGTGCGGGTGTTGTCGCGTTCGCCGCGTTGCGGGCCGGTAGCGGCCTCGATTTCGGTGGCTTTGCTAATGGTCGCTACGATGCGATCACCGATCAGCTTGCGGGCGAGGCCAACTCGACCGCGACGCTGAACCTGCTGACCGAGGCCGAGAACCTGCTGTGGGCGCAGCTACCGAGCATTCCGTTGTTCGCGACGCCGCGCATCATCGCCTTCGGCAACGGCATGCAGAACGGGATCGCCGGGCCGACACAGGCCGGTACCGGGTGGAATATGGATCGCTGGGTGTTGCAGCGATGAGAAGTGCAGACGTGAGAGGCGAGGGTATGAGCAAGCACGCGGTGGTCGAGTCCGACGATCAGGCCAGTGAGCGGACCGCCGAGGCGGCCGAGGCGGTCACCCGGCTGACCCGCTGGCACGACGACTTCCCCACGCCGGGTGTGCGTTTCGCCGATCTCACCCCGGTCTTCGCCGACGCCGCCGGCTTCCGCGCGGTCATCGACTGCTTCGCAGGCATCGCCCCCGACGTCGACCTCGTGGCCGGTGTCGACGCGCGTGGCTTCCTGCTCGGCGCGGGCGTCGCGGCGACCCTCGGCACCGGTGTGCTCGCCATCCGCAAGGGCGGCAAGCTCCCGCCGCCGGTCGTCTCGCGCGAGTACGAGCTCGAATACGGTTCCGCCGCACTGGAAATCCCCGCCGACGGTGTCGCCCTCGAGGGCAAGCGGATCCTGCTGCTCGACGACGTCCTCGCCACCGGCGGCACCCTCGCCGCCGCGGCCGCCCTGTTCAAGGAGGTCGGCGCCGAGGTGGTCGCCGCCGCGGTGGTGATGGAACTCGAGTTCCTGAAGGGGCGCGAGCACCAGGGCGATTACCCGGTGACCTCGATCGTCAAGATCTGACTCGACCTCAGCGCGCCGCGCGCAGCATCGGCCAGATCGGCGGGCCGCCCGGGAGTTGGAGTTCGCCTGTCACGGTGAAGCCGAAGCGTTCGTAGTACGGAACGTTGACCGGGTTGCTGGATTCGAGATAGGCGAGCGCGCCTTCGGCGTCGACGCGCTCGAGCCGGGAGTGCAGCAGGGCGTGGCCGAAGCCACCACCTCTGGCATCTGGGGCGGTGCCGATCATGCCCAGGTACCAGTGCGGTTCGGTGGGGTGGTTCTTCTTCAGCAGGTCGCCGACCTGTTTTCCCAAGAGAGTGCGGCGGCCGAAGGCGCGCCAGATGCCGGGCAATGTGCGCAGCTCGGTGATCGTCGAGGTCCGAGCCCGGTGCGGCGGGGTCCACAGGGCCGCGCCGCCCACCGTGCCGTCCGGGCGTAGCGCCAGGTCGGAGGCACCGCCGGGGATGAAGATGTGGCGCGCCATGGTGGCGAAGAAGCGAGGCAGACCGGCCGCTCGCCGGTTCGGGTCCGGCAGGATCCAGCTCATCACCGGATCGTGCTGGAAGGCCTCGGCCAGCGTCCGCGCCGCCGCGTCGACGTCGCTCTGACCGGCTGTCCGCACCACAATCGTCTCCGACATCGCACTCCTCGGCTAGTGGGCTGTGCTGGCATGCTCGCCCCGAATCCAGACTAGCCGTGACATGAGCGGGCTCACAGGTCCAGGAAATGGGGTGGCGCGCCGGGGTGCCGGGGTGTTATCAATGAAGAGTCTTGTTCCCGGCGATCGGAGTCACGCGTTGATTTCTTGAGGTAGCGCTCTCGGACGGTCCGCATTCCGCGCACCGTGCATCCGTCGCACCTCCAGGGGATCCGCATGACCTCTCTTTCTTTTTCCGATCTCACCTTTCACTGGCCGGATGGCACCGCTGTCTTCGACGGGCTCGATGCTGTCGTCGGACCCGGGCAGATCGGTCTGGTCGGCAGCAACGGCGCCGGAAAATCCACATTGTTGCGGCTGGTGGCCGGTGAACTGAAGCCGGTGCGTGGGTCGATCTCCGTGCCGGGCAGCCTCGGGTACCTGCGTCAGGACCTTGGCATGCGCACCGGTCAGCGGGTCGACGCCGTGCTCGGCATCGCCGAGGTGCGCGAGGCACTGCACCGCATCGAAAGCGGTACCGGCGAGCCCGTGGACTTCGACACCGTCGGCATGGCCTGGCAGGTCGAGGACGAGGCCGTCGCCCTGCTGGGCAAGCTCGGGCTCGACTACGTCGCCGAGTCGGTCGAGGACCTGGACCGCACCCTGGACACCCTGTCCGGCGGGGAGACCGTGCTGCTCGGCCTGGTCGCCGAACTGTTGTGCGAACCCGACGTGCTGCTGCTCGACGAACCGACCAACAACCTCGACGCGGTCGCCCGCGGGCGGCTCTACGAGGTGATCCGGCAGTTCGCGGGCACCGTGATCGTGGTCAGCCACGATCGCGAACTGCTCGACCGGATGGACGGCATCGCCGAACTGCGTGCGGGTGAAATCCGTTCCTTCGGCGGTGGTTTCAGCGAGTACGAGCGGATCATCGAGGCCGAGCAAGCGGCGGCGCGCGCCGCCGTGCGTGACGCGCGCAGCGATGTGCGCAAGCAGGCGCGCGAACTCGTCGACGCGCGAACGAAACTGGACCGGCGGGCACGCTTCGCGCAGAAGATGCAGGACAACAAGCGGGTGCCGAAAATCGTCGCGGGACTGCGCAAGAACGCCGCCGAGGTCTCGGCGGGCAAACTGCGCAACTCCCACATCGACAAACTCGACTCCGCCCGCGAAACCCTCGACCACGCCGAGGAATTGGTGCGCGCGGACCGGGAGATCCGCGTCGAGCTCCCCGGTACGCGGCTGTATCCGGGCCAGGACGTGCTCGACCTGGAGCAGGTCGAACTGGCCAACGGGCCGGTGGTCGACCTGCGCGTGAGCGGACCGGAGCGGATCGCGTTGACCGGGCGGAACGGAGCGGGCAAAACCACCCTGTTGCGCCGGATCGTCGCGCAGGGACCGAAGGTGGCGTGGCGGTTGCTGCCGCAGCGCCTCGACGTCTTCGACGAAACGCGAACGGTGTTCGACAACGTCGCCGCCGCCGCGCCGCACGCGACACCGGAACAGATCCGCGGTCAGCTCGCGCGGTTCCTGTTCCGCGGTGCCGATGCCGACATCGCCGCCGCCGCGCTCTCGGGCGGCGAGCGATTGCGCGCCGCCCTGGCGACCCTCCTGCTCGCCGAGCCTGCTCCGAAACTGCTGATGCTCGACGAACCGACCAACAATCTCGACCTGCCCAGCCTCGCCCACCTCACCCAGGCGCTGGCGAGTTTCGAGGGCGCGCTGATCGTGGTGAGCCACGACGAGCGCTTCCTCGACGACATCGGGGTCACCCGCAGGCTCGAGCTCACCCCGGACGGCCTGGTCGAAGACGGCCGGGTGCCTATCGCGCAGGACGTGCGGCCCGGCGAACCGCTCCCGGATAGCGCAGCAGATTCGGGCCCAACCACACCGCTACCGCGGTGAGCGCGAGCCAAGGCCGCAGATGTGGGCGCAACCGCCGGATGCGGCCGTCGGGACCGAGGTCGAGCACCATGGCCTCGGTCATCCGAAAGGGACCGAACCTGGCTTCGCCCAGCAGGACTCGGGTATCGCCGGTGCCGAGGCTGTCGGTCCACCGCAGATCGCTGACCGCTCGATAGACGAGGGTGAGCAAGGGCGCGAGGTCGGTTCGGCCGCGGAATACGAGCCGCCCCGACACCGGCGAGATGAGTTCGGCGTCCTCGGTCAGGGTGTCGAGCAAGGCGGTGATGTCGTTGTCGGTGGTCGCGCGCCGGAATCGGGCGACCGAATCGGTGGACACCGGATCGGTGCGGGCATCGGACATGGGCATGACACCTTCCTTCATGACGAATACTTCAGGTGTATCCCGACCGTAACCAGCTGACTTGCAAAAAGCAATGGACTATCCTCGGTGCCATGGCAAAAGTGGACCTCGCCGAAATCGCGTGCTCGATCGCCCGCACCGTCGGCATCGTGGGCGAGCGGTGGACGCCCCTGATCCTGCGCGACCTGTTCCTCGGCATCACCCGCTTCGAGGACCTGCGCCGCGACCTCGGCATCGCTTCCAACGTGCTGGCCGACCGCCTTCGCGCTCTCTGTGACAACGAGATCGTGGAAACCCGCGTGTACCAGGAGAACCCGACCCGAACCGAGTATGTGCTCACCGACCGCGGTCGAGACCTCTACCCGATCCTGACCATGCTGCTGGCCTGGGGTGATCGCTGGCTGGCCGGCGACGATGGGCCACCGCTGTCGGTGGTTCACCGCGACTGCGGCCAGGTGACGGAGGGCGTCGTCGTTTGTGGAGCATGCGCCGCGCCGCTCACCTCGGACAACGTCACGTGGCATGCCGGTCCCGGTGGTAAATCTGGTCCCGGTGTCGCTCTCGTCGCTACACGCTTGGCCCCGCTGTCGGACGGCATTCCCCCTCGCGGATGACCTCGGCCGAATCTGCCGCAGCGCCTTGACGATCGATGTTTTGGTGGAATAGACTAAAACAGGAGAACGCGAGAGGGAGTGGTTCGGATGGGGTACGGGAACTGGGATGACACCGCCTACCGGGCGGGGAAGACGTACCGCGCGCGCCAAGGGGTCGATGATTTCGGATACACGGCCGAGATGCGGGCGAAGCCGTACGACACGTGGTGCGCGCATCCACTGCTCGATCCGTTCGGGGTCGGCAAGCGCGAGTGCCGGGACTCGGCCGAGCACGGGAATTCACTGCCGGTGGCCGTGCTGTTCGATGTGACCGGATCGATGGGGCGGGTGCCGCGCATCATGCAGGACAAGCTCGGGAAACTGCACGGGCTGCTGAAGAACAAGGGGTACGCGCAGGATCCGCAGATCCTGTTCGGCGCGATCGGCGACGCCGATACCGATCGGGTGCCGTTGCAGGTCGGGCAGTTCGAATCCGACAACCGGATGGACGAACAGCTGCGGGCGATCCTGCTCGACGGTGGCGGGCAGAAGTCCGAAAGCTATGAACTGGCCGCCTATTTCATCGCCGAGCACGTCGCGACGGACGCCTGGGACAAGCGCGGTAAGAAGGGGTATCTGTTCCTGATCGGCGACGAATTGAACAAGCCTCGCCTGGCCGCGCGGCACATCCGAGCGGTTGTCGGCGACCATGTGCGCCGCGATGTGTCCGTCGAGTCGATCTATCGCGAACTCGAGCAGCGCTGGCACGTGTACTACATCCTGCCGAATCAGTCCTCGTACTACCGGGATCCGGAGATCGCCGCGCACTGGCGGGACCTGCTCGGGCAGAACTTCCTGAAACTCGACGACCCCGGCGCGGTCTGCGAATTGATCGCGCTGACCATCGGATTGGGCGAGGACCGGGTCGATCTCGATACCGGGCTGGCCGATCTGCGTGATGTCGGGTCGGCTGACGAGGCCGACGCGGTCGGACGGGCACTGGGCTCGAAGCCGGGACGGACCATGCGCGCGCTGCCGCCGGGGCGATGATGTTCGGTGCGGATCACCTCGTCGTCGTCGATCTGGGATTCGGTGACGCGGGCAAGGGCGCGACGGTCGACTGGTTGTGCTCACCCGAGGCGGACCTCGGGGTGGCGGCCGTCGTGCGGTTCAACGGCGGTGCGCAGGCCGCGCACAACGTCGTGGCCGACGGTCGCCACCACACCTTCGCGCAGTTCGGATCGGGGACCTTCGCCGGGGTGTCGACCCTGTTGTCGCGGCACATGCTGGTCGAGCCGATCACGCTCGCCGCCGAATCCGAACAGCTGGCAGCGCTCGGCGTGCACGACCCGCTCGGGCTGCTCGCCGTCGACGGACGCGCCCTGCTGACCACGCCGATCCACATCGCCGCGAACCGTGCGCGCGAGGACGCGAGGGGTACCTCGCGGCACGGTTCCTGCGGTCGTGGCATCGGCGAAACAGCCTGGTACGCACTGGAACACGACGCGCCGACCGTTGCCGACTGCCGGGCGCCGACCGTGCTGCGCGCCAAGCTGGATCGGCTTGCCGCCCACTACGGCAGCCTCGTCGGGCCCAGCGCGCACGGGTACGAATCGATCGACGCCCTGGTGGCGATGTACCGCGATTTCGCGCGAGCCGTCCGCATCACCGGTCCGGCGGAACTCGCCCGGTCCGCGCGCGCTGGGCGATTGGTGTTCGAGGGTGCGCAGGGGGTGCTGCTCGACGAGTGGCGTGGCCTGCACCCGCACACCACCTGGTCGACGGTCGAGCCGCGCAACGCGCGCGCCATGATTCGCGAAATCGGTGGAACCGCCGCGGTTCTCGGCGTCACCCGCACCTATATGACCCGGCACGGCGCGGGTCCGCTGCCGACCGAAGCGCCACTCGGAATTCCCGAACAGCACAACGGCACGGGGCACTACCAGGGTGCGTTCCGGCAGGGACACCTCGATCCGATCCTGCTGCGCTACGCCGTCGACGTGTGCGGCGGGATCGACGGTTTGGTCGTCAACCACCTCGACGCGCCCGGAACTCTCTGCGCAGCAAAGGCATACGACACACCCGCGGGCAGGCTGACCGAACTCGTCCCCGGCCGGTGGCGTGATCTCGATCACCAGCAGCGGCTCACCGGCCAACTGCTGGACGCGACACCGATTCTCGCGCCGATCGATGACGACCCGGCAGCGTGGCTGGCCGAGCGGTTGCGGGTCCCCGTGGTGCTGACCGGACACGGTCCGGATCGGCGCGACCGCGCTGTCGCGGCTCCGCGCGCCGGCCGGAGGGGGCGGCCCTGTGATGTCGGTGGGCAGGGAAGAATCGGGGCATCCGTACCGTGACCGCGGTATCGGCCGGTGACAACGCAAGGCGCCCGGAGCAGGGCCGCTCGAGGCAGGATGGGGTGACGTGGAGCAATCCGTTGTGTCGATCGATGTGGTGACATTGCGGTGCTGGGACGCCGACAGCGGCGTTCGCCTCGGCATCGCCCGCCGCGAGTTCGAGCCGTTCACCGGTGAACTCGCGCTACCCGGCGTGCTGCTCGGCCGCGGCGAACGCCTCGTCGATGCCGCCCGACGCGCCGTACACACCAAACTCGGGGTGCCTGCCGAGGCGATCGGCGCCGTCGGCCAGCTCGTCACGTTCGACGAGCCGCATCGCGACCCGCGCGGCCCGACGCTGGCCATCGCGATGTGGGCGGTGGTCGCCGAACACGATGGGCCCGCCGAGTGGGTGGGTTTCGACGAGGTCCCGCCGCTGGCGTTCGACCACAACCGCATCGTCGACACCAGCCGTGCCCTGCTGGCCGGACTCCTCTGGAAGGACGCGACGCTCACCCGCGCCCTGGCGGGCACCGAGTTTCCCGCAACCCGCGCGGTCGATCTCAGTACGTCGCTGCACGGCACTCGTCCGGACCCGGCCAACCTCAACCGCACGCTCGCCGCGATCCCCGGACTCGGCCGGACCGGCGAACGTCGCCGGGTGAAGGCCACCGGGCGGCCCGCGGTGGTGTGGGCGTTCGACGCCGACCAGGGCTGAGCCGTTCGCCGGTGCGGGCTCAGTGCGCAGCGGTGGTCTCGAGGTCGTAGAGGGCATAGGTGCGGCGCAGGACCGGGTACGAAACATTGTGGACGACAATGTTTCCGGGGGTTCGGCCGTACTCGGTGCCCGCGTGGGCGTGCCCGTGCAGGGCGAGAGTCGCGGGGGCGGCGTCGATGGCATCGCCAAGGGCTCGGCAGCCGAGACCGGGGTAGATCGCGGGTGGTTCGCCGGTGAGGGTCTCGGTGGTGGGGGAGAAGTGGGTGAGGGCGATGCGGGTGGGGGTGTCGAGGGCGGTGAGGGCGCGGTGCAGGCGGTGGGCGTCGACGGGGCCACGGCGCATGAGGGCGCGGTGTTCGTCGGTGCCGGAGTCGGGGTCGCCGGGGTGCGTGGGGAATCCGCCGGAACCGCCCATGACCCCGGCGATGCCGATGTGGTGGCCGCGGACGGTGCGGATCGTCGAATTGCCGTCCAGGACTTCGACTCCGATATCGGTGAGCATGTCGGTGATGAGATCGGCGTGCCCGGCGTCGTGGTCGTGATTGCCGAGGACCGCGATGACGGGAACCGGCAGGTCCGCGAGTTCGGCGCAGAGGAGTACGGCCTCGGCCGCGGTGCCGCCGTCGGTGAGATCACCTGCCAGCAGCAGCATTTCGGCATGCGTGCCGAGGCGGAGGAAGCCGGATCGGAACTTGCCCGCGACAGCCGGGCGCATGTGCAGGTCGGCGGTGGCGGCGATGCGGACCGGTGCTGTGTTCCCCACCTGCCAAGATGGCCACACCCCGCGGCCGATGTCAACGGTGATTCGCGGACCGGAGCTGTGGTTCGCGGGTTGTTCAGCGAGGCATCCGATATGTGCGACGCCGATGAAACGTCGATGAACACCGTCGCGGCGGTCTCGCCGCAACGGCACGAATCCCTCATCGTGAGGGCATGCGCGAGATGTCGGCTCCGGCGAAAGTGCTCGCTGCGCTGGTCACCGCGTTGGTGACGATTCCGCTGGTCGGGTCGGCGGCGGGGTCGGTGGCGGCGTTCGACGATGTGGGGGCGACGGTCGATGCGGCGGCCGCGTTCGGGGCGCCTCGACGCGGGGTCGGCGAGGTGGTGAACAAGGTCGTCGTCATCGGGATCGACGGGCTGATGTTCGACAAGGCCGACGCGGCGCAGGCACCGCGGTTGCGGCACCTCGCCGCGCAGGGGCTGCTCTCGCAGGGGAACATCGCGGGGCACATCACGATTTCCGGGCCGTCGTGGGCGAGCGCGCTGACCGGGGTGTGGGACACCGAGCACGGGATCACCGACAACGAATTCGACGCGAGTCCGTTCCTGGCGCACCCGAGTGTGTTCACCCGGATCGAACGGGCCGACCCCGCCCGGCACACCGTGTCCATCGGCACCTGGCACCAGATCGCGACGATCGCCGCCACCGGTGACCGGCGCGCCGACCTCGCCCTCACCACCGCGCCGGTTCCAGGCGATCCGGACGAGTCGGCCACCGATGCCGCTACCGCGACCGAAGTGGTGTCCTCGATCGAGCGTTCCGGTCCCGATCTGGTCTTCACCCACCTCGACCAGATCGACCTGGCCGGCCACCAGCACGGCGGCGCCTCACGCGCCTACCTGGCCGCGATCCGCCGGGTGGACGCGCTGGTCGGCGAGATCGTCGCGGCGGTCGACCGGCGCGCGCACGCCCATCCGCGGGAACAGTGGACCGTTCTGGTCACCACCGATCACGGCCACCTCCCGACCGGCGGCCACGGCGGCCAGACCCCCGCCGAAACCGCCAACTTCGTCATCGCCCGCGGGCCCGACTTCACCCCGGGCACCATCACCAGCGCCCACACCCTGGTAGACCTCACCCCCACCGTCCTCGACCTCCTCGCCGCCCCGCCCGGCCGTCTCGACGGCCGCACGCTCCGCACCCGCCCCACCTCAGGCGACGAGCGCTGACAGGTTCCTCCCCCCAACGCACTCCCGAACACCTATCCGCAGGCCCGGAAACTCACTACGCTGCCCGTGAACGATCGGCAGAAACCGCGGAGAGGCGGATTAGCCGCAGGCCTGTGACCCTGGTGACTCGAACACCAGGTCGGTACGGGGACTAAAGTTGAGGCCCCGGGCGGTTGCAGCACTCGGCCGACAGGTCCGAATGCAGCGTGAGAGGTGGTGGCATGACTCGACAACTCGGCGAGGCGAAGGTTGGGCAGGAATCCACCGGAGCCACGCCAAGCGAAGGTGCCCCGGTGAAGACCCCCGAACCCGTCAAGCAGTCC
Source organism: Nocardia sp. NPDC058518 (assembly GCF_042719655.1). Lineage (NCBI taxonomy): Bacteria > Bacillati > Actinomycetota > Actinomycetes > Mycobacteriales > Nocardiaceae > Nocardia > Nocardia sp. NPDC058518. The sequence continues at coordinate 110,633 of NZ_JBHXNJ010000020.1, forward strand.
CCGACAGCCTCGGTGCCGAGCTCGGCCTCACGGCGGGTCCGTGCGCGGCTGGCGCGGCGGATGACCGGTCAACGGGGGATCGCGGCGGTCAAGCCGGTCCTCGAACCGCTGGCCACCGTTCACCGCGAGCTGTACCCGAAGGCCAATCTCGGCTTGCTCCAGCGCGCCTTCGACGTCGCCGACGAACGCCACGCCAAGCAGTTCCGTAAGTCCGGCGACCCGTACATCACGCACCCCCTCGCGGTCGCCAACATCCTCGCCGAACTCGGCATGGACACGACCACGCTGGTCGCGGCCCTGCTGCACGACACCGTCGAGGACACCGGCTACTCGCTCGAGCAGCTCAAGGAAGAGTTCGGCCAGGAAGTGGCCCACCTCGTCGACGGCGTCACCAAACTCGACAAGGTCAACCTGGGCGCGGCCGCCGAAGCCGAGACCATCCGCAAGATGATCATCGCCATGGCGCGCGATCCGCGCGTGCTGGTGATCAAGGTCGCCGACCGGTTGCACAACATGCGCACCATGCGCTTCCTGCCGCCGGAGAAGCAGGCCAAGAAGGCCAAGGAAACCCTGGAGGTGATCGCGCCACTGGCGCATCGCCTCGGTATGGCCACCGTCAAATGGGAGCTAGAGGACCTCGCCTTCGCGATCCTGCACCCCAAGAAATATGACGAGATCGTGCGCCTGGTCGCCGACCGCGCACCCTCGCGCGACACGTACCTGGCGAAGGTGCGCGCCGAGATCACCAACACCCTGGCCGCGTCGCGGATCAACGCGATCGTCGAAGGCAGGCCCAAGCACTACTGGTCGATCTATCAGAAGATGATCGTCAAGGGCAAAGACTTCGACGACATCCATGACCTGGTCGGCATGCGCATTCTGTGCGAGGAAGTCCGCGACTGCTACGCCGCGGTCGGTGTCGTGCACTCGCTGTGGCAGCCGATGGCAGGCCGGTTCAAGGACTACATCGCGCAGCCGCGCTACGGCGTCTACCAGTCGCTGCACACCACCGTGGTCGGCCCCGACGGCAAGCCGCTGGAAGTGCAGATCCGTACCCAGGACATGCACCGCACCGCCGAGTTCGGCATCGCCGCGCACTGGCGGTACAAGGAGACCAAGGGCAAGCACTCCGGTGACGCCGCCGAAGTCGACGACATGGCGTGGATGCGTCAGCTGCTCGACTGGCAGCGAGAGGCCGCCGACCCCGCGGAATTCCTGGAATCGCTGCGCTTCGACCTGAAGTCGCCGGAGATCTTCGTGTTCACGCCCAAGGGTGACGTGATCACGCTGCCGCAGAAGTCGACCCCGGTCGACTTCGCCTACGCCGTGCACACCGAGGTCGGGCACAAGTGCATCGGCGCGCGGGTGAACGGGCGGCTCGTGGCGCTGGAACGGCAGCTGGAGAACGGCGAAGTCGTCGAGGTGTTCACCTCCAAGGCGCAGAACGCCGGACCCAGCCGGGACTGGCAGAAGTTCGTGGTCTCCCCGCGCGCGAAAGCCAAGATTCGCCAGTGGTTTGCCAAGGAACGTCGCGAGGAAGCGCTCGAGAGCGGCAAGGAGCAGATCTCCAAGGAGGTACGCCGCGTCGGGCTGCCGCTGCAGCGATTGATGAGCGTCGAGGCGATGACCGCGGTCGCGCACGAGCTGCACTACAGCGACATCTCCACGCTCTACACCGCGGTCGGCGAGCACCAGGTGTCGGCACACCACGTGGTGCAGCGGCTCATGGCCCAGCTCGGTGGCATCGGCGATGTCGAGAACGAGCTGGCCGAGCGGTCGACACCGTCGACCACGCCCGCGCGGCAGCGCGTCACCGGTGATGCCGGTGTGCTCATCCCCGGTGCGCCGGGAACGGTCGCGAAGCTGGCCAAGTGCTGCACACCGGTGCCGGGCGACGAGATCATGGGCTTCGTCACCCGCGGTGGCGCGGTGAGCGTGCACCGGACCGACTGCACCAACGCCGATTCGTTGCAGGAGCAGGCGGAGCGGATCATCGCGGTCGAATGGGCGCCGTCGCCCTCGTCGGTGTTCCTGGTCGCCATCCAGATCGAGGCACTCGACCGCACCCGATTGCTCTCGGATGTGACCAAGGTGCTGGCCGACGAGAAGGTCAACATCCTGTCCGCCTCGGTGGCCACCCACGGCGACCGGGTCGCGATCAGCAAGTTCACCTTCGAGATGGGCGACCCCAAGCACCTGGGCCATCTGCTCAATGTGGTGCGCAACGTCGAAGGTGTCTACGACGTGTACCGGGTGACCTCCGCCGCCTGACCTCGACCACGGCCCGGGCACTCTCGCCTCGCGAGGGTGGCCCGGGCCCGGGGTGTGGGGTGGGGGGGCGGAATGGTTGTGTGCGCCGCGGGGTTTGGGGGGGGCGGGTAAAGGGCGGGT
>NZ_JBHXNJ010000020.1:113033-139025 GCF_042719655.1 Nocardia sp. NPDC058518
CTTGGGGGCGGGCGGCTGTGTTTTTGTCACCCCCCGGGGCCGCGCCCCCCCCCCCCCGGCGGGGCCCCCGGGGCCGCTGTCTGTGCGGTGGGTCGCCGAAAGGTTGCTGTCCGCAGCGGGTTTGCCGGGGGCAGTGAAAGGGCCGTTTAGGGCAGCGTTTGGGTTACCCGGAATCTGTTACGGTTTAGTGCGTTTCAACGCTCCACTGGTCAGCCGAAACGGACTGTGATGCGGATCGATATGGCTCGGTGCACGACACGACTCACGGTGACGCTGATCGCGTTCACCGTCGCTTCGCTGTCGGTTACGGCGGGGGTGGCCGGCGCGGAAGACGGTACACCCACCACGCCGTCTACACAGGTATCTATCGCGGCGTGTCCGGCGCTGTACGCCTTGGGAATCCAGGGCACGGGCGAGTCATCGCCCGACGCGGCGCCGAGCACCGACACCGGGATGCTGTCGACGGTGTTCCGCCCGATGCTGGCCGGTGCGGCCGACGCGGGACTCGTCGATCGGGCATACGTGCCCTACGAGGCGGGTTTCGGCGGTGCGGTACAGGGTGGGGCGGTGCCGTACACGGAATCGGTCGCCGGGGGCTTGCAGCGACTGCGCTCGATGGCGACCCAGGTGACGCAGCGTTGCCCGGACACCCGGATCGCGGTAGTCGGGTATTCCCAAGGCGCTCACGTCGCCTCGCTGTTCGCCCAGGAGGTCGGTGCGGGCACCGGGGCATTGTCCGCGGACAAGGTCGCCGCGGTCGCCCTGTTCGCCGACCCGACCCGCGCCGCGAACGCGCCACTGTTCCCCGGCGCGCCCGACCGGTCGTCGCCGCTCGCCGCACCGGGAACCTCCGGCGAGGCGCTGAGCGCCATCGGTACGGTGCGGCAGGGCATCGCGTCCGGAGGTGGACTCGCCCCGCAGAGCGACCAGGCCGACAACTTCGGCAAGCTCACCGGTCGCGTCGCAAGCTTTTGTGCCACCGGCGATCTCGCGTGCGACGCGCCGCAGGGCGCGCCGATCGTGCGGGCCGTCACCAACCTCATGAGCCAGTCGAAACTGTCCGGCGGCGACCCGATCGGCTCGTTGACCTCGATCGCGCAGGCGCTGGCGTTCACCTCCATCAAAACCGCCACCGCGGTGGTCGAGGAGGACCTCTCCGGCGCCACGGTGGGCGATGTGTCGATCTCGCCGAAGAAGTCGATCTCGCAGCGGCTGTCCGACGCCTCGGACCCGAGCAGCAAGCTCGATGTGAACGCCGCGTATCGAGCACTGCTCAAGGTGGGCATGATCGGTCTCAACGCCGTCGCCACCGTGGTGAAGTCGGTGATCAGCCCGGCGAGCATCAGCGAATTGGCCACGGCCACACTGTCGAATCCACTGGCCGGGCTGACGCTGCTCGGGACGAAACTGGTCGGTGCGGTCCCACAACTCGTGCCGCCGACCACCGGGGTGCGACTGGTCAACGAGGCGTTCACCGCGGTCAAGCAGAACGTCACCGACAACTCCGAACTCCTCGATGTCACCACCTGGGTGCGCTACTGGAACACGTTGCAGCGCCACGACGCGTACTCGCGCATGGGTGTCGGCGCGAACGGCGCGACACCGACGCAGTATGTCGGCGCGTGGTTCGCCGCTCTCGCCCGCGACGCGGCAGGCGTTTCCGGGAAGGGCGCGGTACCGGTCGGTGGGTCCGACTCGCGTGGTTTGGGAATATTCCAGAGCCCGACCGGCGCGTCTACGACACCCAAACCCTCCGGTGGGGGACAATTTCCATTCGGGACAGGAGCCGATGGCGCCTCATCCGGCGGCGCGACGACTCCGCCTGCCGCGACACCCGTAACCACCGCACCCATCACCCGTCCGTTCTCTGTGAACTGATCACCGAGAGGTCTTCGATGCGAACTGTGCCCGGCGCCGTGGAAAGGGGGGAATGTTGAAGTCGTACAACGAATTTTCGCGCTGGTACTCGGCGCTGGAGCCCGAGACCGATGCGGGCGCCCCCGCGCGCCCGGACACCACCGAACCGGTGGCAGGCGACGACGACAGCATCGACCGATATTCGACGAGTGCGGAGTCCGTCCCGGCCGCCGAGCCGGCACCGGAGCGGACCACGGTGGAGGAGCGTCGGCCGGAACCGTTCAGCCTCGCCCTCGACGATCAGCCGAACACCACTGGCGACCACCGGGCCGCCGAGTTCGATGACACGACAGCTGAATCCGTCGACGTCGCCGCGGCCGAGTACGGGAAGCGGCCCTACCTGCCCGAACCCGAGCCGGTACCACCACCCCCCGCACAACTGGCCGGACGTCGCAGCGACTTCACCGGCGGCTGGTCGGACTGGGTCGCCGACCACGCACCCGGACCCGACGACGACTACGACGCCGAACTCGTCCAATTCCCCTGGCCCGAGGCCGCCGCCGACGACTACGACAACGCCAGGGTGCTCGAACCCTCCGGCGCCCTGCGCGCGAACCGGAAACGGCAGCGCACCTGGGTGGTCCTCGCGGTCTCGGTCCTCGTGCTCGTCCTCGCCGCGACCGGTGTGTTCTTCCTGCTCTTCGGCCGCGGCGACAGCGACACCGCCCGCGACACCGCCCCGCCACTGCACTTCACCGCGGGCAACCTCACCGCCGACACCGCGGGCTCGTGCCCGACCGAACGCACCGAGATCGTGCTGCGCAGCGCCGAATCGGGCGGCACCGGCTCGGGCCCCGACGCCGTCCTCGCCTTCCAGTACGCCTACTACGTGACCCGATCGGGGGAGCAGGCCAGAGCGGTGGTCACTCCCGACGCCGATGTCTCGCCGGCCGCCGTGATCCAGCGCGGTATCGACACCATCCCGGTGGGGACCACCCACTGCGTGCGGATCACCACAGTCGCGGCCGACCGGTTCACGGTGGAGGTCACCGAGTTCCGGCCGGCGGGCGCACCGGCCACCTACACCAAGCAATCGGTGCGGACAGCGCTGGTCGGCGATCGCACGCTCATCACGGGCATCGCGGCAGGGTAAGGAGAGGCGATGACAGACGACTGGAGCCGATGGCTCGACGAGGCACCCGAAGGGGACCCGTCCGATGACCTGGCGCGTGATCCGGCTCCGGTGGTGCGGCTGCGGCGCCGCAACGGTGAGCGCCGCGACGGCACCCGCAGGCCGATCCTGGTGGTGGGCGGCTGTGGCGGTGCGGGCACGACAACGACGGCGCTCGGCCTGGCCGCGGAACTGGTCACCGCGGGTGCGACGACAGTGGCGGTCGACGCGACCGCGGCGGGCAGCGATATCGCCTTGCGCGGCGCCGACAAACACCTGCACCCGGTGAACCTGCAGTCGTGGGTATACGGCCGCGGCGACGACGAACCGGCGCCGCTCGAGGAGTGCCTTTCGCGCTCCACCTCCGGTTTCGGACTGCTGTGGCGCGATGCGACCCCGCTGCGCCGCCGCGCGACATTTCTCACTGTCGCGCGGGCACTGGACACCGGTGGGTACACGGCGGTATACGACGGCGGCAACCCGATTGCCGGACGGCAACTGCGACCCCTGCTCGATGACGCCGATATCGCACTTGTGCTCGCCATTCCGGCCCGCGTCGACGCCGCCAACCGGCTGCGGGTGACCCTGGAATGGCTCGACGACCACTACGGCGACGACGGCGCCGGTGTGGTCGCCGACACCACCATCGTTGTCTCGCACCAGTATTCGCACGACGACTCGCGCGTAGCGGAGCATTTGCGCGAGCACCTGTCCGGCTGGGTGCGTGAGGTTGTCGAGATCCCCTACGATCCGCATCTCGCGCGCGGGGAACTCGTTCGCCACGCCGAGCTCGCCGAGGCGACGCGTTCGGCGTATGCGAGCTTGCTCGCCGGGGTGGCATCATGACGGCAGCCATGAATCTTCGTCGTCGTCGTGAACCGGACGCCCCCGCCGGTGTAGTCGCGCCGCCAGAATCGCTGCGCGCCAAGATCTGGGAGCGTCCGGTGCCCGGGGTCGGCCGGGCGCCGCTGCTGTGGTTGCTCGGGGTGCACGGTGGCGCGGGCGCGACCACGCTGTCGCATGTGCTCGCACCCGCCGCCGACGCGCGCGGGCGCTGGCCCGGTGTCTTCGACCGTGAGTCTCCCTACGTCGTCCTGGTCGCCAGGGAAACCATCTCCGGACTCACCCGCGCGCACGATCTGCTGCGCCAGCACCACGCCGGGCTCGCGGGCCCGGCACTGGTACTCGGCATGATCACCGTCGCCGCGCGCCCCGGCCGGATGGCACCGGAGATCCGGCGCTACCGGGAGGTGGTCGGCTCGCTGGCCGGGCACGTCTGGCAGGTGCCGTGGTTCGAGGAATGGACTCTGGTGGAGTCCGACGCGCTTCCGGTGTGGTCGCCGGGCGACGAGGTGGCGGTCAAGAAACGCCGCCCCGATCCGCTCGACGACGTGCCGGTCGAAATCGGTGACCTCGGTACCGATGTGGTCGCCGCGATCCGGACGAGTCTCGGCGCGGCCGCGCCGGGCGAGGGTCGATCATGAACGCCGGGCGGGTTGCCGGTCGGTGGTGTACAAACGTGTGTCGTCGTCGAAGTGTTTGTGGCACAACACCTTTACTGTGGGAGAAAGGCACCCGATGAGCATGATCCTCCTCGCCGTGCAGGACACGTACGGCACCGTGCTGGCCCAGGTCGGTAATCCGACTCCGGAAGCTCCCCCCGGCTCGGAGAAGATCCTGCAGCTGGTGCGCTACCTCACCTGGTTCGTACTGCTGTCGGGCATCTGCGGCATCACCTACGCGGGCGGCAAGTTCGCGTGGGAGCGCTGGACCGGTGGTGGTCTCGAGTCGCCGAAGATGGTGGCGGGCGCCATGATCGGTGGCGTCGTCGCGACCAGCGCCGGCACGATCATGAGTGCGGTCATCGGTTAGTGATCACCGTGCTCGCCTACAAACAGATACCGGCCGACGTGTTGGCGCCGATGATGCAGTTGCTCAACTGGCTGCTCTGGTTCGTCCTGCTGTCGTGCCTGGCCTGGATGATCCTGTCGGCGGGTCGGCTGTGGATTGCGTTCCGCAGCGACCTGGCGGTGAACGATGCCTCACACGGCGTCCTGATGAGCCTGATCGGTGCCTCGGTCGCCAGTACCGCGTCCGCGATCGCGCTGGCCTTCCTGCCGGCATGAATTCCACAGTGACACGACCGGTCGCGGTCGGTATCGCATTGCTCGCGGCAGCCGTCGGCTGCGGTGGCGATACCGGCCCCGACCTGACAGCCGCCCCGACGGGGATCGGCTGGCAGGACTACCAGGGCATCCCCATGCCGCACACCGACCAGGGCCCGAAAACGGTGAGCCAGGGCGCCGCGACGGGTTTCGAGCATTCCCCGCGCGGGGCCGGGCTGGCGGCACTGACCCACACCATCCGGTTGTCGGTGGCACCGGACAGTCAGTGGGCACAGGTGGTGAACGCCGAACTCGTCCCTGGACCGGCGCGTGACGAGTGGGCGATCAACCGAGTACAGCTGTCGATCACCGGACCCGCCACGGCGGAGTACGCGCCGAAATTGTTGGGTTACAAAATTACCGAATATCGTGACGAGCGAACGACAGTCGACGTCTACACCGAATACTCCGACCGGTCACGGGCGGTGAACCACACCACGGTCAGCTGGTACGGCGGAGACTGGCGACTGCAGTTACCCGATCCGCGCTCGGTCGACCGACCGGTCGACCCGATCGACGAATTACCGCAAGACATCGTGACATTGGAGGCACCGCAGTGAGCGAGAAGGAGCCGGGCACGCGCGACCGCGCGTCCTTCGGCATGATCGCCTCCGGTGCCCTGCTCGCCCTGATCATGGTCGTCGGCGCCGTCGTGTACTTCACTCGCGACGGAGACGGCGAGGCCGACTTCGCGCCACCGCCCGCCCAGGCCGCGGGCGGAACGGGATTCGCCGAGCCCGAGGTCGACCTGCTCGGCAGGCGGGTGGACGTTCCGAACAACCCGGCGGGCCAGCCGCTGGCCCAGCAACCGGGTACGCAGCGTACCGCCGCGGACCCGGATTGGCTGACCGGCGCGCCGGAGGGCACCAAGAAACCGCATGGCTGGCAGCGTGTCTACGGCGCGTCGGTGCCGTTCTCCACCTCCGACGGGCCGTCGCGGATCGAAGACGGACTCGCCGTCGGGTACGCGCGCACACCGCAGGGCGCCGCGCTGGCTGCCGCGCAGATCACCTACCGGCTCAACGCCCGCCCGGCCGATCGCGACCTGTATGTGACGCAATTGCGGGTCAGTACAGCGCAATTGGCCGCCTACGACTCCGCGCTCTCGGGCCAACGGCTGCCGAAACAGCAGCCGGAGAAGGTGACCAGGTACTTCGTGGCCTCCGACGCGTTCAAGATCGACGACTTCGCCGAGGACCTGGCGATCGTGCGGCTGGCCTCGCGCGGCCCGGTGATCGACGGCAAGCAGTTATACGCCGCCATGCGGATGATCGTGGTGTGGGACGCCGGTGACTGGCGGCTCAAACCGTCGACGACAGCAAATACCCAGACCGAATACGTGGAATCGCTGGCGGGGTGGACGACATGGTGATCGAGGTACAGCACAGCCCGGATCGATTCCGCGCGGACCATCGAGGGGTGCCAACTATGCTGAGGCGGATCGTCACCATTTTCGCGGTGATCTTCACCGTGATGATCGCGACGCCGACGGTGGCCTACGGCCAGACCTACGGCTTCGACGAGGCGTGCAACGAATTGCACGACACCCTCGACAGCGTCGCGATCCCCGGAGTCTCGCTCGGCGACGCGGCGTCGGCGGTGTGTAAGGCGGGCAATGCCGCCTCCCATCCCGGCGAAGCGGCCACCGCCGTCAAGGACAAGGCGTGGGATTCCACCTTCGGCAAGGTGGTCGACTCGCTGATGAAGGGCCTCGGCGAGGCACTGATCCTGGCGTTGACCTTCTGGATGAAGGTGCCCAACGAGGCGGTGAGCGACTCGGGGGCACTGTTCACCAAGATCAACGACTACACCTATCAGATCCAGATATTGCTGTTGATCGCCTCGGTGATCATCACCGGCGGGCGATTGGCCGAGGCCAGACGCGGGGCGGCCGTGAGCGAGGCCGCCGAATCGTTCCGCCTGTTCGCCAGAGTGGTGTTCAGTTCGTGGATGCTCGGCGCGGTGATCGTCGCGGGCACGCGAGCCTCGGACAAGTTCTCCGAGTGGATCATCGAAGACGCCACCGGCGGCAACGCCAAGAACATGGCCGAGTTGATGGTGAAAACCAGCAAGTTGCAGGCCTTTTCGCCAGGTCTGGTGCTGATCATCGCCATCGTCGGCCTGCTCGGAGCGCTCGCCCAGATCGTGCTCGCCATCGTTCGGCAGGGTCTGCTGGTGGTCGCCGCGGGCGTGCTGCCGCTGGCCGCGGCCGCCTCGGCGACCGGGACCGGCAAGCAGTCGTATCAGAAGCTGGTCGGCTGGATCATCGCGTTCATGCTGTTCAAACCGGTGGCCGCGATCGTGTACATGATCGCGTTCACCACCGCGGGCCACGTCGACGAGACCACCGAGTCCGGCGGGTTGCCCAGCGGTGAGGACGCGCAGCGGATGCTGGTGGCGCTGGTGCTGCTGTGCAGCGTGGCGTTCGTGCTGCCCGCGCTGATGCGCCTGGTGGCGCCCGCGGTCGCCACGGTCGGCACCGGCGGTTCGGGTCTGATGGTGGCCGGTGGTACGGCGGTCGCCGCGATGGGACTCGGTGCGATCGGTACCAAGGCCGTCGCCTCCCGGCCGGTGGCAGCGCCCGGCTCGGCGGGCTACTTCGGCAGTGGCGGTGCGGGTCCGCGGCCGGGTGGGCCCGGCGGCGGTGGTGGCGGGGGTGGCGGTGCGCCGCGACCGATGCCACCACCGCGCGCGGGTGCTCCCGCACCCGCGACGACCAGTTCCGGCGCGGTGCCCGCGGGTGCGCGCAATGTCGCCGCCGCGCGGACCGCGGCCAACACCACCGGCCGCGCGGACCAATCGATGGGCGACGTCGCCGGTGACCGCTGGGCGAATCGTTCACCCGACCTCGGCAGGAGCACGATTCCGCGATGACCACCTCGGCGACCGACACCTATCAGCGCCGCTCGTACGGGCTGTGGCAGAAACCCCGCAGTGCCGGCCTTTTCGGCCTGCGCTGGGAAGAGACCGTGATCGGTTTCGTCGTGGTGATCACGGCACTGGTCTGCGCGATGGTCGGTGGATTCAAATGGGGTTTCATCGTCGGCGGGCTCGGCGCGCTGGTGATGGTGCCCTTGGTGTGGCGGACGGGGGGCCGCTCGGGCTATGAGACGGGACTGATGATGTTCAACTGGAGGCGCTCGCGCAACAACGGCGAGCACGTGTACCGAGGCGGCCGGTTCTCCCGGATCCCCGGCGGTGTCACGAAATTGCCAGGGCTGCTCGCTCCGTCGAAGCTCTACGAGGGCATCGACGCCGGTGGCTATCACTTCGGGATGATCCATCTGCCCGCGTTCGCGCAGTACACGGTGGTGTTGCGGGCCTGGCCGCAGGGGCACGAGGCGGTGGACCAGCCGGTGATCGATCGCTGGGTCGCGGCCTGGGGCACCTTCCTCGCCTCGGTCGGCCAGACCAGCGATATCGTCGCGGTGGTGCCGGTGATCGACACGGTGCCCGAGACCGGAAACCGGTTGCTCAACGAGGTTTCCACGATCACCCGCCCCGAAGCTCCCGATCTGGCCCAGCAGGTGATGTACGAGCTGGCCACCGAATTGCCGCAGGAGCGTGTGCAATTGCTGCCGCGGGTGGCGATCACGTTCAAGGCGACCACCGCAGAGCGGCGCAAGAACCCGGCCGAGGAAGCGGTGGAGATCGGGCGCAGGCTGCCCGGTATCTGCGCGGCGCTGGCCGAGGCGGGCGTGCGGGCGCAGCCGATGGCGGCGGAGGAGGTCATCTCCTTCATCCGCCGCAGCTACGACCCGGCCTCACAGGCCGATCTCGAGGTGGCCGCGGCCGATCCCGGTGGGCACGGCCTCGGCTGGGACGACGCGGGTCCGGTGTCCTACGACGAGAAGTGGGATCACCTGATCCACGACGGCGGCCGCTCGGTGACCTGGGAGATGGACGCGGCGCCCGAGGGCGCGGTGGACGAGCGGGTGCTGCAGCGACTGCTCGCGCCCAATCCCGAAGTGCCACGCAAACGCATCGCGATCGTCTACCGGCCGCATTCGGCCGCCGATGCCGCGGAGATCGTCGACGACGACTTCAAGAACGCGCTCGTCGCGCAGCAGAGCGAACGCGGTGTGGTCTCGGCGGCGGCGACGCTGCGAGTCGGCGCCACCCAGCAGGCTCGCGAGGAGCAGGCACGCGGACACGGTGTCACCCGCTTCGGCGCGCTGGTCACCATCACCGAACCGCTGCGCGGTGACCTGCCCCGGATCGAGGCCATCACCCGTGACCTTTCCACGCAGGCCCGGCTCAAGATCCGGCGCTGCTACCGCTACCAGTCCGCCGCGTTCGCGGCCTCTCTCGGTTGCGGCGTGATCCTGCCCGAACACGCAACCATTCCGAAGGCATTGGCGGGGTGAGGCGATCATGGGACGCGACTACGAACCCCCGGTGCGCGATCGCGACGACGTCGCGTTGCGCCCGGTCCACCGGCCGCCGCGCATTCGCGGCGAACGCGAGCCACGGCCCGCGGGGAGCGCGCCGCGCGTGAGCGAGGACGTGCTCGGCCTCGACGAGCGCATCGAACGCGACGAGCGCGAGCGCTCGGCGCGGGGATCACGCACGACCGAAGAACGTCCGCAGGGCGAGCGCAGGTCGCGCGAGGAACCACGTGCCGACCGAGGCCGCCCGACGCGACCGCGTGGCGAGGAACCGCGCCGACCGCGGGAGGACGAGGACGGTCGTCTTCGCTCCCGTGGTGACGAGACGCGCGGTCGCGGTGACGGATCGCGAGCAGCAGGCCGCGAAGGTGCGGGGGAGCGGCGCACCCGGCGTCCGCATCCCGATGCCGAGCGGGCCGCCAGGGCGCGGGCCGAACGGGGGCTGCGCGACGAGGACCACGGCCCACGTCTGGAACACCAACGCCCCCAGGGCGATCCGCGTCGGCGGCCGAAGCAGGCCGAACCCAAGCTGACCAAGCGCAAGCCGAGGCCCGCGAAGGCGGTTCGCCCGATCCGGCCCGATGAGGCCGCCGACCGGGCGATGGGTTCGGGTCGGTCCGCGAAATCGACCAAGCCGGACCGGCGTTCGCAGTCGGGCCCCTCGCTGCTCGACGACGCCACCCGCGCCCGCTACGAGATGATCGCCCGCGAGCAGTCGGGTCTGCGCGCGGCCTGGGCGACCTTCCGTATCCACACCGACGACCTGCGTCGCAACAACGCGCAGGCGCGGACCGAGGCCGTCGTCAAAGACGGATTCGACCGCACCACCGCCGAATTGACCGACCGCGGTTACTCGGGCGCGGGCGGCGGCAAGATGAACGTCGTCGGCCGCCCGGTGGAGTATCGGGCCACCACCGCCCAGGTCGCCGGCCTGTGGCCGTGGTCGGTCGGTGCCGGTGCGCCGCTGATCGGCACCCCGCTCGGCTCGCATCTGCATACCGGCGCCCCGGTCTGCTTCGATCCGATGAACTGGTTCATGCGTGGCAGCTTCATCACCGCGCCCAGCCTTTTCGTGCTCGGTCTCAACGGGTTCGGCAAGTCCTCGCTGGTGCGCCGGATCGTGCTCGGCGGCATCGCCCAGGGCATCACCCCGCTGATCCTGGCCGACGTGAAACCCGACTACCGCAAGATGGTCGAGCTCGTCGGCGGTCAGGTGATCGACCTCGGCTACGGGCACGGCAAGCTGAACCCCCTCGCCGCGGGCGTGCTCGGCTCGGTCGTGCCGCGCCTGGAAGACAAACCCGCACTACAACGTCAGGTGCTGCAGGACCTGCGGGCCAGGCAGGTGACGCTGATCGCGGGCCTGGTGGAACTGGTCCGCGGCGCCCGCGTCGCCGACTTCGAGGAAACGCTGATCGCCACCGCGCTGCGCATCCTCTACCAGCCCGGCGGCTTCACCCCCGACAAACCGCCGATCATGGAGAACCTGCTCGAGGTGATCGTCGGTGGCGGCGCCGAGATGATGCTCGACGCGGGCGCCGACAACGCCGATGAGTACCAGAACGCGATCAAGAACCTGCGCCGATCGCTGCGCGCGCTCACCCAGGGCCCGTTCGGCGCGATCTTCAACGGCCAGACCAGCGTTCCCATCGACACCAGCGCCGTCGCGGTGTGCATCGACGTCTCGCACATCCCCAGCGGCGACAAGAAGCTCAAGGCCGCGGTCATGCTGGCCTGCTGGGCCGACGGTTTCGCCTCCGTCGAGGCCGCGCACGTGCTGGCCGACGCCGACCTCGGGCCGCAGCGCTACTTCCAGGTGGTGATGGACGAGCTGTGGCAGGTGCTCGGTCTCGGTGACTTCATGGTCGACCGCGTCGACGAACTGACCCGCCTGCAGCGTGGCCTCGCCACCGCGCTGATCATGATCAGCCACACCATCAAGGACCTGCAGGCGCTCGGCTCGGACGCCGCGATCGCCAAGGCCATCGGCTTCCTGGAACGCGCGCGCGCGAAGATCTTCGGCGCGTTGCCCGCCGAGGAGATCAGCAGGCTCGACTCCACGGTACCGTTCACCTCGGCCGAGCAGGAGATGGTGACCAGTTGGTCGGCGCCGCAGGCACTCACCGGTGAGGCGCTCAAGCCCGGCCAGCAGCGGCCCTCACCGCCCGGTACCGGAAAGTTCCTGCTGAAGGTCGGCGAGGATCGCAGGCCCGGTATCCCGTTCCACATGGAATTCACGGTGTCGGAGCGAGAAAGCGGAATCCACGACACGAACCAGCGCTTCAGCGAGTTCGGCGACAACCCACGTGGTACGCCTGCCCACGGCGGGCCGGAGGCGGCAGCGGAGCGTAACCACGCAGGCCCTCGAGGGCAGGCGTCATCAACGCTGCCGGACTACTCGAACGGGAGTGAGCAATGATGCCGCACCGGTCCTATCGCCGGGTCTCGCCGGAGGTCCGCAATGCCGCCGTCGCCCAGGTGGTCGCGCTGACCGACAAGTTGCGCAGCGAATCCGAGGCGTGCCGGATGGTCGCCGAACAGATCGGCGTGCACGCCAATTCGGTGCGTAACTGGGTTCGCGCGACCCAGGATCCGAGCCTGGACCGGATGGACGCCACCGCGCTACGCCGCAAAGTGGCGCTGCTGCAACAACAGCTGGCCGCCGCCGCGGAGATGAACCGCACGCTCGCCGACACGCTCAACGAGTCCCGGCGCCGCACATGAACGCCACCGCGACCGGCGTTGCTGAAGTCGGCGCCCGGCGCGGAACGCGGGGAGGCGGCCGGTGAACGTCCGCACGATCATGATGACGGCGTTCGGCTCGGTCATCGGGTTGGTGGCGCTGGTGCTGGTGATCGTGCTGCCGTCCTCGGATGAGACCTGCGAGACCGGCGATGTGCTGGACGGATCGTCGGTGCCCACCCTGCCCCAGCTCGGCGGTGACCATCGCGCGGGCGCGACCAGTGCCGCCGCACCGACCTCGAATCCGGCGGTCACCGCCACGCCGGTGCTGGCGGCCGGCGTCGGTCCGCTGCGGCGCACGCTGCCGCTGGAGATCGGCACCTTTACCGTCTCCGACGTGTTCGGTTCGCGCGGCGGCGACCACAAGGGCATCGACATGGCCGCGACCGACGGGACCACGATCTACTCGGTGTCGGATGGCCGCGTCGTCGCCGCCGGTCCCGCTTCGGGTTTCGGCAACTGGATCGTCGTGGATTCGGTCGACACCAACGGCCGCGCCTACTCCGCGGTCTACGGCCACATGTGGGACGCGGGCGTCAAGGTGCGCAGCGGTCAGACGGTGACCGCGGGTCAGCCGATCGGGATGGTCGGTTCGGCGGGTGAATCCAGTGGCCCGCACCTGCATTTCGAGATCGTGCCCGGTGGCCGGTTCACCGGTGGCCGTCAGATCGATCCGATGCCGTGGCTCGACGGCGCACCGACTCCGGATGTCGGTGGTGCGCGGGCATTTTCGAGCGATCCGAACTGCGTGCGCGGATTCGGTAGCGCCGGTGGGGCACTGGCCGACGGGAAGGTGCCCGCCGAACTCGAGATCTGGTATCGCCGCGCGGGGACCGTGTGCCCGGAGATCTCGTCGTCGCTGCTGGCCGCCCAGGCCAAGCAGGAGTCGGGATTCCGGCGCGGGCTCACCTCGCCCGCGGGTGCCCAGGGCTTGGCCCAGTTCCTGCCGGGCACGGCGGCGAGTATCAATCCCGACGACGGTCAGCCCTACGTCATCGATGCCGACGGCAACGGTTCCGCCAGCGTGTGGGACGACGGTGACGCGATCATCGGACAAGCCCGCTACATGTGCTCGATCGCCCACAAGATCGCCGGGTGGCTGGCCGCGGGGCGCGTCTCCGGCGATCTGACCGCACTCACCCTGGCCGGATACAACGCCGGTGAGGGCGCGGTGCTGGCGTCCGGTGGCATGCCCAATCAGTATGCGGCGCACTATTCCGAGACCAGGCCCTACGTCACCAACATCTTGTCGATGGAACCGCAGTACCGGGCGCCCGGCGCGCAAGGCCGATTCACCCCCGGGCAGGGCAGTGACGGCGAACAGATCGTCGAGGCCGCCCACGACTGGCTCGGCACACCGTACGTGTGGGGTGGTGGCGGCGTGCAGGGGCCGAGCGGTGGCGGTTTCGACGGGCCCGGACTGACGGCCGCGGCGGTGTTCGCCGCGTCCTCGGGCGCGGTCTCGTTGCCGCGCACCGCCGAACAGCAATGGGAGGCCGGGCGGGAGGTACCGATCGCGAAGGCAGCGGCCGGTGATCTGGTGTTCAGCGGTTTCGGACGGCAGGGGCCGACACAGGTCGGGATCTACGCGGGCAACGGTCAGCTGATCCAGGCGGTACCGCCGACGAGCAACCGCGGTGGCGGCGGTGTCGCCGAGGTGGCGGTACCCGGCGACGCACGGGCGAGGAGGGTGTTGTGAGCGCGCGACCAGCGATAACCTGGTGGGAGAGAACACGAATCCGCACAACCGGGGCGGTGATGCTCGTGGTGGTCCTGCTCGCGGTGCCCGCCTGTGGTGGCGACGCCGAGCCGACGCGTCCCGAGACCACCCCCACCACCCGCCTGCTCGAAGCCGCGGTCGACCCGACCACGCCCGACGGGGTCGCGGTCGTGGCCCTGCGCGAGGTCTACACCTGGAACCCCGCGACCGAGCAACCGGGATCGTCGCTGCAGCGCGCGCGAGAATGGCTGGGGCCCAGCATGATACGTATGCTGGACAGCTCGATCGGCGCCACCGAAACGCCGAAACCGTCGCTGCAGTGGGCCGACTGGGCGAAGGCGAAAGCGCACGTGGAGGCGTTCACCTTCGCCTCGGGGGAGCCCGCGCCCGCGAGCGCCGATCCCACGGTGGCGCAGTACAAGATCGGCATCGAACAAACGGTCGTCTACCCGAACGGACGCACCGAAGCCCTACCGCCGAGCACGGTCATCGCGACCGTGGTGCAGACGCCGCAAGGCTGGCGCCTCGACGCGTTCCGCTGACCACCAACCACGTCCACACAAGGAGGCACCCGTGGCGAAGAAGAAGGTGACGGATCCGGCCGCGGTCGGACCCGACACGACGCTGATCATGATCGTGTTCGGCTTCGCGGCGCTGTTCACCCTCGCCGCCGCCCTGCACCTGGGCAACGCGCTGGCGGTTGTGCCGCAGAACATTCCGGTCAATCCGATCGCGGTGGTCGCCGATCTGGCGCGGGGCAAGCTGCACTGGCCGCGCGCGTCGACGGTGATCGTGCTGTTGGTGATCGCGTCGGCCATCGCGTATGTGGTGATCCGCAAGCGGTTGAAGAAGCGGGCGGTCGCGGGGCGGTTGGCAATCGACGACAAGGCCGACTACATGGGTAGTGGCAGTGCGATCGGGTCGATCACCGAGGCAGGCGTCCGGGAGAAGGCGAAGGATCTCGGCGTGCGGCTGGGGACCGGCGACGCGCCAGGGGTACCGATCGGCATCGCTGTCGCCGACGGCACCCCGCTCTACGGCTCCTACGAAGACCTCCACCTCGATATCTGGGGGCCTCGACAGGGCAAGTCGACCTCGCGGGTGATTCCGGCGATCCTGTCCGCGATCGGCCCCGTGCTGGCGACATCGAACAAACGTGACGTCGTCGACGCGACGCGCGACGTGCGCGAGGACAAGGGCAGCCGCACGTTCGTGTTCGACCCGCAGGGCGTCGCCGGTGAACGACCGACCTGGTTCTGGGATCCGCTGGCCTGGGTCAACTTCCGCACCGAAGGCTGCGAAATGCGGGCGGCGCGATTGGCCGGTCACTTCGCCGACGCCGAGACCGGCGGCAGCGCCGACGACGGCGACAACTTCTTCGATCCCGAGGCCGAGGACCTGCTCGCCGCGTTCTTCCTCGCCGCCGCGATCGCGGGCAAACCGATCACCCAGGTGTGGGAATGGGTGACGAATCCGCAGAACACCGAGGCGATCCAGCACCTTCGTGGCGCCGAACACCACTTCACCGCGTCCGGCCTTGCCATGCAGTACAACGCTGACGAACGCACCAGGAGCGGCATTTTCGGTACCGCCAAGAAGATGATCCGCTGCTTGCAGCTGTCGAACGTGCATCCGTGGATCACACCGGCCGACGGTGTTCGTCCGCAGTTCGACGAGTTGGAGTTCATCGAGCGCAACGGCACGCTGTACTGCCTGTCGCTCGAGGGGCGGGGATCGGCGGCACCGCTGGTCAGCGCGCTCACCGAGGCCGTCATCGATGTGGCCATGCGCAAGGCTTCCCGCTCGTCCGGTGGGCGGTTGCCGATCCCGCTGCTCGCGGTGCTCGACGAGGCGGCCAACGTGGTGCGCTGGAAGGATCTGCCCAAGCAGTACAGCCACTTCGGGTCGCGCGGCATCGTGGTGATGACCGTGCTGCAGTCCTGGGCGCAGGGTGCGCGCTGTTGGGGCGAGGCCGGAATGAGCGCGCTGTGGTCCGCGGCCAATATCAAGGTGCTCGGCAGCGGTGTCGACGACATGGCCTTCCTGCGCGATCGATCCGAGGCGATCGGCGAGTACGACTCGATCTCGTCGTCGATGTCGCAGTCGGGCAACAGCAAGAGCTACTCGCGCTCGCTCAGTTCCTCGGTGACCTTCACCCCGCAGGGCCTGGCGACGCTACCGCGCGGACGCGCGGTCGTGTTCACCTCCGGTCAGCCGGCCGTGCTGGTGCGGACGGTGCCGTGGTGGGAATCGGAGTACTCCGAAGCGGTCAAGAAGTCGATCGAACAGAACGACCCGACTCGCAAGACCCGGATGGACGATCTGTTCGGATCGCCATCGCTAGCGAAATCCATTCCGCCGGAAGAGATCGGTGAAGTCGAGGAGGTCAAGCCGCTGTGAGCAACGATTTTTCGGATGCCGACCGGCAGGAGCGTGTCTACGCCGGGGTGAGCGAGTTCGTCCGCGAATACCTGAGCCAGCTCTACCGTCGTCAGGTCACCGACATCAGCGATACGGTGTGGTGCCCGGAGTGGTGGCGCCATCCCGAGGCCGCCGTGCGCCTGGATGCGCTTTGGCAGGCGTGGGAGCACTACCGGATGAAAGGTGGCCCCGGTATCAGCGTGTGGTTCCTCGAACACGCCGATCCTCACATGATCAAGCTGTTCGACCCGCGCGGGCCGTTCAAGTACTGCAGCGTCCGCAACGGGCACAAGGAGATGCTCACCTCGTTGCCGGTGGAGAAGCCGGACATGGCTCAGTGGACCGAGCCGGATAACGGGCTGTGGGACAAGGGCGCTGCCCCCGGCGCCTGAGCCACGATCTCGGCGGGGCCGCACCCCGGCGCCGCCGAGATCAGCGTCCGCGTTCGATCCCGCGTTCGATGCCGCGTTCGAGCCCACGTGCCCGCGCCGGCATGTTCCGCGTTCCCGCGTCGCGCAGCCGGATCGCTTCCTCGGGCGAAATCCCGTGGCCCATCTCGACCAGCATGCGCACCTGGCTCAATTCGGGGGCGACACCTGCCCGTTGCAGATGTGCCGCGATCGCCGCGCGCCGCTCGGTGGAGTCGTAGCTCACGGCCTGTCCGGCGGTGCTCGCGGGCCCGGCGGCGCTCGCCGCGAAGGGGGAACCCGACTCCTTGTTGAGGCTGATGCCGCGCGATTCCACACTGCGTGATTCCACACCGCGTGATTCCACCGTGCGCGAACCCACCGACATCATCTGCACGAGTTCGATATTGCGCGGATCCTTGGCCTTGAGATCGCGGGCCTCGCGGATCTGCAGCTCCCGCGCTTCCTTCATCTTGGCCTCGATCGCCTTCGCGCGTGACTCGGCGTCTTTCTGGCCGTGTTCACGCGACTTGACCGCCACCAAGATGGCCATCTGCAGCATGGTGCGCATCATGGACGCCGTTTCGCTGCCGATGTCGTCGAGTTCCGCCATGACTGCTCCCCGATGCTGCTGTGGAAGTGGACATCTGAGCCTACCGCGCGAACGACACGGTGCGATGTCCGGCGGGGCCGGTGGCAGCGGAGAAAATGCGGGTGGGCGCGACGCGAGCCGAATGAATCGTAGGGTTGCCTAGCCTCTGATGATCTTCTTCGCACGTCGGAGCCTGAAAACCGGAAACGGACCGGACACGCGAGCGTGTCCGGTCCGTTGTGTCGCCCAGAAAGCGGTGTCAGCCCACCTTGACAGTGTTGAACGAGATCGGGATGGCAGGCCCACCGTCTTCGGCGCCACCCTTGACGCCGCCGCCCGCGACCTTGTCCAGGGTGGCGAGTCCGGCTTCGTCGATCGTGCCGAAGATGGTGTAGTTCGGCGGCAGCTGGGTGTCGCCGAAGACCAGGAAGAACTGACTTCCGTTGGTGCCCTTGCCCTCCGGTGAGGTGCCCGCGTTGGCCATGGCGACCAGGCCGCGCTTGTAGTTCACCGGCTGCTGCAGCGCCGGGTCGTCGGCGGCGAACAGGTCGGTCGGGTACTCGTTGTCGAAGCTGTAGCCGGGTCCGCCCTTACCGGTGGCCGTCGGGTCACCGCACTGCAGGATGCCGAAGCCCGGCGTGGCCACGATGCGGTGGCAGCTGGTCTTGTCGAAGTAGCCCTGCTGGGCCAGGCTCACCAGCGAGTTGACCGTGCACGGTGCCTGCGCGCTGTTGAGCGACAATCCGATCGGGCCCTGCGTGGAGTCGATCGCGACCTTGACCGCGGGACCGTCGGTGGCGACCGAGGTCGTGGCGGGCGCGGTGACGGGCTTCGCGGGGGGCTCCTGGCCCACCGGGTAGCTGCAGTCGACGGTCGCCGGCTTGGCCGCGGGGGGCGGCGGGCCGGGGATGTCGAGCGGAGTGTTGACGAACTGGGTCGTCGGCACCGCCGAGGACGACTCGGCGTTCGCCGTCTCGCTGTCGTCACCCCTGGTGAGGAAATACACGCCCGTCGCGGCGG
Source organism: Nocardia sp. NPDC058518 (assembly GCF_042719655.1). Classification (NCBI taxonomy): domain Bacteria; kingdom Bacillati; phylum Actinomycetota; class Actinomycetes; order Mycobacteriales; family Nocardiaceae; genus Nocardia; species Nocardia sp. NPDC058518. Next base: position 131,517 of record NZ_JBHXNJ010000020.1, read on the forward strand.
CCGCGACGACTATCACACCCAGTACCGAGCCCGCGATCGTCAAGCGCTTGCGCTTCTTCTCCTGCTCGGCCCGTCGTGCCAGCTGGCGCTCCAGCTTGCGCTTGGCCGCCGCCCGTCGCTGTTCGTTACTCGGCACTACCGCGTTCCTCCCGTGTCGTCAGGTTCGTCTAGAGGGTAACCGGTTGGACGCGGGGGGCGCCCGTGGGGAAAACTGGACTATCGTGACCAAGACCAGCAGCTTCACCGCCCCGAAGGGGGTCCCCGACTACCTGCCGCCCGGTTCGGCCGAGTTCGTCGCCGTGCGCGACGGCTTGATCCACGCCGCCCGACTCGCGGGGTACGGGCATGTCGAGCTGCCGGTATTCGAACAGACCGCCCTGTTCGCACGGGGTGTGGGCGAGTCGACCGACGTGGTCAGCAAGGAGATGTGGACCTTCGCCGACCGCAACGGTGAGAGCTTCACCCTGCGCCCCGAAGGCACCGCGGGCGTGATGCGCGCGGTGATCCAGCACGGTCTGGACAAGAGCGGTCAGCTGCCGGTGAAGCTTTGCTACGCCGGTCCGTTCTTCCGGTACGAGCGTCCGCAGGCCGGTCGCTACCGTCAGCTGCAGCAGGTGGGCATCGAAGCCATCGGCATCGACGATCCGGCGCTGGACGGCGAGGTCATCGCGATCGCCGACGCCGGATTCCGCTCGCTGGGTCTGGACGGTTTCCGTCTCGAGATCACCTCGCTCGGCGACGAGACGTGTCGTCCGCAGTACCGCGAACTGCTGCAAGAGTTCCTGCTCGGGCTGCCCCTCGACGAGGAAACCCAGCGTCGCGCGCTGATCAACCCGCTGCGCGTGCTCGACGACAAGCGTCCCGAAGTCCGCGAGCTGACCGCGAACGCGCCGCTGATGATCGACCACCTCTCGGAGTCGGCGAAGGCCCACTTCGAGCAGGTGCTCGCCCACCTCGACGCGCTCGGGGTGCCGTATGTGGTGAACCCGCGCATGGTGCGCGGCCTCGACTACTACACCAAGACCACGTTCGAATTCGTGCACGACCAGCTCGGCGCGCAGTCGGGCATCGGTGGTGGTGGGCGCTACGACGGATTGATGGCCGAACTCGGCGGACAGCCGCTCTCCGGCATCGGTTTCGGCATCGGTGTCGACCGGACCGTGCTGGCGCTCGCGGCCGAGGGCAAGTCGGCGGCCGATCCGGCGCGCTGCCAGGTCTACGGCGTCGCGCTCGGTGACGCCGCCAAGGCGAAGCTGGTCACGCTGGCCGGCGAGCTGCGCGCGGCCGACATCAGCGTCGACCTGGCCTACGGCGGACGTGGGATGAAGGGCGCGATGAAGGGCGCCGACCGTTCGGGGGCGAAATACACCCTCGTGCTCGGTGATCGTGACCTCGCCGAGAACACGATCGGCGTCAAGGAGATGACCACGGGCGAGCAGCGGTCCGTCCCGCTCGACGGCGTCGTCGCGGTCCTGCGCGAGGAACTCGGTCGCTGAATCCGCTCGGCTGCTCAGGCCGGTGAGGCGCGGTAATCTGACCGCGCCTCACGCCGGGCGGGCCGGTGGGGGTGGAGAGGCAATCGTGGACGGGCAGTCCGGGCAGTCGTCGGCGACGGAACCGGTCGGTATCGACCTGGTGGCGCCCGAGGTGTTCGCGCCGATGTTGCGCAGGCTCGCGCTGGCCGCGTTCGGCGTCGGTGTCGGGGCGGGGTTGCTGTCGGCGGTATGGCTGAGCTGGCCGTACGCGATTCTGATCGGGCTGGTCGTCGCGGTCCCGACCATCGGCTACGTCTTCGCGTTCCAGCGTCGGCGAATGTGGTTGAGCGGCACCGTGATCCGCGCACACCGGCTGTTCGGCGAACACACTCTCGACCTCGCCGACGCCACCGGCGTGCACCTGCTGGTGTACCCGGCACGGCTCAGCCGCATCGTCCTGCGAGTAACCGCGGGCGGCGACACCCAACTGGTGCCACTGGCGATGTACACCGACGTGGGCAGCGGCCGCGAACTGCACCTACTCGGCCTGCGCAAGCTCGCCGACGCGCTCGCCGCCAGCGAACTCGTCGCCGCCATCGCGATCTCGGAAGTGCTGGTGGGGCAGTTGCGCGCCGAGGCCCGCGACGCGGGTCTCGACGAACGCCCGCTGTATCGCGCCGTGCGGGCGGTCCGTAGCAAGGACAGTGTCTCGCCGGTAGTCCTCACCGATTCCGAGGTCGCCGCACTCGGCTGATCCTGGCAGTCGTGGTCGAATCCGGGTGGTCAGCCGAACAGCGCGAGTTGCGTGTCCTGCGGAGTGAGTGGGGGACCGAGTGGGGTTGTGGGGCCTTGGGTTCGGCGCAGGCCGTGGTGGGTGAGAAGGGGGTTCACCCGGTCGCGTAGCCAGTCGCGGTAGAGGGGAGTGACGGTGCCGCCGCGGGCGTAGAGCTGACGGTAGCGGCGGATGAGGGCGGGGTGCTCGGTGCCGAGCCAGGTGAGGAACCAGTCCCGGGTGGGGCCGCGCAGGTGCATCGGGAAGGCCACGGCGCTGGCCGCGCCCGCGTCGGCGATCGCCGCGAACAGGGCCTCGAGGTGGGCCCGGCTGTCGGTGAGGCAGGGGATGATCGGCGCGGCCATGACGTGGACGGTGAAGCCGGCGTCGGCCAGTGCGCGGACCAGGTCGAGCCGGGCGCGGGGTTCGGGCGTGCCCGGTTCGAGGCTGTGGTGCAGGTCGGGATCGAGGATGGCGACCGATACCGCCACACTCACCTCGACTCGCCGGGCCGCCTCGGTGAGCAGCGGGAGATCGCGGCGCAGCAGGGGGCCCTTGGTGAGGATGGAGAAGGGGGTGCCCGAATCGGCGAGGGCGGTGATGATGCCGGGCATCAAGCGGTATCGGCCCTCGGCACGTTGATACGGGTCGGTGTTGGTGCCGAGCGCCACCGCCTCGCGCTGCCAGGAACGCCGCGTGAGTTCGCGGCGCAGGACCGCGGCGATATTTGTTTTCACCACGATCTCGGAATCGAAATCCTCGCCCGCGTCGAGGCCGAGATATTCGTGGCTGCCACGCGCGAAGCAGTAGCGGCAGGCGTGTGAGCAGCCGCGCATCGGGTTGATCGTCCAGCGGAAGGGCAGCGCGGAGCTCTCGGGCATCTTGTTCAGCGCGCTCTTGCACAGCACCTCGTGGAAGGTGATGCCGTCGAACTCGGGGGTGCGGACCGTGCGGACCAGCCCGGCCCTGGTGAGGCCTGGTAACGCGCCGTCATCGGCGTCTAGGGTCTGGGCTTGCCACCGCACCCAACGAGTCGAACATGTGTTCGACTATGTTGTCAAGCGCGACTCGGCGCCCCCGTCGAGTGGGCAGGTCTCGGACGGACACATTCGAGCGCGGCGCGGGTAAAATGGCTGATGGCGGGCCATTCGGCCCGAAGATCGGTGATGTCGGTATCTAGTTGAGAAGTGTTCGATGATCAGGCCGTTGCTCGTCGCGGTCGTCGCCCAACTCGTCGTCGGCCTGCTGTTTCCGGGTGCCGCCGCGGCGGCACCCGGAATGTCCTATGTCGCGCTCGGGGATTCCTATACCGCCGCGCCGGGGCTGCTCGAGCCGGTGCCGGGCAGCCCGCCCCTGTGCACCCGATCGGTGTCGAACTATCCGCATCGGCTGGCCGCGGCGACGGGGTGGGAGCTCACCGATGTCAGCTGTGCCTCGGCAGCCACCGTGCACATGACCACCGCCCAATATCCCGACCAGCCACCGCAATTCGACGCGCTGTCGCCGCGGACCCGGGTCGTCACCTATCAGATCGGCGGCAACGACGACAATCTGTTCCAGACGATGGTCATGTCATGTGTCGCGCTCAATCTCGGTAATGCCGCCGATGTCGGCACACCGTGTCGCGACGCCTGGGGCTCGCGGTTCAGCGACGACATCGCGGACAACGAGCCCGCGATGGGTGCCGCCATCGCGCGCATCGGGACGCTCGCCCCGAACGCGCGCGTGTACGTCGTCGGATATCCGGCGGTGCTGCCGGAATCGGGCCGCTGCTATCCCCAGATCCCGCTCAGCACCGGCGATATCGCCTACGCGCGGGGTGTCGAACAGGAACTCAACGCCGCGTTGCGGCGACAGGCCGAAGCCAACGGTGCGACCTATGTCGACATCTACACCCCCGGCATCGGGCACGACGCCTGCCGTGATCTCGCGACCCGGTGGGTCGAGCCGCCGGTGCCGGGTCAGCTCAACGCGACACCGGTGCACCCCAACGCCGCGGGGCAGCAGGCGACGGCGAACATCATCGGCGAAGCGGCGGCGTAGGGGTGCACGGGGTCAGGCGGTGCGCGGAGCGCGCAGGAAGTCGACCAGATCGGCGACGGTTTCCGCGGTCGGGCGCGGGCGGTAGCCGAGTTCGCGTTCGGCCTTGCCGTGATCGACGATCGGCGCCGAGATGAGCGCGCCGAGTGCGGCCTTGGACAGGACGTCGGAGCCGAGGCGCCTGCTGATCGGCTCGAGTACCGGCAGCAGCGCGCCGAGTGCCTTCGCGGGGACGGCGAAGCGTGGACCCTTGGCGCCGGTGCGCGCCGCCGCCATCCGGCAGAAGTCGATCATCGTGGTCATCTCGCCGCCGAGCAGGTAGTTCTCGCCGGTGCGGCCCTTCTCGCCCGCGAGGATCAGGCCCAGGGCGACGTCGCGCACGTCGACCAGGTCGAAGCCGCCGCCGATCATCACCGGAATCTGGCCGCGCATCGCCTGGGCGGCGATGGAGTTCAGCCGGGACAGTCGCTCGGGGTGATCGACCGGGCCGTAGACGCCGGTCGGATTCACGATCACCGCGTCGAGCCCGCGCTCGATCACCGGGCGCAAGGCCAGTTCGCCGGACCACTTCGACCGGTCGTACACCGGCAGGCCGGGATCGTCGGAGCGGCTGGAGGTTTCGTCGATGTGTCCGCCCGCGCGATACTGATCGAAGGCGTGGATGGAACTGGTGTGCACGAACCGGCGCACACCCGATTCCAGCGCCGCCTCGGCGGTGACGCGCACGCCTTCGGTGTTCACCCGCCACGCCAGATCGTTGCGTTCGGCGAGGGTGATCAGCGCGACGAGGTGGTACACCACCTCGGTGCCCGCCAGCGCCGCACGCATCGACGCCGGGTCGAGCACATCGCCGTCGACCCAGGTCACGGCCGGATCGGCGGTAGTCGGGGCCGCGCGGTCGATCGCGACGACCTCGTGGCCGCGCTCGACGAGCAGAGGGATCAAGTTGGTACCGAGGTAGCCGGCTGCGCCGGTCACTGCGACCTTCATGAGCCCGAGGATATAGAACATGTTCTAGTTTTGATAGTGGATCACGCGGATCGAAGGTGGCACGACTCGAAAACTGCCGGGGAGTTCGGCTATATTTGGCGCCAATCGCAGTTGGGTGGTCGCGTCGGGAGTTTCGCGTCCGTCGCTCGCTTCTGTAGTGCAGACTTTTCACGACGAGTTGGGGGGATTTCGCATGACCGATCTCTCGGTGCAAACCGAAGGAGTCGCGGCGTTCGCGGCGACCAATGGCGGGGTGGCGGGACAGGTCGCCGCGGCGGGCAATATCGACTTGGTTGCCAGCGTGTCGGCGGCGACGCCGGTGTTCGGCCTCATCGGCGCCGACTACCTCGCGATGTTCGCGGCCGCACAAGCGTTGCAGGCCAAGGACATCAACGACCTGTCGGCCAAGTTCAGCTCACTCTCCGACGCGGCCTTCAAGTCGACGGTGACCTTCGAGACGACCGATATCGACAACGCCGCCCAGCTCGCGCGTCAGGCTGCCGGCCTGTGAAGCCGCTGAGTTCGGACGCGGGCGTCATCGCTCCCGACGCCGCTATGGCCGCCGCCGATGCCGCGACCGCGTCGGTGATGGGTGCGGCACCCCTCGACTCGCAGGCGATCCTGGACGTGCCGCTGGTGCAGGTACCCGAGGACGCTGCCGAGACCGAGGAAGCGGTCTTCACGCTCGCACAGAAGATCACCGACGAAGCCCAGAACGGCAGCATGTCGCCGGCCGGGCTCGGTGGGCTCGGTGGCCTCGGCACCGGCATCCAACCCCAGGACATCCTGTCCGGCGTCTCCGACGATGCCTCCTCCGCGCTCAGCGGCTTGCAGGGCACCGTCGCTCAGGTCGCGGCGCCCGCGTCGGCTGCCGCGCTGACCGCGTACGACCAGGCCAAGGCCGCGCTCACCGGCACGTCGGGCACCGGTGCCGCGAGCACCTCCGGCGCGAGCACGTCCGCCGCCGCGACGACGCTGACCGAAGATCCGGTCGCCGCGCTGATGAGCGGACTGTCGCTGCCCGCGCTGCCCGGCATCGACACCCTGTTCCAGCCGTTCCTCGACCTGCTCAGCAGCTTCGGCACCGGTGTCTTCAGCTCGCTGGACCCCACCGCGATCCTGAGCAGCTCCTCCGCGGTCATCGAACAGGCGATGAGCCTGGCCCAAGGCGGGGTGAAGACCGTCCAGCAGTTGTGGGAAGGTGAGGCCGCCGACGCGGCGACCACCGCCAGCCAGCAGGCTCAGACCCAGGGTCAGGACACCAGCCAGCGCGGCATCGACATCTCCGCGCTCACCCAGCAGGCGGCTGCCGTCGTCCAGACCGGTAATGCTCAGCTCACCACGATCGCCACTACCTTCGCGGCCCAGGCCACCGCGCTCGCGCCGACGATCATGCTGCCGCCGACCCAGGCCACTCTGATCGGCTTGGCCACCACGCATCTCGGTGAAGCGGTGTCGGTCGTCAACGTCACCCGTGGGCAGTTGATGGGGTACACCGGCGAACTCAGCGGTGTCGTCGGGCAGCTCGCCAGCCAGAGCGGCCTGCCCTCGCCCGATGAAGTCCTGGCCGCGGCCTCGGAGAACATCGGCGAACCGCTGCTCACCCAGGCCGAGGAAGCCCTCACCGGCGGCGATTCCTCCACCACCGCGGCGAGCACCACCGCGGGCACCACCACTCCCGGCTCGACGACACCGTCGAGTCTCGGCACCGGTGGCTCCGGTGGCAGTGGCGGCGGGTCGGGCGCTTCGCTCGGCGCGCTCGGCACCGCGCGCGGTGGCGCGGGTGGCAGTACCGGCGGCACACCGAGCACGGGCACGCCGAAGACCACGGCGGCCGTACCCGGTGCGGGGGTTCCCGCATCGGGCCGTGCGATGACCACCGGTCTGATGGGCTCGGGTACCACCACGGCCGCGAGCACCGGCGGTACCTCCGGCATGATGGGCGGCGGCGCGGGAGCGGGCGCGGGCCGTGGCAACAACGAGGAAGAACACGGTCGTACCGTGCAGCCCTACCAGAGCCGCACCGGCAACGACGATCTCACCGGCCCGCTGGGCGAATCCACGCCCGATGTCATCGGCGCCGTCCACGAGGACGAACGCGACGAGGACGCGACCGCCGACCGGTTCTGACCGGAAAGGGGGGGGGGGGGGGGGGGGCGCGGGGGGCGGGGGGGGGGGGGGGGGCCCGGGAGCGAGTGTTTGGGGGGGGGCGCCGGGTGGTTTGGTTGGGTG
>NZ_JBHXNJ010000020.1:139035-154882 GCF_042719655.1 Nocardia sp. NPDC058518
GGGCCGCCCCCCCCGGCTCCCCCCGCCCCGCGCCGGCGCCCGCCCCCGGGTTCGCCCGGCAACGGCCCGCGCCGGAACCACCGGGCGCGCCCCTTTCGGTTCGGCGTCGAACGATCAGCTCTTGAAGGCGTCGACCAGCTTCTTGTAGAGGTCGGTGAAGCGCTTACGGGCGGCCTTCTGCTCCGGGTTGAGGCCATCGGACGCCTCGGGGGAGTAGATGACCAGGTGGATCTCGTCGGCCGGATCCTCGGGCATCAGGTCGATGATCTGGGTGCCCCGGTTATCGCCTGCCGGGATCCCGAAATCGGTGTCCTTCAGTGCGTTGATCTCCTCGCGCGCGGCCGAGATCACGTCGGCGGCAACCGTTCCGGTCACCTTCTTGGGCGCGGTCTCGGGTTTACGGTCCTTGCTCACCGCATCGGGCATGTGCACGGCTTCGCCGTCGGGAAAGACCTGCAAGACCGGGCGCAGGTCGGTGCGCTGTGACCAGCCGTCGGGGATCGTGGTCAGGCTCACCAGCGGTAGTGGCGCCGGATCGGCATGGGCGAGTGCGCCCGCGCCGGGCAGGGCGAGAGCGCAGACGAGCAGTCCGGTCAGGGTCGGGCGCATGGGTTCCCCTCGATCGAAAGACAGTGCGTGGGTATCGCGTTCGGGGGTCAGCGTAGCCCGGGCGGGTTGTCGAGGTCACGCGCGGAATAGGTGTCGCACGACTGCACCGACCCGGTCCGGTAGCCGACGAGGAACCATTTCTGCCGCTGTTCGGAGGACCCATGGGTCCACGACTCGGGATTGACCCCGCGCCCCGCTGAGCGCTGGATGCGGTCGTCGCCGACGGCATTGGCGGCCGACAGCGCGTCGCGAATGTCCTTGTCGGACAGGGGCTTCAGGAAGGGCTGCCCGCCGCCCGGTGAGGGCTGCTTGTCGGCGAAGTTGGCCCAGATGCCCGCGTAGCAGTCGGCCTGCAGTTCGGTGCGCACCGCGCCGGAGGTCGCGCCCTGCGGATCGCGCTGGGCCTTACCGATATCGCCGAGCTGGTTCTGGATGTGGTGGCCGACCTCGTGCGCGACCACGTACTCCTGCGCCAGCGGTCCCGCGCTCGCGCCGAAACGGTCGGTCAGTTCCTGGAAGAAGGCGGTGTCGAAGTAGGCGGTCTGGTCGGCGGGGCAGTAGAACGGGCCGACATCACTGGTGGCATTACCGCACGCGGTGCTCACGGCACCGGTGAACAGCACCAGTTCGGGCTGCACGTATCGCTTGCCGGTCTGTTCGGGCAGCTGCACCGACCACACCGCGTCCAGGCTCTGCGCGGTGGCCACCACCCGGCAGTCGACGTACTTGTTCGCGTCGGCGCCGGTCTTGCAGTGGGTCGGCGTCCCCGCGGTCCCCGGCTGCGCCTGCTCGCCCTGCGCACCGGTGAAGTTGCCGAGCACCGACCCCGGATCGCCACCCATGAGCAAGGTGATCACCAACAGGATCAGGCCGCCCGCGCCGCCGCCGAGGGCGAGTTTGCCGCCCGTGCCGGGTCCGCCACCCGAGGAAGCCCGGCCGGGGTCGATCTGCATACCTTCGTTGAAGGTCATCGCGGTACTCGCCTTCGCTCGGATGTCGGGCTGCCTCACAGCATGATTCACCGTCGGCGGGACCAGCGACGGCGAACAGGTGTCACAAGCTTGACACGGTGGGGTAGATATCGGTTTTCACTCGGGCACCGTGTCTCACTACGATGGCAGTGCACCCGGACATCCGCGCCGGTGCGACGAGTCCGCGAAAGTCTGTCGAAAGGAATACCGTGCTGCGCACCCACTTGGCTGGTTCGCTGCGAAGCGAGCACGCCGGTCAGACCGTCACCCTCACCGGCTGGGTGGCGAGGCGTCGTGACCACGGTGGTGTGACCTTCATCGATCTGCGCGACGCTTCCGGCGTCTCGCAGGTGGTTTTCCGCGAGGGCGAGGCGGCCGAACAGGCCCACAAGCTGCGCGCGGAATTCTGTGTGCAGGTCACCGGTGTGGTGGAACTGCGTCCCGACGGCAACGAGAACCCGGAGCTGCCGACCGGGCAGATCGAGGTCGACGCCAAGGAACTTCTCGTGCTCAACGAGAGCGCGCCGCTGCCGTTCCAGCTCGACGAGACCCCCGGCGACGAGGCCCGCCTCAAGTATCGCTACCTCGACCTGCGCCGCGAAGGCCCCGGCCACGCCATCCGGCTGCGGTCCAAGGTCAACGCCGCCGCCCGCAACGTGCTGGCGGGCCACGACTTCGTCGAGGTCGAGACCCCCACCCTCACCCGCTCCACCCCCGAGGGTGCTCGCGACTTCCTGGTTCCCGCGCGCCTGCAGCCGGGCAGCTTCTACGCGCTGCCGCAGAGCCCGCAGCTGTTCAAGCAGCTGCTCATGGTCGGCGGCATCGAGCGCTACTACCAGATCGCGCGCTGCTACCGCGACGAGGACTTCCGCGCCGACCGTCAGCCGGAGTTCACTCAGCTCGACATCGAGATGAGCTTCGTGCGCCAGGACGATGTGATCCTGCTGGCCGAGGACATCCTGACTTCGCTGTGGAAGCTGGTCGGCCACGACATCGTCACCCCGATCCCGCACATGACGTACGCGGAGGCGATGCGGCGCTACGGCTCCGACAAGCCCGACCTGCGTTTCGGGATCGAGATCACCGAATGCGCCGAGTACTTCAAGGACACCCCGTTCCGGGTGTTCCAGGCGGAGTACGTGGGCGCGGTCGTGATGCCGGGTGGCGCGAGCCAGCCTCGGCGCCAGCTCGACGCGTGGCAGGACTGGGCGAAGCAGCGTGGCGCCAAGGGCCTTGCGTACATCCTGATCAACGAAGACGGCACCCTCGGTGGCCCGGTTGCCAAGAACCTGTCCGACGCCGAGCGCGAAGGCCTGGCCAAGCATGTCGGCGCGGTGCCGGGTGACTGCGTGTTCTTCGCGGCCGGCCCCACCAAGGCGCAGCGTGCCCTGCTGGGTGCCGCGCGCGGCGAGATCGCCCGCAAGTGCGACCTCATCGACCCGAACGCCTGGGCCTTCGTCTGGATCGTCGACGCCCCGATGTTCGAGCCGACCGCCGAGGCGACCGCCAGCGGTGACGTCGCCCTCGGCTACTCGGCCTGGACCGCGGTGCACCACGCGTTCACCTCGCCCAAGCCGGAGTCGCTGGACACCTTCGACACCGACCCCGGTTCCGCGCTGGCCTACGCCTACGACATCGTCTGCAACGGCAACGAGATCGGTGGCGGTTCCATCCGTATCCACCGTCGCGATGTGCAGGAACGGGTGTTCGCGGTGATGGGCATCGACCACGCCGAAGCCCAGGACAAGTTCGGCTTCCTGCTCGACGCGTTCGCCTACGGCGCCCCGCCGCACGGCGGCATCGCCTTCGGCTGGGACCGCATCACCGCGCTGCTGGCCGGCGAGGACTCGATCCGCGAGGTGATCGCGTTCCCGAAGACCGGTGGCGGTGTCGACCCGCTCACCGACGCGCCCGCGCAGATCACCGCGCAGCAGCGCAAGGAAGCCGGCATCGACGCCAAGCCCGAGGTCAAGGCCAAGGGCGGCGAGGCCACCGCCGCGCCGAAAGTTGTTCCGGCCGAGAAATAGCGGTCATCGAGGGTAGCCCGGTACCTTCTGGTCAGTTCCCGTATCGCCACCGGCGATACCGATCAGGAGGACACCGGTGCTACATCTTCGCGTGATCAGCCCGCCCGAGCAGACCGACGAGCTGGTGCGGATCCTCGAAGCCGACGCCGGCGTCACCCACCTGACGGTGGCGCGCGGTGTCGCGCTCGACCCCGTGGGCGATCTCGTCCAAGCCGATGTGGCTCGGGAGGCGGGCAACACGGTGCTCGCCGACGTGAAGTCGCTCGGCATCGTCGAGCACGGCGGGATCACCCTCGGCCCGGTCACCGCGGTCCTCTCCGATGCCGCCGACCGCGCCGTCCGGGCGGCGCCCGGTGATCCGAGCGACGCGGTGATCTGGGAGCAACTGCTCAAGGAAACCCACGAGGAATCCTCGCTCAACGCCACCTTCGTCGCGTTCCTGACCATCGCCTGCCTGCTCGCCGCGATCGGTGTGGCGACCAACTCGCCGGTCACCATCGTCGGCGCGATGGTGGTCGGCCCGGAGTTCGGTCCCCTGGCAGCGCTCTCGGTGGCGCTGGTGCGGCGCAATTGGCGGTTGGCGCGGCGCTCCGTGATCGCATTGGCGGTGGCGTTCCCGATCGCGATGGTGGTCACGCTCGGCGCGACGATCGTGTGGGAGAAGCTCGGCTGGATCACCACCGCGGGTGTGGTCGACGCGCACAGCGTCGACTTCATCTACGAGGTCGGTCCGTTCTCCCTGGTCGTGGCCTTGCTCGCCGGTGCGGCGGGCATGTTGTCGCTGGTCACCGCGAAGTCGGCGGCCCTGATCGGGGTCTTCATCTCGGTGACGACCGTGCCCGCCGCCGGGTACGCGGTGGTGGCGGCCACGGTCGGACAGTGGCACCGGGCGTTCGAGTCGGCGGGCCAGCTGGCGGTGAACCTGGTCGGCATCGTGATCGCCGGGGTGCTGGTGCTCGAGCTGCGGCCGAAGGCGGGCGACGAGAGGGGTCCGATCGGCCGGTTCAAGCGGGCCATCGGCATGCGGAGCGCCCTGGAACGCTGACCTCAGACGCGGGCCACCGGCCCCGCCGTCAGCATCCGATAGGAGTAGGTCACCGCGATCACGCACACGGGCCCGGCGACGAACAGGCCGAGCCCGCACAGTGCCGCGCCGACGACGGTGACCAGCATGACGGTCAGCGCCAGCAGCAGCGACGCCCACAGATTCGCCAGCACCAGCTGCGCGCTCGCCTTGATCGCTTCCACCGGGCCGTAGTCCTGATCGATCACGAAGTGCAGCGAGAACATGCACAGGAACCCGGCGATCACCCCCGGCGCCAGGCACAGCGACGACAGCAGCAGGGTGATGGTGAACGCCAGCAGCGAGGTCAGCAGGACATTGCCCGCGTTGACGAACCGGAAGAACGACCCGAAAGCAGGTGGGTACCCATCGGTTTCGTAGAGCGCGCCGCGCACCATCGCCGCCTGCAGCAGCCACAGCGCGACGATCACCAGCAAGAACAGGAACAGGACGCTGAACGGTGATGTCGGTTGGACGATCTGGACGACGGCGACGAAGCCGAGATAGATCAGGACTCCGACCGCGGTGACGCCGAGCCACGGTCCCGGATTGGCCCGGAATCGCTCCCAGCCGTAGCTCAGCGAACGGCCGATATCGAGGGCCTGTGCTCCCGAATGGTAGTAACCGGGCGTCTGCCCACCACCACCCTGCGACACGCCGGATGCGGGGGCGGGGGCGTACGTGGGATTCTCCGGTTTAGCCTGGGGGACCGCGTAACCGGGACCCGTGCCCGCGGGCCCGTACTGCGGTGTGTGCCCGCCCTGGCCGGCAATCGGCGGTGGCGGCTCGACCGGCTCCTGCCCGTACTGGGCGGCGCCGGGGCCCTCGAATTGCGGATAGCCTGCGCCACCGGCCATTCCGTGCCTGCTCGGACCCGAACCGGGAGCCGGTGGTTGCCCGGTTCCCTCATGTCTGCCCGCTGGCCGGGCGAACTGTCCGCCACCGCCAGGAACAGGCGACCCGCCCGGTGAATCGCTCGATGCGGCGTACGGAGTGTCGGTCACTGTGATAGACCTTTCGACTCAACCGGTTTGCGGTGTGGCGCACAGCAGTTCACGATGAGAAAACCCGAAGACCGACTGATGTGTCAAGCGAACAGGCACATACGCGCAACCTCGGCGCCAACACGCCGAACGACGCGGAAAGGTTGTCCAACCGCTCGCTAGAAGTGACCGGGTACGAGTAGCTTGAGAGGCGATGACCGCACTATTGGCCGAACGCGCCGCCGACGTCGTGTCCGCAGCACAACAGTTGCTCACAAAGCGAATGGGTGCTCCGGTAAAGCTGAGTGATCCGATCGAGCTCAGCGGCAGTGGTAGGACGACAGTCCTACGCGTGCGTGTTGCGGAAAACGCATTTTCCTTGCCGCGCACGCTGATCGTGAAGCAGGTGCGCGGTTCCAGTCCTGACCGCCGCACCGGTGGTTTGGCGCCCGGCGTCGCCAGCATCGACGCGGCCTTCCTACGCGAGGCGGTGTCCTACCAGTTCACCACCGCGCTGAGCCGCGAGCAGCGACCCGGTGCCTTCCTGATCGCGCACAGCGTCCCCGACCGGCTCCTCGTGTTGTCCGATCTCGGCGACAACGCGCTGCTCACCTCGGTGCTGCAGGCACGCGTGGAGCCAGGCACCCGGAACTCGCTGATGGCGTTCGCGCAGGCGCTGGGCCGGATGCACGCAGCGACGGTCGGTCGCGAACCCGATTTCGTCGCCCTGATGCGGCGGGTCGACTCGGTGCACCGCGTCGACGGGATCGCCCAGCAGGCCCAGGCCGCCATCGCCGAGGTCCCCGGTCTGCTCGAGGCCGAGTTCGGCATCGAGGTGCCGGGCGAGATCGCCGAGCGCATCGTGCACGGCAACCGCCTGTTCACCGGTGGCCGCTATCGCGCGTTCAGCCCGTCGGACCTGTGCCCCGACAACGTGATCATGAACGAGGAAGGCGCGCGGTTCCTCGACTACGAGTGGGGCGGTTTCCGCGACGCCACCCTCGATATCGCCTATGCGCTGGTCTCGTTCCCCGGCTGCCTGTGCGATTTCGAACTCTCGCGCAGCCGTGCCAAGGAAATGGTCGAGGCCTGGCGCTCGGCCGTGGTCGGCGTCTGGCCGTCGCTGGCCGACGACACCGTCCTGGCCGAACGGATCCTCGAAGCCCGGTTGATCTGGGTCTGGCTGTCCACCTACTGGTTCCTGCCCGCCGACCACGCTCGCATCGCCACCGCCCGCGAGCACGGGCTGTCGGTGCCGCGCTCGGAAGCGCTGATCAACCGTTGGTCCGCGCTGGCCGAGGACGCCAGGATGACCGGTGACGACGCGGTCGGCGACTTCGCCGAACAGGTCTCGGCGATGCTCGAAGAGCGCTGGTCGGAGTAGCGGCGCGAGCGGGCTCCCCACTTCCCGGCGCGACGCGGGTACCGTCGGCAAGGATCTGAGGAGTTGGGAGCAGCCGTGCCGATACCTGTCACCGTCACAGTCGTCCGTAAGCAGTGGTTGACCCCGCACCTGGTGCGGGTGATCGGCACCGTCTCGGACGGATTCACACCGAACGCGTTCACCGACGCCTACGTGAAGTTGGTCTTCCCGGTGCCCGGCGTCGAATACCCCGAGCCGTTCGATCTCGACACGGTGCGGGCGACGCTCGGCCCGGAGAGCCAGCCCGTGCTGCGCACCTACACCGTGCGGTCCTTCGACGCCGAGCGGCGCGAGCTCAGCATCGACTTCGTAGTGCACGGTGACGAGGGCGTGGCAGGTCCATGGGCGAGCTCGGTGGAGCCGGGCGAGCGGTTCTGGCTGAACGGACCAGGCGGTGCGTTCGCGCCCGATCCGGCGGCCGAGTGGTATCTGCTCGCCGGGGACGAATCGGCGCTGCCCGCGATCGCGGCCGCGCTCGAAGCGTTGCCGACCGGTGCGCCCGCCCTCGTGTTCGTCGAGGTGGGCGGCACCGAGGACGAGATCTCCCTCGTCTCGCCTGCCGACCTGCGCCTGCACTGGGTGCATCGCGGTGTGTCCTCGGACCGGATCACCGACGACCTCGCCGGGGCGCACTCGCCACTGGTGGCCGCGGTGCGTGCGGCCGAGTGGCTGCCGGGACAGGTCCAAGCGTTCGTGCACGGCGAGGCCGAGTCCGTGATGCGTCAGCTGCGCCCGTACCTGCGCAAGGAACGCGGCGTCGCGCCGAAATGGCTCTCGATCTCGGGCTACTGGCGGCGCGGCCGCACCGAGGAGGGCTTCCGCGAATGGAAGCGGGAGCTGGCGGCCGAAGGCGCCTGACCCCGATCACGGAGTGCGCCAGGTGATCAGCGGGTCAGCGCGGCGAGTTTGCCTCGCAGATGGGCACGTTCGACCGCGTTGTCGGTGAGCAGTAGCGCCGACTCGTAGGCGGCGATCGCTTCGTCGGTGCGTCCGAGATCGGTGAGGAAGGCGGCGCGGGCGGCGTCGAGATAGCCGTAGGCCGCCAGCGCCGGTTCCGAGCCGAGCGGATCGAGCAGCGCCAGCGCCTGTGCCGGATCACCGGCGAGGCCGACCGCGATGGCGTGATTGAGCCCGGCGACCGGCGACGGCGAATCGCGCAGCAACAGCCGGTAGAGGCCGATGATCTCCCGCCAGTCGGTGTCGGCCCAGGTGGGCGCCTCGTCGTGGACCGCGGCGATCGCGGCCTGCAAGGTATACCGGTCGGTATGTGGCAGAGCGTGTTTCACCAGCGCGATGCCCTCGACGATGGCGGCGCTGTCCCAGCGGTCGCGGTCCTGGTGTTCGAGCGTGCACAGATTGCCCTCGGCGTCGACGCGCGCTGCTCGGCGGGCGTCGGTGAGCAGGATCAGCGCCAGCAGCCCGGTCACCGATGGGTCGTCGGGGACGAGCGCGTGCATCATCCTGGCCAGCTGCAGCGACCGGTCGACGAGATCCGCCCGAACCAGCACATCGCCGACGGGCGCGGTGTGGCCGGTGGTGAACAGCAGGTGGATCACCGCGCAGATGGAATCGAGCCGTTGCGGCAGCTCCCGTACCGAGGGCACTCGATACGGGATGGCCGCTACCGCGATCTTCTTCTTGGCGCGGGTGATGCGCGCGGCCATGGTCGCCTCGCTCACCAGGAAGGCGCGAGCCACCTCGGCGGTGGTGACACCGCAGACCAGCCGCAGGGTCAGCGCTACCTGCGCCTGCGGCGCGAGCGCGGGGTGGCAGCAGGTGCTGATCAGCCGCAGCCGGTCGTCGGGGATCGCCGGGTCGGCCAGGTCGGCCAGCGCCAGGTCGGCGGGGTCGGCGACCGGTTCGTCGACGACGAGCCGTGGCAGCGCGCGACGGAAGGTGCCCTCGCGGCGCAGCAGGTCGAGGCCGCGGCGCCGCGCGACCGTCGTGAGCCAGGCACCGGGCTTGGCCGGGACACCGTCGCTGGCCCAAGCGGTCAGCGCCGTCGCGTACGCGTCCTGCACGCATTCCTCGGCGAGGTCGAAGTCGCGGACCAGCCGCACCGTCGCGGCGAGCACGAAAGCCCATTCACGACGGTGCGCCTGCTCGACGGCCGCGGCCGCCGCCGTGGTCACGACTGCGGGTAGACCTGGATCGGGCGCACTTCGACGCCACCGGTGGGGGCAGGCACCTGCGCGGCGATGGCGATCGCGGCGTCCAGGTCCGGCGCCTCGAGCAGGTAGTAGCCGCCGAGCGCTTCCTTCGCCTCGGCGAACGGCCCGTCGGTGATGACGACCTCGCCGCCCGCATCGTGGCGGATCGTGGTGGCGGTCGCGGTGGGCTGCAACGCTTGCCCGCCGAGGTTGGCGTCACCGGCGATCTGCTGGAAGGCACGATGCGCGGCGAGCATGTCATCGAACTCGGCGGGGGAGTACGCGGCGTAGGTGGATTCGTCGCCGTAGATCAGGACCAGGTACTGACTCATGACGGTGCTCCTTCGGGTGTGGGGCTGCCCGCGCGGCGGGGGGGGGGGCCCCCCCCCCGAGCGACCGCGGGCGCAATCGACAACCCTGTCCGAAGAATTCTGCGCCGATTTCCGCGGCGCCGCGGCGAACCCCGGTCAGAGCACCGGAGCCGGCCGCGGTTCGACCCGTCCGCCCGCCGCGACGGCGAACGACGCGCCGTGCCGCACGCCGGTGGCGGGATCGGTGACGTCGGCGACGTAGAACCAGTCCATCTGTGTCTGGGACTCGGTTACCTCCAGCACGCCGAAACCGTGTGAATCGAGCTCGGTGTAGCGCAGGTGGTGGTTGGCCGCCTTGATGGCCTCCTCCGCCGGTACCGACGCGGTGCGGGCGGGCACCCTCAGCAGGTCGCCGACGCTGGCGGAGGTGACCGACGGGATGACGAACTCCGCGCCGACCGTCGGCCCGCCCGGGTAGTTCGCGGCGTTCAACGGCAGGTCCGCGGCCCAGGAGGTGTGGATGTCGCCGGTTAGGAACACGACGTCGCTCACCGCGTTGTCGGTGATCGTCCGGAACAGGGTGTCGCGGTCGGCGGTGTAGCCGTCCCACTGGTCACCGTTGACGGTGATGCCGCCCTGCGGGATCCCGAGCGCCTCGGTGATCGCCTGGGTCGTTGCCGCGTCCAACGGCGGGAACACCAGCGGCGCGACCATCACCGAGTTGCCGATCAGCTTCCAGCGGGTGGGGGAGGAGGTGAGTCCGGCGGTGAGCCAATCCATCTGGGCGCGGCCGGTGATCGTGCGGGACGGGTCGTCGGCGTGGCGCCAGCCGGCGCCCGGCCCGGCCTCCTCGTCGCGGTAGCTGCGCAGATCCAGCATCGACAGTTCCGCGAGCGTGCCGAAACGCAAGCGGCGGTAGATCTGCACCTGACCGTCGGCCCGGGTCGCGCGCACCGGCATCCACTCCAGGTAGGCGCGGGCAGAGGCGGCCTTGCGGTCGACCCAGGGACCTTCGGTGGCCGGGTCGTGGTTCTCCGCGCCCTCGCGCCAGGAGTTGTCGGCCGACTCGTGGTCGTCCCAGGTGCAGATGAACGGCACCGCGGCGTGCAGGGCCATCAGGTCGGGATCGGTCTTGTACTGGCCGTGGCGGGTGCGGTAGTCGGTGAGGGTGAGGATCTCGTTCACCGGGTCGTGTCCGCGGACCGCGCCGTTGCGGCCGGTGTACTTCCCGCGGGCGTACTCGTAGATGTAGTCGCCGAGGTGCACGATCGCGTCGAGATCGGTGCGCGCGGCCAGGTGCCGGTAGGCGCCGAACCAGCCCGCTTCCCAGTTGGCGCAGGAGACCAGGCCCAGCCGCAGGCGGTCGACCTCGCTGTCCGGTGCGGGCGCGGTCCTGGTACGGCCGACCGGGGAGGTCTCGCCGCGCGTGGTGAAGCGGTAGAAGTAGTCCTGACCTGGGGTGAGGCCGGTCGCGTCGACCTTGACGGTGTGGTCGGTATCGGCCGAGGTCGTGACGGTGCCGGACGCGGCGAGCGCGCCGAAACCGGCGTCGGTGGCGATTTCCCAGCGCACCGCCGTCGCGTCGCCGATGCCCGAACCGGGGGTGGCGTCCTCGGCGACGGTGACCCTGGTCCACAAGATGACCGCGCCGGGCAGCGGATCACCGGACGCCACACCGTGCCGGAAGACCGCGCCCGCGGCATGGGCGGGTGCGGCGGTGCCCAGCACCGCGACCGCCGCAACCGCCGTGGAACCGGCGAACAGGGTGCGGCGGGCGAACCCGACCGGCTGGGAGGCTACGGCGCTGTTGTTTTCGACCACGATCAGCGATCACAGTCCACGAATCGCTCCCGCGCAAGTCCTCGCGAGAAATGTTGGTCAACTGTCCATTTTCGCGGCAGGTTCTGGTCGAAATCAGGAGCAGGGGCGAGGGCGGTTCGTGCGCTTCGCAGAACATGTCCGAGCGCCTCGGTACCCTGCACAACGTGAGCGACAGCCTTTTCGACGTGCCCGGCGAACACGCGTCCGCCGAACCCGGCGCCGATGCGGTGTTCCGTCGCGACTCGGGCGCGCCGCTCGCCGTGCGCATGCGTCCCGCGAACTTGGACGAGGTGATCGGTCAGGCGCATCTGCTCGGCCCCGGCTCCCCGCTGCGCCGGCTCGTCGAAGGCTCGGGCGCGGCATCGGTGCTGCTCTACGGCCCGCCCGGTACCGGAAAGACCACGCTGGCCTCGCTGCTCTCGCAGGCCACCGGCCGGCGGTTCGAAGCGCTGTCGGCGCTGTCGGCCGGAGTCAAGGAGGTGCGGGCGGTCATCGACCTCGCCCGGCGCCGACTCACCGCGGGCGAGCAGACCGTGCTGTTCATCGACGAGATCCACCGATTCTCCAAGACCCAGCAGGACGCGCTGCTGGCCGCCGTCGAGAACCGGGTTGTGCTGCTGGTCGGCGCGACCACGGAGAACCCCTCGTTCTCCGTCGTCTCCCCGCTGCTGTCGCGCTCGCTCGTCCTGCAACTGCAACCGCTCACCCCCGACGACATCCGCGCCGTCCTCGCCCGCGCGATCAGCGACCACCGCGGGTTGGCCGAGGCCTGCACCGTCAGCGACGAGGCGATCGAACACATCGTCCGGATCGCCGGTGGCGACGCTCGTCGCGCGCTCACCGCCTTGGAGGCCTCGGCCGAGTCCGCGACCGACGGCGCCGTCGAACTGGAAACGGTCGAGGCGACCGTCGACAAGGCCGCCGTCCGCTACGACCGTGCGGGCGACCAGCACTACGACGTGATCAGTGCCTTCATCAAGTCCATTCGCGGCTCCGATGTCGACGCGGCCGTGCACTACCTGGCGCGCATGCTCGCCGCGGGCGAAGATCCCCGCTTCATCGCGCGCCGCCTGATGATCCACGCCAGTGAGGACATCGGGATGGCCGACCCGATGGCGCTGCAGACCGCCACCGCCGCCGCGCAGGTCGTTCAACAGGTCGGCCTCCCGGAATGCAAGCTCGCCCTGGCGCAGGCCACCATCCACCTCGCCACCGCCCCCAAATCCGGCGCGGTGACCACCGCCATCGGCACGGCCATGGCCGATGTCTCCCGCGGCAAGGCCGGTGCGGTTCCGCCCTACCTGCGCGACGGCCACTACGCGGGCGCTGCCCTGCTCGGCAATGCCCAGGGCTACAAGTTCCCGCACAAGTACCGCGAGGGCGTCGTGACCCAGCAATATCCGCCCGACGAATTGGTCGGTACCGACTACTACCTGCCCACCGATCACGGCAACGAACGCACGATCGCCCCGCGCCTGGAGAAGCTGCGCCGCATCATCCGCGGAAAGTAGCCGGTCAGGGGCGTGGCGCGAACCACCCCGGTCGATGAAAAACTTGGTGCACCGGCCCGGTAGGCTGGGTATTTGTGCAGACCCACGAGATTCGACGACGGTTCCTGGACCATTTCGTCCGTGCCGGACACACCGAGGTCGGAAGTGCTTCGCTGATCCTGGCCGACCCCAACCTGTTGTTCGTCAATGCGGGCATGGTCCAGTTCGTTCCGTATTTCCTGGGTCAGCAGACCCCGCCGTGGGCTACCGCGACCAGCGTGCAGAAGTGCGTGCGCACCCTCGACATCGAGAACGTCGGCATCACCACTCGCCACAACACGTTCTTCCAGATGGCGGGCAATTTCAGCTTCGGCGACTACTTCAAGCGCGAGGCCATCACCCTGGCCTGGACGTTGCTCACCGACAGTGTCGAAGACGGCGGCTACGGCTTCGATCCCGAGCGCCTGTGGGTCACCGTCTACCTCGACGACGACGAGGCCGAGCGGATGTGGCTCGAGATGGGCGTGCCCGCCGACCGCATCCAGCGCCGCGGCATGGCCGACAACTACTGGTCGATGGGCATCCCTGGTCCGTGTGGCCCGTGTTCGGAGATCTATTACGACCGCGGCCCCGAATACGGCGTCGAGGGCGGCCCAGAGGCCGACGAGGACCGCTACATCGAGATCTGGAATCTCGTGTTCATGCAGAACGAGCGTGGCGCGGGCATCTCCAAGGACAACTTCGAGATCCTGGGCCCGCTGCCCAAGCAGAACATCGACACCGGCATGGGTGTCGAGCGTGTCGCGTTCCTGCTCCAGGGCGTGGACAACGTCTACGAGACCGACCTGATGCGCCCGATCATCGACAAGGCCGAGGAACTCACCGGCCGCTCCTACGGCGTCGATCACACCGACGACGTGCGCTTCCGCGTCATCGCCGACCACGCCCGCACCGCCGCGATGCTCATCGCCGACGGCGTGAACCCCGGCAACGACGGCCGCGGTTACGTGCTGCGCCGCCTGCTGCGCCGCATCGTGCGTTCGGCACGGCTGCTCGGCGCCGAGAAGCCGGTGATGGCCGAGCTGATCAAGGTCGTCACCGAACTGATGTCGCCGTCCTACCCCGAACTGGGCACCGATTTCTCGCGCATCGAGACGGTGTCGGTCGGCGAGGAGATGGCGTTCCTCAAGACGCTCAACACCGGCGAGACCCTGTTCGACAACGCCGCCACCGCGGTGAAGTCCAAGGGTGGCAAGCAGATCACCGGTTCCGACGCGTTCGCCCTGCACGACACCTACGGCTTCCCGATCGACCTCACCCTCGAAATGGCCGCCGAGGCAGGCCTTTCCGTCGACGAGGACGGTTTCCGCTCGCTCATGGCCGAGCAGCGCAAGCGCGCCAAGGACGACGCCCAGGCCCGCAAGCACGCCCACGCCGACCTCACCGTCTACAAGGAACTGGTCGACCGCGGTGCCACCGAGTTCACCGGTTTCGACGAGCTGACCTCCGAGGCGAGCGTGCTGGCCCTGATCGTCGACGGCGTGCGGGTCCCGGTGGCGACGGCAGGCCAGAACATCGAGGTCATCCTCGATAGAAGCCCGATGTACGCCGAGTCCGGCGGTCAGATCGCCGACCGTGGCACCATCACTGCCTCGGGCCTGAAACTGCAGGTCAACGACGTGCAGAAGATCGCCAAGAAGGTCTGGGTGCACAAGGCCACCGTCGAGTCGGGTCAGATCACCGAGGGCGATGTCGTTCTCGCGCAAGCGGATCCGGCGTGGCGTCGCGGCGCCACCCAGGGACACTCCGGCACGCACATGGTGCACGCCGCGCTCCGGCAGATCTTGGGCCCCAACGCCGTGCAGGCGGGTTCGCTGAACAAGCCCGGCTACCTGCGGTTCGACTTCAACTGGCAGGGCGCGCTGTCGGAGCAGCAGAAGGCCGATATCGAGGCCGTCTCCAATGACGCCGTCGGCGCGGACTTCCCGGTGAACACCTTCGTCACCGATCTGCCCAAGGCCAAGGAAATGGGCGCGATGGCGCTGTTCGGCGAGAACTACGGCGACGCGGTGCGCGTCGTGGAGATCGGCGGCCCGTTCTCGATGGAACTGTGCGGCGGCACCCACGTGGAGCACTCCTCGCAGATCGGCCCGATCACCCTGCTGGGTGAGGCCTCGATCGGTTCCGGTGTGCGTCGCGTCGAGGCCTTCGTCGGCCTCGACTCCTACAAGTACCTGGCCAAGGAGCGTGCGCTGCTGGCCGGTGTCGCGTCCTCGCTGAAGGTGCCGTCGGACGAGGTGCCCGGTCGGGTGGAGCAGCTCGTGGAGCGGCTCAAGGTGGCCGAGAAGGAACTCGAGCGCACCAAGATCGCCGCGGTGCTGTCCTCGGCGGGCACGTTCGCCGAGCAGGCCGAGCGGGTCGGTGCGGTGCGTCTGGTGGCCGCTGCGGCCCCCGAGGGCGTGTCGGCAGGCGACCTGCGGACTCTGGCCACCGATATCCGTGGCCGTCTCGGTAGCGAGGCCGCTGTCGTCGTGCTGCTCGGCAATGTCGAGGGCAAGGCGCCGTTCGTGGTGACCGTGAACAAGGCGGCCCAGGATCTCGGCTTCAAGTCCGGCGATCTGGTCGCGGCCTTCGGACCGAGTATCGCCGGGCGTGGTGGCGGCAAGCCGGAGATGGCGCAGGGCGCGGGCTCGGATCCGTCGGGCATCCCGACCGGTTTGACCGCGGTCCGCGCCCGGGTGGCTGAACTCGCCGGCTGATGACCACCCCTGGTTCGTCCAGCGAGGAATCCGCCGATCGTCCGGACCCGGCCACCGACCCTGGTCGGGGCCGCCGGATCGCCATCGACGTCGGTAGCGTGCGCATCGGGGTCGCTTCGAGCGACCCCGACGGCATTGAAGCGACCCCCCGGGATTCTGTGGCGGGGGGGCACTGGCGGGGGGGCGCGGGGGGGGGCCCCCCCGGCCTCCGCCGAATTGTGGGCAGTGGTGGGGGATACT
>NZ_JBHXNJ010000021.1:0-29931 GCF_042719655.1 Nocardia sp. NPDC058518
ACCGCAGTCCCACGAATCACCGCAAGAACCCGATCACCATCAACCACAGCATCACTCAAACGCTTCAAAACAACAGCACCAACACCCTCACCACGCGCCATGCCGTTCGCCGACTCATCAAAAGTGGCACAACGACTGTCGACACTCAGCATCCGCGCTTGCGAGGTGAAGACGTACGGTTCGGGAGACAGGATCAGATTGCTCCCGCCGACCAGCGCCACCCGGCACGAGTTGTTTCGCAGCTTCTCTACAGCGAGGTCGATCGCCACCAGCGATGACGAACACGCGGTATCGATGGTCATGCTGGGGCCGGCGAGGTCGAGGGCGAACGACACTCGGTTCGACGTGATAGCCGGGGCGACACCGGTACTCGCATACTCCTTGGAATGACCGAAGTCCATCATCCAGTCGTAGTTCATCTGCCCGACGAACACTCCGGTCGACGATCCTCGCAGTGTTTCCCTGGTGTATCCGGCAGCGTAGAACGCCTCGTAGCTCACTTCCAGGAGAAGGCGCTGCTGAGGGTCCATCGACTGAACCTCCGCAAGGGGGATCCCGAAGAACTCATGGTCGAAAAGGTCAGCACCACTGATGAATGCGCCTCGTCGGCTATAACTCCCGCCCGGCGTGCCCACCTCCGCGCTGTAGATCTGTCCGATGTCGAACCGCGAGTCGGGGATGTCGGACATGCAGTCCTCGCCGCGTGTGAGCATCTGCCAGAACTCGTCGACAGAGCTCGCGTCGCCCGGTAGTCGACACGCGCTCGCGATCACCGCGATCGGTTCGTCAGAGGAGCCTTCGAACATTTCCCTTCGCTGCGGAGCGACGAGTTCCTCTCCTGACCTGACCTGTGCCGCAACACGATAGGCCGCGAGCTTGCCGGCACTGGGGTAGTTGAAGATCGCGGGATAGGGCAGATGGGTATCCCATGCGTCCCGCAGCCGATTCGCCAACTGCACCGCATACAGCGAGGTAAGGCCCTGTTCGGCGAAGGTACGTTCTGCGGACAGAGCATCCACAGCAACGTTCAGCACAGACGCGGTGTGGTAGAGAATCTCTTCCACGACACCGGTGTTGTCAATGTCAACGGGGGCTACAGGTTCGGCATTGTGCGCGATTTCCCGCAAACGTTTGACATCGACTTTGCTGTTCGCGGTCACCGGGATCTCTTCGAGCAGAATCCACACCTGCGGAGACATGTACGCCGGCAATCGTTCATCGATGTGCTTGCGCACCCGGCTTTCGAGCGCCTCGCTCGGGTGGGGTGTCGCGACGAATCCGACGATTCCGTCCGAGGGCTCCGACACACGAATTACGGCAGCCTTCGTGACTTCATGCAGCTGCTCGGCGCAGACCTCTACCTCAGATAGCTCAACGCGGTGTCCGCCGATCTTGACCTGAGAGTCCTTGCGTCCGAGGATCTCGATTTCCCCGTTGCCGAGATATCTCCCGAGGTCGCCGGTCTTGTACAGGCGCCCGAACCTGCTGGTCTGTATGAAACTTGTCGCTGTCAGTACCGGCTGATCGAAGTACCCGCGCGCGAGACCTCTTCCACCGATGTGGATTTCGCCGATCACGCCGTCGGGCGTGTAGCCCAACTCTTCGTTCAGCACGTGCATCGTCTGATTGGACAGCGGACGGCCATAGGGGACCAGGTCGGTTCCCAGGTCTTTCGTCTGCGTCGTGACCAGGTGGTAGTTCGACCAGATCGATGCCTCCGTTGCCCCGCCGAGTGCGTACAGCCGCAACTCCGGCTGGATCTGCAACGCACGATTCGCCAAGGCCATGGAAATGGCATCGCCGCTGAGCAGAACTGTCCCGAGGTCTCCGAGCAAGAGCTCTGGCCCACCTCGAGATGCCAGGAGCATCTCGAACGAGGTGGGAACACTGTTCCACACGGAGACGTGATGCATGGCGAGCCGCTCGCGCCAATAGTCCGGGTCGCGGGTGCCATCCGGCTTGCAGGTGACCAACGTTCCGCCCGCGCCGAGCGTACCGAAAATGTCCCATACCGAAAGATCGAAGCTGAGGGCCGAGATCCCGAACGTCACTACCTTGCCTCGGCCCGCTACCTTCTCGTTGATGTCGAGACAGGTATTCACCGCGCCCGCGTGGGTCGTCTCCACGCCCTTGGGCACCCCTGTTGAACCCGATGTAAAGATGATGTATGCCAGGTCATCCGCAGCCGCTGAGGTGGGATAAGGATGTCGCGCGCCGATCCCGTCCGCGATATGCATGTCGACATCGACAACGCAGATCGGGTGACTCGATTCGGCGGCTTCCGACGCATCCATCCCCAATGCCACCGTGGGCCCGTGGGTCAGCATCGCCGGACAGTTGGACTGGCCGACGATGGTGCGGATGCGCTCGATCGGGTCACTGGCGTTCAGCGGGATGTAGTGCGCTCCAGCGAGTAGAACACCGATGACGCTGACTACTTGTTCCCAGCCCTTTTCCTGAAGAACAGCGACGGAGGAGCCGCGCCGTACACCGTTCTCCTGTAGTTTGACGGCTACCGCATTCGCCAGGACGATCATCGACCGGTAGGTGATTTCTACATCGTGATCGATGATCGCGACCGCCTGGGGTCGCTCGACTGCTGCGTCGAGGACAGATTCGTGCAGTAGGCGGCTCCCCTGCTCGCCGCGGTCCCTATAGGTCTGGTTCAGTCGATTTCGCAGTTCCAGGACCGTTGCATCCAGAACTGCCGGATGGTTGATATCGAATGCCAGCCCTCGCAGAAGTCGTTGATAGCACTTCAGCATTTCTGCCATTTGCGCAGAAGCGAAGATGCTCGCGTCATAGTCCCAATTGACAGTGAGTTCACCGTCTACTTCGTAGACCTGACAGTCCAGTGAGATCTGCGGTGTCTGAGTACTTTGATAGTTCAGCGTGACGACCGTGTCCGCTAATCCCAAGTCGCCCTTGATGATTCCCAGAAACGAGGTGAAGACAACCGGAAACGACAGGTGGGCATCGCCACGCTGCTGTCGCAGCATGCGAATGAATTCCAGCCCGCTGACGTCTCCGTGCTCCATACCGCGGGTCAGCTGCTCGTGAAATCCGATGGCGGAGTCGACGACAGACTCACCGAGCCGCTTGGTTGCCGAACACAACGTGACGTCGGTGAATTCTCCGATTGTTTCGGAATAGTCGTTCTGCAGTGTGACCGGCCTGTTCGAGGTGGTTACCGCGATCGCGAACCTGGACTCTGCCGAGTACAACCGAATCGCCTCGGCGAACGCCGCCAGCAACAGCGAATTGGGTGTGATCTGCCGACTCTTCGCACATTCTTTGAGTGCGCCCCAATGCGCGGAATCCAGGACTACAGATTCTCGGGCAAAGGAGTGCTTTTCATTCATATTTTGTTTGGAGCGAGGCAGCTGGGGCGGGCCGGGGAACTCTTCACATCGCTCGGTCCAGTATTCCAGCGATACCGAGGAAGGACGTCGGCTTGCTAGCTCATCACAATGCTCGAAGAACTTGTGAGCAGCACCCGGCGGGGGCAGCAACCGGCGATCCCTGACCAGACTACGGTAGTGCGCGGCGACTCGCTGGCACAGTTTTACGGCACTGGCGGCATCGACGAACAACATGTCGAGCGCAAAGTGAATTCGAGTGGCTCCCGAGTGGAGTTGCGTCAACTCGACAATCCAATGCCGATGCGAAACCTCCAGGAGTGCATCGACATACTTCCTTCGGCGATCTTCAGGATCTTCCGGACCGTCGGACTCCACGGCTACCGGTAGCTCAGCATTACGCCGCTCCCCGATGCTCTGCCTCGAGCCATTCACAAGAACGGCGCTGAGCATGGGCTCTTCCTCGACGACCGACCGCACTGCCTCTTGAAAGGACCGGATGTTGAGATTCAGCACGTCGAACTCATGGTAGACAATGCACGGAAGATCTTGCTGCGCACCCAGCACATACGATTCCTGCATCGGGGTCAATGGGTGCGATTGCGTGCTGTCGAGTGACGGTTTCGGCGAAGTGGTCTGCCCGCGGTCCAGCGATGCACGAATTCCTTCGACTACTCGCGCAACCGTCATTCCGTTGAGAATTTGATAGGTAGGCTGCGGATCGAACAATCCTCGAACGCGTGTCGCGGTGAGGGAGTCGACTCCAAGAGCTCCGAAGAGTGTTTCGGTCGCGCGCTCGAGCTCATCTGCCGGCATACCGGTTGCTGTCGCGAGCAGTTCGAGGGAAGCGTTGCTTGTCATATCTGAACCTCATTTGGATCTGCGCTTCGATGCGTTGCGCTACTGCTTGATCGGTGACTATGTGCCCGTAGCGGCCGACACTGGCGAGTGCCCAGACGGCTACCCTTTTTCGCCGTGCGCTCGACACGGCCCGAGATTTCGCCTGGTGCCATGGGATCGGAAGAAGGGCACACCACTGATCGGGCTGTCGGCCCGATACAGGCGTGCGAGAGTCCTCATCCCGGGGCGGAATCGCGGTCCAGGGGTGAGGAGTGGATAGACCGCACCGTTGCGGTCGGAGGCGACGTCAATACATTTCGAATGTTCGCCGCAGGCAGCTAATGGATTGGTGCCGGCTTGGTCGCATAGACTATTCGGCGCGGTTCGACGGAGTTGCCCGGAAAGCGTCGGTCCGGATCACATGTGCTGCCAGATCTTGATCGTGCTGGGAAGCTCTCACCGGGGCCGCGCTGGAACCCCCGGTTGTTCTCACATCTCGACTGTCGCTGTGGCCGTAGACAGTCGGGGTCTCCGGAATCCACTTCACCGGACTGCTTCATCCACTCCCCCTTGTTGCTGGTCGATCGGTACTGCTCGCGTCGATGATTCGGTCCTCGATCGACTGTTCTCCTCGGCCGACGTCGTAGCAGTCCCTCCCCGCGCGAACCGATCTGTGACGTCGCAAACCACACTTCCGTCCCGGTCCGCCTCTGTCAAGGTAGTCAGCGAAAGTAGCTGCATAACAAGGGATTTCGTTCAACACCCGGCTTGACTACCGCGACTGGTAGGTCCGGGCCTGCCGCCGGTCCGTCGGGATCCACACTGGTGCAGGAAGTCCCCGCCTGTATGGTCGAGGCGTGATCGCCCATCGGACCGGGACGCACCAGCCGATCGTGCCGACCGGTAGTCGCCGACCCGCGCATCGCCTTCAGTCCCAAGCACACAGAGTTCGACGTTGACGGAAACGGAGCGTGTTCTTGAAAGACCTCGCAGGTACAGCGATCCGGGAAGAAGATGAGAGCCTTTCCCATCAGTGGGACATGGACCCTGCTCGCGGAAGCCTTCCCATTCAGCTCACCGAGTC
This sequence comes from Nocardia sp. NPDC058518, assembly GCF_042719655.1. Lineage (NCBI taxonomy): Bacteria > Bacillati > Actinomycetota > Actinomycetes > Mycobacteriales > Nocardiaceae > Nocardia > Nocardia sp. NPDC058518. The sequence continues at coordinate 5,284 of NZ_JBHXNJ010000021.1, forward strand.
CATCCGTGAGGCGTTCGAGACGTCGGGCCTAGCGCTGACGAAGTCTCCTACGAGAGAGACGGAGAGCGCTGAGTACGGTGCGTGCAGATTCGAGGTCGAAGGTCGGAGCATCGCCTTTCGCGTGGCCAAAACGACGCCTACCAAAGTGGGACAGTTCGTCACGATCTGGAAGAGGCCAGATCCCGCGAGCGAGATCGCACCGCTCGACTCCACGGACGACGTCAGCTCGGTCATCATCGCGGCCTTCGACAGAGATCATCGCGGCCTGTTCATCTTCAATCGTTCGGAATTGATTCGCAGAGGAGTGATGTCGGTCGCTGGGGACGGGGGGAAGCGGGCGATCCGCGTCTACGCACCGTGGGTGCACCCGGATTCCAAGCAGGCGATCCAGACCAAGCGGTGGCAGAGCGCCAGATTTGTCCAGCTCCAGCCGCAGGAGTCCGTCGACGCCGATCGGCTTCTGGATCTGATCCAGGGCTGAGCGACCTCCGATGAGCAACCTGGATCATTTGGTCCTGGCTACCCCGAACTTGGTCGAGACCGTGCGCACAGTGCGGGAAACGCTGGGTGTCAGTCCGGCCGAAGGCGGCCGCCACCCACGATTCGGCACTCGCAACTTCCTGCTCGGTCTGGGAGATGGCGGCTATCTCGAGATCATCGGCGTAGATCCCGACCAACTACCTCCGCGGCGGCCGCGCCCGTTCGGACTCGACGAGCTGACCGAACCACGCCTGGTGACCTGGGCAGCACAGGTGAACGGGATCGATGCCGCTGTATCGACCGCGCGCGCAGCGGGTTTCGATCCCGGCGAGGTATCGCAGATGTCTCGCGCTACCTCCGAAGGCCGCCTGCTCGAATGGCGACTCACGCTCAGTCCCGACGGCACTCATCATGGAGTGATCCCGTTCCTCATCGACTGGGGCACCACTCGACACCCGTCCGACACATTGCCCCGAGCGACGCTGCGCTCCTTCGAAGCCGTGCATCCCCGACCTGCGGTGGCCAGCGCCCAACTGCGGGCGCTCTCGATCGACCTCACCGTGCATCCCGGGGTACACCCGGCACTTGTCGCCGTCATCGAAGGTCCGGCGGGAGCGATCACCCTCCTCTAGGTGACCGACACGATTCGCACGGTGATCGTCTCCCGGTTTGCGCCAGTTCACCGTCGGCGACCGACCGTCACGACATCTCGCCACATTCCGAGTCGGCTACTTGGTCGGGAGCGCGTTCTGCAGGCCACCCACCTCGGTGATCTGCCAGTCGGCATTGCGGTCGACGGTGAGGGAGTAGGTGACGGTGGTCCGCGTTCCCTCGGGCGTCTGGGCGCTGGTGGAGACCACGTCGAGGTAGGCGTTGACCTTGTAGATGCCACCGTTTTCCGAGGTGACCGTCGCCGAGAGCGGCGTGGCCTTCGACGTCCACTGCAGTGGCAGCAGGATCTGCTCCAATTGCGGTGCGGTGGCGTCGAATTTCGCGGCCAGTTGCGGGGTGGTGCCGGTCCGCAGCCGGGTGAACCACGCCTGCACGTCGCGGTAGTCGATGGTGGACGCGCCGACCCCGTAGTCCGACGCGATCTGTTCGACATGCTCGGCGTCGGCGTCGCGGGCCTCGCGGTCGGCGATCGTCGCCTCGGCCGAGAAGTACAGCGCCGCGAAGGTGACGACCGCGGCGACGAGGACAGCCATCGCGGCGGTGGTCAGCACGGTCGACAGTCGCAGGGACACGGTGCGCGGCGGCTGCTCGGCAGCCTCGGTGGTGGTGGCTTCTTCGGTCGCTGTACTCATGGTCTGTCCTTCGTCCGGCTATTTGACGCCGATGCGGAAATGCACTGTGCCGTCGGCGTCCACGCTCTGCAGGGCTTGGTCGATCAGGGTGCTGATATCGATGGCGGGTGTCCGGTTCACCGCATCGGTGACGACCGGACCGAGAATCTGTCCCAGCGGGGCGATGCTCGGCCCGATCTCGTCGATCAGGGTGGTCAGGTCGGCCAGGAACGGCACGAGGCCGTCGCCGGTGAAGTAGGCGGGCACCGGACGACTCTCGACGAGCTCCGAGCCCGATTCGACGATCGCGTTCAGCGTCACGCCGAACTCGCCGAACAGCGGGCCCGCGGTGCCGAGCGAGGGCCCGAGCCACTCCATGTTGCCGCCGAGGGCCTGCATATCGGCGAACAGTTGCCGCACGGCCTCGGTGCGGCTGAGCAGGGTGGCCGCGAGCAGGGTCGACGACCGCTGCAAGGTCTGCATCGCCGTGTCCGTCCCGGCCAGCGCGCGGTCGAAGGTGTCGACCAGGTTCGCGATCGCCTCCGGATGGATCTGTTCGAGCAATTCGACCAGTCGGGCCGACAGAGCCGTGATGGTCATCGGCAGGTGGATCCGGTCCGCCGCGACGACCTGGCCGTCCTCGAGATACGGGCCCGCACCCGATTCCGGCGCGAAGGCGATATAGGGCTCACCGAGCGCCGAGAGCTGCTCGATCCGGACATCGCTGGACACCGGGATGCGGTAGCGGCTGTCGATCCGCAGCCGGACGAGCACCCCGCCCGCCTGCTTGCGCACCGACTCGGTGCGGCCGACCTGGACACCGGCCAGCAGGACAGGCGAATTCGGCGCGAGCCCGCCCGAGTTGTCCAGCCGCAGGTCGGCGGTGATGTAGCTCAGTCGCGGGTCCAGCCGCAGCACGCCGAGCGACATGTACCCGACCCCGAAGACCAGGACCGCCGCGATCGCGGAGAGCGACACTGCCGCACGGAGATTCATCGCACGAGTCCGATCATCCGCAGGGTGTCGACGATGCGGGCGGTGTGCTCGTCGGCAGTGACCGGGTCTGCCGACGGCCCGAGGGTGACGTCGACCAGGTCGACCTTCGGGCCGTGGGTGGCGAAGGGAACGAGATCGGTATTGATCAGGTCGATGAGCGCCTTCATGTTCGACGGTGAATCGGCGTCGAGCGGGCGGCTGCCCAGCAGCATGGGGACCAAGGCGCGGGTGGTGTCGTCCAGGGAGGACAGCAGCGGGCCGAGCCACTGCGCGCTCGGCGCGACCGGGCCGAGCGCGGTCAGCACGAAGATGACCCGGATCTGCGCGTTCACCGCATCGGTGGTGTGCTGGACGCCGTAGGGCGTGAGCAGTTCGTCGAGAATCGGTAGGTTCTGCTGCATGCCCTCCTCGACCGTGGCCTCCAAGCCGTCGAGCAGGGCGTCGACCGAGTGCAGGTGGTCGCCGAGGTCGGTGATGTCGGCGCCGAGAATACCTGCGAGGCGGGCGGTGTCGCGCGGATCGTCGGGGAACACGCCGTTCATGGTGCGGACGATGGATTGGAAGTCGGTCACCGCTCCGCTGCCGATGAAGGTGGACAGCCCGGCCAGGATGTCCTCGATCGGGGGCGACTGGGTCGTGTCCGCGAGGGGGATGGTCGCACCCGCCGTCAGCTCGCCCGCCCGCGCTTGCGCCGGTTCACTCAGCGCGATGTGGACGTCGCCCAGCGGCGTCTCCTGGCGAAGTTCGGCGGTGGTGCCGGCCGAGAGCCGTACCGACTGCCCGATGGCCACATCGGCGATGGCATAGCCGGGCACGGCCGCCCGGTCCGGTGTGGCGGCGACGGGATCGACGAGGGTGACCCCGGTGAGCATGCCGACCCGGACACCGGCCGCGATCACCTTGGCGCCCTGCGGAAGATTGAGCACATCGGCGAACTCGATCCGCAGCGGATACGTCGGGCCGTCGACACCGGAACCCGGAACCGGTAGGTCGGCGGGCTGGAAGCCGCAGCCGGTGGCGGCGAGCAGCACCGCGAACAGGAGCAGGGCGGCGCGTCTCATCGTGCGCTCACCGCCCCGAGCAGCAGGGGCAGGGCAGGAATCGTCATCGCACCGCTTTCGGCCGCCTGGCATCGCTGCCCGGTGATGATCTGCACGGCCGCACAGACCTGGGCCGTGTCGTGCTGGGCGAGTACGAGTTTCGGTGGTGTGTAGCCGATGGTCAGCGCACCACTGGCCGGGTCGACGGCGCCGGCGAAGCCGCTCGCCACGGCCGGAGTCATGGCGATGACGTCGGCGAGCGAGCCGACGCCCGCCGCGATCATGCGCGAAAGATCCGGCACGGAATCCAAGGCGCGCAGCGCGGGCGAACCGAACATCACGATCACGTCGTTGAGCTGAGGCAGCAGATCGGCGAGCGCGGCGACGATCTCGATGATCGGCGGGAAAGCGATGGTGACGATGTCGTTGAACGTCTGCGGCAGCCCACTCACCGTGGTCTCCACCTGGGACCAGCCGCCGCGGGCCCGGTGCGCGAGCTCGGTGAGCGCGTCGAGCAGTTGCCCGATGTGGCCGATCGCCGCGTCGGGTGCGGCCAGTGCCCTGCTCAGTGCGGCGATGACGTCGTTGATCTGGTCGCCCGTCCCCGCCGTCGCGCGATCGAGCGCGTCGATTCCGGCCCCGACGGCGGTGCGCTGCGAGGGATCTCCCGCACCGTTGAGCTGGTCGGCGAGCCCGGCCAGCGCGTCGAAGGTCCGCGTCAGGCTCTTGGGGGTCAGGGTCTTGGTGATGCACTCGCTCGAATTCCAGCCCGGCCCAGCGGGTTCGGCGCCGATCAGGGCCAGCCGCCGGTCGGCGATCAAGGTGTCGCTGACGGTCACCGCCCCGACATCGACCGGCAGCTTGCGATCGGCGCGGACGGCGAATTCGACGCGCGCCACCGCACCGTCGATGCTGATCTCGGTGACCCGCCCGACCTGCACCCCCATGACCGTGACCGCGCTGCCCTCGTAGAGCCCGATGCTGTCGGGCATTTCGGCGCAGTAGCCACGCATCGGCGGATTCGGCGAACTCAGCCGCAGACCGATCGCACCGGCGAGGACCACCACCACCACGACCACGACCGACATCAGCCCGCGCGATCCCAGGATCTTCGTCAGCATCAACAACCACCTCCGGGCAGTGGCACACACACGGTAGGGAGCTGGATCGTCGCGCCGGACTGATCGATGCTCACTCCACCGCCCGCGGGCAGCAGTGGGAGCAGCTGCTGTTCGAACGCACGCACCGAATCGAGCAGGGTGCCCAGCTGCGCGACGAGCTCCTCGAGTGGGCCGATGGCATCGGCGAGCGGCTGGACGCGCTGTTTGATCGTCGCGTCCCACGCCCGACCGAGCGGAGTGAGGTCGTGCAGGATCACCGCCATATCCCGCAGGGACACGGCGGCCTGAACCTTGTTGACCTGGATGATCTCTTCGAGCGTGCCGAGCGTGATGAGCAGGTCCCGCAGCACGTCGGCGTTCGCGTCGAGCGCGGTCAGGTATTCGTCGGCGATGGACAGGGCGCGGGAGATGTCGGCGTTCTGCTTGTCCAGGATCGCGACCATGTCACCGGCGGCGCGCACCGTCGACCGCACGGCATCCGGGCTCTTGTCGATCGCGGTGGACAGTGCGGCGAGGTCGCGCCGGAAGACGGTCCCGTCGATCCGCCGGACCGGCGCCACCGCGTCCTGGAACGCCTTGGTCAGGTTGTAGGGCACGATGACTCGCTCCAGGGGGATCACCGTGTCACCGAGTGGTTTCGTCCCGGCGGGCAGCACGGCCACGTAATAGCCCCCCACGAAGGTCAGCATCCGAATGTCGAGAGTGGTCTGGTCACCGAGGAACGCGTCCTCGTCGACGGTGAATTCCATCCTGACCCGATCGGGCAGCAGGGTCAGCGAGGTCACCTTCCCGACCGGGATTCCCGCGAGTCGCACGTCATCTCCCGTGCGGACCGAGCCCGCCTGGGTCATCTCGGCGGAATACGTTCGCTCACTGGTCGTTCCGGTGACATACACCGCGCCGATCGCGACCAGTAACAGCACGGCCGCGCACATTCCCGCTATCCCCCAGCGCAATTCGCCTGCCCGGGGATCGGCGGCGCGGCTCGCTTCTATCGGTGACACAGCACGATCCCCTGTCCGGCGATGAGTACCTGCAGCGGTTCGGGTGCGGTGGCATTCCCGTGCAAGCAGGTGAGGTCGGGGCCGCTGGGTGGAATCGCCTGTGTCATCGCCTGAATGAGGCCGGGCAGGCTCTCGAACGCGGCTACCGCGTCGTAGGGGTCGGGGAAAGCCCTGCTGAGTGCGGCATCGAGGTCTCGACCGGGCTCGCCGGTGACCCCGAAGACGGTCAGTATGCTTCGCAGTGGTTGCAGGACACCGGGTATCCCGTTCGTGAACTCGAAGAGTCCGGGCAGCTTCTCGGTGATGGTGATGAACAGGTTGGTCAGATTGGTCAGCAGGGTCATCGCATTGCCCGACTTTCCGCCGAGATGATCGGCCACCTGGGCGAGGTTGCCCGCCAGGGTCGCCAGCACCGCCTGCCGATCGGAGGCGTAGCGACTGAGCTTGTCGATGGCGCCCAGCGCCTGCCCGATACCCGTCCCGTCGCCTTGGATCACCGCGAGGATGCTGGTCGCGAACTGATTGAGATCGTCGGGCGAGAGTTCGGCCAGCACCGGCTGCAAGCCTTTGAACAGTCGGGTGATGTCGAAATCGGGCACCGTTTCCGCGGTGCCGAACACCGCTGCCGGATCACGCTGCCCCCCAGGCTGTTCGGGCTGCTCGATGTCCAGATACCGGAAGCCGGTGAGGTTCTGGTACCGGATCGCGATCACAGTATTGGTGAACAGCGCCCGATCCCTGCTGACGGTGAACCGCACGCGAGCGAGCGCGCCGTCGAGTTCGACCGCGCGCACCTTGCCGACCTGCACGCCGTAGAGACGCACGTCGTCGCCACCGCGCAGGCCGTTCGCATCGGTGAACAGCGCTGTGTAGGTGTCTGTTTCGCCGTCGACGGGTCGTTCGATCACGCGCAGGACGCCCACCAGCACCACACCCATCAGCAGGACCGCGGAGGCTACGCGCAGCAGCAGGGCACGGGTCGTCATCAGCGGACGCCCCCGAGCATCGAGGACAGCGGTGTCGCCAGGCCGGGCACCACATCCAGTTCGACCCCGGCGGTGAGCACCGGGCCGTCGGGTGTGTCGCGGAAGGCGGTGTCGAGGCGGGTGAGTAGTTCGCTCAGCTGCTGCGCAGAGCGTTCCGGGGTGCTGACCGACGCGGAAAGCCGGTCGAGGACAAGGCTGATCATGGGCAGGATTCCACCGAAATACTGTCGGGACGTGCTGAGCAGTTGGGTGACGGTCGGCAGCAACTGGTATTGGATGCCTTCGAACATCTGGCCGAAGCGCTGGAGTTGATCGGGTACCGCCAGGTACTTGTTCGTGTACTCCGCGTACAGCAGCGTCAGCCCGCCGGTGAGCATCGGCGGCAACCCGGTCAGCGCCGAACCGAACTGTTCGAACAGCATCGACGGCGGGAGCTGCCTGGTTTCGGCATAGGAACGGGCGGTCGTGCCGATGGCCTGCATCAGCGGCGTGAAGGCTGTGAGGTCGCGCGAGATCGTGCTGAGCAGTTCGACGAGTTTGGGTGTCAGCACCTCGTCGGTGAGCTGTCCCGTCGATTTCAGCAGGGCCGAGAGCGTCGCGTCGTGAACCCGATCGGCTTCGCGGTCGGTGAGGTCGACGATCGAACCGTCGACCAGCTCGGCGCCGCCCGCCGTCGAGTGCAGCTCGATGGCGCTGATGCCGAAGAGGTTTCCCGGCGCGTAGTCGACGGTCAGCGCGTTCGTCAGGCCGAACAGCTGAGACCCGCTCAGCGTCAGCTCGATGCGCTGTGTGCTGCGGCCCGCGAAGTCGATCGTGGCGACCGAGCCGACGCGCACGCCATCGAGCCGGACATCGGTCCCCTCCCCCACCCCCTCGCCGACCTCGCCGACCAGCAACGCGACCTGGATCTGGTCGGCGGGCTCACTGTCGGGCACCACCCGCCAGACGAGCACGCCGAGCAGCGTGAGCACGATGGCGAGGGTGCCGAGTACGCGGGCGCGCAGTGGCCCGACTTCGGTTCCCGGCAGGGCATAAGCAGGCATGGCATCACCCGGTGAACGTGACGGGAGATTGGAATCCCCACAGTGCGATGGTGGCGACCATGTCGAGCGCGATGATCGCCACCAGGCTCGCCCGAATGGCGCGCCCGGAACCGATGCCGACGCCCTCGGGGCCGCCCGTGGCGAAATAGCCCTGATAGCAATGGATCAGCACGACAGCGACCGCGAAAACCATCACCTTGACGGTCGCGGCGAAGACATCCCAGCCGACGACGAACTGATCGAAGTAGTGGTTGTACGTTCCGGTCGGCGTCCCATGGATGGTCGTCACGATGAAGGCGCAGGAGAAGTAGCTCAGGATCAGCGCGACCACGAATGCCGGTGCGACGGCGAAGATCCCGGCGATGACCCGGGTCGTCACGACGAACGGCACCGAGCGGATGCCGAGCGATTCCAGTGCGTCGATCTCCTCGGAGATGCGCATGGAGCCGATCTCGGCGGTCATCCGACACCCGGCTTGGGCCGCGAATCCGATCCCGGCCGCGATCGGCGCGAGCTCACGGGTGACACCGAAGGCCGAGATGAGACCACTGAGCTGACCGAGGGACAACAGATTCAGCGCGCTGAACGCCTCGATACCGATGGACGCGCCCATGGCCGCACCGAGCAGCAGCATCAGCGGTACCACACCGCCGCCGATGATCACCGAACCGCGGCCCCAGGTCATGTCCGTCACCATCGTGATCGTCTGACGGCGGTAGTGCACGAGGGTGTAGGGCACCGACGACAGCACCTGCCAGCAGAAGCCGAGCACGAACCCGATGGACTCGATCGGGCCGAACGGCCGAATGCCACGGCGGCGGAGCCGGCCGACCCACCGCAGCGCGCCGGGATAGTAGGGAGCGCTCATCAGGCCATCCTCACCGGGAAGAACATGGTGACGACCTGGGTGATCACGGTGTTCAGGACGACGGCCGCGGCGATCGACATCACCACGGCCGCATTGACCCCGTCGGCGACACCGCGCGGTCCGCCCTTGGCCTCCAACCCGCGTTGACAGGCGATGACGACGACCAGGAAACCGAAGATCAGCGCCTTGACCAGCGAGACCCACACGTCGATCGAGGTGGTGAAGGCGCCGAAGGACTGCCAGTAACTGCCAGGGGTGACGTTCAGCGCCGACACCGCGACCACGAAGCCCGAACTGACGCCGATGAAGATGATCAGGACATTGAGCAGCGGCGCGACCAGCATCATGGCCGCGATGCGCGGCACGACCAGGCGTTGCACCGGGTCGATGCCCATCACCCGCAGTGCGTCGACCTCTTCGCGGACGGTTCTGGCGCCGAGGTCGGCCGCGATGGCGGCGGCGCCCGCCCCGCCCAGCAGCATCGCGGTGGCCATCGGCGCACCCTGTTTGATGACGCCGAGTCCGCCCGCCGCACCGATCATCGAATCGGCGCCGAGTTCGGACACGATATTGCCGACTTGCGCGGAAACGATGACACCGAACGGAATGGCCATCAAAATGCTCGGCACCGCGGTGACTCTGATCAGAAACCAGGCTTGCGTGAGGGTTTCGTGTACCTGGAATCGCCCTCGAATGGCGTCGATCGTGCCGATGTAGATCGCTGCGGCGCCGATATGCAATGCGCGGCCGAGAGTCGCCACACTCGAAAGGACGGTGTCGGAGAAGTTCCGACGAATTACTTGTCCAGCGCTGACCTGTTCCCCTTCCGGCGCTTCCGGGTCACCAGCGCCCGTCACACCACCGCGAGCCGGTGCAACTTCGCCGTCTACCCGTGCCATGCCGGTGACCGTACCATATGATTTAGACCACATTCCAGACACTGGTCCAGATTGCTGACCGGCTTCGAACGGACGTTCACCGGCCGGTCAGAGCCACGAAGTCGGAGAAAGCGTTGTGTCGAACTTGCGTCGATGATACCGTCCAGACACATGTCCAGCTACGTGTCTCCCTCGGGGTTGCAGGCCCCCGCCGCCGAAGGGGACGACCTATCGAAACCGGGGTATTCGCGATGACCAGCGCCACTGTGGAGCCCGTGACTTTCGACCCGTACGACTACGGATTCCATGAAGACCCGTACCCGACTTACCACCGATTGCGCACCGAGGCGCCGCTTTACCACAATCCGGAGCTCGATTTCTGGGCGCTTTCCCGGCATTCCGATGTGGTCGCGGCATTTCGGGACAGCAATCGGCTGTCGAGTGCCAATGGTGTCTCCCTCGATCCGGCGGCCTGGGGTCCGCACGCACATCGGGTGATGTCATTCCTGGCGATGGACGATCCGCGGCATATGCGGATGCGCAGACTCGTTTTCAAGGGTTTCACACCGAAACGTGTGGCCGAGATGGAAGTCCGGATCCGGGAGATCACCCTCGAGCATCTCGAGCCGGCGCTCGCGCGAGGCAGCTTCGACTGGATCGACGAGGTCGCGGGCAAGCTGCCGATGGACGTCATCTCCGAACTGATGGGCGTGCCCGAGCCCGATCGCGCCGAGATCCGCCGCCTGGCCGACCTGGTGGTGCACCGAGAAGAGGGCGTGCTCGACGTACCGGTCGACGCGATCGACGCCTCGATCCGGCTGTTCGGCTACTACGCCGACATGGTCGCCCAGCGCCGCGCCGCGCCCGCCGACGATCTCACCTCGGCGCTGCTCGATGCCGAGATCGACGACGACACCCTCACCGACGAGGAGATCATCGGCTTCATGTTCCTGATGGTCGTCGCCGGAAACGAGACCACCACAAAGCTTTTGGGCAACGCTCTCTACTGGGCGGGCGCCAACCCCGCGGAGTACGCCAAGGTCGTCGCCGAACCGGAGCTGGTCAACGACTGGGTGGAGGAGACCCTGCGCTACGACACCTCCAGCCAGATCGTGGCCCGCACCGCGGCGGTCGACCTCGAATACCACGGTGGCACCATCCCGGCGGGCGCGAAGGTGCTGTTGCTGATCGGCTCGGCCAACCGCGATCCGGCGGCCTTCGACGACGGTGACAGCTACGTCATCGATCGCAGCAGCAGCTCGGCGCTCGCCAGTTTCGGTGCGGGCGTGCACTTCTGCCTCGGCGCGCACCTGGCTCGACTGGAGGCCACCATCGTGCTCGGCGAATTCGCCTCGCGGGTAGCGACTTTCGACGTCGCTGTCGACGGCATCGCCCGGGTGCACTCCACGAACGTCCGTGGCTTCGCCAAACTCCCCATCACAGTAGAGGTCAGCTAGTGCCCCGATTCGAACCCAACCCCGACCGCAGGCCCGTGCTGGTAGCGGGCGCCTCCTCCGGCATCGGCGCCGCGACCGCCGTCGCCCTGGCCCAGCTCGGCCATCCGGTGACGCTTGGCGCGCGCCGGGTCGAGCTGTGCGAGGAGATCGCCGCCAAGATCCGCGCCGGCGGCGGCGAGGCGTACGCCCACCGGCTCGACGTCACCGATGCCGTCTCCGTCGACGAGTTCGTGACGGCCGCCGAGCGCACACTCGGCCCGACCGAGATCCTCGTCTCCGGTGCGGGCGACATCGAATTCTCGCTGGTGGGCGAGATGGACCCGGAGCGATTCCTGTTCCAGGTGCAGGTCCACCTCGTCGGCGCGCAACGGCTCATCCACCGGGTGCTGCCGGGGATGACAGCGCGGCGACGCGGCGATCTCGTCGTGATCAGCTCCGACTGCGCCGACAACCCACGGCCGCGATCCGGGGCCTACAGCGCCGCGAAGAACGGCCTCGAAGCGATGGTCGGGCAGTTGCGTATGGAACTGGAAGGCAGCGGGATTCGCGCCTCACTGGTACGGCCGGGCCCGACCCTGACCGGGATGGGCATGGACTCGACCCCCGAGATCGTCGGGCCGGTGCTGCAGGACTGGAAGGACTGGGGCTTGGCCCGCCACCCCTACATGTTGCGTCCCGAACACCTCGCCGATGCGGTCGCGACCGTCGTCTCCGTCCCCCGTGGCGCCCACATGGTGCTGGTCGAGGTGCAGCCAGAGGCGCCGCTGCGGCCGGTGCCGGAGGGAGGCGCGTCATGAGAATCGTGGTCGATCTGGACCTGTGCCAGGGACACGGGGTCTGTCAGGACGAAGCGCCCGCTGTCTTCACCGTGCCCAAACGCGGCCTGGTCGAGATCCTGGACGCCACTCCGGGCGACGCGCAACGCAAGGCCGTCGAGGCCGCGATCCGCTACTGCCCCACCCAAGCTCTGTCGATCGCCGACGGCGGCGAATCCGATTCCTCTGCGAAAGGCACAGTCTGATGGCAAGTTTCGAGCGGTCCGAACTCGACGAGATGGTTCGGCGCTGGGTCGTGGAGAACCAGCGGTGCGAGGAGAAGGGCGACTGGAAGCCCCTCGCCGAGATGTACACGGTAGATGCGACTTACGGCTGGAACTACGGTCCCAAGCAGGAGTTCATGTCCGTCGGCCGCGACGAGATCCGCGACTACGCCCTCGGCCAGGAGATGCTCGGCCTCGAAGGGTGGACCTATCCGTACCAGGAGTTCGTGATCGACGAGCGCAGCGGCACCGTGATCGGCTTCTGGAAGCAGATCAACGAGGGCAAGCGCGCCGACGGCCGCCACTACTCCCCCGAGGGCATCGGCGGCAGCTGGTTCCGCTACGGCGGTGACTTCCAATGGTCCTGGCAGCGCGACTTCTTCGACTTCGGCAATGTCTCGGCGATGTTCCTCGACATGATCACCGACAACGCGCTGTCGCCGGGCATGCACAAGCGCATCGAGCGCTCGGTATCGCGTGACCCGCTGCCCGGCTGGTACCGCGTCGGCGAATCACCCGCCTCCCTGTGGTGACACCGATGAGCAGCTTCACCATGCTGTCCAGGGACCAGCTGGCCGCGCTGGTCCCCGAGTTGCTGCTGTGTGGTCACCTCATCGACCGGTCCGGGATGGCGCACACCATCGCCGCTTTCGGTCGCGAGGGGATGACAGCCGTGGCCATCGAGGAGTGGCAGCTGGCCAGCCCGATCTATACGCGCCGCATGCAGCAAGCCCTCGGGTTCGCCGGGGACAGCGTCGAGACCATCTTCAAAGGGCTGCAACTCGACATCGGCGCGCCACCGCAGTTCATGGACTTCCGGTTCCGGGTCGACGACCACGATCACGGCGAGTTCTGGCTCGATCACTGCGGTGCGCTGGCCGATGTCGAGCCGATGGGCGAGGAATTCGTGGTGGCGATGTGCCACGACATCGAAGACCCCACCTTCGACGCGACGGCGCTGGCCACCAACCCGCACGCCCAGGTGCGACCGGTGCACCGCCCACCACGCCAACCCGCCGACCGGACCCCGGTGTGCGCGTGGACGGTCGTCATCGATCCCGCCCACGTCCCGCCCGCCGTGCCACGCAACGCGGCGCTCGTCGCGAATTCCGTTGCGGCGGGGCTGGAATTGGCCGAGATCGACCCGCGTGAGGAAGGCCTGGCCGACTACACCGGGCCGCTGCTGAGCGATCTGCGGTTCGCCGATTTCTCGCACGCGGCCTTGCGGCGGATGGCCGATGAGATCTGCCTGCAGCAGCATTTGCTGACCCTCGGGTTCATGGTCGCCATCCGCGAACGCGGCGACGCGGCGACCGCCCTCGGGATCGGGCGCAAACAGTTCGCCGGGATCGCCGGACTGACCTCCGAGCGCATCCGCAAATGCCTTGCCCTCGATGACGATCCGCACGCGCTCGCCACGGTCCTGCGCCTGCATCCGGCGCTGAACCCGGCGAGCTATACCGATATCGGTATCTCGATGCTGCCATCCGGTGTGCGCCTGCGTTTTCCGCACGCCAGCGGGGCTCGCACCGACGGTGCCTGGTCTTCGATGCTGTCGCCCGAAGATCTGCGTCCCCTCGATGCCCTTGTCCGCGGGGTCAACCCGCGTTTCGTCGCCCGTGTCGCCGGGACGGACCAGCACGGCTGGACCGTCGACATCGACCTGGCCGAGCAACCGTTCCGAGAAGCCTCCGAGGTCGCGGTGACCCGCTTCAGCACCGGTGCGGGCTTCGCCTTCACCGACCGCGGAAAACCCCTGCCACTCACCGTCGTGTGAGAGATCGTCAAGAGATGGACTGACATGGCCAACAACTTCGCCGACCTGTTCGAACATTCCGTCGACGCCATGCCCGATCGGATCGCCCTCATTCAGCGCGATCGACGAGTGACTTTCCGGGAGCTCGATATCCGGGCCAACCGGCTCGCCGACCAGCTGACCGAGCTGGGCGTCGGGCACGGCACGCACGTCGGCTTCCAGATGCACAACAGCATCGAAACGATGGAGACGTTGATCGCCTGCTTCAAGCTGGCCGCCGTCCCGATCAATATCAACTACCGGTACGGCCCGACCGAACTGGCCTACGTCTACGGCAACGCCGACCTCGAAGTGCTGGTGTACCACGCCTGTTACGGCGACACGGTCCGTGCGGCCCTCGAGCTCACGCCGACTGTGCGCCAGGCGATCTGCGTCGACGACGACCGCGATATCGGGGTGCCGGGCGCGGGCTCGATCCGCTACGAGCAGCTCGTCGAGGCGGGAAAACCGCTGCGCCCCAAGGTGACCCGCACCGCGGACGACCTGTTCATGATGTACACCGGCGGCACCACTGGCATGCCGAAGGGGGTCATGTGGCGACAGGAGGACATGTGGCGCGTGCTCGGCGGCGGCGTCGACTTCTACAGCGGCGAACCGGTGCGCGACGAATATCAGCAGTCCGCGAACGGTACGCAGGCGGTGCCGAGCATCTGGTTCGTGCTCCCGCCGCTGATCCACGCCGCGGCGATGATGCCGACGTTCAACGCACTCTGGTCGGGCAATTCCGTGCTGTTCGAGCCGCGCTTCGACCCGGCGCAGGTGTGGCGTTCCGTTGCCACGCACCGTCCGCACGTCATGGTCATCACCGGTGACGCGATGGCGCGCCCGCTCATGGATGCCTTCGACGACGAACCGGTCGACGCCTCGTCGCTGCTGGTCATCGCCTCGGGGGCCGCGCTGCTGTCCCAGCCGGTGAAGAACGCACTGCTGGAGAAGTTTCCGACGTCGATGGTGTCGGACTCGATCGGGTCGTCCGAAACCGGTTTCGGCGGTATCGGTTTCGCGCAGAAGGACGACGATCCGGCGCGTGGGCCACGGGTGCAGACCGGGCGCGGTGCGGTGGTCGTCGGCGAGGACGGACGGCCCGTCGCCCCCGGCGAGGAGGGCTGGCTGGCCAAGACCGGCGCGGTCCCGATCGGCTACTACAACGATCCCGACCGCACCGCCCGGCTGTTCAAGACGGTCGACGGAGCCCGCATCGTGGTCACCGACGACCGCGCCCGCGCCGAGTCCGACGGCTCCATCACCCTGATCGGGCGCGGCAACATGGTGATCAACACCGGCGGGGAGAAGGTGTTCCCCGAGGAGGTCGAGGCCGTCGTCAAATCCCACGACGCGATCTACGACGCGGTCGTCATCGGGGTCCCGCACGAACGGTGGGGCCAGCAGGTCGCCGCGATCATCTCGATCGCCCCGGACCACACCATCGACTTCGATGCCGTCCGCACCCACCTGCGCCCCCACCTCGCCGGGTACAAGATCCCCAAACGCATCTGGGTAGCAGACACGATCTCCCGTTCACCCAGTGGCAAACCCGACTATCGCTGGGCCAAGGACTACGTCACCGACCGCACGCCCGACCATCGGACCGATTGAGGCAACGCTGTCGGTCAGATGACCTTCGCGTCGATCAGCAGGGTCCAGATCTCGCCCTGATCGACGATTTCGACGCCGAGCTTCTCCGCCTTGGCCAGCTTGCTGTCGCCGACTCCCGCGCCGGTGATCAGCATGTCGGTGTTCGCCGAGACGGAGGAGGCCGCCGTCGCCCCCGCCTGCTCACACAGGCGCTGGAACGTCGGGCGGGCCACCTTCTCGCCGGAGCGCGGGTCGCTGATCGCGCCGGTGATCACCACCGTTTTGCCTTCGAGGGGCGCGCCTGCCGCGATGACCGGCGGCAGGTCCTCTTCGCGCACATCCAGACTGACACCGAGTTCGCGCAGGCGGTCCAGTTCCGGACGCAGTCGCGTCAGGTGCGCGACCAGGGAGGCGGCGACCTTCGGGCCGATGTCTTCCACCGCCACGAGTCGTTCCTCGCCCGCGTCGGCGACCTCTTCGAGGGAGCCGAAGCCTGCTCGCGCCAGGCGAGCGGCGGTGCCGTCGGAGGCCATCGGGATGGCAAGGCCGATCAGGGCGCGGCGCAGGCCGACCTGGCGGCTGGCGTCGATCGAGTCGATCATGCGCGTGGCGGAGATCTCGCCGACGCGGTCGAATTCGAGCAGCCGCTCCTTGGTCAGTGTGTAGAAGTCCGACGGGCTTTCGAGGATGCCCGCCTCGGCGAGGCGTTCGATCCACACTCCCCCGATGGCATCGATGTCGGCGGCCGCGCGCGAGGCCCAGTGGATCAGCCTGCGCACCGTTTGCGCGGGACAGGAAACGTTGGTGCAGAACAGTTCTCGGCTGTTGCCCTGTTCGGTGACCGGCTGACCGCACGAGGGGCAGGCGGTGGGCGAGATGATCTCGAGTTCCTCGCCCGTGCGCTTGGCGGCGTCGAGCACACCCGCCACGAACGGGATGACATCACCCGCGCGGCGCACCAGCACCGTGTCACCGACCTTGATGTCGCGGGCGCGGATCACCTCCTGGTTCGCCAGCGTCGCCTTCGTGACCGTGGTGCCACCCACGAACACCGGCTCCAGCCACGCGACGGGGACGATCTTGCCCGTCTTGCCGACGTCCCAGATCACCTCGCGCAGCAAGGTGGTCTTCTCCTCGGCGGCGAACTTGAACGCCAGCGCACCACGCGGGGAGTTCGACCGGGTTCCGGCCGCCGCGTAGGCATCACGGTCGGCCAGACGCAGCACCGCGCCGTCGATGTCGTAGTCCAGATCGTTGCGGCCCTGCTCGATCTCGGTGATCGCCGCCTGCGCCTGCGCGGCGTCGGCACACAGCCGCATCCGCGCACCCGCGACCCCGATCGCACGCAGCCCTTCCCCCAGGTCGTGCGCGGCGTCGTCGGCCGAGGTATCCAAGTCGAAGCCGAAGAACTGCAGGCGCCGCTCCGACACGGTGGCCGGGTCCTTCGCCCGCAGGGTGCCCGCCGCGGCGTTGCGCGGATTGATCAGCGGCTTGTCCGGGTGCGCGGTGTTGTAGGCGAGGAAGGTCGATCGCAGCATCACCGCCTCGCCGCGCACTTCGACGCGGCCGGGAAGGTCGATCCGCTCGGGAACCCCGTCGACGAGGGCACGGACCAGCGGGGTCACATCGTCACCGGTGGTGCCGTCACCGCGGGTCACGGCACGCGCCAGCCGCCCGTTCTCGAAGACCAGAGACAGCGATAAGCCGTCGAGCTTGGGCATCACGACCACCGACTGACCGGGGAAACGACCGAAGAACGCCTCGACCTGCTCCGGCTTGGTCGCCTTCTCCAGCGAGAGCATCGGACGCGCGTGCCGGACCGGGGCGTGCAGCACCGCGGGCGCACCGACCTGCTCGAGCGGATTCGGGTCCGGCGCGAGGTCGGGATGCGCCTCGATCAGGGCGCGCAGCTCGTCTTCGATCGCGTCGAATTCCGCGTCCGCGACCAGCGGTGCTCCCTGGTAGTAGGCGTCGCGCAGCGCGACCATCCGGTCGGCGAGTTCTTGGATGCGTTCCCCTGTTTCCACGGACAAGACGCTACCGATACCCACCGACATCTCACGTCACGGCGTGCCTACTTGGCGTCGCCGTAGCACTGCACCACCGCGGTCGTGAACGGAAACCGGACCGGCGTCTGCCCGAAGGCGATCCTGCCCGCGGTGTCGGCGGCGGTCGCGATCGCTTCGGCCACCGCCGCGGCTTCCTCGGTCGGGCAGTGCACGATCACCTCGTCGTGCTGGAAGAAGACCAGTTCCGCGCGGAGGTCGCGGATCGCGTGCCGGATGCCTGCCAGGAGCAGCAGGGCCCAGTCGGCGGCGCTGCCCTGCACCACGAAGTTCCGGGTGAAGCGGCCGCGGGCACGGGCGGCGGAATCGGCGCGCGTGTCCTGGGGCGCGTCGATCTCGTCGAGCCCAACCGACAACGGCGTGCAGGTGCGCCCCAACCAGGTACGCACGAGGCGGCCTTCCTCGCCGGCGCGCGCGGCGTCGTCGACATAGGCCACGGCGGCCGGATACCGCCGACGCAGGCCGGCGAGGTGGGTCAGGGCATCGCCGGAGGTCTGTCCGTAGATGGCGCCGAGGAGCCCGATCTTGGCTTGGTCCCGATCGCCGCCGAATCCACGAGCCGCCAGATCCGCGTACAGGTCTTCGCCACGACCGGCCACTTCCATCAGCCCTGGGTCACGCGAGATCGCCGCGAGGACCCTCGGCTCCATCTGGTCGGCGTCGGCGACCACCAGCGACCATCCTGGGTCGGCACGGATCGCCTGCCGGATGACCTTCGGAATCTGTAGTGCGCCACCACCGTTGGTGGTCCAGCGCCCCGACACTGTGCCGCCCGGTAGGTATTCGGGGCGGAAGCGGCCGCCGTGCACCCACTGTTCCAGCCAGGACCAACCGTGCGCCGTGTAGAGGCGGTACAGCGATTTGTAGGCCAGCAGCGGGGCGACGGCTGGGTGGTCGATCTGCTGGAGCTCCCATTTCCTGGTGGAGGACAGCAGGATTCCGGCGCGGCCGAAGGCTTTGACGATGTCGGCGGGCAGGTCGGGCCGGACCCGTACCCCGGTCCCGAACGCGCGCGACACCTGCTCGGCCAGCTCCGCCATCCGCCGCGGTTCCGATCCACCCGGAAAGCGCTCGCCCAGCATCGAGTCCAGGAGTTCGCGGTGGACATCGGCGCGCCACGGAATTCCGAGCCGACCCATCTCGACCGCGACGAGCATGCCGGCCGATTCGGCGGCGAGCAGCAGTCGCATGCGCTCGGGATGCTCGGTGCGAGCAGTACGCGCGACCTGTCCGGCGTAGACCGCCAGCAATGCGGTGAACTCGTCGACCCCCGGCGGCAGCGGCACCGGACCTGACTCGAACAGCGACGGCTGCGTCTCGGCGGCCCGCACCGGAGCATCCGGCGGGACAGCCAGGTTGTGTAACCGTGCCCAGCCCGCCGCCAGCGAGCGCGCCTGCCCCGACTGCCCTTCCTCGTGCCCGATCAGCAGAGACTCCGCCGCCTGCACGTCATAGCACCGCTCGACCCACACGCCCGCCGCCAGCAAGGCTCGGTAGATCTCGGCGGTGGATCGCCATACCCACCGCTCGACGTCGGGGCGGGTGCGCACCGCCTCGACGAGCGAGGGCTCGTCGAGCACCGGTCCCGCCGGGTGCCCGTCCTGATCGAGCGGACACAACCGAGCGCCGCCCTCGCCCGTCTCCGCAATCGCCCATCGCACCTGCCAGAGTCTGGCACCGGGGTACGACAATCACCGGCACGCCCACGCCGACGACCAGCACGGATCGCGCCGAACGTACGAAACGCTGATCGTGCGGCCCCGCGCCCACGCCACGAACAGCCCGGTCGCGGGAGCTACACGGATACTTCGTCGCGGGCTTGGAGGTCGGCGAGTACCAGGCGAAGCAGTTGTTCGGCACGGATGCGCTGCCAGCCCAGCATCGCGTGCGGACTGAACCTGGCCTCCTCGAACAGCGCTACCAGTTCGTGCGCACCGTCGTCGTGCAGCACGCCACTGTCGAAAGCTCGCTCCAGCACTTCCTTTGGTGTATCCGAAATCAGCGGCGCCGCGGCACGATCCGCGGCCAGGCCGGCCTCCATCGCCACGTAGCAGGCGATCACCGCAGTACGCGCATCCTGACCCGGCGCGTTCATCGCGGCCAGGCCCAGCTCGGCGGCCCTGGTGAGCGAGTCGACCGTATTCACCACCTCCTCCTCGGTCAACTGCACTCCATCGACCAGGGGCACCCGCCGCCCGGCGACGGTGACGCCGACGAGACCGACCAGCGCGATGCCGATCAGCACGACCGCCAGCCCTGCGGCTCCCAGCAACGCCATCCCGCTCAGGCGCGCCGGGCCGACCGCCGAGTCGATCACCTGCACGTCGACCTCGCCCGACACCGGCGGTGTGCCCGCTTCGGTCACCAGCAGCGCCGGATCGGGCTGACGCCTGGCGCCGGGCAACACGAACAGCATGGTGACACCCACCGCGAACGTCAGCGCGACAGCACTGAGCGCGACCGGAGTCAGCACCGTGAAACGCCTGAACGACAAGCGAACCCCGAGATCACGCTCGACCGCGGGCATCGCCAGTGGCAGCCGATGCTGACTGACAATGACTCCCGCGAGCAAGATCACCACCGAAACCAGCAGCAATACCGGCATCAACGCGACAGCCACCGGCGAAGTACCACCGGATTCACTGGGAACAACCGTCCCAGGTAAACGTCCTTGCAGCGCGATGATCGCCGCGACAATCAAGAAGATTGCCGCGAGTACACGACCTATTGGCGCCGATATCTTTCCCACAGCCCTACCGCCGAACCCCTGGATGCCACCCGAAATGCCCACATAGTGGCATTTCCCCCGCCCGCCAGGAATCGACTACACAAGATTTGGTCGAACTCCCTCAGCGCCCCCCGATTCCTTGTTTCCGACAACATTTCCTACCGCGGGGCAATGAGGTTCGTGGCGGGACCGACTGCGGCCCCGCCACTTCCGGCATCGATCAGGGAGTCAGAAAGCGGGCGGCGTTCGCGTGTGCCCAGTGGTTGAAGGTGGTGGCGGGGTGGCCGGTGATGTCCTCGACGCTGGTGATGGGCAGGGATTCCGGCGGCGGGGTGAAGTCGATCAGGACGTTGTCGACGTACCAGGTGGTGTTGTCACCCATCGTGGGTTCCAGTGCGGCGATGGTCTCCTCGCGGGTGGAGGTGCGGAAGGTGATGTCGCGGCCGAGCGCGTCGGCCAAGTGGGCGACCATGTCGGCACGGGACAGGATCTCCGGGCCCCCGAGCGAGTGCGCGCGGCCGAGATGTCCGTCGGTGAGTAGAGCGGTGGCGGCGACAGCGGCGATATCGTTCATGGCGATGGGTGCGCTCGCGCTGTCGGGGTGCGGCTCCCGGACGGCATCGGTTTCGCGGATCTGCTGGGACCACGTCAGGGTGTTCTCCATGAAGTCGGCAGGCCACAGATGGGTCCACGCCAGCCCACTGGCCTCCACAGCGTTACACACACTGCCCCACCAGCTTTCGGGCTCACCCGACAGATCCACGACGTGCCGCACACCGGCTGCCCGTGCCAGCTCGAGCACCTCGGTGACGTTGTCCGGCGACGGTGCCAGATACATCCGGTCGACGCCCGCGAATGCGGCGGGCAAGCTGTCCGGCCTGCCCAGATGCCCCTTGGCCACCTGAACCCCGGCGGGCAGTGCGGCCTTGCTCGGGTTGATGGTCAGCGCGCGAATGTCGGTGGCACCTCGCGCGATCAGCTGGTCCACGACCATGCGCCCGATATTGGCCGTCGCCCCGGTAACCAGGATTGTCATCGGTTTCCCTCCCTCTCGGATCGTTGAACCCTTCGATCCTGCCAACGAAATCCGACCGGCGCACATGGCGGAAGGGGGCTTTCGCCGCTGTCGAATCGGTGATAATTTGGCACCGGAGATCAAGTTACCGGCCAGTAACATGCCGTTACCGGCCAGCGGAACGGGGGGCAACACCGTGAGCACTGCGACGATCACACTCGGGATCATCGGCGCCATCATCACCGTGATCTGCTGGGGGTCACTGCTTCTCGGCCTGAGCCGGATGGTCCGCGTCCTGCGTGCCGGCCAGCCCGACCGATCACGGATACACCCGGTGCTGCCACGGATGAAGACCGTCATCGTCGAGGTCGGCGCGCACACGCGGATGAACAAGTTCCGGACCGTTGGCTGGGCGCATTGGCTCGTGATGGTCGGGTTCCTGCTCGGCATGGTGTTCTACTTCGAGTCCTACGGACAAACCTTCGACCCGGAGTTCGGCTGGCCGATCATCGGCGACACGTTCGGCTATCACCTGCTGGAGGAAATCCTCGGTCTCGCCACCGTCATCGGGATCGTGGTGCTGATAACCATCCGTCAGCTGAATCATCCACGCCGGCCAGAGCGCCTTTCCCGGTTCAGCGGGTCCGATCTCGTTGCCGCGTACGCCATCGAGACGATCGTGCTCATCCACGGCCTCGGTGATGTCTTGCTCAAAGCAGGCAAAATCGCCACCTACGGAGGCGGGCACGCGTCGAGCGATCTGTTCACAATGCAGGTCGCGCGGTTGCTTCCGGCCAGTCCGCTGATGATCTCGATCTTCGCGTTCATCAAGATGCTCGCGGGTGCGGCGTTCCTCTATCTCATCGGCCGCAAACTCACCTGGGGTGTGGCCTGGCACCGGATCTCGGCCTTCTTCAACATCTACTTCAAGCGCGAGGCCGACGGCGGCGTCGCCCTCGGAGCAGCCAAGCCCATGATGTCGGGTGGCGCGGTCCTCGATCTGGAAACCGCCGACCCCGATGTCGACACGCTCGGCGTCGGCAAGGTCGAGGACTTCACCTGGAAGGGCCTGCTCGACTTCACCACCTGCACCGAATGCGGTCGCTGCCAGTCGCAGTGCCCGGCGTGGAACACCGGAAAGCCGCTGTCCCCCAAGCTGCTCATCACGTCGCTGCGCGACCACACCTATGCCAAGGCGCCCTACCTGCTCGCCAGTGGAGACGAAGACAAACTGTCCGAGGCTGATCGTGCGGAGGCTGATCGTCCGCTGGTCGGCGGCGAGGACATCGGCGGGATCATCGATCCCGAGGTGTTGTGGTCGTGCACGACCTGTGGTGCGTGTGTCGAGCAGTGCCCGGTCGATATCGAGCATGTCGACCACATCATCGATATGCGCCGCTACCAGGTGTTGATCGAGTCGGAGTTCCCCTCCGAGCTGGCGGGTCTGTTCAAGAACCTCGAGAACAAGGGCAACCCGTGGGGTCAGAACTCCAAAGACCGGTTGAACTGGATCAAGGAAGTCGATTTCGACATCCCGGTCTTCGGTAAGGACGCCGACAGCTTCGACGGGTACGAGTACCTGTTCTGGGTCGGTTGCGCCGGCGCCTACGAAGACCGTGCGAAGAAGACCACCAAGGCAGTCGCCGAGCTCCTCGCGACCGCGGGGACCAAGTTCATGGTCCTGGGTGCGGAAGAGACCTGCACCGGTGACTCGGCGCGTCGTGCGGGTAACGAGTTCTTGTTCCAGCAGTTGGCGTTGCAGAACATCGAGGTCATCAACTCGGTGTTCGAGGGTGTCGAGCAGTCCAAGAAGAAGATCGTCGTCACCTGCGCGCATTGCTTCAACACGCTCAACAACGAGTACCCGCAGGTCGGTGGCACCTACGAGGTGGTCCACCACACCCAGTTGCTGAACCGGCTCGTGCGCCAGAAGCAGCTGGTCCCGGTCGCGACGGTCTCGCAGAACATCACCTACCACGACCCCTGCTATCTGGGTCGGCACAACAAGGTCTACGACGCACCGCGTGAGCTGATGGAAGCGTCGGGTTCGAATCTGATCGAGATGCCCCGCCACGGCGAACGTTCCATGTGCTGTGGTGCCGGTGGTGCTCGGATGTGGATGGAAGAGCAGCTCGGCAAGCGCATCAACGTCGACCGGGTCGATGAAGCTCTGTCGACCAACCCGACCAAGATCGCGACGGGTTGCCCGTTCTGCCGGGTCATGCTCAACGATGGTGTGACCGCGCGTCAGGAGCAGGGTCAGGGCGAGGGTGTCGAGGTCGTCGATGTTTCGCAGTTGATGTTGGACTCGATCACTCGTATCGATGCTGCTGAGTTGTCGGCGAATCTGGTTGTCGTCCAGGAGCCCAAGGCTGAATCAGCCATAGCATAGGAATATTTCCGGTAACCGTATCGATATCTATGGTATGGCAATGTAATTCACCATTTATGTCGAAGTGATGATGTTTTTCCGGTATCACAGCTGGTGGGTTCCACGGAATCGTTGACGATGCGAAAATGTCCTCGGACCGAGATCCGGTCCGGCAGAGGATGTTCCGCCGGATTCGGCGGGCAGACTGGAGGGGCAGGATGCATTTCTCGAAATTCAGCGCGATCGCCGTTCTCGCGACAGGAGCTGTCGGTCTCGCGGCCACCACCACCGCGCAGGCCGCACCATCGGCGGCGGTTCCGATCGTGCAGGGCGTCGACAACGGCGTCGCGTTCACCGCGAGTCCGCTGGCCGATGGCTCCGGGCTCACCGTGTCCGCCCCGGACGGCACGTTCGGTGTCGCCGGTGGTGCGGTCACCCTCACGAACCGGGAGGGCCGGGTGGTCGCCGCCGTACCGACCCGAATCATCACCGGCGCAGGCGATTTCGATCTGGTGGCGGGCATCTCCGCCGACGGACGTTCAGCGACGCTGAGCCCCGCCGCCGCACCGACCGTCGTCACCGCCAATATGGCCGACTTCGTCGACGCGGCCAGTGACACCCAGGCACGCAAGCAGCACAACGCGGGCATCGGCGCACTCATCGGCGCCGGGATCGGCGCAGTGCTCGGCTTCTTCCTCGGCGGAGTCGGCGCACTGGTGACCATCCCGATCGGTGCGGGCATCGGCGCCCTCATCGGCTACTCGACGCCGTAGCAGGTCGTGAGTGGTGGGCGCCTATAGGACGGCCGCCACTAACGCCGTGACGGTGAATGGCGCCTGCACCACAGAGCGACCACCCACCGTCATCAACGAAACTGACTGA
>NZ_JBHXNJ010000021.1:29941-46690 GCF_042719655.1 Nocardia sp. NPDC058518
GGGGGTGACCTCGGCCCAACATCCGGACCCCCCCACTCTTCTTGGTTTGTGGTGGGCGCCCCACCACCGCCCGCCCCCCACACACGCCGTGACGGTCACTGCCGCCTGCACCTCAGTGCGACCACGCTCCGTCATCTACGAAACTGTCTGTGGGACAAGATAAGTTGGGCCGCGAAGCCGTGAACTGTACGGCGGTCACAGGAGGCTCCCTCATGTCCAGTCCCGCAGGCTACCCGACCTCGCATCAAGGCCGAACACGTCAACAAGGTCCCTCGCGACCGCAAAAGTCCTCAGGCGGCTGGATCGTGGCGGCGGTCCTCGTGATCGTGGTCGGAATCCTCGGCGCTATCGGTGTTGGTGCTATCGGATTCTTCCGCATGTCGGACGACGTCGACCGTTACCAGCGTGTTACGGTCCCCGGCTCCGGCGATCTGCAACTCGCGGCAGGCGATTACACCGTCTACTTCGAGTATCCCGGGGCGGCCACGCTCGATCCGCCGGAGGCAGTGCGGGCCCGATTGACCGACCCCACAGGGCAAGTGGTGCGCACCGAGGCCGTCGGCGCCGAGCAGTCATATCAACTGGGCAGCCGCGAGGGAACCGCGGAGTTCACATTCCACGCAGTTCAGGACGGCATGTACGTCCTCGAAACCGACGGCGGCCCCGGCATCACCCTTGCTGTCGGCCACGACCTCGGCTCCTCGTTCGCCGGTCCGATCCTGCTCGCCGTGGCGATCGCGATCACTGCCATCATCCTCGGCGTCGCCATCCTGATCATCACCGCGATCCGCCGCGCCGGGTCCCGGCGGCCACCCGTGATCGGATCCGGGGCCACCAAGCCACATCCGATGTGAACACCTTGCCGACGGAGGGACAGTCGCTTCCGCGGGCGGCCAGGTCTCCTGTGGACATCATCGAAACAACTTGTCGGACTGCGCCGGAGATCCACGAACTGTTCGAGGACCAATTCGAGGAAGAGGAGTGGATGTGCGGACGGCACCGACCCGGCCTCGCTCGGGCGGGCGGCCGTCGGGAGCCGTTTCGATCAGGTGGTTCGGCCTTCTTACCAGCGCGGCTAAGGTCGGCAGGGTGATTCGGCGGACGAACCTGAGGAGCACGCGATCATGAACACGTCGAACGAGCGCACACCCAGCGGGTGGGAGGAGCTCACCGCCGCGGACCCGGCACATTCGAGCTGGTACGTGCAGCGATTCCGAACCCTCGCCGCGCAGGGCGAGGACATCGTCGGCGAGGCGCGGCTGATCGACGCGATGCTCGGGCGCGGCAGCCGAGTGCTCGACGCGGGCTGCGGGCCGGGGCGGACCGGCGGCTACCTGCACGGCGCCGGGCACACGGTGGTGGGGGTCGATGTCGACCCGGTGCTCATCGATGCGGCGCGTGCGGACTATCCCGGACCGACCTGGCTGGTCGGCGACCTCGCCGAACTGGATCTGCCTGCCCCCGCCTTCGACGCCATCGTGTGCGCGGGCAATGTGATGACCTTTCTCGCCCCGTCCACCCGGTCGGCGGTGCTGGCGGGGTTCGCCGGGCATCTCGCGCCCGGCGGCCGGGCGATCATCGGGTTCGGCGCGGACCGTGGCTACGAGTTCGCCGAGTTCCTGGCCGATGCCGAATCCGCCGGTCTCACAGTCGATCTGCTGCTGTCGACCTGGGATCTGCGGCCCTTCACCGACGACTCCGACTTCCTGGTCGCGGTGTTCTCCCTGACACCCGACTCGAACGCGCGCACCGATCGCGACGCATGATGGGCACCGACGAGCGATAGATCAGGAGGCGCAGGTGTCGGAGATGACGGTGGACGAGGTGATGGCCGAACTGGTCGCCCTCGATGACCCGAAGATGCGCGCGGTGAACGAGAAACACGGCGACGATCACGGCATCAACCTCACGAAGCTGCGTGCGCTGGCCAAACGCCTGAAGACCCAACCTGTATTGGCCCGGCAACTCTGGGACACCGACGACACCGCGGCGAAACTGCTCGCGCTGCTGATCTGCCGCCCGAAGCTCTTCGAGCGGGACGAGCTCGACGCCATGATCCGCCAGGCACGCACCCCGAAGGTCCACGACTGGCTCGTCAACTACGTCGTGAAGAAGAACCCGCACGCCGAAGAGCTGCGCACGGCGTGGTTCGCCGACCCGGACCCGGTGGTCGCGAGCGCGGGCTGGGCGCTGACCACCGAACGAGTCGCCAAGAAGCCCGCCGGCCTCGACCTCACGAAGCTGCTCGACCTCATCGAGGCGCGAATGAAAACCGCACCCGATCGTCTGCAGTGGGCGATGAACCACTGCCTCGCCCAGATCGGTATCGACCATCCCGACCACCGCGCCCGCGCCCTCGACATCGGCGAGCGACTGGAGGTCCTGAAGGACTACCCGACTCCCCCCGGCTGCACCTCCCCGTTCGCGCCCACCTGGATCACCGAGATGGTGCGTCGACAGAACGGCTGACTCGACCCTCCGCACTCGCGCTCGTTCGTTGCCCGTCGGAGCTCGATGGCAGTTAGCGTGTCTCGAATGGGTGTGGATGAGATCTGTGATCGGTACGTCGAGGATTACGCGGCCGCTGATCCGGTCACGGCGACCATGTTCGGCATCGCGGGCCACGACGATCGCCTGACCGACTATTCGCCTGCCGGGCACGCGCTTCGGGCGGAGATCGCCCGAAACGCCTTGCGCGCCATACTCTCCGCGCAACCCGCCGACGACGGTGAACGGGTGGCGAAAGCCGTCTTCACCGAGCGCATCGGGCTCGACGTGGAGATCCATGACGCCGGGCTCCCCCTCGCCGCGCTCAATGTGATCGAGAGTCCGGTGCAGAACATTCGGATGGTGTTCGACGTGATGGCCGCTGAGACCGCCGCGGACTGGTCGGTGATCGCCGAGCGTCTCGCGGGAGTGCCCGCGGCGCTGGCCGGTGTGCGCGCGTCGCTGCTGGTCGCTGCGGAACGCGGACAGGTCAGCGGGCTGCGACAGGTCGTCAAAGTCGCCGAACAGGCCGACACGTGGGCTGGTTCCGGCGGGAAGGAAGGGTTCTTCACCACCTTCGTCGCCGCCGCCGAGGACATCGACGGTGCGCCACTGCCGCAACTGCGCCGGGGCTCGGACGCGGCCCAGCGGGCCTATGCCGACTTCGCCGAGTTCCTGCGGGCCGAGCTCGTGCCCCTTGCTCCCGCCAAGGATGCCGTCGGCGAGCACACCTACCGGCTCTGGTCGCGCTATTTCACCGGCGCCGACCTCGACCTGCGGGAGGCCTATACCTGGGGGTGGGCGGAGTTCGCCCGGCTCGAGACCGAGATGCTGGCTGTCGCTGCCCGCATCGCACCGGGCGCCTCACTCACCGAGACGGCGACCGTGCTCGACGCCGACCCGAAATACCGGGTGCGCGGGCAGTCCGAGCTGCGAGCGTGGCTGCAGAAGGTGTCCGACGAGGCCCTGCAGACGTTGCGCGACGAGCACTTCGAGATTCCCGACGAGCTCATGCAGCTGGAGTGCACGATCGCGCCGCCCGGCGGTGTGGTCGGGGCGTATTACGTCGGGCCGAGTGCCGATTTCAGCCGTCCCGCTCGCATGTGCTGGTCGGTGGAGCCCGGAAAAGAAGACTTCGCGACCTGGCGCGAGGTCAGCACCGTGTACCACGAGGGCGTGCCGGGCCATCATCTACAGGTCGCGACCGCTGTGCGCGAGGCGGATTCGCTGAATCGGTACCAGCGGATGATGTCGTTCGTCTCCGGGCACGGCGAGGGCTGGGCGCTCTACGCCGAACGCCTCATGCAGGAACTCGGCTACCTCGGCGACGACGGCGATCTGTTCGGCATGCTGTCGCAGCAGCTGTTTCGCGCCGCGCGGGTGATCGTGGATATCGGGATGCACCTCGAATGGGAGATCCCCGCGGGCACCGGCTTCCACGAGGGTGAGCGCTGGACTCCCGACCTCGGCCTGGAGTTCCTGCTGACCCGGACGGTCACTGATTCCATCACCGCCCGCGACGAGATCGACCGGTACCTGGGGTGGCCGGGACAGGCGCCCGCGTACAAGCTCGGTGAACGCCTGTGGCTCGCGGCCCGCGCGGAGGCAAGGGAACGAGCGGGCGCGGCGTTCGATTCGAAGCAATTCCACACCCGCGCTTTGCGATTGGGTGGAATGGGTCTGGATACGATGCGGGCGCAACTGGCCGCCATGGCGTGAGGGTCTTCAGAACAGGCTGGTTTGCGCGGGTTCCGGAGTCGCCGTGATCGTGGAGTCGAGTTCGATGCGGCGACCGACCAGGCGGGTGTCGTTGACCAGCACGAGTTCGCTCGCGCCCGCGGTGTCCCGGCACGCGATGGTGTGGCCGTGCGCTGTCACCGCGTCGATGAGGTATTCGCCTGGCTCCCCGGCGATTTCGGTGGCGACCGGGAACCGGCCGTGTTCGAGGATCGTGGCGTAGAAGTCCCGGCCGCCCGACCAGGCGATATCGGTGCGCGTGATGTCGGTGGGCAGTGCGCTCGCGGCGTGCTCGGCCGCATCGGCGACGGCTGATTCCAGGGCTGCCCACGGGCGCAGCGGTTTGGTCAGAATGCGGGTCTTGGTGACACCGGCGACCGCCTGCCCGATGCCCGCTCGTTCGGTCACCGTCCGTTCGAGATCTCGAACATGTAGTCCGTCAGGGGAATCGGTGATGAATCGGGCGACCAGCGCGCCCTGTTCGAAGAGACGCCGATTGCGCCGCGACGCCGACGCTGTGCCGACCTTGGTCATCCCGTCGCCGAAATACGCGATGTAGAGGTGGTGAGGCTGCGACATATAGTCGCGGACCTGTTCCGGCAATGCCGTGAGCGGACCACGATGGCTGTGCACCACCGACCAGCCCTCGGTGATTCGGCACTGCTCGCACTGACGGCCCGCGTCGACGCGTGCGCGGCGAGGGCACGGCAGCCGCCCGCGACGGCCGCCGCCGAACCCGTTGTACCCCAGGCAGAATCGCCCGGAATCGGTAATCCGGAACGCCAGCCGCGTCCCGATACCGGGCATCAGTTCGGTGGTCCCGTCGTCGCCGAGCAGCTCGTAGAACCATCGCCCCTGCTCGTCCCAGCGAGTGCCGCAGTACAGAGCCGTGGAGATCATCGGTCGAACCTACACCGGTCAGTGGGTGCCGATCACAAGCCGGCAGCCGAAAGATATCTGAACGACCAGTAACCCCCACACGATTTCGCGCGCCGCTAATCGGTCACCTACGTTGAGCGCACAGCAGGGGTGCGAAACTGGTAAGGGGAAACACATGGACGATCTCGAGCTCCTTCTCGACCCGGGATTCAGTGTGACATCGAATGCGCACATGGATCGCCTGACAGATCAGCTGATGGTCGCCGTCGAATCCTGCTCGCGCGACGGCATTCCCTTTCCCCTCATATGGGACGAGGTCGAGGACGCACTCGACCTGGTCCCGGCGGATCTCCCCGCCGAGTGGCGCAGCGAATTGAGGCTCTACCTCACCGATCACGTGATCTCCGCGTTCATGAATGGTCCGGCGGACACGAGACTGCCACCCGGCTGGTGACCCCAGGACGCCACAGCGGTCGAACCGCGCACGTGCTTCAGCGGGCGAAGCGGGCACAGCTCGTACGGCCGGGGCTTCTCGCCGCACCGATGAGTTTCGGGAGGTGAAGGCGTCGTACTGGTAGAAGGCAGTGGATCGATCAGGGATCCGCGCGCCCGGCACCCGAGAGGAACGAGTTATGAGGATCGCTACGTCGAAGGACGGCACGGAACTCGCGTATGACGTGTCCGGGGACGGGCCCGCGCTGGTGTACATCACCGGTGCGACGTGTTTCCGGCGGTTTCGGCCGATCGTCGCCGACGTGGGGGTGTTCGCGACCGAATTCACTGTCTACAACTATGACCGGCGTGGGCGTGGGGACAGCGGGCACGTGCTGCCGTACGCGATCGAGCGCGAAGTCGACGATATCGAGGCGATTGTCGACGCCGCCGGTGGGCGCGCGATTCTCTACGGACATTCATCCGGTGCCGCGCTGGCACTCGAAGCCGCGGCTCGGATGCCGGACAAGCTCGACAGGGTCGTGATCTACGACGCTCCCTATGTGCACGACGAGGCCGAGCGGGCGTCTTATGCCGAGCTGGCCGAGAAGGTACGCGCGCTGCTCGACGAGGGAAACAATGCCCGGGCGCTGAAAGCATTCCTGCACGGGATCGGGATGCCGCGTGCGTTCGTCGCGCTGCTACCGCTGTTTCCCGGCTGGAGGACCATGAAGGCACTCGCTCCCACGCTGATGTACGACATCGGGATCACCGAGGTACTTCCCCCGGTGGAGCGT
The DNA here is from genome assembly GCF_042719655.1 of Nocardia sp. NPDC058518. Lineage (NCBI taxonomy): Bacteria > Bacillati > Actinomycetota > Actinomycetes > Mycobacteriales > Nocardiaceae > Nocardia > Nocardia sp. NPDC058518. The sequence continues at coordinate 36,274 of NZ_JBHXNJ010000021.1, forward strand.
TTCGAGAACATCGGGGTGCCGGTGAATGTCGTTGTCGGGGCGAAGAACCCGCCCGGAATGCACCAGGTGGCGCGGGAGTTGGCCGCGGCGATTCCCCACGCGACGCATCGGGTGCTCGCCGGGCAGGACCACATGGTCAGCGCCAAGGCGTTGCTGCCGATACTGACCGATTCCGGCGCGAACGATTGAACCCCGCGCCTGCCGTGCCTACATCGTCGTCCACGACGCCGGTGGGAACGTTCGGACGGACTGCTGGAGCGGCAGCGTGCGCGCGGCGGCCATGGCTTCGGTGCGGCTGGCGTAGACGGGTAACCACTCGGTGAGGCCGGCGGCGATGATGATCCGATCGGTGACCGACGGCACGGGATTGACCACACTCATGCGTAGCTCGCACTGCTGGGCGCGGGTCGCCATGTCGAGAATCGCCCGGCAGGACATGAAGGTCACGTCCCTGATGTCGATCACCAGGTGACCCGACTGCCCCTCGGCTGCGATGGCATCGTCGAGCATCGCGCGCCACTCGAGCAGATTGCAGGCGTCGATCTCGCCGTGCACGTGCAGCACCGTCGCCGTGTGATGGAGGGTGACCTCCGCGCACAGTTCCGGGTCTTCGACCCGCAACGTCTTGTCACCATCGCTGGAATGGGTGTTCACGAGTGCTCGATCCCTCGACACCGGCAGGCGTACAGACTGCCCCGGCCGAACCTGGTAGCTCCGGATCGGCTGGTGCGTCCATTTCAGCACGCCGAGTCGGTGGTGTCACCGGTTGTGATGGATCTGATGCGTCTCGAAAAGACCGCGGGTCATCGGCCCGTCGCGGACCGATGACCCGTGCGGCGTATGACCGGTCAGTCGCGGAAAGCGTCCTTGACCTTCTCGCCTGCGCCCTTGAGGTTCGACTTCACCTGCTCGCCGCGACCCTCGTTCTCGAGATCACGGTCGTCGGTGGCGCGGCCGGCCGCTTCCTTGGCCTTGCCCGCCAGCTCTTCGGCCTTGTTCTTCGCCTTGTCAGCGATACCCATGGCATTCCTTTCAGGCTGTTTCTCGGCCAACTGGTGGCCGTGGGCCGTCCTGGGGACCCATCGAAGGCCTACCCGGGTCTGCCGAATGCAAACAGTCACGGCGCCCGGCGCGGATCAGTCGCCTTCGATGCGGGCCCACGCGCGATGCTCACCCAGGTCGGTGAGTAGCCCACTGGTGGCCGCCCCGGAATCGGCGACGGTGATTCCCGCTACGTCGGTGTCGATGTCGTTGCGCTGCAACACCGATACCCCGGTACCGACCGCCGCGATCGCCTTGCCGTGCCGCCACATCTCCTCGACGAGCAGGTTCACCCTCGGGTCATCCGGTGCGGCCAGCAGCAGCGCACCGTCGAATTCGACCGACCGCATCGTCGCGAACGTCCGTGCCACCGGTACTCCGTCGATCACACCGCCGCGCGCCGCCACGACCATCGGCCTGACCTTGGCCTCTTCCAGGGCGGTCGAGACCTCCTGCACCGCATCGGCCGATGTGGTGTCATCGACCAGTACGGCCACGGTCCGCCCGTCCACCGGGAAGCTGCCGTGCCGCTGCGACAACGCGGGACTCGGCGCGAGCTCCACGCGTTCGCTGTTCGGGGTCGGCTTGTCGAGCCCGAGTTGCCCGGCGACATAGTCGGCCAGCCCTTCGTCGACATTGACCAGCATCTGCAGACCACGCTGCTGGATCGTCTCCGACAGGCACTTGCCGAGTTCGAACGAGAACGCGTCGGCCAGATTTCGCTGTTCGCCGGTGGTCAGGCTGCGATAGAACATGCGCGGCTGCGAATAATGGTCGGCAAACGATACCGAGCCCGCACTGTCGGCGGAGGTCCGCAATTTCGCGGTCGGCGGCGGAATGGGAGTCGGCGATTCGACATAGGCGTCGGCGGCGAAACTGGCCGCGTAGGGGCAACCACCGCCCAGCGAATTGGGTTTGTAGGCAGCGACTCCGGGGTGCACGGCGGCCTGGTGCATGCCGTCGCGGAAAAGGTCGTTGACATCGGCGTGCGGTGTATTGATCGGCAGCTGCGTGAAGTTCGGGCCGCCGAGCCGGCTGATCTGGGTGTCGAGATAGGAGAACAGCCTGCCCTGCAGCAGCGGATCGTCGGTGACTTCGATACCAGGGACCAGGTGCGTCGGACAGAAGGCGACCTGCTCGGTTTCGGCGAAGAAATTCTCCGGATTCGCGGTGAGCCGCAGGGTGCCGATCGTCCGCACCGGCGCGAGTTCTTCGGGGACGATCTTGGTCGGGTCGAGCAGATCGATGCCATCGAAGAGATGATCGGGTGTGTCGGGGAATACCTGCACACCGAAGTCCCATTCCGGCGGCATGCCCGCCGCGATCGCGTCGGCCAGATCCCGGCGATGGAAATCGGGGTCGAAACCGGCGGTCAGCTGACATTCCTCCCACAGCATCGAGTGCACGCCGAGCCGCGGCTTCCAGTGGAATTTCACCAGACTCGTCGCGCCGTCCTCGGCGACCAGACGAAAGGTGTGGATACCGAATCCCTCCATCATCCGCAACGAACGCGGCAGCGCCCGGTCCGACATGTTCCAGAAGGTGTGTGCGGTCGCCTCGGTGTGCAGCGTGACGAAATCCCAGAAAGTATCGTGCGCGGATTGCGCTTGCGGGATCTCACGGTCCGGCTCCGGTTTCCCGGCATGGATCACATCGGGGAATTTGATCGCTTCCTGGATGAAGAACACCGGAATGTTGTTGCCGACCAGGTCGTAGACCCCTTCACCGGTGTAGAACTTCACCGCGAATCCGCGGGTGTCACGCACCGTGTCCGCCGATCCGCGGGAACCGAGCACCGTGGAGAACCGGACGAAGACCGGTGTGCGCGCGTCGGCGGCCAGGAACTTCGCTCGTGTCAGCGACGCGGCGGCGCCGTTGGCCACGAAAACCCCGTGGGCGGCGGTGCCGCGGGCGTGCACAACCCGCTCGGGAATGCGTTCGTGGTCGAAGTGGGTGATCTTCTCGCGCAGGTGGAAGTCCTGCAGCAGCGTGGGACCCCGCGGGCCCGCCTTGAGCGCGTGATCGGTGTCGGCCACGCCCGCACCTTGCGGGGTGGTCAGCCGAGGGCCCTGCTGGGCGCGCAGGCTCGCGTCGCCGGGAATCGGTGCGCCGGTGGGGCCGCGCAGTGCGGGTCCTTGCTGATCGGGTGCGGGGCCCGCCTGCTCGCAGGGTGTTGCGGGGTCCTCGTCGGGTGGCGTAGGCGGGTGGGTGAATTCGGACGGAACAGCGTGCTCGGTCATGGAATTTCGTCGTCCCTTCGTCGCACTCGGGGAATTCGGAGAATCGGCCTGCCGTCGTCCCTGATGGACTACCGCGTTATTCGCCCGGCAAACCGCGGTCCGATCTCGGCGGGTAACGGCCCGCGATGAGCTCGAGGCGTGACCTGACGGTTACGGGGTAACCTCCGACCAAATGGTCGGTGATGAGGGAGGTGGCGTGCGAGCTCGAGATCGCGACACCGCTCCCCGCTCGAGGACCGTCGGGTTCCAGGTGCCCGCCGAGCTGGACCAGCTGAGCATGGTGCACGCACTCGCCGAGACCGTGCTGCTCGTCGGTGGCTTCGCGCTCGACGAGGTCACCGATCTACTCCTGGCGCTCGACGAGGTCGCCACCGCGTTGATGCTGGTCGCGACACCGAACTCCCAGCTCGACTGCTCGTTCACCGGTGGCGACGGTGTGCTCGGTGCCCGGGTGAGCGCACTGGCCCGAGAGCCCGCCGCACTCGATGAGCAATCCTTCGGCTGGCATGTCGTCGCGACCCTGACCGACGCGCTGCGCACCGATTACGCCGCCTTCGACCCGGCCCGCGACGGCTACCCGACCACCGTCGAATTCGGCTGGATCAGACGTTTGCACAGACCGACCGAATCGTGATGATCGCGCACTAGCCTCGTAGGTAGGGCATGGCCCCGGGTCCCGGTGGGTACCCCATGAACACATCCGCAACCGCCTGGAAGTGAGGCAAGTAGCGATGACATGGGAATCAACGACAGCAGCAGTCCGTCCGACCGCCCGGCGATCCCATTCGCGCGGCGACAGCTACGACAACATCGAACCGTGGTTCGACAAGCTGCGGGCACTTCCCCCCGGCGATGCGCACCACGACGCGCTGCGCAGGCAGGTCATCGAACTGTGTCTGCCGCTCGCCGATCACATCGCGCGCAAGTTCAACGGCCGCGGCGAGCAGTTCGACGATCTCGAGCAGACCGCCCGGGTAGGGCTGGTGCTCGCCGTTGATCGCTATGACGTCACCCGCGGCTCCTCCTTCCTGTCCTTCGCGATCCCGACGATCATGGGCGAGGTGCGCAGGCACTTCCGTGATCGCACGTGGGCGGTGCGCGTGCCGCGGCGGCTCAAGGAGATCCAGCTCAGGATCGGACCCGCCACCGAGGAACTGTCGCAGCGGCTCGGGCGGTTCCCCACCGCGCACGAACTCTCCGACGAACTCGGCGTCGACCTGGTCGAGGTCACCCGCACGCTGGTCGCGGGCAACGGCTACCAGACCAACTCCATCGACGGCGTCACCCACGACGGTCGCGACAATTCCACCCAGCCGATCACCGATATCCTCGGCTCCGAGGAGCCCTGCTACCAGCTCACCGAGGACGCGATGGCGGTTCGTCCGCTGATCGCCGAGCTGCCCGCCGAAGAGCGGCGGGTGCTGATCATGCGTTTCTACGAGTCCAAGACGCAGGGCCAGATCGCCGAGGAATTGGGTGTCTCCCAGATGCAGGTCTCGCGGATCCTTTCGCGGACCCTGACGTCGTTGCGTGAGCAAGCACTCGCCGAGCCGATGGCCGCGCCGTGACAGCAGCGCCCTCACGTGCCAAAATTGTTCGAGGTTGAGACCTCCAGCCGAACCCGGTTCTCGTGCGCCGCACCCTGACCGTCGGGCAATGGCCTGTCGGTAGTGCGAACCGGAACGCCCTGTCGCACAGGAGGTTCTATGTCCGTCGTCATGGATCGCCGGCATTCGAGCCGCCTGCGCTGGTACCGCGGTTGCTCCGCGGCCGCCGCGGCCGAGTTGGCGCTGCGCGACCCGGGGCGACCGGGCTGCTGGGTTCTGCACGGCGGTATCGAGCTCGACGCGGCGCGGATGCCCCGATTCAGTGCGTTGCTCGACCGCGCTGTGTGTTCCGGCGCGCGCGTCGTGGTCCTCGATCTGCGCGATACCGAGTTCCTGAGCCTGCGGGTCGCCGCCGTGCTCGGCGTCGCCAAAGCTGATGCGTGGGCACGCGGGGTCGACATCCGCCTGCTCACCGGCGGTCGCGAAGTGGAGCGGGCGCTGGTTCTTGTCGGTGTGCGGCCACTGTTCCGGTACTACCTGTCCATCGATGAGGCGTCGCGATCCGAATCCGGCTGTTGAGAAGCTGTTTCGGGCCCACGGTCCTGGGTATGCGCTCGGTGAAGCCACTCCAGCGCACGCTCGGGAGGAGGACCTCGTGGATTCGAGCGACCGGATCATCGCCGATTCGATTCATGCGACATCGATCCGTATCCAGATCGACGCCGACCTCGGCCAGGTTGTCATGCTCCGGGCTGTCGCCGAAACCGTTGCGCTGATCGCGGGTTTCACCGTCGACGCGGTGGCCGATATGCGAGTCGCGCTCGACGAGGCCGCCACCTGCCTGATCCTCGGCGCGGTGCCCGATTCCCAGATCAACTGCGAGGTGACCGCCGACGGTTTCCGGATCCGGATCGCGGTCGACGGCGTGTGCGCGGCCGCCGACCCGATCGACACGACGGGGTTCGGCTGGCATGTGATGCACTCGATCACCGACCACCTCACCACCGACCACGACGCCTACGACCGGGCACGGGGCGGTTACCCCGTCGCCATCACCTTCACGCAGGTGCGGCGGGTGCACTGATCGCCTCGCGCAGCGAAGAGCGATCCTCGTTCCAGCACTTCAGGATGTGATCGGCCAAGCGGTCCTCGAGCAGGTTCGTCGCCTGGATGCCGAAGACGATCGAGGCGGCTTGGCGGGGTTCAGCATCCAGCAGCCCGGCGATGACATCGCGGCGCATCACCTGCTCGTGCACGGCGTCGGCCTCGACGTGCTCGGCGTAGAAGTGCGCGCACGCGGGATGCGGGAGCAGCGTGCGGGCCAGCGCGGCCAGGCGCCGGGAGGCCGGCGACGAGGTGATCTCGACGGTGGCGAAATGCCCGACCAGTGCACCGCGCAGGCCGCGATGCAGGCCGAACAGCGACATCATGTCCACCAGGGCGAGCATCGGCGCGGGCACCGTGTCGAGGTAGTGCAGGTAGCCCGACTCGAGTCCCGCGCCCGCGAGCAGGTCGGCGAAGAGTTGCGCGTGGACGCGTTCGCCGCGGCCGCCGCCGAACTCGTCGAATTCCACCGCCACCAGCGACGCTTTCGCCTGTCCACGCAGGCGCGGGATCACCCAGGCATACGGGTCGGCCTCGATGTGGTGGTAGATCGAGCGGTGGACGAAGTATTCGCGCAACTGGTCGGCGGTCCCCCGCTCGGCGAGGAACCCGGCGATGCCGTCGGTGTCCCTGGTCGGTTCGAGCAGACGGTCCAGTTCCCCGTCGACGTCGTCGCCGCCGGGGACATCGTCACGCAGTGCCGCGAGCAGGGTGTTCTCCAGGTCGCGGCGTAAGCGCAGGAGGTCGGGGTCCCATTCCCAGTTCTCGTCGACACCGGCGAATCCCTGATAGTGCAGTTCGTAGCAGGTGTGCAGGGTCAGCAGGAGATCTTCGCCGTAGGGGTCGAGTCCGCAAGCATCGGGAACCACCGAACCTGTTGTCCGCGTGAGTAATTCGGCAACTGCGGCCGACAGCTCACCGCGCGGGCGCGGGAGTGATCGCAGGGGCATCAGTCCGCGCTCCTCGGGTGACGTCGGCGCCGGTGGCTGGTATCGCACAACGGGTAGGTGCTCGACCGACGGCACAGACACAGCGCCACCACGAAACGATCGCAGTGCAGCACCGTGCCGTCGGCGGTGACCACGTCGACGGGCCCGTCGATGAGTGCGGGCCCGTCGTCGGTGAGCACGACGCGCCGCGGCTCAGGCGGGGTCGGCGACGACAGACGACGATGTTCGGTCGACACGGATCACCACCAGTTCCTCATCGCGCTGACCATGGCTGATGAAGCCCTTCGCGGCCAGCCACCCGGCACGCGACCGCATCACCGGCCCGAACGGCACCGTTCCCGTCGCCACGACGGCGGCGTTCGCACCCAGCTCGCGGAGCTGGTCCAAGCTGCGCTGGGGATCACTGATCGCCGAATGCACGATCAACCCGACGCCGCGGTCGGTGAGCAGGTCCGGCAGCATCGCGCACAACCGGTCGAGCACGCTCCTACCGTCGGGGCCCGCGTCCCACGCCAGCGCCGCACCGCGACCGCCCGCCCGCTCGGCGGGGACGTAGGGCGGGTTCGCGACCACGACGTCGAAGCGCGGCAGCCGCAGCGCGGACGCGAAATCGCCGTGCAGCAACTCCACCGCCACGCCGCGCAGCCGACAGTTCATCCACGTCGATATCAGCGCCGATCGGGACAGGTCGACCGCGGTCAGACTGCCCGCACCCGCCGCCGCGGCCGCCATCGTCAACGCGCCGGTACCAGCGCACACGTCGAGCACCCGGCCGCCACGCAGCGAGGGCACCTCGTTCAGCGCGCGAGCCAGCAGCCAGGTGTCGGCCTGCGGCCGGTAGACACGTGGCGCCCTGACGACCACCACCTCAGTGTCCTCGTGGTTCACCCAGGGCGAGGTCCTCCTGCGCCTTCACCCGCCGATGCTCCGCGACCACGAGCCCGATCCCCACCACCAGACACACCGCGCACGCCACCCCCGCGATCACCGCCCAGCCCGCGAAGCCGTACCCGGCCGCGGTGAGGGTGACCCCGAGCAGCACCAGCCCGATGGCGGCGAGAATCAATCCGGGCCAGTTCCTCGTGTCCCTGATCGACTCCCCCGCATGTGTTCGAGTGGTCCGAGCGTTATCGGGGAACTGCTTCTCTGACTGATTCACCGTGCGTGCTCCTTTCGAGGACGACACCGCCCTGTCGTGGACATGCCCGTAAACCGGTGACGCAATCAACCGGCATCCGGCGGGGGCCGGTGATTCAGTTCGTCTCGATGACCTCGGCCAGGTCGCGGCGCGGGGTGGATTCCAGCGGGGCGGCGGCGTGCGGCATGACGCCGACGCGGATCATGACGTGCGGATAGGCACATTCCTGCAGGACGGTGGTGCGGATCTGATCGCGCAGGTCCACCATTCCCAGCGGTTCGGACTGCAGGCTGGTCGCCAGGCCGCGGTGGGTGGCCTGCAGCAGCATCGCGCTCGTCGCCTGGCCCGCTCGCAGCTGGGAGAGGCGGTTGTCACGCGGCGTGCACACGACAAGCCAGTGCGCGGAGTCGGGTTCGTCGGTGTACTCGGACAGTTCCGTTTCGGCGAAGGCCCGCACCGGCAGTTCGTCCGATGCCCGGGCGGCCGGGGCATTGCGGGCAGGCACGCCTGCGGGCGCGCCGTGGCAGCCGCTCCACTGCTCCAGTTCCGCCAGATAGTTCGTGTCCGTCGCATGCCTGGCGGCGGCTCGGCGCATCGGGGCGGCCAAGTGCGAGAGCAGAAGGTCCGGAACATGCCTGGCCGCTGCCCCGAATCGGGCCGCGCACCGCGACACCGCGCGCAGGTCGTGCGAGGCCACCGGCAGGCCGGGGTAGCGGCGCCGATCGGATTGGCGAAGGTGGATGGCGGCGGCCAGCCGGATATCGAGATCTGTGGGCGAGCGCGGCGTGAACTCCATCGTCGCGAGATGATCGGGCCGGTCCGGATCGGGCATCCGGTCGATGTCGGCCTGCCAGCCCAGCATGGCGAAGGCCACTTCGAGATGATGCAACGCGGCGCCGCAGCTCACCACGAGAGCGCGCGCCTTGGGGTCGGTCGCGCTGACCTGACGCCCGAAGTCGGCGAACAGATCGACCCCGCCCGGCCGGATCCGCCACCGCCACGGTTGGGTGTTGTGTACCGAGGGGGCACGCACCGCCAATTGCAGCGCGTCTCGGCATGTTGTGATGCTCGGCCCTGATGGGCGCATTCTCGCCTGCCTTCCTTCCAGCGCAGGTAGGCGAAACCTCGTTCCGGCCGTGCGCGGAAACCATTCCGCGCCTGCGTTCCGTTAGGCGTTCTTAGGGTCGACTATCACCCTAGATGACGAACCTGTGAAACTTCGCGGCCGACAGACCTCGGCCGGGACGCTGGTCGCTGCCGCCCAGCGCAACAGGCGGTCACGGGCGCCGAGGTTGCTGCTCGATGTGGTCAGGACCACTTTCAGGACTTCGGGGTCCTGGCGAGTTGGTGAATCCGCCGCACGCGTCCGTCGGCGGCGACGCTGCCGATCATGATCCATTCGATCGCCACCTGACCGAGCTTGCGATGTTCGGCGGCGAGGCAGCAGCGGGCGGCGAATCGGTGGCCGTCGACGAGGAGGTCGTCGATCCGGACATCGACGGCGGTGACGTTCTTACGGGAGGGGGCCGCGTGCGCGATCAGCGCGGCGCGATCGAGCTCGGTGCCGTCGGTCTGCCAGATCACGTCCTCGGTCAGGGTGCGGTCCACGATCTCGGCGGGATCCTCGTCGGACAGGGCCATGTCGCGGGTGTAGTCGAGGACGAGTCGACGGGCCGCGCGTTCAGTTATCTCTGACATACCTGACAATTTTAAGTGCGCTGTTATTGTTGTCAATCGTGTCAGAGATAAGGAAGCGCCGTCAGCGAGCAGAGGTCGGGCGCAACCGGTCGGCACTGGTAGCCGCGGCGATCCGGGTGCTGGGCGAGCGTCCGGAGGCGAGCATGTCCGAGATCGCCGCCGCGGCCGGGGTCACCCGCCAGACCGCGTACGCGCACTTCGGCACCCGCGAGATGCTGCTCGCCTCGATGCGTGACGAACAGAGCCGACGGGCCATCGATGCGCTGGCGGCAGCGGATCTCGAAACCGGCACTGCCACTGCGGCTCTCGACCGATTCCTGGCCGCGGTCGCCACGATGCTCGCCGAGCAGACGAGATTCGACTGTTCCGACAACGACCGCACAGCCGATACCGCGCGCCACGTACCGATCGAACAGCACCTCGACGCGCTCATCCGCCGTGGCCGCGACGCGGGCGAATTCACGACGGATCTGCACACCGAGTGGCTCATTGCCGCGACGATCGCACTCGGCCATGCGGCCGGGCAGCACCTGCGCGGCGGTGGGCTCGATGTGGCAACCGTGGCCGCCCAGTTCCGATCGTCGGTACTGCGCCTGTACGGCGCGGGGCGGGCGGGGCCCGGGGCGGCCGCCGGCTCGCGGCGGGGCGCCCTCGCGCCGGCGTCGCCGCTCTCCCGGGCGGTGTCCCCGCCGCCGTGGC
>NZ_JBHXNJ010000021.1:46700-121070 GCF_042719655.1 Nocardia sp. NPDC058518
CCACCCGGGCCCGCCCCGGTCCTAGCGGCGCTAGGGCGCCTGTAGGGCCCGGGAAGACCGGGCCGCGTGGAATTCCGAGCCCGGTCAGCCGAGTACTGACTACGCGGGCAGTCGAGCCTCGATCGCGCCGATGATCCGCGGACGCAGATCCGCGACGCTGACGATGGCGTCGACCGAGCCGACCTCGACCGCGCGCTGAATGTTGTGCACGCGGTCGAACTCCGCGGCCACATCGCCCAGCTTCTCCGCACGAACCGAGGACCGCGTCTCGTCGAGTTCGGCGCTCAACGTCGCGCGGTCGGTGCCGACGGCAGTCGCGACCCGGGATTCCAGCTCCCGCACGCGCGGATCGGCCGCGGTCCTGGACTTCACCTCACCGGCGAACACCACCGCGGCGGCAGGCGCACCGCCGAGGACCGAGGCGAACGACCCCTCCAGTGCCAGCACCGTCATGTTCGGGTTCAGCGCCTTCGAGAACACCACGAACGCACCGCCGTGGTAGCGCGAGATCACGCAGAACACGATGGGGCCGTCGAAATTGACGATGGCGCGGCCGATTTCGGCGCCGTACTCGAGTTGCAGCTTGCGCATCGATTCGGGCGAGCCGTCGAAGCCGGACAGGTTGGCCAGCACCACCAGCGGGCGGTTACCGCTGGCGGCGTTGATGGCCCGTGCGGCCTTCTTCGACGAACGCGGGAACAGGGTGCCCGCGGTGTAGGTGTCGGGCCCGTCGGTGGACGGGAAGCCGCGCCGTGCCACATTGCGTGACTCGATACCCAACAGGCACACCGGGATTCCGCCGAGGTGCGCGTCGTGCACCACCGCGGTCTCGGCGTCGGCCATCCCGGCCCAGCGTTCCAGGACCGGGTGGTCCTGATCGGCCAGCGCCCGCATCACCGTGCGAATGTCGAAGGGCTTCTTGCGATCCGGGTTGGCGGCGGCGGAGAAGATCTCGCCGACAGTGGCGAAAGTGCTGTCCGCCAGCACATGCGGGAAGGCCGAGATATCGCGATCGACGGGATCACCGGTCTCGGCACGGCGCGGTGCCTGCTCGCCGGGGGCGACGTAGGTGTGGTCGTAGTGCGCCATCAGTACACCGCGGGCGGCGGACAGGTTCGGTGCCCAGTACTGGGCCTGCCCGTTCGGGCCCATCACGCGGTCGTAGCCGCCGATGCCGAAGTTGTCCTCGGCCGAGACGCCGCCGGAGAAGTCGAGCGACTGCTTGCCGGTCAGGACCATGGCCGAGTCGGGGGTCATGACCAGCACGCCCTTGGTGTGCATGAGCATGGTGGCCTCGGCATTCCAGTACGGCTGCGCGCCGACATTGATGCCCGCGACCACGATGTTGATCTCGCGACCGTCCTGGGTGAATTCGACGATCCGCTTGAGCGCGGCCGCGACCCAGTCCATGTTCTCGGTACCCGAGGCCATCGAGATCCGCGCGCCCGAGGACAGCGCGTACCACTCGAGCGGTACCTGCATGCTCTCGGCCAGATCCAGCGCCGCGATCACGCGACGGCATTCCGGTTCCGAGAGCGCGCCGAGGGACTTGGTGGGGTCACCGAGCAGCAGCACGCGGGTGACGCCCTGCGGATGCTGCGCGGTCGGCGTGGTCACCACACCGGCGACGATCGCCGCGGTGTTGTGGCCCTTCGGCCGATCGACCGGCACCAGCACATGGTCGGCATCGAGATCGTATTCGGCGAAATCGCCGAGCAGCGAGGTCAATTCGTACGGGTACACGGTGTTGCGCGCCGCGGCACGCAGCACCTTCTGCCGGTACTCGTCCAGCGGTTCGACGGGTTCGTCGGTCCGCTCGCCGACCGTCACCTCGGATTCGCCGTTGGGACGGAACGAGATTCGCACACCGACCTTGGTCAGCTCGCCGGTCTCGGGATCGCGCTGGCGGGCGATGAGCAGGATCTCCTCGAGCCCGGCGCCCGCGGCCGTCGGCAGCACGTGGCCGCCGATGGTCTCGAGCTCCGCGCGGGTGACATCCATGTGCGGCCAGATGTACATCACGATGCGGTTGGTGTTGAGCCGCTTGGCCGAGGGGAACCGCGACTGCGCCCGACGGATCGAGTCGACGCAGGTGGCGATGGCGCTCTCGGCGGTGGGCAGAGCCACCAGTCGGCCGTCGTGATCACGCAACGCCGCGAGGTCACGGACCTGGGCGAAGGCGATGAGGCGCTCGTCGGAGGGGTTCTCCTTGGCGACGCCGCGGAACAGGTAGACCTCCTCGTCCGAGGACGGCAACCGGGTGAGGTCGAACTTGCGCAACCGCTCCAGCTGCATCCGCTGCGCGATGTAGGGGTGCAGCCCGCGGATCAGCCGTTCCTCGGCCATGCCGGTCACCGACGGACGGAACGTGAAGTGGTGGTGCATGACCGAACCGCCGCTGCCCGCGACGGTGGCGGTGATCCGGTGCACCTGGTTGGGCACCGGGTGCGCGCCGAGCACCTCCTGCAGGGCCGCTGCCATCGCGTCGAAGTCCTCCGGCTGCGATTCCCAGCTGAGGTAGATGTCGGCGTCGATGGAGACAGCGCCGCTGGCCAATTCGGCGAGCCCGTCCAGTGCCCCGTCGAGCTTGTCGAAACTCACGGCGGTCGAGACCAGCATCGAACCGTAGCGTTCGGCGACGACGAACGTGGTGTCGCCGACCTGTTCGGTACGGACCCCGGTGAGACCCTTGTTGCCGTAGTAGCGCCGCGTCAGTACCTCGAGCATCGAGGTGTGGTCGGGCTTGTCGCGCTCGAGCCGCTGGCCGAGCAATCGCACCAGCGGTTCGGTGCTGCGCACCATCTCGGCGATCCGGGCGCCACGATCGTCGGCGGCCGGATTCGCGTCCAGGTAGCTCAGGTGCTTGCGGACGTTGGTGTACACGCGAGCGCGGTTGCGGCGCAGCAGCGGCTGGCCGTACCAGCTGTAGACCAGTCCGCGGGCGAGGTCGGCGATCGCCGGGAAACGCACCTGCGTTGCCGCCACCAGGCGCTCGAGCGCCAAACCGACGGGTTCGCGCAGCACCTGGTCGGGCATCGGCTCGGTCAGCCATTCACGCAGCAGCGTCGTGATGACGGCGACGGTGTCGGCGGGACGCTGCTGGGCGAGGAAGATCCGGAAGACCGCCGCTTCCAGCTCGGGCGAACGATCCAGCTCGGTGACGCCGTAGTGCCCAAGCGCCGCGCCGAGCTCGGCCTGGTAGGCCTGCGGCAACCCGGCCCGCTCGACGTCGAGGCTCTGCAGATAGGTGTGGAAGTACTCGCGGGCACTGTGTACGTGACCGTTGCCGTGGTCGTCGTCGGCCGAACGGTTGTGGCTCAGTTCGGCGAGGTCGGCGAAGACCTGCACCAGCTCGAGCTCTTCACCCAGCGGGCGCCGGTTGTCGCTGACGGCTTCGCGGCGGGCCGTGAGGTAGTCGTCGAGGACGCGGCGGTCGTCGTGCGGGTCCACGTCGAAGCCGAGCAGCAGACTGCGCAGATCCTGCAGGCCACGCGCCACCCGCTCGTGGGCACGCAACGGCGTTGCCTCGCTGGGCAGGTCGAGTTCGACGGTGCCGGTGGTGGTCACGGTCTCGGCGGCTTCGTCGTCGTCGGCGAGCGGTTCGAGCCGCAGCAGCGGCGCGCCCGCCTCGACCTGGGTGCCGACCGAGACCGTGCACTCCTTCAACTTGGCCCGGAACGGTGCGCGGAGCACCGTTTCCATCTTCATGCTCTCCAGCACGAGCAGGGGCGCACCGGCCTCGACCTCGGCGCCGACCTCGAGCGGTGTGCCGACGACCAGCGCGGGAGCGGGCGAGCGGACGACACCGCCTTCGTCGCGGCTGATCCGATGGGTCACGCCGTCGACGTCCACCACGTGCGTGGGCCCATGGGTGCCGGTGATCAGGCGGTAGCGGGTGCCATTGACGACGATCTGGCCGGTGTGGTGATCGAAACGTTCGAGATCGACGTCGGCGGTGCGCAGGTCACCACCGGCCTCGATGCCGACACGGAATCGGTTGGCACCGATCCGCGCGACGCGCACGCGATAACCCGCGCCACGCAGTTTCAGATCGAGCGGCCGTCCGCTCTCGTGCTGCACCTGCGGACGTCCGCCGGACGCGGTCGACAGCAGTCGATGCCGCTCGACCCGCTCGTCTTCCTCGTAGGCGTCGATCGCGGCCACCGCCAGCGCGACGGTGGAGTGACGGTGGGTCACCAGGCGGCCTTCGCCGCGCACCCGGTCGATCCAGCCGGTGTCGGCGCTGGCGTCGATGACCTCGGGCTGATCGAGCAGGTCGAGCACGAAACTCTTGTTCGTCGCGCCGCCTTCGATGACGACCCTGGTCTGGGCCATGGCCCGGCGCAGTCGACCGAGGGCTTCGTCGCGGTCGCGACCGTAGGCGATGATCTTGGCGATCATCGAGTCGAAGTCGGCGGGGATCGTGTCACCCTGGCTGACGCCGGTGTCGACGCGAATGCCGGGGCCCGCGGGCAGATCGAGTCGCACGATGCGACCGGGGGCAGGCGCGAAGTCGCGGTCGGGGTCTTCGGCATTGAGGCGAGCTTCGATGGCGTGGCCGCGCTCGGCCGGCGGCTCACCCTCGAGCCGGATACCCGATGCCACCCGCAACTGGGCGTGCACGAGATCGAAACCGGTGGTGAGCTCGGTGATCGGGTGCTCGACCTGCAGGCGGGTGTTGACCTCGAGGAACGCGAACAGTTGGTCGCCGGGGTGGTACAGGAACTCGACGGTCGCCGCGCCGCAGTACTCGACCGCGATCGCGAGGCGCTCGGCCGAACCCTTGAGCTCGGCGGTCTGCTCGGCACTCAGCACGGGAGAGGAGGATTCCTCGATCACCTTCTGGTTGCGTCGCTGCACCGAGCAGTCGCGCACGCCCAGCGCCCACGCGGTGCCCTGACCGTCGGCGATCACCTGGACCTCGACGTGCCGGGCGCCCGTGACCAGGCGCTCCAGGAAAACGACGCCGCTGCCGAAGGCGCGGGCGGCTTCCTGCTTGGTGCGCTCGTAGGCGTCGACGAGTTCGGCCTCGTTGGTGATCACGCGGATGCCGCGACCGCCGCCACCGGCGGTGGCCTTCAGCATCAGCGGGTACCCGATCTCGGTGGCCGCTTCGATGGCGTCTTCGACGGTGTCGACCGCGCCCCGGCTCCACGGCGCGACCGGCACACCGACTTCCTCGGCGATCAGCTTGGCGCCGATCTTGTCACCCAGCTTGCGCATCGCGTCGGCACTCGGGCCGACGAACGTGACACCGATGTGGTCGCACAGTTCCGCGAAGGCGGGATCCTCGGCGACGAAGCCCCAGCCCACCCACGCCGCGTCGGCCTTGGTGGCGACCAGTGCGTTCTCGAGGGCCTTGAGGTCCAGATACGGCCGTGCCGACGCCGGACCGAGGTCATAGGCGATATCGGCTTCCCGGACGAACGTGGCATTCCGGTCGACGTCGGTGTACAGGGCGACGGTTTCGATCGGTAGCCCGGTCGCCGCCGCCAGATCACGGACGGCGTGGATGAGGCGCATAGCGGCCTCGCCCCGATTCACGATGGCGATACGGCTGAACACTCGCCGACTCCTTCCATTTACCCAGGACATCGTCCTGCGGGTGAGGTTTGCAACTCCCGGTCCGTGCGCAGTCTGCACCTCCGTGTCCTATAAGGAAACACTGTGCGCGGGTTACCGGCACGTAGCCAGGACACAGGAGGCCGCCGAGCACCATACAACTCGACGAACGCGAGCAATCGAAGACGCCGAGATGACGGCTGGCGGGCGTGGCGATGCCCCCCAGTTGAACAATCACATCCCCCAAGCGAGTGGACGGCCAAGGTCTGCGGTCCCGGACCATCCACTCACTTCGAAATCCTATCAATCATGTTGACCTACAACATATTCGAGGTGACATCCCTCTCGTCCCACGGATCGCCGTCACCGGTGTCGTCGGCCCGGAAGGTCCGTCGGCACCGGCGCGGCGCGGACCGTCGGCGGCGGGACGTTCGCGTACCGCGAGATGTGAAACGCGGGTGAACCATCCACTGTCATCCGTTCCATAACTTCGCACCCGGAATCGTGAGTTCTGCCAGTGGGCGCGCCGGATCGGTCCCTTCGGCGCGCGGGCTTCTACCGTCGGGTCCGTGTCAGAAGACTCCCCAGGTAACGCCACCCCCTCCTACGACTACGACGTTTTGATCGTCGGGTCGGGGTTCGGCGGCAGTGTCACGGCCCTGCGCCTGGTGGAGAAGGGGTACACCGTCGGCGTTCTGGAGGCCGGTCGCCGGTTCGCGGACGCCGACTTCGCCGCGACCAACTGGGACCTGCGCCGATACCTGTGGGCCCCCCGATTCGGCTGCTACGGGATCCAGCGCATTCACCGCCTGCGCGACTGCTTCATCCTGGCAGGCGCCGGCGTCGGCGGCGGTTCACTCAACTACGCCAACACCCTCTACAAACCCGGAGCGGCGTTCTTCGGCGATCGACAGTGGGCCGGTATCACCGACTGGGACGCCGAGCTCAGCCCCCATTACGACCAGGCGCGCCGCATGCTCGGCGTCGTGCGCAATCCACACATGACACCGGCCGACACCATCATCGAGTCGGTGGCCGAACAGATGGGAGTCGGTGACACCTTCGTGCCGACCCCGGTCGGCGTGTATTTCGGCGAACCAGGCCGGACCGCCCCCGACCCGTACTTCGGCGGCGTCGGACCCGAGCGCACCGGCTGCATCGAATGCGGGGAGTGCATGACCGGCTGCCGTCACGGCGCCAAGAACACCCTCGTCAAGAACTACCTCGGGCTGGCGGAGCAGGCCGGGGCCGTGGTCTCGCCGATGACCACCGTGACCGCGATCCGGCCGCAGTCCGACGGCAGCTGGCTGGTCGACACCGCGCGCACCGGACGCTGGGTCCGCAAACACCGCGCCACGCTGTCGGCGCGACATGTCGTCCTGGCCGCGGGCACCTGGGGAACACAGCACCTGCTGTTCCGGATGCGTGACACCGCGATTCTTCCCGAGCTCTCGCCCCGGCTGGGTGTGCTGACGCGCACCAATTCCGAAGCGATCCTCGGCGCCGGGCGTACCGAGGTCGACCCGGCCGTCGACATCACCAAGGGCGTGGCGATCACGTCCTCGTTCCATCCCACGCCGAACACCCATGTCGAGCCGGTGCGCTACGGCAAGGGGTCCAATGCCATGGGGTTGCTCAACACCTACCTCGTCGACGGCGATCACCGGCTGCCGCGCTGGTCGCGAGTCCTGCTGATCGCCGGGCGCCACCCGGTACAGACCGTGCGGCTGTTGCGCACCAACCGGTGGAGCGAGCGCACGCTGGTGCTGCTGGTGATGCAGAGCCTCGACAATTCGATCACCACCTACACCCGGCGCGGGGTATTCGGCCGACGGTTCACCAGCAAGCAGGGTTTCGGCGAACCCAATCCGTCCTGGATTCCGCCCGGTCACGAGGCGACCCGCCACGTCGCCGCGAAACTCGGCGCCACACCGGGCAGTACCTGGCCGGATGTGTTCAACGTCCCGATGACCGCGCACTTCATCGGCGGCTGCGTGATCGGTACCGATGCGAGCGACGGCGTCATCGACCCCTATCACCGGGTCCACGGCTACCCCAGTCTGAGCGTCGTCGACGGTTCGGCGATCTCGGCCAACCTCGGTGTCAATCCGTCACTGACGATCGCCGCCCAGGCCGAACGCGCGGCCGCGCTGTGGCCCAACAAGGGCGAACCGGATCCGCGCCCGGCGATGGGCGTTGCGTACGAGCGGATCGCCGCGGTGGCACCGAACAACCCAGTCGTTCCCGTCACCGCGACCGCCGCCCTTCGCCTGCCGATCTGGCCGGTGACCGCGTCCACCCGCGAGGACCGCTGAGCGCGGTGTAGAGAATGCGATGAGATCGCCGACCGAGACTTTGTGACCTCTCCCGCCTCCCCCGCTTATCGCGCTGCCGCACCGTGATTCGACTACCGTCGCGCACAGCATTTGAGTTGGTTGGAAGGTGGCAGTAAGCGTGGTAAGTACCAAGGCGAAGCTCGACGGGCTGGCCGAGATTCTGGCGATCGCCGCGGAACCAGCAGGTGAGGCCGCCGTAGCCAAGCGAGCGAAGAAGGGCGTTCCCAGCGTTCGCGAGCGGATGAACATGCTGCTCGACCCTGGGACATTCATCGAAATCGGAGCGTTGGCACGACAGCCCGGACAGCCTGATGCCCTCTACGGTGACGGACTGGTGACCGGTCGTGGGCTGATCCATGGCCGGACAGTGATCGTGATCGCTCATGATCCGACCGTGTACGGCGGGTCGGTCGGCATCACGGCGGCGCGCAAGTTCATGCAGGCGCTGAAACTCGCGTTCGACAACGGTTGCCCGGTGGTGACGATCAACGAATCCCCCGGTGCACGGGTTCAGGACGCGGCCGGTTCGCTCGCCTCGTTCGGCGATATGACCCGGGTTCTGGAGAAGCTGTCGGGCTATGTGCCGCAGGTGTCGATCATGCTCGGCAAATGCGCCGCGGGCTCGGTCTACGGGCCGATCAATACCGACGTGCTCGTCGGCACGAAGGATACCTACATGTTCGTCACCGGGCCCGACGTGATCAAGGCCGTCAACGGTGAGGACATCAGCGCCGAGGCGCTCGGTGGCGCGGAGGTGCAGGCCAAACGCGGCACCCTGCATCACGTCGCGGACAACGAGCAGGAAGCCTTCGACTGGGCCCGCAACTACCTCAGCTACATGCCGGCGAGCTGCCTGGAACAGCCGCCGGTCGTCAATCCCGGCCTGGAACCCGACATCACCGCCTACGACCTGGAACTCGAGACGATCATCCCGGATTCCGATCGTGCGGGGTACGACATGCACGACGTCCTGTTGCGCCTGTTCGACGATGGTGAATTCCATGAGATCCGAGCGGCTTTCGCCCCGAACCTGATCACCGGGTTCGCCAGGGTCGACGGCTATCCGGTCGGCGTGATCGCCAATCAGCCACTGGTCCTCGGCGGGTCCGTCGACGCCGCCTGCTCCGACAAGGGCACCTACTTCATCCGGCTGTGCAACGCCTTCAACATCCCGCTGATCTTCGTCACCGACACTCCCGGTGTACTGCCCGGCCTCGATCAGGAAGACGCGGGCGTGATCATCCGGGGCGGCCGGATGCCGCGGGCGATCATCGAGGCGACAGTACCGATCATCAGCCTGGTGGTGCGCAAGTCCTATGGCGGCGCCTACGGAATGATGGGCTGCCGTCAGGTCGGTGCCGACGTGAGCTTCGCCTGGCCGACGGCCCGGATCGCCGTGATCGGCGCCGAAAGCGCGGTCGACCTCGCCGCCAAACGCCAATTGGCCGCTGTCCCCGAGGAACACCGCGCCGCAGCGCGCGATTTCATGATCAACCAGTACAACGAGACCATCGCCACCCCGTGGGTCGCCGCCGAGCGCGGCTACATCGACGCGGTCATCGAACCCTCACGCACCCGCCTCGAGATCCGGCACGCACTGCGCCTGCTGCGCGACAAGCCGCCGGTCAAGCCGGAGTTCAACCCGCGTAAGCACCCGCTCTATCCCATGTGATCAGCCTGCGCGCGAACTGGTTTCGCTAGGACCTCGATAGAGCTCTGTTGATCCGGATCCACGATGGGCCCGGATCAACAGAGCGGCACGTAGATGGCAGAGACCGGAAACATCGTTGAGATCGAACCCGGTCATCTGGCCGATCCGTTTCAATCGGTAATCGACGGTATTCGTGTGGATGAACATGGTGCGCGCGGTCCGCGAACGCTGCATATTCGTGGACATATATACCTCGAGCGTTCGCAACAGCTCCGGATGCGCTTCGAGCGAATCGACGATGGAACTCAGATAATCGCGCGCGGGGCCCGGCCGGGTCAGTTGATATTCGAATGCCAATTCGTGCGGGCGATATACCTTGCTCGGACCACCGAATCGATGCACGATTTCGACGAGTTCGTGGACCTGCTCGGCGGCGCGCGGAATTTCGGTCGGCGTCGCCAGCGTCGCCACCGCGCGCACCGGCACCTGTGCCGCGGCGGACAGGTGGACGATCAACTCGTCCAGCTCGGCTTCGGCGAATTCCGGGGCCGGTAGCAGCAACGTGCCGCCGTCCACGCTCAACAGCGAGAGCACCTTCCCGTCGCACCGGTCGGCCAGTTCGGCCTGAACACGGCGCAATTTGCGGCGAGCGACGACTTTCGCGTCGAGGGACGGGTCGAATTCCTCCGCGTGCGGCGGGAGCTCGAGGGCCATCACGTGATAGCGGTCGGCGACTTCGATGCCGCACTCCCGTGCCATCGTCGAGGTGTTCTGGCCGCCGAGCAATGCCGAGGTCAGGGTGTGCACCGCGGTGTGGTGCTCACTGTCCACCGACCGCAGTTCACGGACGTAGGCCACCGAGACCGCCGAGGTGATCATGTTCTGGGCGTCCATCAGCCGCCGGGACACCCCGACGACGGTGTCGTAGTCGTGGTTGGTGACATTGGTGATGACTAGGTCGAAGCCGAGTTTGAAGCCCTCGTGCACGGCGTCGTGGATGGTGTCGATCGGGATTCCCTCGCGCGCCCAGTCGGCGGCGGCGGCCTGTACCCGCTCCACACGCCCCGGGATATCGCGGCCGTCGAGCATGCTTCTGGTCAGTTCCAGACAGACGCGAGTCACCGTGGTGACGTCTCCGTCGAGCGCTTCACCGGGCAACGTGCCACACGGTACGACGTTCTCGATGAAATGCACCACCATCTGGCGGGATATCGTTCGCACATCCTTCAAGGGGTTCGAAACCGGCCGCCCCGAAACGGTCAGGAACGGTTCGATGGAAGTTGCGCCAGCCATGATGAATCCTTCCCACCCAGATCACTGGGCAAGCCCCCAAACTACCGTGAACAACAATCCCCCGTCCAACCTTCGCTTGTGACAAAGAGTAAGAGAAGGCTGAATCATTGATGCTTTCCGACAAAGACGCCCGCAGCCTGCGGGTCCACTACGGTGCGGCGGTGGCGGCTGTCGATCAGGAGCCGCGCACATCTTCACCCCGTGACCGGTGTCGCCACCGCCGCATGTATCCGTGTTAGCCGGTTACAGGCACAGGCTGACCTCGAGCACGGGGAGCGGAAGGGGGACACACACTTCCACCGAACCCGAGACGGGCGCCGGAGCCGCTGCCGTGGCGGTACCGGCGCCGATCGCACCGGCGGACAATACGATGGCGGCGACGGCGAGCGGACGGGAAATTCTGGAGTTCATACGGTCATCCTTATTTGCACTGTGTGAAACATCCCAGCTTCGGGACATCTCGATCAGATCACGAACACCACGCCGATCGCTATCACCGTGCACAGGTTTTGACGTTCCTATTCCCTATCCGCGGAATTGTCATGGATTCCCACAACAATTTCCACCGCGAACTACTCGCGTTTCGTAGCGCCTTCAGGTATCGCGTGACCTTCTACTGCGGGCATGGTCCGGGATCGATTGCGGCACTTGACGCATGAGCCATCTGCGCGGGCCGCCGCCGGGCAGGTCGATCACCGCGGTCGTGTCGAATCCGAGGCGTTCATAGAAGGAGACGTTGTTCGGGTTCGTTGTTTCCAGGTGCACGGGAACGCCGTCGGCGGCCGCCCGATACATTCCCGCCGCGATCAGGTCCCGTCCATGTCCGCGTCCGCGTGCCGCCGCGGAGACGCCGACCGCCATCAGGTGCCAATGCTGCTCCTGCACGCCTGCCGCGCCGGTTACGCGGGCGCCCCTCCGCGCACGTGCGGCGTGCGAACCATAGATGTGCCACTCTTTCAGCTCTCGACCCACCGTCGCTCGGGGCAGGATGTGAAAGGTGGCCAGCCACACCGCCACGCCGACGATCGAGCCGGTGCTGTCGAGGGCGAGGTCTACTCCATCGCTGCAATCGCGTGAATCATCGAGAGACGAGCGAAACGACCGGACGAGTCGGGTCCTGCGGCTGGATTCTTTGGGGTGCAGCCACAGGGTCGCCGGGTCCGCCGCCAAGGACGCTGCCAGCAGTTCGGCGGCGACGCCGAAGTCCTTCCTGTTGCCGGGGCGAATCCGCCGAGCATTTTCCTGTACCGCATCTCCCACGGTCGCCAATGTTAGTAGCGGAGTTGTCCGTCGGCTCCTCGAGCAGGGCAGTCAGACCGGAACCGCTCGGCCGCGCAAGTAAGCGACGACGTTCTCGGCGCCTGACTCGTCCGTATCCGCAGCCGATAATCGGAACCGGGTCACCGCATCATCGAGTCGTGGTCCCGGGCCGTGTTCGGCGAGCAGAACGACGATCGCCTCCAGGGCTGCGAGTTGCGGATTCGGGTCCGCC
Organism: Nocardia sp. NPDC058518; assembly: GCF_042719655.1. Lineage (NCBI taxonomy): Bacteria > Bacillati > Actinomycetota > Actinomycetes > Mycobacteriales > Nocardiaceae > Nocardia > Nocardia sp. NPDC058518. The sequence continues at coordinate 59,035 of NZ_JBHXNJ010000021.1, forward strand.
AATAGTTCGTTCAGGTAGGCGTCCGGTTCCAGCAGGCGCAGCGCCCGGCGCGCGTAGGCATGGACACGCACCGGCAAGTCGGCACGAATGGCATCGACGTCGGCCTGGAGTGCGGGGCGCTCCCGGTGGGCCGGATCGACCCGCAGCGACCACAACTCGGTCAACTCCTGGCTCATCCCGCGCTCGTCGATCAATGCGGGCCCGGTTGCCTGTTCGAGCGCGGTCGGTGGGAGTCCTCGCACGGTATCGCGCCAGGTACAGAATTCCCACCACGCCATCGGCGTCGCGCGCAGTTCCAGGCCGAATCCGATCGCCTGCTGACCGTCTGTCCAGGTCCGCTGGGTGCGGGTGCGGCGGATCGTTGCGACACCGCCGTCGGTGACCTGCGTCCATGCAGCTTCCGTTCCGTGAAAGCCATATGGCCGCAACAACTTTCCCGCCTCGCGTGTCAGGCGGCGTAGCGCAGAGTCCGGTCCGTCCATGTGAGCCAGACTAAAGGGGCGCACCGACAAGTTCGGTTCACCGGCGAACAGCGCCCGCTGTGGCCGCATGTCGCGGTGGGCGGGAACCACGCTCGACCGCGACGGCGGTTCGTCCGGACTAGGAATCGATGACGCGCGTGCCCGTCGTCGCGGCGAGCACCGCGGCGGTGACCGGATCGGGCGTCTCGACCATCACCAGATGACCCGCACCGTCGACGACGATCGCGCGCGACGGTTTCAGCGTGCGGTTCAGCGTGGCACCGGCTTGTGCGCTCAGCACGCGATTGTGGCTGCCCCAGACCGTGGTGATCGGGGGAAAGTCCGCGGGCGGCACGAAGTTGTCCAGTTCGCCGAGGAGCGGAATCTCGCGCGAGATCGCGGCAGTGACCATCAGCCGACGGGGTTCGGTCCAGCTCTTGCGCAAATGCGCGACGATCTCCGCGGGCGCTTTCCCTGAACCGAGCTGTTCTGCCACGATCAGCCCGGCCACCGGGCCGGGAATGCGGACCCGTGCGAGCAGCGAGTCGATGTGCAGTTGCCGGCCGAGCCGGGCCGCCCATCCGGTTCGGGTCGGCCGCAAGGTGGCCGGGGTGAGCGGGCTGCTGATGACCAGCGACCGCACCCGGCCGGGATGACGCTGGGTGTAGAGCAGCGACAACGCGCTGCCGAAACAGTGGCCGACCAGCGTCACATCGCGCAGATCCCGCTCCTCGAAGAACGCGGTGACCATGGCCAGATAGTTCTCGACCGTGTACCCGTCGTCCGGGGCGTCGGAGTCGCCGTATCCGATGAGGTCGATCGCGACGACCCGATGGGTCTGCTTCAGTGCGTCGAATTGCGCACGCCAGATGTGACGGTCACCGCCGAGGTTGTGCAGGAAGACGATCGGTGGCCCCGCACCCGCCTCGTCATAGGCGATCGAGGTTCCGCGAAAGTCGAAATGGCGCATCCCCGGGCTTCCTTCCAGTGGCAGCCACGTGACCACGTCGTCGTGGTCAATCCACGGTAACGCCGACACCCTCGCTCGCACGGCGAAACTCCCGCTTCGCCTCGCCGGAACACCACACCACCAGCGCGATGATCAGCGCGAACGCGGCCAGCGCTGTCCCGGTACGGAGGAAATGGAAGAAATCCCAGCGCTCGAGGATGGCGGCGTAGTCGGCGGGCGCTCCGTCGACGGCCCAGGCGTTGATCTTGTGGTTGATCGGCACGTTGCCGAGCCGGGTGATGAGGAACGACCCGACGACCAGCACCGTGGCCGCCGCGGCGAGCACCCGGTCCCTGCCGGTCTGCACGACGGCCAGGGCGAGGCAGCTCAGCGCGGCGGCGGCCATGGTGAGTTGCATGCTGATGCTGTTGTTCTGCATGAGCTCGGTGTGGAATTCCAGGCGCATCTGCAACGGGACTCGATGAAAAGTCGGGACCAGATTCGCGGCACCGTAGCCGAACGCACCGGTGAGAAGGCCGGTGGTGAGCAGGGCGAGCGCGCGTATCGGAGCGTGTTTCATGCGGTAGAAACTAGCTCCCCATTGCTAACTCTGACAATAGTGTCAGAGTTAATCCAGGCAGAACTCGTTGCCCTCGGGATCGGTCATCACGATCCACCCGGCACTCATCGGCGGCTCGGGCTCGAAGCGCTCGACCCGCTTGCCACCCAGCGCGACCAGCCGCTCGCACTCCGCTTCCAGCGCCGCCATCCGCTCGTCCCCCTGCAACCCGGGTGCCGCCCGGACATCGAGATGAACCCGATTCTTCGCGACCTTGCCCTCCGGCACCTGCTGAAAGAACACCCGCGGGCCATGTCCTTCCGGATCCTCGATCGCCGACTTCGAATTGCGCTCCTGCGCAGGCACACCGATCCGCGCGAGAAACTGATCCCACACGACAAGCGGGTCGACCCCGGCAGGCACCTCGACTCCCGGCGGCCCCGGATGCACATATCCCAGCGCATCACGCCAGAAGGTCGACAGCGCGGCCGGATCGTGCGCGTCGAAGGTGATCTGAATGTGGCGGCTCATCAGTACTCCGTTCATGGCAGTTGGACACACGGCGTGACAGACCTTCGCGTCACCGTATGCCAGGGGTCCGACAATCTGCCGCTGTGATTGCCGGGGACGGTGATTCGCCGAGTCCGAATCTGGCGTGGACGGTCTTCATCCAGGCCGGGGCCCACCAGCAGTCGTCGCCGAGGAGTTTCATCGTCGCGGGGACGAGGAGCATGCGCAGGACGGTGGCGTCGATGATCAGGGCGGCGATCATGCCGTAGGCGACGTATTGCATCAGGACCAGGTCCGAGAAGGCGAAGGCGCCGGTGACCACGAGCAAGATCAGCGCCGCCGCGGTGATGATGCGGCCGGTGTGCGCGGTGCCGATCCGGACCGCCTCGGTGGTGGTCGCACCCTGGGCCCGCGCTTCGACCATGCGCGAGAGCAGGAAGACCTCGTAGTCGGTGGACAAGCCGTAGATGATCGCGATGATCATCACCAGCATGTTGGCCTGGATGGGTTGCGGGGTGAAGTTCAGCAGGCCCGCGCCGTGACCGTCGATGAAGATCCAGGTGAGGATGCCCAGCGTCGAGCCGAGGCCGAGAGCGCTCATGAGGGCGGCCTTGATCGGCAGGATCAGCGAACCGAAGGTCAGGAACATCAGCAGCGTGGTGACGAGCAGAACGAGGGCGATCATCCACGGCATGCGCTCGAGCAGCGCGTCGAGCGAGTCCTTCTGGATGGCGGGGACGCCGCCGACGAGCATCCGCACACCGTCGGGAAGTTCGATGCCACGCAGGTAGTCGATGGTGGCGTCGGCGGAGTCGGAGTCCGCGAGCGTGGTTTTGGTGCGGTACACGTCCGACTGCACCGGCGACCGCGACGGCAGTTCGAACTTCGCCGCCAGACCGGGGGCTTGGTTGGCCATCTTCAGGGCCGTGCCGATCGCGACGCTGTCACCGGAGACGAAGATCAGGTCGATCGGATCGGAGCGACGGCCGGGGAAGGTCGCGTCGATCTGTTCCTGGGCGACGCGAGTGCTGTTGTCCGGCGGCAGATACCGTTCGCTGAAGCCGCCGAAGGCGAGATTGCGAGCGGGCAGAATCAACAGCACCAGGATCACGCACAGCACGCCGGCGACCTTCACCGGATGCTTCATCACCCACTGGGTGCTGCGGCCCCAGAAACCGTTCTCCACTTCGTAGGCGGACTTCGTTCTCCTGAGCCGCCTGCTGCCCCACATATCCACGCGCGCACCGAGCATCGCGAGCATCGCGGGCAGCAACGTAATCGCGGTGAGCGCGGCCAGCGATACGGTCGCGATGGCGCCGTAGGCGATGGATTTCAGGAACCCCTGCGGGAACAGGAGCATGCCGCCCGCGCTGGCGATGATCATCGTCGCGGAGAACACCACGGTGCGTCCCGCCGTCGTCATGGTGCGCCGCACGGCTGCCGCGGTGTCGTGGCCCTCGGCGAGTTCTTCGCGGAAGCGACTCACGATGAACAGCCCGTAGTCGATCGCCAATCCGGCACCGATCATCGAAACAACCGGCGCGACAAAGGAATTCACCTCGGTGAAGTAGGTGAAGGTACGCACGATCCCGCTCGCGCCCATCATCGTCAGCCCGCCGACGATCAACGGCAGCGCAGCGGCGACCACCCCGCCGAAGATGAAGAACAGCAGCAGCGCGACCACCGGGAATGCGAGGAATTCCATCCGCCGGATGTCGTCGGACAGGGTGTCGTTGAGTGTTCCCGCTACCGGTTGCAGGCCGCCCACCTGCACATCGATACCGGGAATCGCGAAGGCGTCCTTCACCTTTCTGGTATTGCGCAGCATCTCGGTGTCGTTGTCGCCGACGATGGCGACGGCGGCGACCGCGCGGGTGCGATCCGGTGTGGCGAACAGGGAACCACTCGCCCGGCCCGTTTCGGTCTGCCAGTAGGCCCCGTTGACGCCGGCTATCGCGCCGGAATACGCACGCGGCAGGCTGTTGAGGTTGTCGACGATCTTACGACTGAACTCGGGATCGTCGACGGTCTTGCCGGGCGGCGCGGTGTACAGCACAACCACATCCACGTCGTGGTTGCGACCGAACGCACTGTCCGCCAACCGCGCCGCCAGCGCGGATTCCGATCCGGGATCGTCCATGCCCCCGGAGCTCAGCTGATCGTGCAGCCCCAGCCCGTACCCGCCGAGCGCGAGCAGTGCGGCCACGACGACGCCGAGCACGGCGAACCGGAATCGATAGACCAGATCGCCCCAGCGCGTGAACATCAGCTCGCCGCCCGTTCGTCGACTCCGAGTGCAATCTCCAAGAGGCCGCATCCTTTCAGTGGTCAGCCTGATGTGCCTCCCACCTAAAGTACCGCCACTTCGCGAGATCGCCCCTGATCTAGGACCGCGCGCGCTGATCGGCGCCGACCTCCCGCAACGCGGTGATCAGGAAGTTGTCGACCGCCTCGGTTCGTTCGAGGTGGACCAGATGGCCCGCGCCCGGAAGTTCCACTACCGCCCGGAGATCGGTGACGTTCGCGCGTAGCGTGGCGAGCGGGTCGCGGCCGCTGAAGCCCTCCATGTCGGGGTCGTTCTCGCCGTAGAGGAAGTAGGTCGGGACCTCGATCTTCGCGTCTGCGAAGGGCTCGGCGAGTTCCCAGTTGCGGTCCAGGTTGCGGTACCAGTTCAAGCCACCGGTGAAGCCGGTCCGTTCGAATTCTGCGGCGATGGTGTCGAATTCATTCTCGCTGAGCCACGTCCACGGCAGCGCGGGCGCCTGGGGAAGCACATCCAGGTAGCCGAGCCCCGGCGGATTCTTCCAGGTGTCGAGATAGTGGTAGTCGCCGGAGAGCGAGAAGTAGACGCGGGACAGGAATTCCCTCGGTCGCGCGGCGAGTTCGACGTCGGCGACACCGGGCTCCTGGAAGTAGGACAGGTGCAGGAAGTGGCGTTGGGCGGCCTTGGTCCAGAAGGCCGAGGGCGCGCGGGGCGGACGCGGCGAGTACGGATTGTTCAGCACCACGAGGGCTTCGACGCGCTCGGGAGCGCGCAGCGACAGTTCCCACACCAGTTGGGCGCCGAAATCGAGGCCGACGAACACGGCCTTCTCGGCGCCGATGTCGTCGAGCAGGCCGAGAAGGTCGCCGATCACGGCCGCATTGGTGTAAGCGGCGACATCGGCGGGCGCCTCGGTGCGGCCGTAACCGCGAAGGTCGGGCGCGATGGCCCGGAATCCGGCCTCGGCCACCGCCTCGATCTGGCGGTGCCAGATGTACCCGGTGTGCGGAAAGCCGTGACAGAACACGACCGGGTAGCCCTGCCCCTGCTCGGTGACATGCATCCTGATTCCGCCCGTGTCGAGGAATCTCTGCTCCACTACCGCCTCCAATTTCTAGAACGTGTTCTGATTTGACGGTAGTGTCCGGAGGTCATGAGCGGAACACCCAAGATTCTGGCCGGGCGCGTCGCGGTCGTCACCGGGGCCAGTCGCGGCATCGGCAAAGGCATCGCCCTGGAACTGGGCGCGGCCGGCGCGACCGTGTACGTCACCGGACGCACCACCGAGCCCGGGAAGCTACCCGGCACGGTGCACGACACCGCCGCGATGGTGACCGAACTCGGCGGGCACGGCGTGGCAGCGGTCTGCGATCACCGCGACGACGACGCGGTCGAGAAACTCTTCACCCGGATCCGCGAGGAGCAGGGTCGCCTCGACGTGCTGGTCAACAACGTCTACAACTCCCCCGCCGCCGCCCGCTGGCTGGGCCGCAAGTTCTGGGACGTGCCACCCAAGGCATGGGACGAGACCTTCGACATCGGCGTGCGATCACATTATGTGGCAAGCGTGTTCGCCGCTCCGCTGCTGATCGAGTCGGCCGGGCTCATCGTCAACGTCTCCTCCCCCGGCGCTCGGCGGTACATGCACAACGCCGTCTACGGCGTCGGCAAGACCGCACTGGATCGCCTCACCGCCGACCTCGCCCACGACCTGGGCGGCACCGGCGCGACCGCGGTCTCGATCTGGCCGGGGATCGTGGATACCGAGCTGCTGCAACTGGTCCCGGCCGACGAGCACGGCCACCGCCGGGTCACCCTGCCCGGTGAGGGCACCTTCGACCTCGACACCGCCGAGACGCCCCGTTTCCCCGGGCGCGCCGTGGTGGCCCTGGCCGCCGATCCGGGCCGGTCGACACGCACAGGGCAGTCCTGGAAAGTCGCCGACCTCGCCGAGGATTACGGGTTCACCGACGTCGACGGACGAATCCCGCGCGCCGACTGAATACACCGACTACCGCGATGAGCCACAACGCCGCGCGAGCTGATCGCCACTGATGCCGAGCGAATAACCCGCGCCGCGGTCAACTAAGATCAGCGACGGTAATTCTCGGCACCCGAACGAACAGGACTCCCATGGCGCGCAAAGTCGTTGTCACACTTGTCGATGATTTCGATGGCACGTCCGCTGCCGATGCGACTGTCACATTCGGAATCGATGGGGCAGCCTACGAAATCGACCTGTCCGACGCCAACGCGGCAGAGTTGCGTGAGGTGTTCGAACAGTGGGTTCCGTACGCGCGTCGCACCGGTCGGGCGAAGGCGGGCGCAGCACGTCGCCTCGGCTCGGCACCGGCGGCCGAATCCACTCGCCGCAACGATCTCACCGAGATCCGGGCGTGGGCTTCGCAGAACGGGCACACCGTGTCCAGCCGCGGCAGGATCTCGGCGGAAGTCATCTCGGCCTATGAGCAGGCATCGGCGTAAAGCTGCGGTTCGGCAACAGCACGGCGCGCATTCCCTCCGCGCGCCGTGCTGTTTTCGTCTAGTTGGGCAGCGGAATTTCGGCTTTGAATCGCTCCCCCGGCGGTAGACCGCGCAGCACCGCGCTGATCCAGGCCACTGCGGACGGCCAGCCCGCGACGGCGTTGACGAGGTGTTCGGGCAGCGGCATCGTGTAGAACCGCAGGTCCGCGCCCCGGTTCCAGTAGTCGTTCACCGTCGGCAGTACCGCCGATGTCGGGATCAGCTCGTCCCAGATTCCGTGCCACCAGAAGATGGGGCTGTCCGGAATATGGTGCCCCAGACTCTGATCCGCGAGAACTTCCATCACACCCGGCGCCGTTTCGAGTGACTTCCCCGGCTGGAAATAGGCACTGATCGGCCGGTACGCGCCTGTGGCGGCGATCGTGTAAACGCAGCGACCCCGCATATCCGCCACGATCGCCTGACCTTCGGGTGTCAGCAATTCCTTCGCGTCGAACTGTTCGGGGAATTCCCGCGACAACGCGGCGAAGCCGAGCCACATCGTGAAATTACTGGCGCCGGTAAGGCCCGGCTGCTGGGCGATCGCGTAACGGGCCTGGGCCCGTAGATCGGCTGGGAATCCACCCACCGCGGTGCCGAGCAACCGCACATCGGGGGCGTAACTCTCGCGGAGTTCGGCCGCGCGGATCGAACCCGAGCCTCCGCCGGAGTACCCGTAGAGCGCGATCCCGGAGTCCGTCAGGCCCAACGCCGAGTTCTTCATGGCGCGCAGACTGTCGAGCACCATTTTGCCCTCGTCATAGGTGTTGAAGGTATTGAACTTGCCGTCGAAGTCGGCGACGTTGATCGCGAACCCCTGCGCGAGCCAATAGACCGCCAGCGCGGCTTCTTTCATCGTGCCCGTCTGCAACGTGTAGGACGGGTTGCACGACGAATCGGTCGAGTCGATGGCCTCCTGGAACGACACCACCGGTCGCGGACTGCCCGACCACGGGATGCCGGGGATGATCACCGAGGTAGCGGTCACGATCGGGTTGTCGTGCACGTCGTTGCTCCGGAACAGCAGTTGTTCGGTGTGCACCGGGAAGGGCAGGCCGAGCAGGCGCGTCTGCACCGTTCGGGAGCGGACGATCTGGCCGGGCGCGTAGGAATTCAGATCCGCCGGATCGTCGTACCAGGGATCCTCAGCGGGCACCGGGATCGGCAGCATGTCGTAGAGCTGCGGTTCGGCGGGCAGCCGCGGGAGCTGGTTCTGGTCCGGTGGGAAGCTCGGATACGGGTCGCCGGAGGCGTTGCCGACGCTCGACATCGCCAGCCACACCGCCACCAAAGGCACTGCCGCCCACCTCGTTCCGAACACTCGTCCCCGATTCGGCCGACCGCGCCCACCCAGGCGACTCGGACGAACGGTGGCTGCCGCGCTGCGCTGCATGGCGTCTCCTCTACTAGGTGACGCTGATTACAGCACGCACACTTGTTTCTAACAAGAGTTCTTGTTCATTAATGTCCCAGCTACCCGCCGTTGACAAGTCACCAGTCGCGGCGACCGCTACGACGACGACAAGCCCGCAAGCCACTGGCCGAACGAATCACTGTGCGCGAGTGGGCAACAGGCATGCGGAGAACGGCTCGCGATAGAGTGCGCGGGGACGTTCGCAGGGGTGTAGCGCTTGATTCGGGGGAATATCGTGAACGAACTCTTGGCCTTGATCGGGGTGGGTGGGCTGATCCCGACGGTGATCGCCGCGGTGTCGGCGTGGTTCTCGACGACATTCAGCCGCCGGATCAACAAGCGGACCATCGAAGGCACCATGACCGGGGACGCCGTTCCCGTCGTCTCGACATCGACCGACCCGGCCGTTCCGGACACCGAACACACCCAGACGCCACGTCATCGAACGGAGGAATACCTTCGGCAGGTGCGCAGTGCGATGGCACAGAGCACGGCGTTCTTCTGGGCGTACATGATCAGCGGTTGCTGCGGAGTCGTGGTGGTTCTCGCCGCCGCGTCGATGGTCGCGTTCGGTAATCGGGATGCCGCCGCCGCGACCTCGATCATGGGTGCGGTGCCGGTCGGGATCACCGCGTTGTTCTACAAGCGTTCCACCGACCTCGACAAGATCGTGGGCGAGAATCTCACACGCCTCGGCAAAGCCGACGAGATCGCGGAAGCCAACCGCGCCGCGCACGACGTGGTCTCCCGGATGGGCGTCGGCACCGATCAGGATCGACTGCTGGCCATGATCGGTGTGCGACAGCTCTTTCCGACGGCCACGCCCGCGGAAGTCGCCGAACTACTTCGTACCGTGCCTGTCGAATCCGGACGGTGAGCTGCCGTATTGCGCGGTCTCCGGGCGCTCGATCAAGAGCACGTGCGCGACCGCGTCGGCGACCGGTCGGTGCCGAATCCCCTTGGGCACCACGAACAATTCGCCCGGGTGCAGGGTTACGGGGGCTCGGTCTTCCAGGTCGATGCGGAAGGTGCCGTCCCAGCAGAGGAAGAGTTCGTCTTCGTCATGGTGGTGCCAGGGGAATTCGCCCGCCAGCCGGGCCACGCGGACGACGGTGTCGTTGACCATTGCCAGCTCGTGTTGCCGGAAGGGGCCGGGCAGGGCGGCGATGGCCGCGGGGATCGATACGGAACCGGTGGTGCTAGAGGCTGTCATGGTGATCATCGTCGGGCCGTTCGGGGCGACGATCCAGCGCCAATCGGCCATAATTGGTTTGGTGATGGATCCAATCACGGTGACTGATCGGCTCGGTCGCTGGTCGGCGGGGCGTGGGCCGCTGTATGCCCTGCTCGCGGCGGGACTGCGTGGGCTGATCGATGACGGCGAACTCCCGCCGGGCACGCTGCTGCCGCCGGATCGCAAGCTGGCCGTCGCGTTGTCGGTCGGGCGGAGCACCGTGGTGGCGGCCTACGACCTGCTCCACGACGAAGGGCGAATCGTTCGACGGCAGGGCAGTGGCACGCGCGTCGCGGGGACACCGCGGGTCGATCCGCCGGAAACCACCAGTGAACCGATGTTTCTCGACCTGCTCGAACCGCGGTCCGATGTGATCTCGCTGGCTTGCGCGGCACCGGACCGGCCGCCTGTCGAATTGGCCGAGTCCTATGCGGCGATGCTGCCCGCGCTGGCCGCGACGACCGACGACATCGGCTACTACCCGTCCGGCCATCCGGTGCTTCGGGAGGCTGTCGCCGAGTACTACCGAGGGCGCGGTCTACCCACCGAGGCCGGGCAGATCCTCGTCACCACCGGTGGGCAACAAGCGCTTTCACTCCTCGCGCGGGCTCATCTGCGGCCCGGCGATCGAGTACTCGTGGAAGCTCCGACCTATCCCGGAGCGCTGGAAGCTTTCCGCGCGGAAGCGGCGGTCGTGTCCGGATTGCCGCCCGGACTGGACGGTTTCGCGGAGGCGATCCGCGAGCAGCGACCGACTCTCGCCTACGTGATCCCCACCTTCCAGAACCCGACCGGCTCGGTGCTGTCGCCGCTCCCACGGCGCAGACTCGCGGAAACAGCCGCAGCGGAAGGGATTACGCTCATCGATGACGAGGTACTCGCCGAGCTCGGCTTCCCCGGCCACGAAACGCCCCTACCATTGGCCGCGTTCGCAGACACCGTGATCACCATCGGTTCGCTGAGCAAAAGCGTCTGGGGCGGACTGCGAGTCGGCTGGATCCGCGCGGCTCCCCCTGTCGTCGCCAAGCTGGCCAGGCTTCGCGCGGTGCACGACCTGGGCGGCAACCTTCCCGCGCAGCTGGCCGCGGCCGAGCTACTCCCCCGCCTCGACAGCCTGCTGCGCGCACAAGCCGCCGAACGCGAACGTCGCCACGACCACCTGCGCGCCGAACTCGCCCGCCGAATCCCCGAATGGGACGTGCCGCCGGTCAAGGGCGGACAGACCCTGTGGATCCGGCTGCCACACGGCGACGGCGCCTCCTTCGCCCAAGCCGCACTGCGCCACCATGTTTCGATCCTCGCGGGCAGCGGCCTCGATCCGACCGGCGGCAGCGAACGCTACCTGCGGATCCATTTCCTGCATCCGCTGGACACCCTCACGGCCGCGGTCGACCGGCTCGCCGAAGCCTGGCGCACCTACCGCCCACCGAACAGACCCGCCGTCGCGACACCACCTTTGGCGATGTGAGGACCGCGGCCGCCCTCACCCCCGATCGCCCTCCGCCTCGACGTGCGCCCGGATCCAGGCGAGGTTGGCCCGCATCCCCTTCGCCCATTCGTCCAGCCGACGGGCGATGATCCGGCCCTCCAAATCCGGCGTCGCGGTGATCGCGAACGTCAATCCCGACGGCCCAGGGCCGACCCGAGCCCACTGCCGCAGCAGCGCTCCCTCGCGCGCCGGATCGACCTCGAATCCCCAAGTGGCACTGACCCCCTCCGCGCCGAGGACGTTCCACACCCAGCGGCGGCCCGGCTCGACCTCCACGATTTCGCACTCGGTTTCCCAGGTGCCCAAGGCGGGGTGGCTGTTGTACCCGCGGAACCGGGCGCCGATCTCCACCCGGTCGGCCGGGCCGATCCATTCGACGGCGGTGAGCTCGCCCGCGCAGCGCACCGGCAGCTCTATATCGGTGACCAGCGCCCACGCGGTGGCGGCATCGCAGGGGACCCGTTCGGTCACTTCGATCGTCGGACAGTCGCGGTAGCGCACGGGTGACTCTCTTTCGGTCCGGCAGACGAATATGTCAGAGCCCATAATTCATATCAGAGGAGGGGTTGACCTTGACGCTGCGTCAGGGTTGCACTCTGGTCGCATGACGAACGACAACACAGCTTCGACCAGGCTCGCCCCGCCGGTCGGCGGATTCACCGAGATCGACGGCAAGCGCATTTTCGTGCACCGGTCGGGCAGCGGCGGCCCGGCCGTGGTGTTCCTCCCTGGCGCGAGCGCGGTCGGACTCGATTATTTCGGTGTGCAGCAACAGGTTTCGCTGTTCACCACCGCCGTCGTGTACGACCGCGCCGGCACCGGCTACAGCGATTCGCTGCCCTTGCCTCGCACCGCCACGGCGGTCGCCACGGAACTGCGCGAGCTACTGCTCGCCGAGAACATCCCCGGCCCCTATGTGCTCGCGGCCCACTCCCTCGGCTGCCTGTACGCACACCGGTTCGCTCAGCTGTACCCGCAGGACGTGGCCGGACTGGTCTGGATGGACGGCTTGCATCGCGACTGGGACGAGTTCATGCCGCAGGCGATGCGGCTGGCCGCGGCGGCGGCACCTGCGCCTGATCTCGAACAGGTCGAACAGATGCGCACCGCTCTGCGCGGGCTGCGCGGCGAGTTGCTCGCGGACTACCCCGAGCACGTGCGCCTGCCCCTGATCGATGCCAGGTCGAGTGCCGAGTGGATCCGTGTGGGCTTCGCCGAGCGCAACGGCTTGACCGACGTGGCAGCCGAACTGCGTAGTGGGCCGAACCTTCCTGATGTTCCGCTGGTGGCGCTCACTGTGCTCGGCGCCGATCCCAGCCAGTCCGCTGCGGCGCTGTCCGAGATGCACGACGGCAGGCGGCGAATGGATGCCGCCGTGGTGAACGGGGTTTCGCGAGGGGAACAGCGCATCATCACCGACACCGTGCACCACCGACTCTGCTTCGACCGTCCCGATGCCGTGGTCGAGGCGATCCGCGATGTCGTCGACCAGGTGGCAGGCCCCTAGAATCGGCGCGGTGCTCACCATCGGCCAACTCGCGGCGACCGCCGGCGTGACCGTGCGCACCGTGCGCCACTACCACCAGGTCGGGCTGTTGCCCGAGCCCGAGCGCGACGCCTCCGGCTACCGGCGCTATGCGGCGCAGGCGGCGGTGGATCTCATCCGGATCAGGACCCTCGCCGACGCCGGTGTTCCGCTGTCAAGGATCGACGCGCTGCTCCATGCGCAACCGGCCGAATTCGCTGCGGCCATCGGCGATATCGACGAGCGATTGCAGCGCAAGATCGATCAACTCGCCGAGTACCGCCACCGGATCGCCGCACTGGCGAGCGGCGAAAGCCTCTTCCTCCCCACCGAAGTGGTCGCCATCCTGGACCGGATGCGCGGTCTCGGCGTCAGCGAACAACGGGTGCGCCTGGAGCGCGACGCCTGGATCCTTCTGCAAGCGTTGGACGCCGATGCTCTCCCACAGCGGGTCCGCGAGAAGAACGCCGAATTCGACGATCCCGAAACCACACGCCTGTACCTCGCGGTGGACCGATCAGTCGACTGGGACCCGCACGATCCGCGCCTCGACCGGCTCATCGACGACCTGGACGCCTGGGAGATCCGGCACAGGCGAGGCACCACCCGGTCGACCGAACTCGTCGCCTCGCGAATCTCCGAGTCCTCCCCTTCCTGGCAGCGCATCGTCGACGCCCTCACTCACCGCGCCGAACAGCGAGCCACCGAGCACGACAGCTGAGGTTCCTCAGGAGCGCCGCTGGGCAGCAACGTCGCTCGCGGTCCGGACGAATGCCTGTACCCGTGCGGTGAGTCCCGTGTTCAGCCAGCCCAGGCCGAATTGCAGTGGTGGGGCGTCGGTTACGGGGACGAAGGTGACGTCGGGGCGGACGTAGAACAGCGGGGCCTGTTCGGTTGTCAGGTACACGCCCTTGCCCGCGCCGACGAGGGCGAGGATCTCCTGGAAGGTCGCGGCGGTCGGGCCCGGTTCGATGGGGCGGCCGGACGGGGTTCGTTCGGGATGGTGGAACTGGTCGAAGTACGCGGGTAGTTCCGGCGGATTCCGGATCATCGCGACCTCGGCGAGGTCTTCCAGCGATAGCGAGGCCCTGCGGGCGAAATCGTGGCCGGACGGGACTGCGAGCATTTTGGCCTCGGAGATCAGCGGCGGGCCGATGGTCATATCGGGCTCGCGCATCGGAAAGCAGCACAGCATGGTGTCGACAGCACCGCTGCGCAACCGACTCGCACCGTCGCTGAGCTGCAATTCCGTGATCCGCACAGCGCATTCGGGATGCCGGGCCTCGAAGATCTCACCTATTTCCAGCAGATACCGCCCACCGGCCGACCCGAAATAGCCGACCCGCAAGGTGCCGTGGAGTCCGCGTCCGGCCAGTTCGGCATTGCGGACGCTGCGCCGAACCTGCTCGTAGGCGGGACGAAGTTCCTCGCACAACTGACGCCCGACCGGCGTCAGGACGACCTTGCGGCTGGTCCGCTCGAACAGCGCCACCCCGACCTGACGCTCGAGCCCCTTGATCGTCTTGCTGACATGGGCCGTGGAGACCCGCAGCCGCTCGGCGGTCCGGCCGAAATGCAGTTCCTCCGAGAGCGTCAGGAACGCCTCGATCTCGTTTCGCTCCACGGCCGCCTTCGATCATTGCTCACCGGTTAACGACCCTTGGGTAATTTGTCGTTGATCATCCCCGGCGAACACTTGATCATAGATCCGTCTACGAAAAACGTTCAGAGAGGTCGGTTCGACATGGCGGTAGTGTCCGTCCCACACATCAGGCACAGGGTCGTCGAGGTCGACGGAGTACGGGTCTTCTACCGGGAGACCGGACCGGCGGACGCACCGACACTGCTTCTCCTGCACGGCTTTCCCTCGGCATCGCATCAGTTCCGGCGGCTCATGGACGCACTCGGTGGGCGATTCCGGATGATCGCCCCTGACTACCCCGGTTTCGGGCACACCGAGGTCCCCGACGGTTTCGTCTACTCCTTCGACCGTCTCGCCGACATCGTCGAAGGCTTTGCCGACGCGGTGGGTCTGCGACGATTTGTGCTGTACACCTTCGACTTCGGCGGACCGGTCGGCTTGCGCCTTGCCGCCCGTCGGCCCGCGCAGATCGCAGGTCTGATCGTGCAGAACGCGAACGCCTACGACGAAGGCCTGTCCGACATGGCGCGCGCGATGACCGCGAACAAGCCGGGACAGCCGGGCGCCGAGGACAACGTTCGACAGATCCTCGAACTGCCCGTCACCCGCGGCCAGTACGAGGGCGGCACCACCGATCTCGAGCTCATCGCTCCCGACGGCTGGACTCTGGACCAGCATTTCCTCGACCTCCCGGGCCGCAAGGACGCCCAGGTGCTCTTCGCCCTCGATTACCACACCAATGTGGCGCTCTACCCGGTCTGGCAGCAGTGGTTGCGCGAGCACCGGCCGCCGACGCTGGTGCTGTGGGGTCGCAACGACGCCTTCTTCCCCGAGGCAGGCGCCCATGCCTACCGCCGCGACCTCCCCGATGCCGCGGTCCACGTTTTCGACACCGGACATTTCGCGCTCGAAGAGAATCTGCCCGAAATCGCGCCGATAATCTGCGATTTCATCGACACATTGCCGAATAGCTACTGAACCCGCGCCTTTCGTCTCAGCGCAGGACCAGGTCGCGGAGCGCGGCCGCGACAGCGTCGGGGTCCTCCTCGGCCATGAAGTGACCCGCGTCGACGGTGCGGTGGTCGAGATCCGGTGCCCAACTCGACCACAGTGCCGCCGCCTCGAATCCGAGTGCGGCGCCCCAGTCCTGCTGCATGACCGTCACGGGCATGGACAGCCGGGTGCCTGCCGCGCGGTCGGCGCGGTCGTGGTCGATATCGATGGTCGCCGAGGCGCGGTAGTCGGCCACGATCGAAGGGACGGCTTCGCGGCAGGCATCCAGATACGCGGCGCGCACGGGCGCGGGGATCGCGGCCGGGTCCTTGGTCCACTGGTCGAGGAAGTAGGCGAAGAACGCGTCGGCGCCGGCGGCGATCATCTGTTCTGGCAGGCCCGGCGGCTGCGCCATCAGGTACAGGTGGAATCCGACGGCGGCGGTCGCGCCGTGCAGCACGTCCCACATATCGAGGGTGGGTAACACATCCAGGCATGCGAGGTGGGTGATCGTCGCGGGGTGGTCGAGTCCGGCCCGGAAGGCCACCAGCGCGCCGCGGTCGTGGCCGGCGAGCGCGAAGCGTTCATGTCCGAAAGCCGCTGCCACGGTGACGATGTCTGCGGCCATCCGGCGCTTGGAGTAGGTCTCGGGTCCGGTTGCGGCGGGTTTGTCGCTGTCGCCGTAGCCGCGCAGGTCCGGGACTATCACCGTGTGGTCGGCGGCCAGGTCGGTGGCGACGTGACGCCACATCAGGTGGGTCTGTGGGAAGCCGTGCAGCAGCACGATCGGGGTTCCCGAGCCCGCGACGGCCACGTTGAGTGCGACATCGTCGGCGGCCGGGACGCGGTGGTAGTCGAATCCGGGAATGGTGCGGGTCATCGTGTGGGCTCTCCTCGGTCGAAGGCTGGTCCGCGGGGTCTGTGCGGATCGAGTTCGAGCGTGCGGTGTCGCGATGAGCAGCCGATGAACGCGCACTACATTGGCCTGATGCGGTTTCAGGTGCTCGGTCCCGTCACCGTGCACGACGACCTGGGTGGACCGGTCGCGCTGCGCGGTCCGCGCTACCGCGAGGTGCTCGCACGGCTGATCCTGGCCAACCGGCGCGTGGTTCCGGTCGGTCGGCTGGTCGATGATCTGTGGGACGAGCCGCCCGTGGACGCGGTGGGCGCGGTGCGCACCTTCGTCGCCGGACTGCGGCGGGCGCTCGAGCCCGACCGCCCGCCTCGCACGCCGGCGCGCCTGCTGGTCACCGAGGGGCTCGGTTACGCGCTGCGGGCCGAACCCGATGCCGTCGATGCGTGGCGATTCGACGATGCGATTCGGGTGTCATCGACTCTCCCTGCGGGACAAGCCTTCTCACTGCTCACGGAGGCGCTGGGCTGGTGGCGGGGACCGGCCTATACCGACTTCGCCGATGCGGGGTGGGCACAGGCCGAACGATCGCGGCTCACCGAGCAGCGACTGCTGGCGGTCGAACGCCGTGCCGAAGCGCAGTTGGCACTGGGTGCCGCCGCGGCAGCGGTTCCCGACCTCGACGCGCACGTCGCCGAGCATCCGTGGCGTGAGGACGCGTGGGGACTGCTGGCCACCGCCCTGTACCGCTCGGGTCGTCAGGCCGACGCACTCGCCGTCCTCGCCAGGGCACGGCGGATGCTGGCCGAGGATCTCGGCATAGACCCCGGTCCGGCATTGCGCCGCCTCGAACACGACCTGCTGCGCCAGGCAGCACACCTCGACCCGGTCGCGGCCGATCCCACCGTGCGGGTCTGGGAACAGGCGCGTGCCGCGTACGACAGCGCGGTCCCGCCACGCACCGGGACGCGGCTGGAATCGACCGCCGGACTGATGCGCGACCTCGCGGTCACTGGCGGCGGCGGGTTGGCAGCGGCACGCGCACACCGGCTTTCAGCTGTCGTCGCCGCCGACGAGCTCGGAGACGCCGAATTGACCGCGCGGGTGATCGGCATCTACGACGTTCCCGCGATCTGGACCCGCTCGGACGACCCCGCGCAGGACCGACGGCTCGTGGACATCGCCGAGAAGACACTCCTGCGGCTGCCCGCCCACGACGAGGCCGACCGAGCGAGACTGCTCGCGACCATCGCCGTCGAATCGCGCGGCGCCCTGCCGGTGGACGATCCGACCGAGGCCGGGCTGCGCCCGCTGCGTGCCGCCCGCCGAGCCGAGGAAATCGCCCGGCGGCTGCACGACCCCGCGCTGCTGGCCTTCGCGCTCAACGGTGTATTCATGCAGAGCTTCCAGCGGGCCGGACTCGCGCAGCGACGCGAAGCCCTCGGCACCGAGATCGTCGCGGTAGCGGCAACCAGCAAGCTCGCCACCTACGAGGTGCTCGGCCACCTCATCCTCGTCCAAACCCGCTGCGCCTGTGCCGATTACACGGGCGCCGACCAGCACGCCGACGCCGCCGACGCGCTCGCGCAACGCTACGAACTGCCGCTCGTGAAGGTGTTCACCACCTGGTACCGCGCCTTACGTACCAGTGCCACAACAGATCTCGCGACGGCGGAGGCGGCCTACGAGGCAGCAGCCGCCACCCTCACCGGAGCAGGCATGCCAGGACTCGAGCACGGCATATTGCCGCTGGCCCAACTGAGTCTGTATCTGCGCCATCACAACACCGGCAAGATCGCGGCGATCGCTCCCGACACGGACTGGGGACCCTACAAATCCTGGGTCGAGCCCACCCTGCTCGTCGCGCGAGGCGAACTCGCCGGGGCGCGAGAGGCCCTACACAACCTCACGTCCCCGCCGCGCGACCTGCTGTTCGAAGCGCTATGGGCCATCGTGGCACACGCCGCCACCGCCGTCGACGATGTCGAGGCCATGCACCGAGCCAGAATCCACCTGTCCCCCGCGGCGGCCGAAACCACCGCCCAGAGCGGACTTCTCAGCGTAGGCCCGGTTCGCACCCATCTCGACGACATCGACACCGCGATGTCGCTCTGACGCGCTCGCAGCCACCTGCACACCGATCAGGTGAAGAATGAACTTCGCACCGGGCCTGGCGATTTCATCGGCGTGCGAGGCCCGATCAACCAGTTGTCGCAAGTGTTCGCGACGAAAGTCGTCACGGCGGCGTCGAGGTCCGATGGGGTTGCACCGTCACCGGAATCAGGAGTGCCGTCGGCCGAAACGATTTCCTCGGCGATCTCGGCTTCCGATCGGGAGTCCGCGGCCACCGGTTCGAGGCCGTTGTCGCCGAGTCGCTGTCTCGCGGCCCAGGGTTCGACGACGGTTTGGTGCAGCAGACCGCTGACATCCGCGGCCACCGCGGGCGGCTGGGTCCAGCACGTGGCGTGTTCGTAGAGGATCTGGCCGGGGGCGCGCTCGTGCAGGGTGGCGATGAGGTCGTCGGCGACAGTGCGCAAGTCGTAGGCGACGACGACGGTGTCGGTGGCACCCGGTTCGTACTCTTCGGTGGGCAGGCCGAGCACGCGGGCAGCCGACAGGCCGAGAATACGATCGGCCCGGCCTGGCAACAGAGAAACCGAGCGCGGCTGCCGGCTCGCCGCGGACAACACCAGGGCCAGCCGATCGAGGCTGTAGCGGCACAGCTGCGGGTTGTCGCCCAGATAGGCCCAGCGGCCGGTCATTCCGGCGTCGAATCCGTACGGCGACAAGGTAGCCAGGTAGCCACCGGTCAAGGTGAACTGCCACCCGCGCAGATCCTGGTGATCCAGTGCGGTCACGGCGCCGGCTCGACCGGCGCGCGCGAGCATGCGCCCCACGCGCTCATAGGCGAATTTCCAGTCGTCGTCCGGCACGGGCAGCCGGGCGAACTCCGCGAGCGCCCGGGGCAGATCCGCGGACAGGATCGAGTTGTAGACCAGCAGATAGCGCTCCGGCCACGGCTGCAGGTCCGATTCGTGCCGGACGAGGACTTCGACAGCTTCGGCGTGCCGGTGTTCGTCTTCGAAGGCGGTGACCAGCTCGGCGAGCGCCTGGCGCGAGGTAGGGGCCAGCTCCAGCGCATGGCTGAGCACCGGGATCGCGGCGAACGAGATGCCGTACTCGACGCATTCGTACCCGAGCACGGTCAGCGCCCGCGGGTCGGCCGGGTCGTCGAGCACCGCACCGGCGGCGGCAGCCAGATCCCCGAACTCCGCCGCGGCGGCCAGCTCGGCCAGCACCGTCGCGAGCTCACGCAGCGGCACTCGCTCGGCGACGAAACGCACGGCACGGACCGACCCGGCCAGATCCCCCTCGGCGAGTAGCTGCCGGGCTTGTTCCAATTCGATAGTCATCGCCCCCATCGTGGGCGAGAAACCTCCGGGCGGCAAATGACAGCTAGGAGAAGACGTAGTCGGTCAGGGGGAAATGACCACTGCGCCAAGCTGATTCGAGGGTGGAGTTGGGGCGTAGGGGCACATCGCCGTGTTTGTCGAAGTAGTAGCTGTTGGCGGTGGCGCAA
The DNA here is from genome assembly GCF_042719655.1 of Nocardia sp. NPDC058518. Lineage (NCBI taxonomy): Bacteria > Bacillati > Actinomycetota > Actinomycetes > Mycobacteriales > Nocardiaceae > Nocardia > Nocardia sp. NPDC058518. The sequence goes on from NZ_JBHXNJ010000021.1 coordinate 79,030, forward strand.
CTTTCGTCCCAGAACACCTGGCCGCCGCGGCGGGCCAGCATCTCGCGGAAGTAGCGGTCGTTGGCTTCCTCGGTGACCTCGATGCGGTCCGCGTCGTGCGTACGGGCATGGTGCAGGCAGCGCAGGATGTGGCGGGTCTGGTTCTCGATCAGGGTGAAGTAGGACGCGCCGTTGTAGCCGTAGGGGCCGATGATGGAGAAGAAGTTCGGGAAGCCGGGGACGCTGACGCCCTCGTAGGCTTGCAGCCGGTTCTCGTCCCACCAGGTCTCCAGATCGCGGCCGTCGATGCCGCGCAGGTCGTAGGTCGGCATATTGCCCGATTCCATGACCTTGAAACCGGTGGCGAGGATCAGCACCTCGGCGGGGTGTTCGGTGCCTTCGGCGGTGCGGATGCCGGTGGCGGTGATCTCGCTGATCGGGTCGGTCTCCAGGGTCACGTTCGAACGATTGAACGTCGACAGATAGTCGTTGGAGAAGCTGGGTCGTTTGCACCCGAGGGCGTATTTCGGGGTGAGCGCGGCCCGGATGGCGGGGTCCTTCACCTGGCGCCGCAGATGGGCAAGGCCCGCGCGTTCGCCGATCGCGGCAGTGGGCAGGGAGCGGTGATAGTGGGCCGCGAGCGGGAAGGTGAACTCGACGTAGGTCTGGCTCACCAGGCGAGTCAGCGTTCGTCCGCCGGGGACCTTCAGTGCCAGGCGGGCAGCGAGGGGCAGCGGCAGGTCGGGGCGGGGCAGGCACCAGATCGGCGTGCGCTGGAACACCGTCAGGTGCTCGACCCGCGAGGCGATCTCCGGGATCACCTGGACCGCGGAGGCGCCGGTGCCGATGATCGCCACGCGCTTTCCCCGCAGGTCCTGGCGGTGATCCCAGCGTGAGGTGTGCATAACTGTCCCCGAGAAGCTCTCGATGCCGGGGATCTCAGGAAGTTTGGGTCTGGTGAGGACACCGGTCGCGCTGATCACGAACCGCGCGGTCAGTTCGGTGCCGTCGGCGGTGTGCAACACCCAGCGGTCGGCACGCTCGTCGAAGTCCGCGCCGATCACGGTGGTACCGAAGCGAATTCGTGGTCGCAGCTCATATTTGTCCACGCACGATTCGGCATAGGCCTTGAGTTCGCGACCGGGCGCGTAGACCCGCGACCAGTCGGTGCGCTGCTCGAAGGAGTACTGGTAGCTGAACGACGGGATATCCACGGCGACACCGGGATAGGTGTTCCAGTGCCACGTGCCACCGACACCGTCGGCCTCGTCGATGATCAGGTAGTCGTCGAACCCGGCCTTGCGCAGCTCGATCGCCACGCCGATCCCGGAGAATCCGGCTCCTACGATGATGATCTCGTGGTCGATTCCGGTGGTGGTCATGCGATCTCCTTCATCAGTTCCGCCGACGGATGCAGGCGGCCGGGCCGAGTGACCGTGCGCACGACATGGCCCGCGTCGTCGGCGTAGACGATGCTGTCCACCCGGTGCTCGATGCCGTCGACGGTGCGCACGCCCAGCGGCACCAGCCGCGCGATCGGCCAGGTCACCAGGGTGCAGTGTGGTTGCCGCAGGGTGCGGTAGTAGCTGTTGTGCACCGCGACGCCCGCGGTGTCATCCGGTGTCAGGCGGTGACGCAGCCACGAATCATGCACCTGGACACGGAGATTGATGCGGGCGACGAGCCGGACCAGTCTTTGCGGAGCTCGACGCAGCGTCGTCGCGCCCGACAGCGGTACCCGCGGGAGGACCCAGACCGCCTCGGTCTGGAACACCGTCACCCGCGCGGCCTCGGCGGCGATGCCGGGCAGCAGGCGGGCGGCCGCCGCCCCGCTGCCGATGATCGCGACCCGCTGACCGGTGAATTCGTGCCGGGGCGCGAAAGCCGTCCGGTGCACCTGGGGCCCGGTGAAGGTGTCGGCGAAACGGAGCGTCGTCATTTCGCCACCGGTTCGTAGGTGAGCTCGTCCGACCAGGACGGCCTGCGGCCGAGGACACGGATCGGGAACCGGTCGATGCAGGCATTGGACACATCCGCCAGCAGCTGGAACGGCTGACGGCGGTGAATGGTGGCCTTCCCGTGCATCTTCACCACGTGGTAGAGCGGGACCCGGCGGATGGCCGGGCTGCGCTCCCCCACATTCTCGTAGCGGCGCACCGCCTGCCACAGCTTCTCCTCGTCGAGGCCCAGCGCGATGATGTTGGTCGACATCCGCGACAGCAGTGGCGCGTACAGCAGCGCGCCGAGCACGAACGACGGGCGCACCGCGAAACCGGTTGTCTCGATGGCGATCCGGCGCAGCGGGCCCGCGCCGAGCTGTTCGAGAACCTGGAAACCGACTGCCAGGTGCCGGGATTCGTCGCTGTTGATGTGCCGGAACACCTCGTGACACACCGGGTCCTCGACCTCGTCGAGCAGGAATTTCACCAGCGCGCCGTCGAGTGCGGTCTCCAGCGAGGGGATCACGGTGCCGAGCACAGGCAGGGTCAGCTGGTCGGCGTAGCGGTCGAGCCAGCTGATCACCAGGCGAATGTTCTTGTTGGGCACCGGCATCGAGGCGCCGTCGGCCAGCATGCCCCAGCGGCGCATCAGCGCGAGTTCGGCGTTGGCGTGCTTCTGTTCCTCGGCGTGGAAGTACCGGTAGATCTCGCGGAGCGGGCCGGGTGGGGCCTGGTGGGTCAGCGCGGCAAAGCCGCGAGCGCCGACATGTTCGATCCACACCAGATCGGCCATGAAGGTGGCCAGCCGTGGGCGCTGTTCGTCGGTGATGGTGTCGGCACCCGGTGCGTCCCAATCGATATCGGCCAGCGCCCACTGCTTGGCGCGAATGGTGGCGAGCATATCGGGATAGGCGAACGTCATTGTTCGATCTCCTTCGGTGTGATGGATCAGCGCACGACCCGCTCCAGCAGTCCTGCCGAACGGGTGTAGGCGGTGGGCAGCCATCGTTTGGCCTGCCAGAGCATCTTGGCCTCGAGCTGCGGCACCACGTAGAGCTCGCCGCGGTCGACCGCGTCGAGGGTGGTGCGGACGATGGCGGCCGGTGCGCGCCCGGTCCAGCGCAGCAGCAGCCCGCCCAGACGCTCGGCGGTGTCGTCCATGGGCGAATCCGCCTGCATGATATTGGTTTTCACGCCGGTCGGACACAGCACCGTGACGCCGACGCCGGTGCCTGCCAGCTCGGCCGACATCGTCTCCGACAGCGCGAGCACACCCGCCTTGCTGACGTTGTAGGCGGCCATCCGGGGTGCCGCGCCGAACGCGGCCGCCGAGGCGACGTTCACCAGCGATCCACGCCCCGCCGCGCGCAGGATCGGCGCGAAGACGTGGCAGCCGTGGATGACGCCCCAGAGATTGACGCCGAGCGTGCGCTGCCAATCATCGAGGGCGAACTCGCCGACCACCGGTCCGCCCGCCCCGATACCGGCGTTGTTGACGACCACGGTGGGCGGGCCGCCGAACCAGTCCTGCGCGGTCGCGGCCAACCGCGTGACCTCGTCGATCACGGTGACATCGCAGCGGGTACCGATCGCTTTGCCGCCCGCCGCCTCGACGAGTTCGGCGGTATCGGCCGCACGGTCGGGATCGATGTCGGAGCACACGACACGGCCGCCGCGGCGACCCAATTCGACGGCGAACGCGCGTCCGATGCCACTGCCCGCGCCGGTCACCACCGCATCGGCGTTCGTGGTCCGGCGATGACCGCCGAAAGGGAACAATCGCATGGCAACTCCCGGTTCTACCCGGCGAGGCCCTAACTGGTGGCATCTGCCACCATTGGCCGCACCTGACACCAATTAGGCGCGCGGAGGAGTACTTTGTCAACCATGGATGTGCGCGCACCGGCTCGGACCTGGGGAGGGCGGACCGCCGACGAGCGCAGGGCGCAGCGGCGGGTCGGCCTGGTCGAGGCCGCCCTCGATATCTGGCTCGACAACGGCTGGGCGGCGGTGACCATGCGCGGTGTCTGCCAGCGGGCCTCGCTCAACGACCGCTACTTCTACGAGCACTTCGCCGACCGCGACGAACTGCTCGCCGCGGTCTGGGACGAGGTGTGCACCGAGGTGTTCGCCGAGCTGGCGAGCGTTGTCGCCGAACACGCCGACCGCACACCACTCGAGATCACGCGCGCGGCCATCGCCCGCACTGTCGAGTTGCAGACCGATCTGCGCGGCCGGGCACGGATTCTGCTGGCCGATCACGCGGGCAGCGCCGTGCTCGAACAGCGCCGCAAAACCATGCTCACCGACGCCACCGATCTGCTCATTGCCGCCGCCTGGCCCTATCTGCGCCCCGATATCGACGAAACCGCCATGCGCATGAGCACGCTGGCAGGCATCGGCGGCTTCATCGAACTGCTGTCCGCCTGGCGCACCGGCGTGCTCGACGTGGACGCCGAGCGGATCGTCGAACACACCAGCGCCATCGCTTCGCAACTAGGCGTGATGTTCCTTCCCGCGGAGATCATCGGATAATTCGCACCGCGTCGCGTCGAGCGATCCGACGAGCTGAGGGCTGTTACTTCGCCGACCCATTCAGTGCGCGCAGACCGGCGGCCATGAATTCCGGGGTTGCCTCGGCGGCCCGGTCGGCGGCAGAACCGGTGTCGGAGCCCTGGTTGGCGCGGTGGGTGATGCCTTCGCCGATGATGCCCAGTTTGAAGTTGGCCAGGGCGAGGTAGAAGCCCCAGTTGTCCAGGTCGCGCCCCGACGCGGTCGCGTAGGTCTGAGCGAGGGTATCGGGGCTCGGCAGGCGGGAGCTGGTCCACGCCGCGTGGGTGCCGAGGATCAGGTCGAATATCGGCGCCCGGTAGACGCACATCAGGGCGACGTCGGTGAGCGGGTCGCCGAGTGTCGACAGTTCCCAATCGACCACGGCACGAACGATTTTCGGGTCCGCGCTGTCGAGGATCGTGTTGTCGATACGGAAATCCCCATGCACGATCGAGGCCGACGATTCCCGCGGGATCGCGGCGGTCAGCGCGGCGTGCAGGGTTGCCACGTCGGGAAGTTCGCGGGTTTTGACCCGCTCCCACTGCGATGCCCAGAGGTTCACCTGCCGGGTGACGAAACCGTCCGGCCGACCGAATGTTTCGAGGCCGACAGCCGCCGGGTCGATCGCGTGCAGCTCGGCGAGGACGCGAACCAGCTCGAGCGCACTGGAATTCACCTGATCATCGGTGAGCGCCGCCAGCTCGTCCTGATCTCGAAACACCGTCCCGTCGACGAACTCGACGACAGTCATCGGCGCTCCGAGCGCGGATCCGGTCGCGTCGAAGGCGATCGTCTTCGCCACGGGCACAGCGGATTTCCGCAGCGCGCTGGTGACGGTGTATTCGCGCCCCATGTCGTGCGCGGACGGGGTGAGTCCAGCGACCGGCGGGCGGCGCACCACCCAGCGCGACACGTCGTCGGCGGCGGCGAACGTCAGATTGGACCGGCCACCACTGATCAGTTCGACGCGCAGCTCCCCGCACACCTCGACGCCGTGGGCGCGCAGGAACTGCTCCAGTGCGGCGATGTCCATGCCCGGCAGCGTCATTCGGAGTCCCGTTTCGCCCGCTTGGCCGCGCTGACCGCGCGTTTGGCGATGGCCCAGCGGTGCACCTCGGAGGGGCCGTCGTAGATACGGAACGGACGCACCTCCCGGGACAGGCGGGCGAGCGGCAGGTCGGCGGAGACACCCAGACCGCCGCACATCTGCATACTGCGGTCGACGATGCGGAAAATCGCTTCGGCGGCATAGGTTTTCGCGATGGAGGTCGCGTTCGCGGCGGGTTCACCACGGTCGAGCTCCCAGCACGCGCGGGTCAGCAGCGCGCGGGTGGCGGCGATGTCGATCTCGTTGTCGGCGATCATCTTCTGAACCATGCCGAGGTCGCCGAGCCGCGAGCCGAAGCCCGCACGCTGCGCCACGTGCGCGACCGCGACGTCATGGCCGCGGCGGGCGGCGCCGAGCCAGCGCATCACATGGGTCATGCGGGCGGGGCCGAGTCGCACCTGGGCGTATTCGAAACCGCGGTCGACCTCGCCGAGGACCGCCGACTCCGGGACCAGCAGGTCGTCGAAGAAGACCTCACAGTGGCCACCGATCATCGACTTGTCGAGGGTGTCGAGATGGCGGCCGACGCGGATGCCGGGACTGTCGGCAGGGGCCAGGAACATCGTGGCGCCGCCGCGTTGGCCCGGCTCACCCGAGGTACGAGCCATGATAATGAAGAAGCCCGCACCGTCGGCGCCGGTGATGAACCATTTGTGGCCGCTGATGCGCCAGCCGCCGTCGGCGCGGACCGCACGGGTGCTCAGCGCGGAGGGGTCCGAACCTGCGCCGGGGGCCGGTTCGGTCATGGCGAAGGCCGAACGCACCTCGCCGCGGGCGAGCGGAGCGAGGAACTGCTGTTTCTGCTCCGGGTCGGCGATATGGGCGAGCATGTGGACGTTGCCCTCGTCAGGAGCGGCGATATTGAGGGCCGTGGGGCCGAACAGCGAATAGCCCGCCTCCTCGAACACCGGCGCGCGGTTCGACATGTCGAGGCCGTGGCCGCCGTATTCGATCGGCGCGTGCGGGGCGAAGACGCCGGCGTCGCGAGCGGCCTGCTGGAGTTCCACGCGCAGTTTCTCACCGCCGGCCGCGGCGATGTCGCCGTCGTGCGCGTCTTCGACCGGGATCACCCGTTCGCGGATGAAGGCGCGGGTGCGGTCGGCCAAGCTCTGCACCTCGGACGGGTAGGACAGGTCGATCGGCACGGGTCCGCTCCTCGGCTCGGTCGCCGAACGATCGCTCGGCAATACACTGCAACGACAGTGGCATGCGTGGATCAGCACTGTCAACAGGCCTGGTCACTGCGATAAGATTGTTCAGCTATCCTGAACACTGTGGAGTCGACGGCAGCCGAACAGCATGCGGTGGGTGCACGGGTACGCCTGGCAAGGACCACGGCGGGGTTGTCACTGCGGGCGACCGCCCAGCGGATCGGCGTCAGCCCGGCCACGCTGAGCGCCATCGAGACCGGCAAGACCGGCGCCTCGGTTGCGCGTCTGCGATCCCTCGCTGCCGAGTTGGGCACGACGGTGCCCTGGTTGATCGGGGACCAGCGCACCGATGCCGCGCCTGCCGCCGAGTCCCACTCACGCCTACCTCGGCCCGCCGCGCCCCGCCTGCGCGACGGAGCCGACGAACCCGGCCCCTCTGGCGCAGCGGATTCCTGGCGTGCGTTCCCGCCACTGGATATCGACCCGGTGCTCGCCGCCGCCATCGACTCCTTCGTCGAGACCGGCTACCACGGCGCCACGATGCGCTCGATCGCGGCGCGGGCAGGCATGAGCGTGCCCGGCGTCTACCACCACTACCGCGACAAACAGGACCTGCTGGTCCGCGCACTCGACCTGACCATGGACGAATTGCACCGGCGGGTGCGTGCGGCCCGCGTCGACGGCGCGAACGGCCGCGAACGCGTGACCTGTGTCGTCGAGGCGCTGGCCCTTTTCCACACGCACCACCGCGAACTCGCCTTCATCGGCGCCAGCGAGATGCGCAGCCTGAACCCGGCAGACCGCGATCGAATCACGGCTTCCCGCAACGAGATCCAGTACCTTCTCGATGCCGAGATCGATGCCGCGCTCGCCGAGGCAGGCAGGTCGACCGCCCATGCGCGCGACGCGGGGCGTGCCATCGCGACAATGTGTACCGCACTCCCCCAATGGTTCCGGCTCGACGGCCCGTCCTCCCCCGAACAGATCGCCACCGCCTATGCGGATTTCGCCCTCGGACTGCTGGGCTTGGCGGTCGAACATCCGTAAGAATGACCGCGCGCCGAGGTGAGACACAGCCGGTGCGCTAGCGCCGATAGATCAACGGCTGGACCACCCACAGCCCGAGAAATAGCACGGCCGCGACAATTCCCGCGATGACACCTGCGACGGTGCCGACGACCATATCGAAGATCAGCACGGCCATGCCCGTCAACGCGACGCCGAGCAGCGCGATTCCGAGGAGTGCCAGGCGGTGGGCACCGATCACGAGCACGTCGAGTCGATGCCGGCGGAACAGCAGACGGTGAATGGCCACGGGGGCGACCAGCAGGGCGGTCGCGGCGATGGCGGCGGAAACCACCACGAGATAGACAACGCGCAAGGGGGTGCTCAGGGTGTCGAACCTCGATTGGAACGGCAATGTCAGCAGGAAACCGGTCAGTACCTGTACGCCGGTCTGCAGGACGCGCAATTCCTGCAGGAGCGAGGACCAGTTCCGATCGAGGCGCTGGGTCGCGTTCTCGCCGCGCTCTCGCTCGTTCCACGCGGCGTCGTATCCGTCCATCGCCGCTCCTCGCGACCGCGAAACAACTTCCGATTTCCTGCCATCTTACTGCGCATATGTCATAACTCAGCCGACCGATCGCGAGCAGAAAGACCACCGGCGCGCGGGAGACACCCCCGCGCGCCGCTGATGACCGAAGGTCAGTTCACCGCGTATGGATACACGTCGGAGCGACCCTGGAACGACAGGATCCGCGGGTTCTGCACCCGACCGTCGCGAATCTCGATCGCACGACGAATCGTTTCGCTGTCATCCCACGCTTCGGGGCCGCCGAGCACGACGGGCAGGTACTCGAGCAGAGCTTCGGAGTTCTCCCATGTCGCCGAGTTCCAGAGGAACGAGGGGCTGTGGTCGACACCGTAGTAGTGCAGATCGTCACCGACGGTGAACATCGGATCGGCGAACGAGGTCGGGCGCGAGAACTCGAAGCCCATCCCCTCATCGCAGGAGACGTCGACGAAAAGTGTTCCGCGCGTGAACAGTTCGAGGTCGTCGTTCATGACGAACGTCAACGGGTCCTCGGTGTCCTGGAACATGCAGTTCACGACCACGTCGTAGTTGGCCAGCATCTTCGCCAGCGGTCCCGGCTCGGGTGCCTCGAGCGCGAGCGTCCGGCCGGGCAGTTCCGGATCACGCTGGAAATGCTGCATCCGCACCGAGGCGAACGGCGAGGCCACTGCCGACACACTGCGCTGAGTCAGCACCGTCACATCGCTGATCCCCATCGCCGACAGTGCCCGCACCGCACCACGCGCGGTGGCGCCGAAGCTGATCACGGCCGCACGCATCCGGCGACCGTAATCACCGGTCACGCCGCGCAATTGGAGGGCGTGCATGACCGAGCAGTAACCGGCCAGTTCGTTGTTCTTGTGGAACACGTGGACGCTGAAAGCACCCGACTTCGTCCAGTGGTTCATCGCCTCCCAGGCGATCAGGGTCAGGTCGCGGTCGACCGCCAGCTGGGTCATCCGCGCGTCCTGCACGCAGTGCGGCCAGCCCCACACGGTCGTGCCGGGGCGCATCTGCGCGAGGTCTTCGGCCAGCGGCTTGGCCAGCAGGAGAACATCGCACTCGGCGAAGAGTTCTTCGCGGGTGCGATGGCCCGCTACGAGCGGGGCGAGGACATCGTCGGGGTAACCGAATCGGTCACCGTAACCATGTTCGAGAAAGATCCGACCGCGCAGTTCGGGATCGATGCGGTCGAGGTGAGCCGGGTGGATGGCCAGCCGGTGTTCGTTTTCCTTGCGAGAGGTCGCGACGACGCCGACGGTCAGGTGTTTCACAGTTGCTTCACCTGGTCAGCCTACTCGTAGGCCTTCAGCACTCCGTTTCGCCGAAATCTGAACGGGGAATGTATCTCACCCCCTGCGTGGGATACATTCCCCGATCGGCTAGCGCCGATGCAGCGACCAGACGGCGACCGCACCCCAGAGGGCCAGGCTCACAGCCGCGGCCATATAGAGGACATAGGCCAGCACGACCAGGACGGACCCGTAATTGCCCACCCAATCGCCGAGGCGCAGCAGACCGGCCACGCCGAGACCGAGCAGAATCAGGCCGAGGACCAGCCCCGGTGTCGCCAGCGGCGCGATGGACGATTCGACGGTCGAGGTCGCGGCGACGCGGCGACTTCGGCCGGTAACTGTCAGGTTGCTGTTCGATTCGAAGTAGATGCTGCTCATAACAACGAGGTCCCTTCCTGACAGTCGCCCCGACACCGCCGATAAGTGATCCGTAGCGGATCTTTCGACGACCGTCGCGCCGCGGCGCACGCGCGGGGCGTTCGTGACCGCGAATCTGCGTCGACCCGGTGGATGATCACGAATGGTTAACGTTCAGCAATTACGAGCTTGCCAGCTACAACAGTCAGAGAATAGATGGTGTGATCTGCATCACATAGAACACCCGTACGACACAGATGGATAACGCGCGTTACATTTCCAGGAAACACGGGTCGGAACTGGCGAAACCCCAAGACAACTGGACATTTGCCCAAGAAACCGACACGTGTGTCATTTATCGAACCGTTACGGCCCTGACGTGGGAAAACGTGGCCAGATGCACCTCGCGATCCAGTTGGTACCTCCGTGAGCTGTCGACACGGCACCGTGACGGAATCCGCTCGGCGAACCTCGCTCACATCCGAAACCCCTACGCCCCGAACCGCTTCGGTGTCAACGACGCGCAGAAACCGTGCCGTGACACGGGCGTTCTTGCTGGCGACCAACGACAACACCGCCGTGATCCACGCCGACGTGCGCGATTCCGAGGCGATCAGGGCCGATCCGGAGATCGCCCGGCTGATCGATCTCGACAAGCCGATCGGGATCGTCTTCAGCGCGAACGCTGGCAGCACGTGAACGAGGATTCCGCAGACGTCGGCGCACCCGATCGGGACCTGTCGGTCTGGGAGGAACTGATCGTCGCGGCGATCGCCGAAAAGCGGTAGGACGGGGATCGTCGCGCAGGAAACATTCCGGCCGCGACATCCGGCGTTCGATGTGGGGATCGCGCCACGTTCGGCTACTGTCCTTCTAGTTTTCGATGCTGCTGGATCGTTCGTGTCGCTTCGCCGAAGTCGCGTGCCGCGTGAGATCCACGCCTCGTGCTTTCGGCGACCCTCTCAGACGAAGGACGCCGGTCACCATGCCCGCACCCGTTATCCTCCACGGCCGCATCGCACGGCTGGAACCTCTTGCACCCCATCACGTTCCCGGACTGGTCGCTGCCGCCGCCGCGCTCGACGGACCGGCCGGGTTCACCATCGTCCCGCACGGCGAACAGGAGGCGCGCACCTATGTATTCCAGGCCGAGGCGGCGCAGCTGGCAGGCACGGCGCTGGCCTTCGCGATCGTCGCCGTCGCCGACGAGAGTGTGGTCGGGGCGACCCGATTCACCCGGCTCGACTACTGGCAGGGGCCGCTGACCTGGCCGTTGTCCGCCGAACCCGTCACCGCGTTGCCCGGCGGGGCGATCCCCGACGCCGTGGAGATCGGCAACACCTGGCTCACCCCCGCGGCGCGGGGCGGTCAGGTGAATCTCGACGCCAAGCTGTCGCTGCTGTCACACGCCTTCGAGAGCTGGGGTGTGCGGCGGGTGACCTTGCGCGCCGATGCCCGCAACCTGCGCTCCCGGGCGGCGATCGAACGCCTCGGCGCGGTGAGTGACGGTGTGCGGCGAGCACATTCGCGTGGGCTCGACGGCGCGGTACGAGACACCGCGTTCTATTCGATCCTGCACGACGAATGGCCGGGAGTGCGCGGTCGGATCATCGAGCAACTGGCCGCGCGCGCGTTGCGGCGGGCGCCGTTGATCCCGGCGACCGTCGAACCGTTGCGGGCCATGGCCGCACCGATCGGCTGACCCGGCGCGATCGATCCGGCCGATCGGCGTATCAGCGGCTCGACACAGATTCGACCCGGTCGCTGATCAGCTCGGCCAGCTCGGCCGGGCGCTCCTCGGGTAGCCAGTGGGAGGCGCCATCGATCACGGCGAGGCGGTAGTCGCCGACGACGTGGCGCTCGGTCAATTCGGCGCCACGTCGCGCCAGCGCGGTGTCGCCGGTGCTCCACACATGGGTCACCGGCACCTCGACCGGTGCCGAAACCATGCCCGGCGCCAACGACAGCACCGCGCGATACCAGTTCATTCCGCCGGTGAGCGCACCGCCGTCGACGATCTCGCTGTGTACCCGGGAGATAGCGTCCTGACTCATGCCGGTCTTGGCCAGCAGCCCGTCGAGCAAGGCAGGGCGGGTGCGCAGGACACGTTCCGGCAGCATCGGGATCTGGAACAGCGCCATGTAGTAGGAGAGGGCGAGTTGGTTGCTGGTGAACAGCGAACGCAAGTAGGCCCCAGGATGCGGCACCGATACGGTGACCATCGTGCGGACCAGCTCGGGCCGGGTGGAGGCCATCGACCACGCGACCATCGCGCCCCAGTCGTGCCCGACGAGGTGGACAGGCCCCCGGCCGATGGCGTCTACCAGGGCCACCACGTCGCCGACCAGCTCGGACACCCGGTATGCGCGCCTGCCGCGCGGTCGCGCGCCCGGCGAGTACCCACGCTGATCGGACGCCACGGTGCGGTAGCCGCGGGCGTTGAGCAGGGTAGTGAGTGCTGTCAACGAGGTCGAGGTCTGCGGGAAACCGTGCAACGCGACGATGACCGGGCCATCTATCGGGCCGGAATCGACCACGTCGAACTCGAGCCCGCCCCGGGTGAAAGACATCAACCTTGTACCCAACGAAGCCTCCGATGGACTCGACTGATCTGCAAAATTACGCGGGACTCCGACGTGGCGTCAACGTCGCTGTCACCGACCGGTGCCGCCGTGCACCACGGCGACTTCCGCCCCACCGAGGTCGAAAGCCCGGTGCAGAATGCGCACAGCGTCGTCGAGGTCGGTGTCGCGGACCAGCACGGAGATGCGGATCTCCGAGGTGGCGATCAGGTCGAGGTTGATGTTCGCCGCGGCCAGCGCCTCACAGAAGGTGGCCGTGACGCCCGGATTGTTGCGCATGCCCGCGCCGATCAGCGAGACCTTGCCCACGCGATCGTCGTAGCGGACGTCGGCGAAGCCGATATCGGCGCGCCGGTCGCGTAGCAGGGCCACCGCACGCGCGCCGTCGGCGGCGGGCAGGGTGAAGGTGATATCGGTGCGCCCGGTACCGGTGTTCTGCACGACCATGTCGATGCCGATCTCGGCGTCGGCGACCGCGCGGAACACCTTGGCCGCGTAGCCGGGTTCGTCGGGCAGGCCGACGACGGTCACCTTGGCCTCGTTGCGATCGTGCGCGACGCCGGTGAGCACGGCCTGGTCGGCGGGGATATCGGCCATCGAACCGAAGACGGTGGTGCCGATCGTGTCGGTGTAGGACGAGCGCACGTGCACGGGCACCTGGTAGCGGCGCGCGTATTCGACGCAGCGCAGCATGAGAACCTTCGAGCCGCAGGCCGCCATTTCCAGCATTTCCTCGTAGGAGATCTGGTCGAGTTTCTGGGCGTCGGCCACGATGCGCGGGTCGGCGGTGAAGACGCCGTCGACGTCGGTGTAGATCTCGCAGACATCGGCACGCAGTGCCGCGGCCAGCGCGACGGCGGTCGTGTCGGAGCCGCCACGGCCGAGGGTGGTGACATCGTGGTTGTCCTGGCTCACGCCCTGGAACCCGGCGACCAACACCACTTCACCGTCGTCGAGGGCGCGGCGCACCCGGCCCGGGTCGACTTCGATGATCTTGGCGCGGCCGTGGGCGCCGGTGGTGATCACGCCGGCTTGGGAGCCGGTCAACGACCTGGCGTCGGCTCCGAGTGAATGAATTGCCATGGCCACCAAGGCATTCGAGATCCGCTCCCCGGCGGTGAGCAGCATGTCCAGCTCGCGCGGTTCCGGTGCCGAGGCGATCTGCCCCGCCAATTCGAGGAGCTCATCGGTGGTGTCGCCCATCGCCGAGCAGACCACCACCACGTCGTGCCCCTGCTTCTTCGTCTCCACGATCCGCTCGGCGACCCGCCGGATCCGCTCCGCGGTGGCTACCGACGAACCGCCGAATTTCTGCACAACCAGGGCCATCTGCGAAGTCCTCTCCCCTGCTCGCCCGCATGCGATCCGCGGGTGACCCCTCCGAGTATCCAGGCAATCCGGGCACGGCCGTACCAATTCGGAAACGAAAACGACTGCCGCCGAATAGTTTCGGACGAGATACTGACGGTCAGGGGGTGGCGCGCGAAGCGCCGGCTCCCGGTTCGGCAGCTCTCGGCGTTAGGCGTATTCCGGTGATCGATCAGCACTTCCGTTCCGCTCGTTCCGCGCTGGAGGTCGCCGTTCTCGGTACCGGCGCGCTTGCCGAAGAGGTGGTGCGGATCTTCCGCCACACCGTCGATGATCTGAGCGAACGCGCCGGGACGCGGTTAACGCTCGGGGCGGTGTCGGGTGCCGATCTACTCGTCGACGCGACTGCGACCACCGCATCGTCGACGACAGTGCTCGCCGCGCTGCGTGCGGGCAGGTCGGTGGTCACCGCGAATACGGAACTGATCGCCGAACACGGGCACCGATTGGCCTCGGCCGCCGAGGAATACGGGGCGGACCTGTGCTTCGAGGCAGCGGTCGGGGGCGGGGTGCCGGTAGTGCGGCCACTGACCCAATCGCTGTCGGGCGATCGGGTGCGACAAGTGCTCGGGGTCTTCCCCCTCGACGGGGCGAATCCGGTTGCCCAAGCCGCGATCCTGGCGACGATGGCGTTTCACACCAGAGTGGAAGTCGCCGATGTGCACTTCGAGGAGTTCGGTGCGGCCGACCCACACGCCCTCGCCGCCGCGGAAGCGTTGTCACTGCGGCTGCGACAACTCACCGTCTGCACCAGGGTCAGCGAGCAGTCCGGCCCCGAAGACGGTGGCAAGGAACAGATTTCGGTGCGCGTACACCCTGCGCTGATTCCTGCCGCCCACCCACTCGCCCAGGTGGACGCACCGGCGGTGACCGTCGAGGCGGACTGCGCTGGGCAGCTGATGTTCTCGGGCCGTCATGCCCCGAGAGCCACTGCATCGGCGCTGCTCGGCGACCTGGTCACCGCCGCACGCAACCGCGTCAACGGCGGCCGCGCACCCCGCGCCTCCTACTACGCCGAACTCCCCGTCGCGCCGCTCGGCGACACCCCGACCCGCTTCTACCTGAACCTGCACGTCACCGACCACGCCGGCGCCCTGGCCCGGGTCGCATCGACCTTCGCCGACCATGGGGTGAGCATCGAGCGGGTCCGTCAAGAGCACCACAACGACGCCGCCCACCTGATCGTGCTCACCCACCGCGCCAGGGAATCCGCCCTCACCGACACGGTCGACGCGCTCACCGACGCGTCCTGTGTGCGCGCGGTGCGCACGCGATGGCGAGTGGAGGGCGCCGACGGCTAGCCGTGGAGCCACACCAGCGGAGTGCGAATCATCCCTGCTCGGTGGGGACGACGATGAGTTCCGCCACGTTCACCCGCCGTGGGGCCGAGATGGCGAAAGCGATCGCGTCGGCGATGTCCTCGGGGACAAGGACTTCCAGTCCGTCGCGCCATGCGTCGAGCTCAGCGCGCCGGTTGTCGTCGCGCATCCCCGCGCCGAGTTCGGTGCCGACGAAGCCGGGTTCGATGTTCTTGACCCGAACTCCGCGTGGGCCGAACTCGGTTCGCAACGTGCGGGTCAGGTGCGCTACCGCGGCCTTGGTGGCGCAGTAGACACCGTAGTTGGGGAACGCGAGATGGCCGCCGATGGAACCGACGAGCACCAGGTCGGCGCGGCGACCGGCATCCGCGGCGGCGAGCAGGTCATCGATGAAAGCTCTTCCGGTGTAGAGCAATCCGTTGACGTTCGTGCCCACCATCTGGTCCCATTCGTCGATCTCGGCGTGCTCGAACGGCGCGCCGAGCATGACGCCGGCGTTCGCGACGACCAGATCGACCGGACCGAACGCGGCACGCACTTCGGCTGCTGCGTCCAGTACCGACTGCCGAACACTGACATCGGCGGTCACCGCGAGGGTGTTCGCGCCGATATCGTGAGCGAGTTCTTCCAGCCGATCCTTGCGCCGCCCGAGCAGCGCGACCTTCATGCCGTCAGCCGACAGTCGCCGCGCGGTGGCGGCACCGATGCCGCTGGATGCTCCGGTGACGACGGCGACCCGGCTTTCGATGTTGTTGTTTGTCATGGCCACAACGTTCGTCTCGGCCGTCGTCGGGTGCCAGGTCGGAAACCTCCTGGTAGTGGGAGGGCCACCCAGCGGAAGCGGGGTCGGCATACCCTCGAAGACATGGATTCCGACAATCGTCTCGGGGCGTTCCTACGGGCCCGACGCCAGCAGGTCAGCCCCGAAGAGTTCGGGATGGCGGGCGGCGGCCAGCGCCGGGTGGCCGGGCTGCGCCGCGAAGAAGTCGCCATGCTGGCCGGGATGAGCGCCGACTATTACATCCGGCTCGAACAAGGCCGCGATAAGCATCCGTCCGATCAGATCGTGGCGGCGTTGGCCCGGGTGTTCTCGCTCGACGACGACGGCACCGCGCATCTGCGGGAGTTGGCGCGCCCGGCGCCGCGGCGCACACGGGCACCGCGACGACCGGAACGGGTAACGCCGAGCCTGCTACGCCTGATGCGCACCTGGTCGGACACTCCGGCGCTGGTCTACGGCCGGTACATGGATGTCCTGGCCGCGACTCCGCTGGCCATCGCGCTGAATTCCTGTTCGGCGCCGGGAGTCAACCAGGTCAGAATGGTGTTCCTGGATCCCGAGGCGCGCAACGTTTTTCCGGATTGGCCGGCGATCGCCGCGGAGACCGTGGCCGGTTTACGGGTCAGCGCAGGCACCGATCTCGACGACCCACGCCTGACAGAACTGGTCGGCGAGCTGTCATTGAAGAGCGAAGACTTCCGCCGTCTCTGGGCCAAGCACGAAGTCCGCGCGAAAACAGCCGGGGAGAAGCGCTTCATCCATCCGCTGGTGGGCGAGATCGCCATGTCCTACGAGACGTTCACGGTGAACGGCGCGCCGGGGCAGACGCTCGTCGTCTATCACGCCGAGCCTGCCTCCGATGCCGAGCAGTCACTGGCTCTGCTCGGCAGCATGCCCGCCGTCGATGCTCCCATGAGCTCATCGACCCCTCGGCGATGAGCACCTCGACTACAGGCTGAAGGCGACCGCGCGCAGGATCAGGACGGCGATGAACACCGCGGTGAAGGCCAGGTCGAGGGAGAAGTCGCCGATGCGGATCGGCTTCAGCACCTTGCGTACCGGCGCGATCACCGGTTCGGTCGCGGCGTGGGTCACCTCCCGTGCCTTGCGCGCCCACTGCGGACCGTTGCCGAGCGCGTCGATCCAGTCCACCACCAACCGGGCGATCAGCAGCAGCAAGAACACGGTCAACACGTAGCCGACCAGGGTTCCGATAAGACTCATGACGCACTCCCTCGCGGAGGCCACAGAGGACCTCTTACCGCTATCAACGTGCCCGACATTGCCAAGGTGTCCACCACCCGGTAGTTCTCAGTCGATTATCAGGCCTGCGGCCGAATTTCGACGTGATCGCGGGCGCGGCGTGGTGGCACCTGAAGGCAATGGCGAGCGGCGTCGACTACTCCCCGTGGCGGGCGTCCGTCGGCTCGTAGCGGCGGGTGAAGTCGAGAATGCGGGCGGTCACCGGCTTCGGGATCTCGTGGAAGAGGCCGTGCCCGGCCCCGCGGAAGATCTCGACTTCGCAGGTGGGGACGTTGTCGCGCAGTCGCTGCTCAGCGAGTTGCGAGTCGACCACCAACGACTCCGACCCGAGCAGTACCAGCGTCGGCATGGTGATCGTGGCCAGCCGCTCGTCGGTGAACATCTTCGGGTAGCCGATCGAGGGGGCATACCCCAGCGCTGCCTTCACCCCGTCGAATTCCGCGTCGGTCAATGTGACGCCGGGGTTGAGCCGTGCGTTCATCGCACGCAGGTTCTTGTCGGTGGGCCGGGCACCGACCCGGATCATCGTCCACAGCAGGCTCCACTTGATCTTCGTCAGCGTGCCGCCCGGCTCGAGCACGGTCAGGCTCGCCAGCCGACGCTGCGTAGTGGTGGCGATCGCCATCGCCTGCCATCCGCCCTGCGAGTAACCGACCAGATGGACCTGGTCGACGCCGAGCCCGTCGAGAACCTCGCCGAGCCAGGTACCGAAGCCGTTTTCGTCGATCGGTGCGGTCTGCACGCTCAGGCCGGGAGCGCCGATCATTTCGGGCATGTAGACGACGCGGTCACGAGCGAAATCCTCGATGACGTGGTTCCAGGACAGGCTGTTGGCGCCGAGTGAGTGCATGAGCACGATCGGGACACCATCTCCCGCACCAGATTTGCGGACACGAGTGGAACCGAAAGAAGTGGAGACCTCGAGCAGGGTCGACGGCACCGTCCACTGTTTCTCCAGTTCCTGGTAGGTCCGCAGGTACTCCTCGCGCGCCTTGTCGTTCTTGAACCGTCCGATCTTGGCCATGACCACCCCTGTTTCTCGTTGGTGATATCACCGTACCATAAAGGTGGTATGGGCGTACCATGAAAATCTCCCGGGACAGAAGGAGGCGACGTGCCACGTTTGGCCGATCACGAAGAACGGCGCAGATCGATCACCAGCGCTGCGCGGCGGGTCATCGTCCGGGGCGGGCTCGAAGCCGCGACCTTCCAGTCCGTCGCCGCCGAAGCGGAGGTCTCGGTGCGGTCGGTGCAGTACTACTTCGGCACCAAACGGGAGTTCCTGCTCGCCACACACCGCGCGGTCGTCGAAGACTCCGGTGCCCGGATGGCAAAGGGGTTCGCGACCCTCGGACCGGACGCCGGTCCGCGCGAGATCGTCCGCACGATCCTGATCTCGGTCCTGCCCCTCGACGAACCCAGTCGGTGCGACGCCGTGATTCTCGGCATCTTCCACGCCGCGACGCTCACCGGTCCCGATGTCGCATCGGTCGACACCGCGGGAGCACCGAACTACATCGTCGACGCGGTCGCGGGACAACTACGGCAGCTGCGTGGCCACGACGCCGACGAGAAGACACTCATCGCCGATGCCGAGGTGGCCCTGCTCGCGGTCGGTGGGCTGGCACAGGGAATGCTCACCAACGACGACTATGCTTCGCGCGCAACACAATTGGTCGACCATCTGCTGGACCGAGTGCTCGTCGACTGAAAACGAAGAGCCCCGGCGATATTCGCCGGGGCCCACTCGTCTACCGCTCGAATTACTTCTTGCGTTCCTTCTTCTCGCGCACGCGCACCGAGATGCGCACCGGCGAACCGTCGAAGCCGAACTCCTCACGCAGACGGCGCTCCAGGAAGCGGCGGTAGCCTGCCTCGAGGAACCCGGTGGTGAACAGCACGAACGTCGGCGGGCGAGTACTCGCCTGGGTGGCGAACATGACGCGGGGCTGACGGCCGCCACGCATCGGCGGCGGGGTGGCCGCGATGACTTCCTTGAGCCAGGTGTTGAGGCGGCCGGTGGAGATGCGCTTGTCCCAGGACTCGAGCGCGGTTTCCATCTGCGGCACCAGCTTCGCCACGGCGCGGCCGGTGTGGGCGGAGATGTTGACCCGCTGCGCCCACGGCACCCGCACCAGATCGCGATCGATCTCGCGCTCGAGCATGTAGCGGCGGTCCTCGTCGACCAGGTCCCACTTGTTGAACGCCAGCACCAGCGCACGACCGGATTCGGCGACCAGGCTGATCACGCGCAGGTCCTGCTCGGTGATCGGCACCGAGGCGTCGATCAGCATGATCGCGACCTCGGAAGCCTCCAGCGCCGACTTCGTGCGCAGCGACGCGTAGAACTCGGTGCCGGTGGCATTGGAGACCTTGCGGCGCAGACCGGCGGTGTCGACGAACTTCCACGTCTTGCCACCCAGCTCGACCAGCGAGTCGACCGGGTCGACGGTGGTGCCCGCGACATCGTGGACCACCGAACGCTCGTCGCCTGCCAGCTTGTTGAGCAGGCTGGACTTGCCGACGTTCGGCTTGCCGACCAGTGCCACGCGACGCGGTCCCGCGACAGCGGTGCCTTCACGCGGGGTCTCGGGCAACGCGCCGAGCACGTCGTCGAGCAGGTCACCGGTGCCGCGACCGTGCGCGGCCGAGACCATGCGCGGCTCGCCCAGACCCAGCGACCACAGTGAAGCTGCCTCGAGTTCGACCTTCTGATCGTCGACCTTGTTGGCCACCAGGATCACCGGGATCTTGGAGCGACGCAGCTTGCGTACCGCGGCCTCGTCGGTCGTGGTCGCGCCGACCGTGGCGTCGACGACGAGCAGGATCGCGTCGGCGGTCTCCATCGCGACCTCGGCCTGGCGAGCGACGTGCTGCTGCAGACCCTTGGCGTCGGGTTCCCACCCGCCGGTGTCCTGCACCATGAAGCGGCGCCCGGCCCAGTTGGCCTCGTACGAAATGCGGTCACGGGTCACACCGGGAACGTCTTCGACAACCGCTTCGCGTCGGCCGAGGATGCGGTTGACCAGGGTCGACTTGCCCACATTGGGGCGCCCGACCACGGCCAGCGTCGGCATCGCGATGTGCTGTTCGCCGTCACCGTCCCCATCGATATCGAGGACTTCCCATTCGGACTCGTCGGTCCAGGTTCCGTCGCCTACGAGAATCTCTTCGATCATCGCGGACCTCCTGTCGTGGCCGAAAGCTGCTGAGCCACCACGCGATACAGCTCCTCGATGGTCTGCGCCATCGTCAGGTCACTGGTGTCGACGAGCACCGCGTCGGCGGCGGGGCGCAACGGCGACACTGTGCGGGTGGAGTCGAGGGTGTCGCGGCGCTGCACGTCGGCCAGCACGGCCGCGTAATCGTCGCCGCGGCCCTCGCGGATGTTCTGAGCATTGCGCCGCTCGGCGCGTGCCTCCGCGGAGGCGGTGAGATAGATCTTGGCGTCGGCGCCGGTGAGCACGACGGTGCCGATATCGCGGCCTTCGACCACGATGCGTCCCGACATCGCCGCGATCTCACGCTGCAGGGCGACGAGCTGCTCGCGCACCTGCGCCACCGCGGAAACCGCGGAGACGGCCTTGGTGACGGCGTCGCCGCGGATCTCGTCCGAGACGTCTTCGCCGTCGAGTTCGATCACCTCGTGGCTGGGATCGGTGCCGATGGAAAGCGGCAGTGCCGCAACGGCTTCCGCGATCGCGACCGCATCCGCCAGCTCGACACCAGAGCGCAGCACGCGCAGCGTCGCGACCCGGTACATGGCACCGGTGTCGAGGTAGCGGGCGCCGAGGCGCGCCGCCAGACGACGCGACACGCTGGACTTGCCGGTGCCGGAGGGGCCGTCCATCGCGACGACGAGCGTCGCGTCACCGGTCATCCGGTCGCCGGCGAACTCCAAGGGAAAGTCCACACCGTTCACAGCTGCACCGCCTCGTAGAGTTTGCCGATCTCGTCGCGGCCGAGCACCCGCAGCGTGCCGGGACGCTGGTCACCCAGTGCCACCGGGCCGAGGTGGGTACGTACCAGCCGGATCACCGGGTGGCCGACCTCGTCGAGGAGCCTACGCACGATGTGCTTGCGGCCCTCGTGCAGCACGAGCTTCACCAGTGACCGGCCCTGGTAGGCCTCGAGCACCATGAACTTGTCGACCTTGGCCGGCCCGTCCTCGAGCTCGACGCCTTCGCGCAGGCGCTTACCGACCAAGCGGTAGTTCACTTCGCCGTCGACGGTGGCCAAGTAGGTCTTGGGAACCTCGAACGAGGGGTGCATCAGTCGATGCGCCATCTCGCCGTCATTGGTGACCAGCAGCAGGCCCTCGGTGTCGGCATCGAGACGGCCGACGTGGAACAGGCGCTGACCAGCGGCGATCCGCTCGGCGATGATATCGCCGACGCAGGGGCGCCCCAGATCGTCGGACATGGTGGACTGCCAGCCCCTCGGCTTGTTCAGCACCAGGTGCACCAGTTCGTCGCGCACCACGACACGGGTGCCGTCGACGCGCACCACCGCGTTCTCGGCGTCGATGCGCAGACCCTGCTCACGCACGATCTTGCCGTCGACCTCGACGCGACCGGCGGCGATCATCTCCTCGGCGGCGCGACGCGAAGCCACACCCGCCTTGGCGAGGACCTTCTGCAGGCGTTCGCCTTCGCCCCACGGGAGCTTCTTGGGGCCCTCGGTGACGTCGGCGTGCTGGTGACGCGCGGGCTTGGCGTTGTTCAGGATCGTCGGAGCGACGACCTTCTTCTGCGGCTTCGCGGTCTTCTTGCGAGCCGCGAAGGCTTGGGTGCCTGCCGAAGCGCCGCTGCGCTGACCAGCCGTACCACCACGCTGTCCACGGTCGGCGTCACCACGCGGGTAACCGCCACCGGTGGAAGCACCGGTGCTGCGACGGTCGTCACGCTGGTAACCACCGGCAGACGGGCCACGACGGTCGCCACCGGCCGGGGCGCTACGTCGATCATCACGCTGGTAGCCACCGGGCGAACTGCCGCGACGGTCACCACCGGCGGAGCCGCCACGACGATCGTCACGCTGGTAGCCACCGGTGGAGGTGCCACGGCGACCGCCGGACTCCGCGTCACGCTGGGAACTACCGGCGGACCTGGCAGCTGTCTGATTGCCGCGCTGGAAGCCACCCGCGCCGGTGCCGCGGCGGCTCGGTGCCGCTGCGCGGGAGCCACCCTGCCCGGTGCGCGTACCCTCGCCACGGTTACCCGCGGTTCGGTTCGCGCCACTTCGGGGCTGGTCGCTGCGATTTCTTCGATCCGGTGTGCCATCTCGGCGAGCGGAATTATTCATCTGTCCTGTCAATCGTCGGTGCCGAGATCCATGTCGGACTCGGCGGGTTTCTTCAGCCTGGTGAACCGCGGATCGGTTTCCAGGCTCTCGCTGATCTCGTCGATCAGATCGACGCCGGGAAGCAGCGGCGCCAGCAGTGGCAGGTCGCCGAGCGAGGCGAGCCCGATCCGTTCGAGGAACAACTCGGTGGTGCGGTACAACGTGCCGTTGGTTTCGGGGTCCTGACCCGCTTCCGCGATCAAGCCTCTGGCCAGCAGCGTGCGCATCACTCCGTCGACGTTCACTCCTCGGACCGCGCTGACCCGCATGCGGGTCACCGGCTGGCGGTAGGCGACTACCGCCAAGGTTTCCAAGGCGGCCCGGGTCAGCTTTGTCCGGGCCCCGTCGAGCAGTACCCGCTCGACATAGGGCGCGTACTCCTGTCGAGTATAGAAGCGCCATCCGTCACCGACGAAACGCAGGTCGATGCCGCTACCGCGCGCGGACAGTTCGGCCGCCATCGCGCGCAGCACGGTTTCGACGCGCTCGGTGGTGTCGTCCAGGGCCGCTGCCAGCTGTTCTGTCGGCGCCGGAGCGTCGACGACCAGCAACATCGCCTCGAGCGCCGAGCGCAATTCGAGGTCGTCGAGTGGCTCAGAGGTGAATTCCACCACTGCCTCTGTCATGCTGCGCCTTCCTGGATGATCGAGGGCCCTACGTGGTCACGCTCCGCTACCGCCTCCGGGCCTGACCCGATCATCCGTAGTCCTCCTCGAAAGTCAACGCGGCTGCCTCGGCGTCCGGGTCGAGCTCGCCGAGCCAGCTGACGGCAAGGGGCCCGAGCGGATCAGGTTGGTCGAAGGCGATGGTCTTACCCCGGTACAACTCCAGCAACGCCAGAAACCTCGCCACGATTTCCACCGGGACTGTGCAGTCGACCACCAATTCGGCGAACGTCGTCCACCCACCGGGCCCGCGTTCCTTCAGCAGCGCCAGCACCAGCTCGGCCTGTTCGGCGACCGAGATGGTGTGCATGTGCAGATGCCCGAGCCCGACTTCGGCGATCGGGCGTGGTCGAAAGGCCGCCGCCGCGATCTCGGCGAACGCGGCGATATCCACCCCGAGGGTGACCTCTGGCAGCAGCCCTTCGAACTGCTCCTCGAGCGCCACCGAGCGCGGATACCGGCGCAGCGCCGCGGCTTCCAGCTCGGCGAGCAGCTCGGCGACCTGCTTGAACGCGCGGTATTGCAGCAGTCGCGCGAACAGCAGGTCGCGAGCGTCGAGGAGTTCGAGGTCGTCGGCGTCGGTCATCTCGCCCGACGGCAGCAGCCGTGCGGCCTTGAGGTCGAGCAAAGTGGCGGCCACGACGAGGAATTCGGTGGTCTGATCGAGAATCTTGTCCGCGCGCAGCTTGGTGTTCTCGGCCAGCTCGGCGGTCAATGCCTTGGTGTAGGCGATGAATTCGTCGGTGACCTGATGCAGCGCGACCTCGGTGACATCGAGTTTGCGCGAGCTGATCAACGTCAGCAGCAGATCGAACGGCCCCTCGAAATTGGTGAGCCGCAAGTGGAAACCGGGTTTCTCCGCGGCCGGCACCGCGTCTTCGGGTACTGCTTGCACCGCAGGTGTAGCTCCGATCACCGGCCAGACCGGTGGATGACTTCACGTGCCATCGCTCGATACGACTCGGCGCCGCCCGATTTCGGCGACCAGGTGGTGATCGGCTCACCGGCGACGCTGGCATCGGGGAAGCGCACGGTGCGCGAGATGGCGGTGTCGTAGACCAGATCACCGAACACCTCGACCACGCGCGACATCACCTGACGCGAATGCAGCAGGCGCGCATCGAACATGGTGACCACGATGCCGTAGAGGCTCAGCCGCGGGTTGAGCCGGTCGCGCACCTTCTCGACGGTGTCGTTGAGCAGGGCGAGGCCGCGCAGCGAGAAGTACTCGCATTCCATCGGAATGATCACGCCGTCGGAGCAGGCCAGCGCGTTGACCGTGAGCAGGCCGAGCGAGGGCTGGCAGTCGATGAGGATGTAGTCGTAGCGATCACGCACATCGTGGAGGGCGCGGCCGAGCGACTGTTCGCGGCCGACCTCGTTGACCAGCTGGATCTCGGCCGCTGACAGGTCGATGTTGCTGGGTAACAGGTCCATGCCGTCGACCTTGGTGGTCTGCAGCACGTCGTCGACCTTGGCCTTACCGCCGATCAGCAAGTCGTGCACGGTGAGTTCGAGATCGTGGTGTGCCACACCGAGCCCGGCCGAGAGCGCACCCTGCGGATCGAGGTCGACGAGCAGCACCCGGCGGCCGTATTCGGCCAATGCCGCACCGAGATTGATGGTCGAGGTGGTTTTTCCGACCCCGCCCTTCTGATTGCACATGGCGACGACGAGTGCGTCGCCATGGCGCTGGACCTGGGGTGGATCGGGTACCAGTCGCAGCGGGCGGCCTGTCGGGCCCATCTCGACGGCCTCGGCGACCTCTTCCGGTCCACCGTCCCACGGTGTTTCCGCTGTCGTCACGATCCGCTGCTCCTTATACGTTTTCCTTGCCGGTAACCCCTGTCGAGGGTAGCGAGGCCGATACGGGACCGGCTCGCTTTCGTACGGTCCAACTCTGGGTAGACGCTACCGCTCGGACCGGTGAGGTACGGCATGGCAACGCCGGGCGTGTTCGCACGATACCTGCTCAGCACGTACCGGTGGGTACGGTTCACGTGGCACGCGGATGGGCGGTGGCCCATACTTCGCGCAGGGTGCTCACCGTGACGAGGGTGTAGATCTGGGTAGTGGTCACCGAAGCGTGGCCGAGCAGTTCCTGCACCACCCGCACATCGGCGCCACCGTCGAGCAGGTGGGTGGCGAAGGAGTGACGCAGGGTGTGCGGTGAGACCGTCGCGCCGATCCCGGCGCGTTCGGCGGCGGTCTGCAATACCTGCCAGGCGCTCTGCCGTGACAGTCTGCCGCCGCGGGCGTTGAGGAAAAGCGCTCCGCCGGAACCTTTTCCGCTCGCGGCGAGGGTGGGACGACCACGCACCAGATACGCCTCGACGGATGCGAGCGCCGGGCGTCCGATCGGGACGAGGCGCTGTTTTCCGCCCTTGCCGTGCAGCACCACACAGCGTTGTTCGGCATCGATGTCGTCGACATCGAGGCCGACCATTTCCGAGATCCGCGCGCCCGTGGAATAGAGCAGTTCCAGCAGTGCCCGGTCGCGCAGTCCGCGCGGTCCCCCTTCGGAGCCGTCCGGTTCGCCGCCCACCGACTCGAGAAGTCGCAGAACCTGGTCGTAGGGCAGCGCTTTGGGTAACCGCCGACCCGGCGCGGGTGGTTTCACCGCGTGCGCCACATCGGTGTCGGTCATGCCCTCGGCGGCGGCGAACCGGTGCAGTCCGCGAACCGCGATCAACGCCCTGGCCACTGAACCGGCGGCCAGCGCGGGATGATCGGCGCCGCCGGAACGCAACGCCATGGTGAATTCGGCGACGTCACCCTGGGCCACCGCGCCCAAGCTTTCGACCCCGCGACCGGCGAGGAAATTCCGGTAGCGGGCCAGATCACGACGGTAGGCACCGAGGGTGTTGCGCGCGGCTCCGCGCTCGACCGCCAAGTGGTCGAGGTAGGCGGCTATCTCCCGCTCGAGCACGCCCCCGCCCCGTCTAGTCCCCGCCGACCGCTGCGGTCGTCACGCCTGGGCAGCCTTGCGCCGCAGGAAGGTCGTCGGCTGACCGGGCCACGGCGCGTCGGCGGCGCGCATCGGTACCCCGCTCGCCCGCGCCGCGGCATAGGCGAGCACGCCGGCGACCGCGGTCGCGTTCACGATCTCCCCCGCCAGCGCAGCGCGCACCGCCTCGTCGAGAGGCATCCGCACCAGTTCCAGATCCGCTTCCTCGTGCTCGGGATCGGGCCGGTCGGTGGCGCTGAGACCGGTCGCGAAGAACACCCGGAGCGCCTCGTCGGTGAAGCCCGGCGACAACGCCACATCCACCAGCACCGACCACTGCGCGGCGGCGAGGCCCGTCTCCTCGGCCAGCTCGCGCTTGGCCGCGGTGAGCGGGTCCTCACCTTCGATATCGAGCAGCCCGGCCGGCAGTTCCAGCAGCCGGGTACCGATCGGATGCCGATACTGGCGGATCAGCACCACATTGCCGTCGTCGTCGAGCGCGAGCACCGCGACAGCACCGTGATGCTCGATGACCTCACGCTCGGCGACGCGCCCGTCCGGCATCCTGACCTGATCCTGGCGCAGGGCCAGGATCGCGCCGCTGTAGAGCACCCGGCTCGACACCGTCTCGAAGTCGTGACTACCGGGCTCGCTCATGCGTTCCAATCGCCGATGTTCCTAAGCGTCCGCGGCCTGCTCCGCGAGCTCTTCCTCCGGGAAGTCTACGGGAAGGCGTTCGGCCAGTTTATATTTCAACGCGGCGTTGATCAGCGCCGCGAACAGCGGATGCGGCCGGGTGGGACGGCTCTTGAGCTCCGGATGCGCCTGGGTGGCGACGAAGAACGGATGCACCGAAGCCGGGTATTCGACGAACTCCACCAGGTGCCCGTCGGGCGAGGTGCCGGAGAAAACCAGCCCGCTCTTGGCGATGGCGTCGCGGTAGGAGTTGTTCACCTCGAACCGGTGCCGGTGCCGCTCGGACACGTTCTCGGTGCCGTACGCCTGCGCGACAACCGAGCCCTTCTTCAAGGTGGCGGGGTAGGCGCCCAGACGCATGGTGCCGCCGAGGTCGGCTTCACCGGCGACGACGTCTTCCTGATCGGCCATGGTCGAGATCACCGGGTTCTTGGTGTCGGGCTCGAATTCCGCCGAGTTCGCGTCGGAGATACCGACCGAACGCGCCGCCTCGATGACCACACACTGCAGACCGAGGCACAGGCCGAGCAGCGGGATACCGCGATGCCGGGCATAGCCGATCGCGCCGAGCTTGCCCTCGATGCCGCGAATGCCGAATCCACCGGGGATCAGCACGGCGTCGACATCACGCAGAGCCGCGATGGCACCGGCTTCGGTTTCGCACTCGTCCGACGGCACCCAGCGGATGTTCACCTTGGCGCGATGCGCGAAACCACCCGCACGCAGCGCCTCGGTCACCGACAGGTAGGCATCGGGCAGATCGACGTACTTGCCGACCAGCGCCACCTCGACGGTCTCGCGCGGGGAATGCACGCGATCGAGCAGATCGCCCCACACCGCCCAATCCACATCGCGGAACGGCAGCCCGAGCTTGCGCACCACATAGGCATCGAGGCCCTCGCTGTGCAGCACCTTCGGGATGTCGTAGATCGACGGCGCGTCCGGCGTGGAAATGCACGCCTCCACATCGACGTCGCACATCAGCGCGATCTTGTTCTTGAGACCCTGCGGCACCTCACGGTCGCAACGCAGGATCAGCGCGTCGGGCTGGATACCGATATTGCGCAGCGCGGCCACCGAATGCTGCGTCGGCTTGGTCTTGAGCTCACCCGAAGGCGCCAGGTACGGCACCAGCGACACATGCAGGAAGAACACGTTGTCGCGACCCACATCGTGACGGATCTGGCGGGCCGCCTCGAGGAACGGCTGCGACTCGATGTCACCGACGGTGCCACCGATCTCGGTGATCACCACATCCGGCACATGCCCCTCGAGATCAGGACCCTGCATCGCCAGGATGCGATTCTTGATCTCGTCGGTGATATGCGGAATGACCTGCACCGTATCGCCCAGATACTCACCGCGACGTTCCTTGGCGATCACCGTCGAATAGATCTGGCCCGTGGTCACGTTCGCGTCCATCGTGAGATCGCGATCGAGGAAACGTTCGTAATGACCCACGTCCAGGTCGGTCTCGGCGCCGTCTTCGGTGACGAACACCTCGCCGTGCTGGAACGGGTTCATGGTGCCCGGATCGACATTGAGATACGGGTCGAGCTTCTGCATCGTCACCCGCATGCCGCGCGCGGTCAGGAGCTGACCGAGGCTGGAGGCGGTGAGACCCTTACCCAATGAGGAGGCGACGCCACCGCTCACGAAGATGTGCTTGGTGGCATTCTTAGCCTGATTCCGTTGATGACCCACGGACCACCACTGTACCGCCTCCCCGGATCTTTAAGCGCAACCGAGGTGCGTAAACGGCCGCGTCGGCCGCTGGCAGTTGGTCGGCGGCGGGGTTTGCTCGTACCCGGGGAGTTACCCATGTTCTTGCGTGATCAGTTGTTACGTCGGTAGGCGAGTCGCGGGAACTTGCCTTGGGAAGGTGGTGAGGTTCTCATTCAGCGGGGCATGGCTACGAGAGTCAGCGAGGTCGCTGTTGGGCCTGTTCCGTAGCGGCCTGCGCCGCCTGTGAGTTGTTCTGTCAGGGCGAGTGTTGTTGTTACTCGGCCTATTTCGCGGTCTGCGTTGTCGACTGTGGTGACTGTTGTCGCCAGGGGGGCCTGGGCTCTTACGTTGGCGATGGCGGCGTTGTTCTCGGCGGCGCCTGCGCGGCCTGCGAGGACTGTTCCCGCGGCTCTTGCTCGGAGGGCGCCGGTGAAGCGGGCGATAGTCGCGCCCTGGCCGGTGTCGGGTTCGACACCGTTGCCGGTGATGACTACGGCTAGTTGGGCAGGTCTCGTCGGGGGGTCGGTGTAGGTGAGGAAGTCGCCGCCTCGGAGGGTTTCGAGGATGAGGGACAGTTCCTGGGGGGTGCTGCGGGGGTGGTTGGTTGTGGGGTCTTGGAGCAGGGCAACGCCGAGGAGGTCGCCTGCGAGGCTGCCCTGGTCTACGGCTCCGGTGTTCAGTTGGGCGCCCGCGGGGACGATGTTGGTCATGGCGGAGCGCATGCGGTCGCCCTCCCCCGCATCGACGAAGGACTCGGTGAGGGCGATGCGGCCGGTCACGGTGGCGCCTGCTGTTTGCAGGGACTGGCTCACGCCGTCGATGTCGGCGGGGTCGGCGTCGGGGGTGGTGAGGACGACGACGGTGCGGTCGGCCAGGGTGCCGTTCAGGATTCGGGCCGCCGAGCCCGCGATGAAACGGTCGGCGGCGTCGAGGCGGGCGGTGAGCTGGTCGTTCTGGGCGGTCAGTGCGTCTACCTGGGTGTTCAGGTCGGTCTTGTCCGAGCGCAGGCCCACGAGCATGTCGCCGGCGAGGGTGTGCGAACCGAGCACCACCCCGACCGCCAGCGCGAGGAAGATCGCCGCGATCGAGATGGCGTGTTGACGCAGCGAGATCACAGCAGACCACGCACCCACAGGACGAAGCTGTTCCAGTATTCGATCGCCCAGTCCAGCACCTCGGAGCCGTTGCGCGAGGCCAAGATCACCACCACGATCGCCACGAGCGCGGCCAGCACCACCA
Source organism: Nocardia sp. NPDC058518 (assembly GCF_042719655.1). NCBI lineage: Bacteria > Bacillati > Actinomycetota > Actinomycetes > Mycobacteriales > Nocardiaceae > Nocardia > Nocardia sp. NPDC058518. The sequence continues at coordinate 108,914 of NZ_JBHXNJ010000021.1, forward strand.
GCGCCAGCGCGGCACCGGCGGAACGGTGGCGATACAGCGTCGACACCGCGTTCGCGTCCACCAGTTTCGCGCCGACCTTCAACCGGGTCAGGAAGGTGGCCGGGTTGCTGTCGCGACGGCCACGGTCGAAGAAATCCTCGAGCGACGCGGGCGCGCCTGCCAGCACGATGAGCGACGCGCCGTGATGATCAGCGAGCATCAGCGCCAGGTCAGTCGGCGAACCCGAGGACGGGAACGTGGTGGCACCGATGCCGAGATCCTGAATCCGCTCCAGCCCCTTCGCGTGGCCGTCGGTGTCGGCGGGCAGGATCATCTCGGCGCCGGATTTCAGTGTCTCCGTGCTGATTTCGTCGGGATCGCCGACGATCAGGTCGGGCGTGTACTTGAGCTTGCGCAACGTGTCGGCGCCGCTGCCGACGCCGATCAGGATCGGCGCGTACTCCTTGATGAACGGCTTGAGCCGCTGCAATTCCGCGAGATGGCCGGAGCCGTCGGCGATCACGACCACATGCCGGTTGCGCATGTTCAGCTCGATATCGGGCACCCCGACACCGTCGATCAGCAGCGCGCTCTCGGTGCGCACGAATTCGGTGGTGTTGCCCGCGAACGCGTCGAGGTGGTCGGCAAGGCCGATGCGCGCCTCGATCATCCGGTCGGCGATCGCCGACTCGTCGAATTCGATGCCCTCGACCAGGACCTCGGGTTCCTTCTTGGTCAGCTTGTCGGCGTAGACGATGCCGCCGTCGATACGCACCTTGGCGCCGTCCTTGATCCTGCCGAACGCATCGGAGGACACCGTGTCCATCAGCACGATCCCATTGGCCACCAGCACTTCCGGTCCCAGATTGGGATACCGCCCGGAAATCGACGGGGAGGTGTTGATCACCGCAAGCACCCCCGCCTCGACCAGCCGGTCGGCGGTGTGGCGGTCCAGGTCGGTCTGGTCGAGAACGACCACATCCCCCGGCCCGACCCGCCGCAGCAATCGGCCGGTATCGCGATCCACCCGGGCGATCCCGGCGACACCGGGCAGCGTTTCCGTGTTCCGTGACAACAACGCCGGCATCTTCATGAGGCCGATGATGAAGCCAAACCCTCAACCTTTGGTGGAGGCGCGCCGAACCACCGCTCGCATTCGTCACTGTGACCGATCGACGCCACCGCTACCGCAGTTCAGGGACCTGAGACCACGGTCGCCGGTCCTGGTCGGCCTTCGGCGTCCACAGCTCGATCAACGCCCCGATCACGACGCTCGCCCGGAGAGGAGCGGTTGAGCGCTACCGGCCATTGAGCGCAATCTGCACCAGGAGTTCGAGCTGGTCTGTGATGCGATCAAGGGGTTGGGTGCTGCGTTGCGCGCGACACATCACCACGCTTCCTTCGACGGCGGCGATGATCAAGGTGGCGGTGCGTTCCGCGTCGGGCCGCTCGGCACCGTGTGCGCACAACGACATCGCGAGCAGTTCGGCCCACTTCACGAAGGCCGCCGCTGCCGCTTCGCGAGGAGCCCCCTCGGCATCCGGCGAGTCTTCGATCGAGACTGCGAGGACCGGACAGCCCGCATGGAAGTCAGTGTCCACCACGATCTTCCGCCACATGTGAAGAAAGGCGCGCAGCCCGTTTACGGGACCATTGCCGAGCTCACGCTCCAGTATCGACGCGGTGAGGTCGCCCGCGTAGGTGACCGCCTCGGTGGCCAGTTGCGTTTTGCCGCCGGGGAAGTAGTGATAGGTCGACCCTAACGGCGCGCCCGCGTGTTTCGCTAGATCACGCACGCTCGTAGCACCGAGGCCGCGGCGACGGATCAGGTCGGCGGCACCCACCACCAGCTTCTGGCGCGAATCCGGAGAATCCACTGGTTTGCTCGGCACGCTCACCTCCCTGGCTATAACAACCGTCATATAGTAGCGTTCCATAATTATAACGAGCGTCATAAGGCGTTCGACCCCGCCCGAAGGAGCGCATCATGCCGATGATTCATCTGACCAGCCCCGCCGGGGCGCTGGCCGCCGAGGCGCGCGCCGAGTTGATGAAGTCGCTGCCCGCGGCGCTGCTGAAATGGGAAGGCGCGCCCGACAACGCGTTCTTCCGCGCACAGGCTTGGTGCCACATCGAAGAGGCCGCCGACGCCGGCTTCGCGGCACTCGAAGACGAGCTCGCCCGGTTCCTGGTGAAAGTGACAGTTCCGGCGGGTGGACTCTCGGAGCGCCGCAAAGCCGGACTCGTCAAGGAGGTCACCGACCTGATCCTCGCCGCGGCAGGCCTCACCGAAGCTGATGCCCTGCGCGTGTGGGTGCTCGTCCACGACCAGCCGGAGGGCACCTGGGGCGCCGCGGGCACCATAGTGAAGTTCCAGGAACTCGCCGCACTCGCGCAGGGGCGGCGCGCGGATGCGTGAGCTGCAGTTCATCCGCACCGGACACCTGGAGTGGCGGGAACGCCCGACCCCGGTGCTCCAGGATTCGCGCGACGCGCTGGTGCGTCCATTTGTCGCTGGGCGCTGCGACGGCGACACGATGCCGATCCACCGCCACGTCTCGCGGGCAATGCAACTCGGCCTGCGAACCGGACTGATCGATCCGGCCGTAGCGAGTATTTGCGGGCCGGTCCCGTTCCAGGGGCCGTTCGCCATCGGGCATGAGTGCGTCGCCGAGGTGATCGAGGTCGGCGCCGACATCACCACGCTGCGCCGTGGTGATGTGGTCGTGGTCCCGTGGGCAGTGTCGTGCGGCGACTGCCGCGAATGCCTCAGGGGGCTCACCGCGAAGTGCACCACCACCCGCACCTCGACGCTGGCGGCCTTCGGGTTCGGACCGGCGAGCGGTTCCTGGGGCGGCATGGTTGCCGACCTGCTGCGCATCCCGTTCGCTGACCACATGCTCGTGCCGGTTCCCGCCGGCGTCGACCCCGTCCGGGTAGCGGCAGCCAGCGACAACCTCGCCGACGCCTGGCGTTGCGTCGTCCCGCCGCTGCGGCACCGCCCGGGAGGCAAGGTCCTCGTCCTCGGCGGTGCCGCACAGAGCATCGGATTGTATGCGGCAGGTCTCGCGGTCCGGCACGGAGCGGAGGTCGTCGACTATGTCGACCACCGGCCCGAACGACTCGCAATCGCCGAAAAGCTCGGCGCCCGAGCACATGCTGCGGCTTCGAAGCGCCGTCTGCGGCACTCCGATATCCCGCGCGGCGACTACGACATCGCCGTGGAGGGCACATCTACGGCCACCGGTGTCGATCTCGCCCTGCGCTCGCTTGCTCCGGGCGGGTTCTGCCAGCCCGTCGGCTACTACCTACCGCCGGGCACCAAGGTTCCACTCATGCACATGTACGCCAACGACGCCACCTTGAAGATCGGCGTCTCCAACGTACGACCGGTCCTGCCCGAACTCCTGGATTTCCTTGCGCGACAAGACTTCCCAGCCGAGCTGGTCACCACTCTCACCGCCGACTGGGAGGACGCACCCCAGGCCTACACAGCCCACACCACCAAACTGGTCCTGCGCCGTGACCCTGTCCACACCGCCGAAACGAATCAGGGATAGGACGCACTGAGAGCGGCGGCCGCGGGATCGCGGTCGCGCTGACCGGTCGGCGATCCGCGAGGTCGAACGCACACGAAACCGGCCGAACACCTAGGACAGCAGGTGTCGCGGTGCGCCACAACGACTTCTGACGGGTCACCGCATCCACAACACCCAGTACCGCTGGTTCGTCGACACCACGGCGGCCAGATCGGAACGATCGCGGCAACTACCCGTATGCTGCGGGTCACAGATATCTCGGACAGGAGACACATTCATGGCACGCAGCACCGTCGAGACGGTTTTCGACGCACCTCGCGACATCGTCTACCGCCTCTTCACCGAGCGTGAGAGCGTCAGCCCGTACCTGCCGGTCCAGGTCAAGCTCGTCAAAGCGGGCGATCCGGCCACCGGCGTCGGCGCCCAGCACCTGCTCGGCTTCGGCAAGGCAGGCGTCACCGAGGAGATCACCGCGCTGGTCCCCGGCGAGCGGATGGAATACAAGATCGTCAAGGGCGCGCCGGTCAAACGCCATGTCGGCATCGTCACCTTCGCCGATACCAGCGAGGGCGGTACCCGCGTGGTGTATTCGATGGAGTCCGAGCCGTCGCTGCCCGTACCCGCGCCGGTGCTCGAGTTCGGCCTGCGTCAGCTGACCAACCAGCTCATCGGCGGCGTGCGCAAAGCCCTGCGCTGATCGAAGCCGGCGTCGCCAGCCGTTTCGGCAGGCGACGCCGTTGCTCTTCAGGCAGGCAACCGCTCGGCCCTGGCGGTTTCGAGTAGTTCTTCCGCGTGCGCACGGCCGGTCTCGGTGTCGTCCAGACCCGCGAGCATGCGTGCCAGTTCCACCACTCGTTCGTCGTCGGTCAGCGTGCGAACGCCGCTGTCCACCTTGCCTTTTCCATCGTCGGACTTGTTCACCACCAGGTGGGTGTCGGCGAAAGCCGCCACCTGGGGCAGGTGGGTCACGACGATGACCTGGTGGGTGCGGGCCAGGCGCGCCAGGCGCTTGCCGATCTCCACCGCGGCCCGGCCACCGACACCGGCGTCGACCTCGTCGAACACCATGGTCGCGCCGTGATCGGAACCGGCGAGCACCACCTCGAGCGCGAGCATCACCCGCGAGAGTTCACCGCCGGAAGCGCTCTTGCTCAACGGCAGCGACTGCGCGCCGGAATGCGCGGAGAGCCGGAATTCCACCTCGTCGCAGCCGTTGGACCCGGCGTGTAGCTGCACCCCGCCGATCTCGAGCGGCGCCGAATCCTGGGCACTGGCCGGTAGCGGACGGACTTGGACTTCCAAACGCGCCTTGCCCATCGCCAGCCCACCGAGCTCGGTGCTCACCGCGCTCGCCAGCTTGCCCGCCGACTTGGCGCGCGCGGCACTGAGTTTGCGCGCCGCCTCGCGCACCTTGCCCGCGGCGGTCTCGACCTCACCCGCCAGCTTGGCCAGCGCGTCCTCGGACACGTCGAGCGAGTCCAGGCGTGAGCGCGACTCGTCGGCCCACGCGATCACGCCGTCGATATCGGACGCGTATTTGCGGGTCAGGGATTTGAGCTCGGCCTGACGGTTGAGCATCGAGTCCAGTGCGCTGGGATCGGACGGCAATTCCGACAGATAGCTGCTGAGTTCGGTGGCCACGTCGACCACCACCGCGATCGCCTCGCCCAGACGTGGAGCCAGCGCCGCCAGCGCCGGGTCGTCGGCGGAATCCAGGCGGGCGCGGGCACCACCGAGCAGATCGAGCACGCCACCGCCGTCAGCCGGTGCGTCGGTCGGACCCGACAGCGACTCGTGCGCGGCGACGCCCGCCTCGCGCAGCGAATCGAGATCGCTGAGCCTGCGGATCTCGGCGACAAGGTGGGTGTCCTCACCGGGTTCGGGCGCGATGCCGTCGATTTCGGTGAGCGAATACTTCAGCCGATCGGCCTCGAGCGCCAATTCCCTGCTGCGCGCGGTGCGTTCGAGTAGTTCGGTGCGCGCGTCCAGCCAGGACCGGCGGTGCACCTGGTACTTGCGCAGCAGTCCGGCGACGCCGTCGCCGGCGAACTGGTCGAGTGCCGAGAGTTGCTGTTCGGGCCGCTGCAACCGCAACTGGTCGTTCTGGCCGTGCACGGTCAGCAGCCGGGAGGTGAACTCGCCGAGTACCGCGGCGGGCACCCCGCGCCCACCGAGGTGCGCGCGCGAGCGCCCGTCGCTGTTGACGGTGCGGACCGCGATCACACTGCCGTCCTCGTCGGCCTCGGCGCCCGCCGATTCCAGCACCTCTCCGACCGCCGCGCGCGCCGCCTCGTTCACGTCATCGACGACGAAACGGCCCTCCACCACGGCTTTCGCCGCGCCGAGGCGTACTCGTCCCGCGTCAGCGCGCGCACCACTGAGCAGGTGCAGGCTGGTGACGACCATGGTCTTGCCCGCACCGGTCTCACCGGTGAGCACGGTCAGACCCGCGTGGAACTGTGCGGTGGCCGTCGAGATGACACCGAGTCCGTCAATCCTGATCTCTGTCAGCATCAGTGCTCTTCCGTTCGCTGTCTGCCCCGCCAGCCGGTGACCGGCAGCTGGAACTTGCGCACCATCCTGTCGGCGAAGGGCGCCGAATCGAGCCGCACCCACCGCACCGGACGTTCGCCGCGTACCACTTCGGCACGCCCGCCACGCGGCAACGCGAGGGTGCGCCTGCCGTCGAGGAACACGATCGCATCATGCCCGGTCGCCACGGTTTCCACCGCGATGAGCGATTCCGGGCTGGTCACCAGTGGCCGCGCGAACAACGCGTGCGCGTTGCTCGGGATCACCAGCATCGCCTCGAGTTCGGGCCACACCACCGGCCCGCCCGCCGAGAACGCGTAGGCGGTCGACCCGGTGGGGGTCGAGATGAGGATGCCGTCGCAGCCGAACGCCGAGACCGGCCGCCCGTCCACCTCGAGCACCACTTCCAGCACACCCATCCGCTGCGCGTTCTCGAGGCTGGCCTCGTTGAGCGCCCAGCCACGTTCGACGATCGTGTCGTCGACGCGCACGGTGACGTCGATGGTCATCCGGTTTTCCACCTGGTAGTCGCGATCGACCACCTGCGAGAGTGCCTCGTCGAGGTTCTCGGCCTCGGCTTCGGTGAGAAAGCCGATGCGGCCCAGGTTGATTCCGAGCACCGGCACGCCCGCGGGTCTGCCGAGTTCGGCCGCGCGCAGGAAGGTGCCGTCACCGCCGAGGGCGAGCACCATCTCGCAGCCCCGCGCAGCGGACGGGCTGTGCGGCACCACGCGCACCGGATATCCGGCTTCGTCTTCGAACCGGGTGCTGTCGGCCTCGTCGGCCAGCACCCGCAGGCAGATGCCCGCTTCGGCGAAGATCTTCGCCACCCGGTGCGCGGTCTCGATGATCTCCGCGCGGCCGGGATGGGCGACGAGCAGGATCTCCCTGCCGCCGGCGTGCGTACTCACTGCGGACCCTCCTCGACAGCGTGCGCGACCAGCGCCCGCACCTGTTCGGCGTCGTGGTCGAACGGGCCGACCTTGCGCAGCCACAGGAAGTACTCGACATTGCCCGACGGACCGGGCAGCGGACTGGCGACCACACCCAGGGTGCGCAATCCGAGCGCGGCCGCGGCGTTCGCCACATCGCACACCACCTCGGTACGCAACGCCGGGTCACGCACCACCCCACCCGAGCCGACGCGATCCTTGCCTACCTCGAACTGTGGTTTCACCATCGGCAGCAGATCAGCACCGTCGGCCGCGCAGGCAGCCAGGGCAGGCAGGACCAGCCCGAGCGAAATGAACGACAGGTCACCGACGACGATTTCGACTGTGCCACTGATGGATTCGGCGGTGATGTTGCGCACGTTGGTACGGTCGAACACCCGAACCCGGTCGTCGTTCTGCAGTCGCCAGATCAGCTGGCCGTAGCCGACGTCGACCGCGACCACTTCCCGCGCGCCCTTGTTGAGCAGCACGTCGGTGAACCCGCCGGTCGACGCGCCCGCGTCCAGGCACCGCTTACCCGCGATGCCGAGCCCCTCGGGTTCGAACGCCTCGAGTGCGCCGAGCAGTTTGTGCGCACCACGCGAGGCCCACGACACCTCGTCGGGTTCTTCCCGCACGATCAGCGGGGTTCCCGTCTCCACGGCCGTCGCCGGCTTCACGGCGACGGTTCCGGCAATCAGGACGCGGCCCGCACTGATCAGTTCGACCGCGTGTTCTCGCGATCGCGCCAATCCGCGGCGAACCAGTTCGGCGTCCACGCGCGCTCTCCTGGCCACCTCAGATCTTGTCCACTGTCGCCAGCGCGTCCACCAGTACCTCGTGCGCCTGCTCGAGAATGCGGGCACGGCGGGTGATGTCGGCGCCGGTCTCGGTGTTCTCCGCCGGGCTCACGGCGGGACGCGGGCCGAGTTCGGCGAGCAGTGCATCGACGTCGGCCTTGATCCTGCCCGGATCTGCCGGTTCCTGCGCCGGGGCGCCGGGCAGGTGTGCGCCCGGCACGGGAATCCCGGGCCGGGGTGGCTGTGACGCGCCGTTCGGCGGTGAACTCGCAGTACTCATCGTGGCGTCAACGCTATCGGATTTCCGAATCGACCGCGCGCACCCGTACCGCCCGGCCTGGATACTGTCGCAACAGGTCCGCGATGTCCGCAGGCGCGGCGGGCTCGGCCACGACGGCGTCGTTGAGGGCGTCGAGGGTGGCGGCGATGTAGGTAGGGATCCGGGCCGCTGGTGCGCTGATCACCTCGTCGAGTGTGCTGACTCCGGTCAGCACCAGCAGCGAGTCGAGGCCGAGGCCGTTGGCTCCCTCGATATCGGTGTCGAGACGGTCACCGACAACGAGGGCGCGGCGCGTGCCCGCTCGCTCGATCGCGTTTTCCATCAGCGGCGCGTAGGGCTTGCCCGCTACGAGCGGCTCACGATCGGAGGCGGTGGCCAGGGCAGCGACCATCGAGCCGTTGCCAGGGGCGAGGCCACGCTCGTTGGGCAGGGTGCGGTCGGTATTGGCGGCGATCCACAGCGCGTCGGCACGTAGGGCATAGGCGGCTTCGGCGAGGTCGGGCCACGCGGTTGCCGGCGAGTGGCCTTGCACGACCGCCGCCGGTGGGGTGTCGCCGAACCGGCGGATGGGATCGAGGCCGACGGCCTTCACCTCCGCGGCCAGATCGTCGGTTCCGACGACGAGCACCCTGTCACCGGGGCTCAGACGTTCGGCCAGCATGCGGGCGGCGGCTTGCGCACTGGTCACCACATCAGCTGTGGTGGCCGGGTAGCCGAGCTCGTCCAGGTGGTGTGCCACGGCACCGGGGCCGCGCGCGGCGTTGTTGGTGACATAGACCAAACGTTGGGCCGAATCACCGTTCGGTGCAAGCGCTTTGGGAGCACCCTCGATGACCTCGGGTCCGCGGTACAGCGTTCCGTCCAGGTCGAGCAGCAAAGCGTCGTATTGATCGCGTAGCCGGTCCATCCACCCTCACTCCGTCGTCACTGCCGGGTCGAGCACATCCGCGACCCTAGGCGAAGGCACCGACAGCTTCGGTTCTCCTCGGCTGTCGAATAGCATTCGCACCCTTCATGATCGGGCATGGGGCGAGCGTTCGGGCGCGGTGTGCCCGGTTCCACGTCCGCGGCCAGCGCGTCGCGAGCAGGATCGCCGACGCCGGCACACCGCCCCGGCATACAGAAGGCCGCAGGCGGGGAACTTTTCGGGAGTTCCTCGCCTGCGGCCCTGTGCTGCTTTCTACTGCGCGTCGCCGGTGAGCTCGGTTGCCCGTTCCTCGGCGTCGGTTTCGTCGTCGAGGTCGGCGGCCGCGGCGTTGAGGAACCACTGCAGGCCGTCATCGGTCCGGCCTGCCGCCACCAGCGCGTCGGCGTAGGCGTAGAACAGGCGCGCGGCGGCGGAACCGGTGCGGGACGGATCCAGATCGGAAGCCTGCAGCGTCACCACGGCCTGGTCGAACTGACCCAGATCCATCCTGGCGCCCGCGACCACCATGCGCAGCTCGGCTGCTTCGTCACCGGTGAGCGTCTGCGCTTCCTCGCTGCGACCGAGCTCGATGGCCCGTTCCGGCCTGCCGAGACCGCGCTCGCAGTCAGCCATCACCGCGAGGAGCCCTGCACCACCCGACATGCGTCGTGCGGTCCGCAGCTCCGACAGCGCCTCGGCCCACTCCTCGGCGTGGTAGGCCACCACACCGGCGGTCTCACGCACCACCGCGATGCGGCCCGCACGCTGCCGCGCGGCCCGAGCATGTGCCAGCGCGAGGCGCGGGTCGTCTTCGAGCAGCTCGACGGCCATCACCATGTGCCGGGCCACCGAATCGGCGTTGTTCTTGTCCAGACTCAGCAGATCGCGGCGCACGGCCGGATCCAGATCAGAGGCCTGCACGTCCTCGGGCAGATCGGGCTCCTCTGGACGAGCCGCACGGCGATCATCCGGCCGACCACCCGTCGTACGAGCACCTTCACCACCACGTCGGCGATCATCGCCGAAGTCACCCGACCGCGCCCCACCGGACTCCGAGCCGCCACGCGAACGGTCGTCACGGTCCGAACGGGCACCACGATCCGCGAATCCACGGCGCTCGCCACGCGGACTTTCGTCCCGATCCGAATCACCCGGCGCGCGGTCGCTGTCGGACTCGTCACGAGGAAGATCCTCGCGATCCGCGCCACGGGGACGCTCGTCGTCGGCTGTATCCGCGTCGGCTACCGGAGCCGCGCTGGGCTCATCGCGTTCGGTGCCCGCATCCTCGGACTGCTCAGTGGACGCTTCCGGCTTCTCGGTCGCTGCTGCGGTGATGTTGTCCGACGGACCGGCCGTGCTGTCATCGATGGTCGACTCGTCGATGTCGGGAGCAGCCGCTGCCGAGACGACGCCGAGCACATCACTTTCGCGCTCAGTACGCTTCTCACGGTAGGTGCCGTTGAGCGGCTTGCCGTCCTCGCCGACGAACCGCCCCTGACCGCCACCGGCGCGGGTATCACGCTTGAATCCGCCGCGACCACGATCGTCGTCCCGTCGGGGCCCGCGATCGTTGTCGTCGCGACGCGGGTAGCCACCCTTGTTGCTGTCGTCACGACGCGGGTAACCACCCTTGTCGTCGCGCTTGGGGTAACCGCCACGATCCGAACCACCGCGCGAGCGATCGTCGCTGTCATTGCGACGGAAGCCGCCACGGTCACTCCCGCGATCGGCACTGCCGCGCGAACGGTCGTCGCCTTCACCGCGACGGAACCCTCCGCCCGAACCACCACGGGGACGATCGTCATTGCTGCCGCGGTATCCACCGCGATCGCCGCCGCGGTCGAAACCACCGGACGGACGGTCACTGCCACGGTCGTCACGCTTGAATCCACCACGGTCGCTCGAGCCGCCACGACCGGCATCGTCGCGGCGCTGGTAGCCGCCACGGTCGCCACTGTCGCTGCGCTTGAATCCACCGCGATCGTTGTCGTCACGCTTGGGGTAGCCGCCACGACCAGCGTCATCGCGCTTGGGGTAGCCGCCCTTGTTGCTGTCGTCGCGGCGCTGGTAACCACCGCGATCGGAAGAGCCGCCACGATCCGAACCACCACGGGGGCGGTCGTCGTTGCTGCCGCGGAATCCACCACGGTCGCCGCCGCGGTCGAAACCACCGGACGGACGGTCACTGCCACGGTCGTCACGCTTGAATCCACCACGGTCACCGGAACCACCGCGACCGGCGTCATCGCGGCGCTGATAACCGCCACGGTCGCCACTGTCGCTGCGCTTGAATCCACCGCGATCGTTGTCATCACGCTTCTGGTAGCCGCCACGATCGTTGTCGTCGCGCCGCGGGTAACCGCCGCGACCGGCATCGTCACGCTTGGGGTAGCCGCCCTTGTTGCTGTCGTCGCGGCGCTGGTAGCCACCGCGATCGGAGGAGCCGCCATGATCCGAACCACCACGGGGGCGGTCGTCGTTGCTGCCGCGGTATCCACCACGGTCGCCGCCGCGGTCGAAACCACCGCGACCGGAGGAGCCACTGCGACCGGCGTCATCGCGGCGCTGATAACCGCCACGGTCGCCACTGTCACTGCGCTTGAATCCGCCACGGTCGCCGCCGCTGCTGCCACGATCGTCGCGGTTGTATCCGCCACGCTGGCCCTCGGGACGACCGGAGCCGCGACTGTCGTCATTGCGACGGAATCCACCCCGATCGGAGCTGCCACGATCGGAACCACCACGCCCGGCGCTGCTTCCTCGGCCGGCGTCGTCACGGCGGAATCCGCCGCCTTCGCCACGGCCCGAGCCGCGATTGTCACCGTGTCCGCCGCGGGGGCGATCGGTCGGTTCGCCTCGCCGGCCGAAACCGGGGGCGTCTCCGTCCCGGCGGAAAGGCTTCCGTCCGTCGTTGTGTTCCGACACGGCGATCCCTCTCTAGGTTCCCCGGCCTCCGGGGAGTGTTGTCATGGCCCCGCCACTAAGAATTCAACCACGGACGAAGGACGGGGCATCGTCCGCCTGGCGTACCGAACCCGTATCGAGTCCACAAACGCCGATAGGGGACCCAAATAAGGGTCCCCTATCGCGAAGGATGTTCCGGCAGTGTCCTACTCTCCCACACCCTGTCGAGTGCAGTACCATCGGCGCAGGTGGCCTTAGCTTCCGGGTTCGGAATGGGACCGGGC
>NZ_JBHXNJ010000022.1:0-4406 GCF_042719655.1 Nocardia sp. NPDC058518
AACCTGGCCAACGTGAAGCTGCATAACGTCCGCTACGACCTCACAACTAAATGGCCGGTCGGGTTCGTGCCTCCGCCGAGCCGCTGACAAGCAGCGGCAATCGTCGGATCAGCGGGCAATTTCTCGCCCGTGCTTTGTCCCGCCGCGGCACCAGGCTCCGTCGAAATCATATTCGCCGGGGTCGATGATGGTGTTTTGGCCATCGCGGACCGCGTCCCCACCGCCTTTTCTGCACTGCTCAAGGGTGACAGGCGGGAGGCTGGCAGTGGCCACCCCACCTCCCGACAGTGTCAACGCCACAACGGCGAAAATGCCTCCCATGACCGAGCGTGTCTTGCTCATCAGATGTCCTCCCGAACTGCGATCTGAGTCACTATCGTGCTTGCAAATGTAAGTGCAGATGCACGCTCATTCCTGAGCTGCGACTGACAAAACCCGAGCTAATCCCGAACTTCGGTCGCTCGGCGCGGCAAGTGGATACCGTTGCCGCGCAAGGACAGTGGACGAAGGGATTGGCGTGATGTTGTGCACTCACGTGCCGGACTGGTCTCTCCAGGCGGTCATCAGCGGGCAGGACAGCGTCGCCGACGTCCTGGCGATCCCGACGTGCGAGGACTGCTCACTCACACTGAGCAACGAGATCGTGAGCGCGACCGGCCTTCCGGTCACCTTCCGGCGCTTCAGCTCGGGCGGCATCGCTTCGCAGGTCAGTCGCTACAGCCCACGCGATAGCGCTTCGCCGGTCAGTTGAGTCGCCCGTGGGCTCGGTGCAGCTCGTAGATCGCGGCGCGGTCCTCGTCGTCGTCAAGGCCCCGGACCTTTCAGCTCCATCACCCCGGCCTGTCGCGAGCCCAGATACTGCGCTACTAGGCGCACATGCTCACTGCGGGTCTGCGCGCGACGGCCGTATGAACGAAGCTGCGCCACATCGACCTTCAACTGCTCCGCCAAACGTGCCACCGCCACCGGTGGCGCGCAGGCAACCTTGTCCGGCACGAATCTCAGCCACGGCAGACTGCACAGGATCACCGCCAACCCCAGGCGCACACCCGCCCCCGCCCCTGCGGTGCGACGAACGCCAAATCCGCTGGGATGAGGGTGAAGAACCGGAACACCTCCTCCCGGCTGATCTCCGGGAACTTCCGAAGACGCGCCAACTCCTCGTCCGCGAACACCCGCGTCGCCACTAACCTCAGCCTCCAGCACGCCGACCAACCCCATCGGCAGCCAACCCAAGCACCAACCACCCCACCCCGCAGGCAGAACGGTCGAATCACCCTCTACCCGGTAGGCATCCTGAACTTCGTTGGATTCTCGGCGATTACTACCGGGACCCCTTGGATGCCGCTGGGGCGTACGCGTTCAGAATGCGGTTGGTCGATCTTGTCCCTTGGAGCGAATGAGACGGTTGGCGGGGCGCGAGTCTGATTGATGCGGCGTCCGGTGACCGGTGGTCTCCACGTGCTCGCGGCGGTCGTGCGCGGCGAAAGTTGGTGTCAGCTCAGCTGATTCGACGCGGGGTCTCGTAGCTTGCGGGCGCTGGCGATGGGGCGCATAGTCACGGCCGCGATGGTGAGGGTGGTCGCGAGGATCCAGCTCACGGGGGAGTGCCCGATCGAGGGCGTGCCGAAAAGGGTCGCGGTGATCACGGCGGCGACGGTGACTTGGATGAGTCCTTCGGCGGGAGCTACGAGTCGGCTCGCGGTGTGCCGGGTGGTGGGCACCGCGTAGAGACCGGCGACGACGGCGGCGGGGGCAAGTCCGAGCCACATCCAGGTGGGGGCGCCCAGCGTTGTGCCGAATCGGTGGAGCCATCGTGGGATCGACATCGCGGCGTCGAAGATCGGGTAGGTGGCCGGGTCGAAGCCGGAGTTGGTGGCGTAGTGGTTCCAGATCGGCCAGAAGCTGAACACGGCCACGTACGCGGCGACACGGGCCCACCATTTCGTCGTGGTGGTAGCGGCTTTGACGAGCTGGCGGCGCGGCAGGGTGGAGGTGAGCCGCACGTCGGCCTTTTTGGGTGTGGCCAGCTGTGTGGTCGGTGTGTGGCGTAGTCCGGGGTAGGCGGCGACCATGGTGTCGAGGTCGTCGTAGAAGGTGACGTCGTCGTCGAGGTTGTCGGTGATCTTGCTGCGTAGGGATGGGTCGACGACGGTGGGTTCTGCCCAGAGGGCGACTACGCGGGCGGCTTGGGCTCGGTAGCCGTGTTCGCCTTCGAGCACAGCGCCTTCCAGGGCGATGACGGCGACGAGTCCGTGGGCTTGGCTGTATTGCGCGCGTAGCGGCCTGGTGTCGGCGAAGGCGTAGATGCCGCAGTCGCAGGTCTCGTCGGGCACGTTGTGGACGGAGCCGGGGTAGGCCAGGCAGGTCGCGATGCAGTGGCCGCGGGTCCAGGCGTTGGCGCCGCGGTAGTACCGGTGTGCTGCGACCGGCAGCAGTCGACCGCTCGGATCTACACAGAAGGTCCTGACGGCGTAGAGACCGACGGCGAGGTCGGTCATCGCGTCGGGGCAGGTTCGCGGCGCGGCGCGGGTGCGGGTTCGCGCACGGGATTCGGTGCGGCCGGTTCGGCGGGCACGGGCAGCACCGGCTTGGTGGTTGGGATCACCTCGATGCGGCGGCGGATCGGTCCGATGTCGCCCATACGGTTCAGTCCCCGCGTCCGCGGAATGCCCGATTGAGCGGGAATGAGGCGAGGTAGCCGAGGATGCAGAGCAGCGCGACGACGCCAGCGCCGATCAGTGAGACGTTGCGGGCGGTGTTGTCGGGTGCGGGTGCTGCTTCGGGCACGGGCAGCTGGATGTTGCGGCCGAGAGCGCTCGAGGGCTTCTTCGTGAGGACCTGGGTGGTATCGACGTCGTGGGTGAGCGCGGCGACGGGGTCGATGGTGCCGAATCCACCGAACGGATTCCAGCCCTCGGGTGTCTTGTGGGTCGTGGCCTGGATCCGGTGGATGACCTGCGCGGCGGTCAGGTTGGGGAATCGGTCGCGTACCAGCGCGGCGACGCCTGCGACGTAGGGGGCCGCGAAGGAGGTTCCGGCGATATTGGCGTCGGCGCCCTGGGTGGTGATGGTGGCGTAGGCCAGGCCCGCGCTGTTGGGGTCTAGGGAGACGATCTGTTCGCCGGGCGCGGAAACCCCGACCCAGGGGCCGGGGACGGTGAATTTGCTGGGTTGTCCGTTGAGGTCGACTGATCCGACGGACAGGACATAGTCGTCGTACCAGGCCGGGGTGACCGCGGTGGTCATGGAGTCCCACGGGTCGGCGCCGGGGTTGAGCGGGTTGATGCCGGGATTGCCGGTGCAATTTTTGTTGTCCGTATTTCCGGCGGAGGCGACGATGACGGCGTCTTTCACAGTCGCGGCGTAGGCGACGGCCGCACCGAGTTTGCGGTCGGCCATCGACGGTGTCCCGCAAGCAACTTCGCTGATGTTGATGATGGTGGCGCCCATGTCGGCGGCATGGCGCACCGCGTCGGCGAGGCTGGACACCGTGCCGACGCCGCCGCCGTTCTTCGGATCGTTGGGATCGACCTCTCGGCCTTTGACTCGATAGGCGCCCGAGGATTGCCGGATGGCGATGATCTGGGCTTCCGGTGCGACGCCGACGAAGGTGTCGCTGGTGGAGGGTTGTGCGGCGATCAGCCCGGCGACGAACGTGCCGTGGGCGTCGCAGTCTTGGGTGCCGTCGCTGTCGGCGACATAGTCGCCACCTCCGATGAGGTTGGGCAGGCGCGGATGGCGCGCGACACCGGTGTCGATGACGGCGACGGTCTGCCCGGCGCCTTTGCTGAACTGCCAGGCGGGTTCGAGCCCGAGGTAGACCTGGGAGGGCGGTGTCGCCATCGAGTTGCGGGTTCGGGTGCTGGTGCAGGGGTTCGCGATCTCGACGTCGGCGGCCGGTTTCGGCGCGGCGTCGGCCGGCAGTGCTGACATGTCGATCGCTGGCGGTCTGGCCGCGGTCGCGGCCGGTGCGCCGATGCTCACCGAGGTTCCGACGATGCCCGCGACTAGCGCTACCCGAATAATTCCGTGCGCCTGCTGACGCCCCCACCAATTGCTCCCACGCACTGCGGCATTGTCTCACATCGGAGGTTCGCGGGAATTCGCCGGCTGTTGGTGCCATCACCCGCGGGAGCCGTTGACGTCTGGTCCGATGGTGATGGCGTAGCCGGTAGCCGGGACCGGATCGGCGGAGCGGGGTTTTCGCTATTTGTCGCCGGGTTTGCGCCACAGGACGGGGGTTTCGGCGGCGAGTACCGGAATCGTGTCGCGGCCGACCAGGAACCCAAACAGGAGTTGCCCCCGGCGATCGGGGGGGGCCACACTGCGTTGTGGGGTTAATGGGGTGGGGGGGCCCACTAAGCGCCCGGTGCGTTAGGGGTACCCGGGTGGCGACCCAGGGC
>NZ_JBHXNJ010000022.1:4416-89390 GCF_042719655.1 Nocardia sp. NPDC058518
GGGGGGGGGGCGGTCGCGCGGTCCGCGGGGCCCGCCCCCCCCACACACCACGGCGCGGGCCCCCCGCGCGCGGGGCCGCCCCAACTCTGCGTTGAGGTGTTACTGGGGTGCGGGCGCCCAGTCAGCGCCGGGAGCGTTCGGGTTACCGGGCTGGCGACCGAGCTCGGGTAACTCCTGACCGGGGGTCGGCTTGCTTTTCTTCTTGGTGGTCGACGACTCGGTGGAAGTCGGCGCCTTCGGTGTGGTCGGAGCCTCCTGTACCGCGGTCGACGACGGTTCGGGAGGTGTCGACGGCGATCCGGTCGGCGTCGTCCCACCACCACCGGTGCCGGGGTTGGTCGGCACCGTGATGCTCGGCGCCGTCGGGAGGTCTTTGCCCTGGCTGGGGCCCGGTTCGGGCTGGATGTTCAGCTCGCTCGGTGCTGCCTGGACGGTCGCGATGGCCATACCGGAGAGCACTGCGAAGGTGGCCGCGAGCAAACCTAGTTTGGATCTTCGGTTCTTCATCGGGCTGACTTCTTCCTAGATCGCGAACAGGTCGCCGTAGATCTCCTTGGTGGACTTCCCGGCCTTGCTATCGATCGTCAGTACAGCGTAGGACCGAACCTGAGCAGGGCCAAGGCACCCATCGATGTTGACGTTCACGCCGCTGATCTCGGCGAAGGAGTGCGTCGAGGCGAGGGTCTTCTCCTGCATCGAGTAGGCCTTGATCTCACCCGGGCTCGCTGACATGCCGATGGTCGGTCCGATGTTTCCGCCCAATCCGGCGGTGGGGCCGATCGTGTTGATACCGACCGAGGGGCCCAATGTCATTGCGGCGCTAGCGGTCACGGAGTTCAGGTTGGCGAAGCAGCCGATGATGTAGCCGACGCGCATCACTGCTGATTTGAGTTCGGTCTCGCCTGCGCCGGTCACATCGACAACGCCGCGAACGGTCGCCTGACCTTGGCGGCTCGTGCCTGCCATGTTCTGCGGTGCGAGCTTGTTCCAGCTCTCGTTTTCGAGTCGGATGGTGACGTCCCAACCGTCACCTGTGGTGAAATTTTCGCTCTTCGGAGCGAAATTCACGACTTCGGCGTGGGCAGTGCCCGACATCCCCAGGCAAATGGCAGCAACCATGGTTGAACCCGCCATCGCGGACTTCAGTTTCATCAATCTCCCCGTCATTGATAACCCCCACAGCGAGGTTATAAAACTCTCTCGTGTCCCTCGATCACGCTCGCGAGTAGTCCGACAATGAATTCCGTCTACTTGCGGTCAAGAGTCTAACCACATGCTTTCTTCAAGCGTTAGCCGACGCCGCGCACCTCACATTTCCGCAGGTCATACGCCCATATCGACTCCCAGATGGGACGTGAGGGCACAATAGGTTACCTAGCTGGATCCACTCTCAAACATATTGCCCAAATTGTCCGGATAGTTCCGTTCTGCCGGTCCCGCGGCGAGCGGCCTACGCCGCAGGGCGAGGCATCCGAAAACGGCGTGGCGGCACGATCTTTCGATAGACGGCTCTATGGACGGTGGGGTGCACACGCCGACAGCAACCATCGCTTGACCCCGTTTCCGCCTGCGCTACACTCTCGACGGGGATGACCGGGTCGAGATTGCGATGGGCCCGGCTGGACTCATCAGAGGGGGTTGCCGATATCATATTTGCCCAGTGGGGCCAAACCGTGATACCGATGTTTTTAGGGCCCCGGCTGAAGACCTTTGAAAGTACCCGTTAAGAACGTGGAAAGGTCTGCACGGTTCAGTTCGAGTCGTGCACGATGGGTGGGCATGAGGAGCATTTATAGTCGGAACTGAGGGGGATATGAAGAGCAAATTCGTACAGCTTCTGTTCGGTGTCGGCAACGTTGCTGGCGCTTTAGTTCTCATGGTCGATGTTTGGGCGATGCCTGTCGTATCGTCACCTGTCGCAGGGTGGGCAGATCCGGCCTGCGCATCGATCACCAGCTCGGACGCGGATGCTGGGCTGAGATGCGATTTGTCGGCACCTTCCCCGTGGCCGCCGCTTGTGGATATGCCCCCTGTTGAGACAGATCCAGGGTAGGGCGTTTCCACGGCGACAGACTCCTCCATTTCCGCTGGAGGAAGCCTGAAAGTCCTGCGGGATTACGGCGAGCAACGGGCTGGCCGTAATACCCCAAAGCGTTAGAATAACTCAAGATTTCAATAACTCAAGAACGCCGCATTTGTTGTATTGACGTGGCCATTTCTGAAGCTGTTAAACATTTGTTAAGGGGGAGAGAATATCTTTGCGATTCAATTCGAGTCGAGAAAGAGCTATGGGATGAAGTGCCCCTCACAAGAACATCCAGCTCTTGTAGTCCCGACTCTTCCCCGATATTAGAGGGCCCAACAAAGAGAGAAGAGTGCGCGTGAAGAAGATCGCAGCCACGATTTTCATTGGCATCGGCCTCATCACCGGAGTCGGCGCTGGTGTGGCCTCGGCTCAGGACATGAGCCAGGACCCCGGCCAGTCTGCGAACCAGGTTCCGGCGGGATACGGCAGCTGGCAGGACTACTACAACGACTGCCACGTCACCAACACCTGCCAGATTGCACCCATGCACAACCCGCAGGACGGATCGGTTCCGGAGCCGTGGCTCTGGGACGACCACATTCAGCCGACTGATCCCTCCGGGATCATTCCGAACTAGGCATTAGCTGCTGGAAATTAACCGTCGGATAGCAGCCGCAATACGCATGCGCAATACGCATGAGGGAATCAGGAAAGAGAAGGAGATCATCATGAAGAAGTTCGCAGCCGCGATCCTGCTCGGCGCCGCGCTTGCGGGCGGTATGGCGACCGTGACCGCCGGTAACGCCTTGGCCGTCGAGGGTGGCTGGGAAGGCGAGCCCTTCCCGGAGCAGGGCCTGAACCCCCAGCTCGAAGACTGGGATGCCCAGCAGGAACAGCAGATGCCGGCTGACCCGTGCATCAGCCCTGCTGGTGTCAATGTCTGCACCACCTACTGAGTTTGAAATAAGAGATAGACCGTCAGGCGATATCAGCTCGCCTGACGGTCTATTTTTATACGGAATTCCTGTGCGGACGAGCGGACAATTCCGCGCGTATTCGGTTCCGGCGCGGGATATTTCGTTACCATACCCGTCTCGCCCGAGGTCCCTTGATCCTCATTGACGTTCTGAATGTCTCTGCGTTGGCCCGCCTTGTCGGGTAAGACGCCAGTAGGTCGCGGCTGTTGGATGCCGACCGATGTGGGATACTTCGAACATGCGTTCGACTGGACTGGGCACTGGGTCGACGGGGACGGACCTCGCCGCGTTGCCGCTCGACCAGCGGCTCGCCCGTCTGCGTCAGCAGATGGACGCTATCCCCGCGCGTGCGGGATCTTCGGCCCGGACACCGGTACCTGGCCACGACATCCTTCCTATCGAGGGGCCGCTCGGCGCGCTACTTCCCGATCATGGTCTGGCGCGCGGCACGATGGTCACTTGCCCGCGGGGGGCTGTCCTGTGCGGGCTTCTCGCGGGGGCGACCGCGTCTGGTCGGCATGCCGCGGTTCTTACCGATCCGACCGAGCCTCAGATCGGGTTGCTTGCCGCCTGGGAGATGGGCGCTGTGCTCGAGCGCCTGGCGGTGATCTCGACCCCGGATGAGCGCGCCGCGGAGGTGGCGGGAGTTCTGGCCGATGGCGTCGATGTGATCGTGTTTGATCTGCCCCGGGCCCATATTCGACCGGCTGACTTCGAAAAGCTGCGGGGTCGGCTGCGCGCCAAAGGTGCGATCCTTGTCGCTACCCGCGCCGATTGGGCCAGACAGGCGCACCTTGACCTGCGTATCCAACGGCGTCCGACCTATGGGCTGGGGCGCGGCCGCGGCAGAGTCAGCAAGATCGACCTCGACATCGATGTCCTCGCCGGCGGCCGCTGCGTTCGACGAGGGCGAGTCGTGCTGCGCGGACATGGCGGTCGGACCCGCTGGAATCATCCCGACATCGCACCTCTGACACTGGCTCACACCGGATGACGCGCTCACTCAGCAATCACGAGATGATGAGGTGGCTGTCGAGGCCACTGTCGGTAGAAGTCGACCCATGTGCGGTGATCGTGCTGCCCAAGCAGTGGCCTCGAGCGAACAAGCGTGCAATCGGGGTCTCTGCTGGTGGTCTCGATTTGCGGTTGGATCAGGGCTGGCTCCCGGCCACCTTGCACCGGTGGCTGCGCGTCCGCCTCGGATTTTGGATCGGCGAGGTAGAGGTGGCGTACACGAGTTCCAACGGCACGATCGCGGTGCCGTTGCGCCAGTGGGTCAGTCAGGAAGCTATCAGGCTTCCCAATGGAGATGGACGAGCCGCCGAAGCCTTGGGGGGGAGGTAGGCTTCGGCGGCTCGATGATGGCGTAGATGGCATGGGGACGCCACCTACGCGTTCGGACCGATGGGGGGAGATCGGCCCTCGCAGGCCACATTACGCCTCAGCAAATGCGAAGCATTCCTATCTGGAACGATGCGCACGCGGTTCGACGGTTGATCTGGCCGTAGCTCTACCGGCCAAGTTTGAACATCAGAACATCGAATGTCGGCGCATCTGGCCAGTCCGGCGTCAATGTTCCAGCTCGCGCCCAGCCCCACTTCCTGTACGCGGTGTACGCGGCGGGATTCTCGGGGTCGACGAGCAGGGTCGCACGTTCTTCGGACCGCGCGTTCAGGAGCTCGTCGTGGAGAGAGTGCGCGAGGCCCTGGCCGGTGTATTCCGGGTCGACCATGATCTCGCTGAGCGCGAAGGTCCTTTGTCCAGACTCGTCGATGAATGCGGTGTGGTCGGTGTCTGGGTCATCGAGGTGAAGTCCGCGCCACCACGCCGAGTTTGGTCCAAGTGGCCATCCCCAGGTCTGGCCGACGACGGTGTTATCGACCGTGACGGTGACCAGTTCGAATCTGCTCGCTCGGTCCGGCGCGGTGTAGGCGTCGAAACGCGTCATGAACGCTTCCGGCGATTCGAACGGGTCGTCGGCTGCGATCGCGGCGCTGTAGGCGCGCCGGTACACATCTTCGACTAGGTCGCGATGTGCGCGGGCTTCAGCTGCGTCGTAGCGGCGGAAGATCCTGTCGGTCATGCGGAAAGCGCCTTCTTGTCGGGCTTGTCGAGCTTGTTGTATCGGTCGATGAAGCCATCGCCCGCGCCGGCGATTTGGCGGATTGGCGCCAGCACTCGCAGTGTTCGGGGCGACCTGATTGCGGGGCGGCCCGAGCCGGAGCCTTCCATCGCCAGCAGGACCGGTTCAGCGGCTTCGAGTGCCCCTTGTAGGTCGCCGACCGCGGCGCGGGTGTTGGCGTGCCACGCGGCGGCATTGGCGGTGTTGCGGCGGCCTTGGCCTTGCAGGGCTGTCTCGTAGAGATTCAGTGCGGCACGGTGGTCGCCGAGGTCGGAGTAGGCGCGGGCTTCATGCCCTGCGAGCTCGGCAGGATCGACAAACCGCAACCAGCGCGGGCAATGGGTGATCAGCTCGGTGTTGAGTGCGGCGTCGAGGGCTCGATGCGCATCATCCATGGCGATGCGGAATCCATCGGCGTCGCCGATTCGGGCGTGCGCCTGGGCAGCTCGCACACGGATGAGTGCGTGGATGCGGCCTGGCCGCCAACCCCCGGCGAGGTGTTCGGCGCGTGCAATATTCTGCAGCGCGAGATACGGGTTGCCGCCGCGGCCTTCTCTCGACAGCGTGATTTCCTGGGTGGCTCTGTTGCACAGGGTGTGAACGGTGAGCTCGTCGTCGCCGGACCTGCTCGCTAGGTCCATTGCAGCGGAATAGCATTCGCGCGCCAGATCCTGGTCGTCAGCGTCGTAGGCCAGAAACCCGGTGATGGTGGCGAGGTTGCCGACCGCGCTCGCCGCCGCTGTACCGGTGATCGGGTCGCATATCGCAACATCGAGCTGCTGGCGGGCTACTGCCAGCGCGATGCGTGCCTCGTCGACGAGGAAGGCGCCGCCTTCACGTTGGTCGCGTTGCTCGATTGCCTCGGTGTAGTCGACCAGCGCACGGACATCGTCGAATCCAATTCGCTGCCCCGACACCGAAGCCTGTGCCGTGGCGGAGTCGACCACTAGCGTCGCGCCGACGATCGCCGCCGTGCCGAAGCCGAATTGCCTGCGGTTCACCTCATCCTCGATTCCCGGTGCCAGACACATGCGTGCCAGTTGGGTGGGGGTCAGCATTTCGAGAGCAGTATCGAGCGCTCTGGCGCTTTCGCCCCGTACCGGTCTCTCCAATGTGGCGCTGCGCTCCCACTTGGTGACGGCGTCGACGGTGAATCCCAGTCGCTTGGCGAACTCGACCTTTTCTTCCCGCAGCGCGTACTCGCGCAGCGCAAACACGTGTGCTGCTGTCCATTTGCTGACGATCATTCTCGCCCCTTGTCTGCAGCTGCAACCAGTTGTGGGAAACCGTACGGGTTTCGTACAGGTTCTGTACAGGTTCCGTCGGTCGTTTCCGCTGGGATCATCCGCGCGCATCGGACACGCTGAGAAATACGTTCTCGCCCAACGCGACCCACCGGATTCACCTCGAGAATACGCGGCCTCGGGCGACGGAGAAACCCAGTTCAGGAGCCGACATGGTGCACATCGATCCGGCCACACCGCCGTCGACGAAACGCGCATGGGACTGCCGTGAGGATCCCGGCGAATTCGCCTGTCCCGCCGACGTGGCCGCGGTCGACCGTGTGCACGGCGGGCACGGTCCGGACTGTCTTCCCGCGATCGCCGCGTATGCGTACGTGAGCGATGGCACCGATTACTGAGGGGCCCGCGATGTTCACCGATTCCACGCCCGCCGCCACCGTTCTTCCGGTCACCAACAGCGAAACGCTGCAGGCCCGGTGTTCGTACTACCGCTCGTGCGGTATCGACGCGATCGTGCGCCCGGACGTGCGCCGAATCTTCGTCCTCGCCAACTCGCGCCTCGGCGCGGTGATCTTGCCCTCGCAGCTGGCCCCACAGGTCCGTAGAAAGCTGAGTGAGAGCGGCCTTGCGTTCGGCCCGACAGGGTCGCATCCACGGTCGGGCCGCTGGACGGTCATGGTCCGGCCCGACATCGACGAAACCACGGCCACCTACGCGGGGCTGTTCCGCCGTTACGTATCGGTCGTGCGTGGCGGTGGCGAGATCGCTCTGCCGACCCCGAAGGGTGAGCGCGAAGTCGATCGGCATTGGATCAGCTCGCCGACGGATCTCCTGCCGCCCGGATCCGCTGTCGTGCACGCGATCAAGCTGTGCGCCGAACTCTCACCGCGGCGGTAATCGGCATGACCACCGTGCTCATGAACACGCCGAACGATTTGCCCAACTGGCACCAGCTCAACGCGGCGCTGTTCTGTGGGCCCGCGGCCGCAGGTGAGCATCCGATCGCCCAATTGGCTTGTGCCCTGGCGAAACTGCATCGCAAGCGCTGGACAATCTACCGCCCCATGGTGGCGGCCCAGCGACGCCGGGGCCTGGTCGACGCGATCGATGGATGGATCGTGAACAACCTCGGTACCGCCACGCACTCAGTGCCGCTGTCGGTCGGTGCGCTCGTCGACGAGATGACCCGCGCCGGAGCACGCGCACGGAAGCTGCTGGCAACGACCGACCCGGCGGGCGACGCGGTGCATGCCGCGTGGACTGCCTGCGCTGCCCTGGCCGATCAGTGGACCGACCTGATCACCCACATCCCTATCCGATACGAGCTTTCGACCGCGGGGGCGCATTGATGACCAGACCTGACGTTCACCCGATCCTGCCGAGTGTCACCACCGTGCTGACAGTCCTGATCAACCCGGACGATCTGATACCGCACCGGCGACCTGAGCTGGTCACCGCCTTGCGAGAACTTCACGCCCATCATCGGCTGCACCGCAGTGCTGCCGCCGATCTGGCCATCGAAGGGCTTCCGTCGGCGGCGGTATCGGAGGCTGCCGAATTAGCGTGCGTAGCTGCGTCCGACATCGAGCACACCGTGTACGCGATCGACTGCGAGGTCGCACGGCGGCTCAGGGCCAGATCCGTGGTCCCCCAGGCGACAGCGCCCCGGCATTCGGAGTCGGTCGGGGCGGTGCTCTCGCGCGTGGTTGGACTGTGGATCGAAGTAGATGATCACCGCGACGGCACCGAGCATCTGCCCGCGGCGCCGCAGCTGTTTGAACTTCTCGACGCCTACACCCACCTCAGTGTCGAGCTCGCGCTCGGCGCCCGCCAGCTCCCCACACCTCGCCGACCACTGCCGTGTCGCTCGGAAGCGGACGGCGCGCGGTGATCAACACGCAGAAGCGAGTGGCACCGCGGACCAATCCGGCGCCGAAACTGCCCGGTGAGCCGCCGAGACACCGTGCCCGGCCCGTGCGAAGGCAGCCCCGTAAGTTGTTTCCCGACGACTTCCGGGGCCACCCACACCTTCCGATCCGCTTCCCGCGAATGCGACTTTCACAGACCACCTGAATACCTCGGACCACCCGGCGACCCCCGAGCCGCGCCGGTCCGAGGGTGGGGAAATGCCCCCGGAGGCCGCCAACTTCCCGGCCTCCGGGGGCACCACCCCCAACTCACATGACCACACCTGGTGGAACTCTCCCGGAAGTGAGCTCGGGCAGACACCAAAATCACCAGCATCGCCTACCGATGACCATGCAAACGCCCTGAGCGTGCAGAGGAACTGAGGATGACAATGACGATCCAGGCTGATGACCTCGGGAAGACGGTCAGCACGCGACTGAGTTTCGTCCGGCACGCCCACTCGAACTCGAATGTGGCTCAGCAGATCCGGGGCGAGAACACCTGCACCGGGTTGACCGAGCTGGGCCATCAGCAAGCCGACTGTCTGGCCCGACGGATCGAGCTCGATCACTACGACGACCCGATCACACAGATCTATTCGCCCCTCCTGGCACGGGCCATGCAGACCGCCGAGCCCGTGGCACAGATACTCGGGCTAGAGATCCGGCACATCCCTTCGTGGCGGTACGCCAATTACGGAGCGGCCGAGGGGCGCAGCTGGCGCGAGGTGTTCGATGAGTTCTGCGGCGCGCATCCCGCGCTGCACCCGGACCGTCCGATCGCCGAAGGCGCTGAGCCGATGACAGCGTTTCACGCCTCGATACGCACCGCGATCGTGAGCTCGTCCGACGGCACCCCGGCGAACACATCCTCGCGTTCGGGTCCACGGAAAACCTCATGGCCGTCCACGAGGTCATGCTGGGGCTACCGACTGACTCCCGGGGCCGATCGAAGCTGGCGATCGACCACACCGCCATCATGACCTGGGATCTGGTGCCCGCCCCGTGGTCACCCGCCAGTCAGCGCGCAGTCCTGGTGCGGCACAACGACTCCGGACACCTCCCGGCAACACAGCGGCACAGCCGAATCCGCGCGATCCCCATTACGGGATCCTGAGCGCGATCACACCTCCTGGGGCGGGACGACTCGACCACGTCCGCACGCTCCTGACCGACTGAAACCTGTTGAACGCCTACGAATGAAGGATGGCAAGTGCCACATCCCCACCCGGCACGGGTTCACAATGCGTTGCTCGGCGGCAAGGACAGCCACGAACCGGACCGCCTTCTCGCCGAAACCATGCCGAAACGGCTCCGGGTCGCCGTACACGAATCACGCCGATTCGCGGTCCGCGCGGTCGAACACCTCGTCACCGAGCACCAGGTCACCCAGATCGTCGACCTCGGTTGCGGGCTCCCGTGGGCCCCCGATATCGGTGACGTCGCCACCGGAGCCAACGAAAACGCCCGCACGCTCTACATCGACAACGACCGGTTCGTAGCTACTTACGCCCGCGCGCTGCTGGTCACGCCGAACGCCAGCTTCGCCGAAGCCGACCTGACCGACACCGCCGCGGTCCTCGACCACATCGCCGCGGTGATGGACATGTCCGCACCGATGGCGGTGTGCCTGTCCGGAACCGCCGAACTATTGGCGGAGGCGCCTGCGGTCCTGGCGGATCTGACTCGTGGGCTACCGGCCGGATCCTGGCTCGTGCTCAGCCACATCACCGGCGATCTCGACAACCATGCCATCGCTCGGGCCGCCGAAGACCTGTGCCTGGCCGGGATCGGCTACTACCCGCGTAGCGAAGAGTGCATCCGATCGATGCTCGCCCCGTATACGCTCCTGGAACCCGGTCTGGTCGGCGTGCACTGGTGGCGGCCCGAAATTGACCACCACCACGTCAACGACACCGGCGTGACGCTGCACCCGGTGCCCGACATTGTCAGCGCTTACGCGGCCGTCGGCCAGCTCGAAAAGGCGCAGCAGTGCTGAACAGGACTCAAGATAGCGCTCGGCGGTGCGCACATCCAGTTGGCACCACTCCCAGTGGGACCGAATCCCCGGCGCAGCGCAAACCGCGGTACAGCCACTCCCCGAACAGGACACTGAGTCGGACGGGCATGGGTATCACAGTTCTGACTACGAAGATCCAGGTGGTGCCCGTTTCTCCCCGGATGACGTCGATTCGGCGCGGTCGATCATCCGTGTGCCGTATCCACTCGGCTCCGATCGCGGCCCTGATCTCCCCGGCTCGACGGACTCGTTCACGACAGATTTCTACGGGCCGCTCCCGGTCGTTAGTCGAAGATACGTCCTGGTCCGGTGGCCGAGCACTCATCGGGCATTGGGTTTGCGGCCGAGGATGTAGTAGTGCGCGATCGACTCCTGTAGCTGTCTGGACGGCTCGCACTCGAGAAGTTGCGCTCGAAGGTCCTTCTCAAATTCTTCAGCGACAGCGGGGTTCTGACGAATCGAGGCGGTGTAGGAGGTCGACCACAAGAATCCGAGGAACTCGTCCGCCGTCCAAGCGTGTGGTGTCGGGAACCGGTACTCGGTGACGTCGAGGAACCCGGCCTCCCGCAGGATCTCTTCGTGGGTGCGCCGAGGAGGGGCGCTGCTGTCAGCCGTCGCTGTCGCCGGACTCGCAGGGCGTCCCGGTTCGCCGGACCATCGGGCCACGACGTCGACGGCGATGGCCTGCCACGACTCGGTTCCACTCCACGGTGTACTGCTGCCCACAATCGCCAGAAAACCGCCCGGATCCAGCCACTGACCGGCACGTTCGGCGATCATCGGTCGGTCGAGGCGATGGAAGGCGTTGCCGATCGTGACCAGCTGTGCCGGGTCGGTGACCACCAAATCCTCGGCTCTGCCGACGCTCCAGTCGATATTGGTCGCGTCGACTTCGATGGCTTTGCGGCGGCCGACCTCGACCATGTCGGGTTCGAGGTCAACAGCCTGGACGTGGGCGAACCGGTCGTGCAGTGGAATCGCGATTTCGCCTGTGCCGCAGGCAAGGTCGATGAGGAGGCCGCCCTGACCCGTACGAGCGAGTAGGTCCTCGAACAGGCGCTCAGGGTAAGCCGGGCGATACCGGCTGTAGTACTCCGCCGTCCCGCGAAACAGATCCTCGCGGTAGCCGGGCTGCAGAGGCCAGCTCGGCGGAGTCGACGCAGACGACGAGGTCTCGGTCATGTTGTCATCATTCCTTACCCTCGTGATCGGATGAACGTCTCGTTCGCAGGCTGTGGTCAGGGAACAAGGTCGGGACGGTCGAATTGGCGCCGGTAGGCGCTGAACCCTTCGCCGCAGACTCGCGAGCACACCTTGAGCTTTCCTCCTGCGACGGAATCGGCGCTCCAGCTGTTTTCCACGGCCGTGAAGAAGTTGCTGGTCAGGATGTCGTCGAGTGGGTGTTCGGCGGCGTCGAGGGTGTCGGGCCCGCCGGTGTCGGTGAGCAGGTCGTGGACCTGTCGGTCGGTGGCGGCGTGTTTGCCGTAGAGCTCGGGCAGGGTGGCTTGGACGTAGAGCCAGCAGCACGGGTAGACGTGCCCAGTGGCGGCGAGGAAGATCGCGCTCGAATCCAGGGCGAGGCATCGAACGGCGCAGGTGTCGAAGAACTCGTCGAAGTATTCGGCGCGGGCCTCGATGCTGCGTGCCCAGAGCACGACCTCGTTGACGAGGCGCTCGTCAGCGGGCGGCCGCAGTTCGCCGACCACTTCGCCGGTGCGGTCGTAGATCGGGACGGTGCCGATGCCGTCGCCGGGGCGTAGTTCGGGTGCGGGTTCGTAGAGCGGGCGCAGGAAGCGGGCGGTCTTTTTGACCTGGAACTCGGCGAAGCCGAGGTCGGTGGCGTGGGCGCGGGCGGCGTCGATCTCGTGTTCGTTGTGGGCGAAGGCGATGTAGTCCCACTGGGCGCGACCACCGGCGTCAATGAAGGCTGTGGCGTTGCGCAGGGCTTTGTCGGTGTCGACCTTGCGCCTGTACACCTCGTTGGTGGTCAGCCCGTCGATAGCGAAAATTGTGGTGATGTCGGGGATTTTGGCCAGCTGTGCCCACCACTTCGGGGTGCGCAGGCCGCCGTTGGAGTAGATCCTGATCCGGGTTGCGGGGCTGGTGGCTTGGATGTGGCGGCAGATGTCGAGCAGTTCGGGGGCGATGGCCGGGTCACCGTAGGCGCCGCAGATGTCGACCACCTCGAGCTTGGCCAGGACGTCTTCGGGCATGCAGGTGCGGAATTGGTTCAGCGTCATCGAGGTCTCGGTGAGGCCGGGGGCGGTGGCGCCGAAGAGGTTACGTGCGCACATCGGGCATTCGGCGTTGCAGCGAGTGGAGACTTCGAGGTGGAGTTGGCGCAGGTCGGAGACGGTGTACATGCTGGTCACCTCGGTTGTCAGTGGTGGGCGGCAGTCGGGGCTGCCTTGGTGGCTTTGATGCCGGCGATGCAGTTGCAGGACGTGGCCGAGCAGGTGACGCCTGCGGTGGGCAGGCGCAGGTTAGTGTCGAAGATCGATCCGACGGGCCCGCCTTCGCGGCACGACGCCGGCCAGATCTCGTCGAATCGGATGAACAGCGATTCGGCGCCGACGTCGCAGGTCCAGCCGGGCCAGCTGTTGGCGCCGGTGTCGATGATCTGCGACGGCGTCATGACCTGGTGTGTGCCGTCGAGGTATTCGATGTCGAGATCGCCTTTCAACAGGGCGAATTCCCGAGATCCGGGCTGGTCGACCTCGGTGGCGAGCCCGTCGGTGAGCGCGACGTGCTGGGCGGGGCTGTAGTCGGCCGGGCGGGCCCAGCCGTCGAGGAACATGATCTTGCGGTGCACCGGCGCGTTGCCGTCGGCCTGGATGGTCGCGGCGAGACTCATCGTGGTGTCGAAGGCGGTGGGGTCGATCACGATGTTCACATCGACGCTGGTCGTTGCGGCGATGGTGTCGACGACGGCGCGGAAGTGTTCGGGTTCGGCGCGTTCGTGGTGGTAGCTGAGCAGCACATGGTCGAACGTCGGTGCATGGGTGTTCCACCAGGCCAAGGGCCGTGTGCCGTTGGACAGAATCGCGACATCGATGCCATAGGCACGCAGATCTGCGGCCATGCGTGGCAGGTGCGGCCAGAGCGTGATCTCGCCGCCGCTGAGCAGGAAGGTGATGTCGTGGCCGCGGTAGTGCTCGACGACGGTACCGACGAACCGGTGGACAGAGTCGTAGTCGGGCCAACGAACGCGGTTGTCGTGCAGGTAGATCGGGCAATAGTGGCAGGCGTAGTTGCAGACGCTGCTCATGATCCATTCGACGACGACACGACCTGTGTCGGCGGCCTCGGCGGGGGTGATCCGGAGCGGGATGCGGGTCATGACCCTCCGTTCGGTCGGGTGGCGATGATCAGCTCGGTGGTGAGGTGTTCGGTGAGCACCGCATCTATGCCGCACTGGTCGACCAGTGCGGCCCGCAAGTCGGATTCGAATGCGGCGCGGGCACTTTCGTCGCTGAATTGGGCGGGGGTGCTGTAGGAGAAGGAGAACTGGAGTCCGACTACGGAGTCGATGTCGCGGTCCTTGTCCCATGTCCAGGTAAGGGTGTCGATCTCGAAGAACGGCGAGGTGGCCAGGACTTCGGTGTGGGTGAGGTCGGGGTGGGTGTAGGTGGTGGTGCCCGCGCGGCGCTGCGGGCCCAGATGGGCGGTGCGCACCTCGGTGACGACGTCGTGCCAGGGCGGTGGTGTGGCGGTGGCCGGCGCTCCGCCGCTGGCCAACACGACCGCCCCGTGTGCGGTGAGACGGTGGTCGAGGTCGGCGAGCAGGGCGGTGCGCTCGGTCCAGTGGAAGCTGGCGCCCATGGTGACCAGGTCCAGTTCGGGAAGGTCGAGGTCGTCGAGTCGGTAGGAGTCGCCCTCACACCAGCTGATGTTGTTGATCGCCGCGGCGGTGGCGAGCTCGGCGCCTTCGGCGAGCATCTGCGGGTCGGGATCCACGGCGAACACGCGGGCGACCAGCGGTGCCACGGGTATTGCGATCTGGCCGGTGCCGCACCCGAGGTCGAGCACCTGTTGGGTGCCGTCGAGACCGAACCGTTCACGCAGCGTGGTGAACATCGCCGCCGGGTAGCCGGGCCGGAAGCGGGCGTAGTACGGGGCAGCTCCGGCGAACAGTCCCTGGGGGTCGTAGGACATTCAGTGGACTCCTTCCTGGATCGGGGTGCGGTGGGCCGCGGAGTGGTCGACCAGGGCGAGTCCGGCCTCACGTAGTGCTGCCGCGGATATTGCGGTGTGGTCGAGTAGTTCGTCGGCGGTCATCGGCACGGGTGGGTTGGTCCATCCGCGCACGGTGACGGTGCGCGGTGCGCCGCGTTCGCCGAGCAGTGCATGAACCGGCGCGGGGTGGCAGGTGGCGGCGAACAGAATCGGCACCCCGGGAGGAAACAGCCGGTCGAAGTCGGCGGCGGGGATCGCCGCGGAGCGGCGGCCGGGGGCACCGAGGCTGGTCAGGTCGTGGATGTGCACGTAGCGCACTCGCAGGTGTGCGGCCAATACTGTTGCAGCACTACTGAGTTCGCGGGCAGCAAGGTCACCGATCGACACCACCATCAGCTCCGGGTCCGGGTCGTAGGCGATATGCGCCCAGACCGCATACCCGTTGCGCAGTTCCTCGTCGACGGTGGTGAGCGGATGGGCAGGCATCGGGTGTTTGGAGGCGATGATCAGGCTGGCGCGGCCGAGCTTGCGTACGGCGAAGGTGAGCGCGGCCGCGGTGCGGGCGGCGTCGGCGGGCAGGTAGACGTGGACGGCTGGGTCGGCGGTGCCGATCGCGATGTCGATGAGGCCGGGGTTGGCGTGGGTGATGGTGTTGTGCCAGCCGAGGCTGGTCAGCAGGTAGACCAGGCTCGGGGTCGGGGGGCGTCCGGCGGCTGCGGCAAGCCTGTGGGCGAGCAGCTGCTGGGCCAGTAGCGATGCGGTGATCGGGGCGAATGCCTCGTAGCTGATGACGAGGGCGCGTCGTCCGGTGGACTGGTAGCCCTGTGCCCAGGCGTGGCACAGCTCTTCGTTGAGCACTTCGGTCGTCCAGCCGGAATCAGCGGCCGAGGTCAGCTCGATCCTGTTGGAACTCAGCTCATCCGGACTGAAAACCCGCAGTCCATAGACCGCGTTCAGCTGCCGCAGGGTGCGGGTGAGCGCATCACCGAAGCTCAGTCCGGCGACCTGGTCGGCGACAGCGTTCGCCGCCGCCAGGCAGCCACGAGGTGCGGCGAGCTCGACACGGGCGCGATCGGCAGGCGCGAGAACACTGCGGATCGTCTCCACGGGGGCACCATCTAGGAACAGCTCGTCTGGGCGGTAGGTGGCGAGCCAGCGGCTCAGCGCGGTGAATTCCGCAGCGTTCTCGCGTGGGTTGCGCAGAGGGACTTTGTGGACGCGGGATGTGCGGGCGAGCTGTTGTCCGGCAAC
Source organism: Nocardia sp. NPDC058518 (assembly GCF_042719655.1). Taxonomy (NCBI): domain Bacteria; kingdom Bacillati; phylum Actinomycetota; class Actinomycetes; order Mycobacteriales; family Nocardiaceae; genus Nocardia; species Nocardia sp. NPDC058518. The sequence goes on from NZ_JBHXNJ010000022.1 coordinate 20,140, forward strand.
GATGTTCGGTACGCCGTGGCCTTTGTCGATGGTGATGACAAGGACAGTTGATGGGCCGTGTTGCGCCGGTTCGAGCCCACCCAGTGCGCGGGCCATCGCGTCGACGATCTCGACGGTGCTCGGGCCGGCGGTGATCACCCGATAGCCCAGGCCTCCCAGGTGTTGTGCGAGATCGTGTGGGTCGAGGCCGGACAGCAGTGACGCCGAGCCCATGCGCAGGCCGTTCGCGAGGATGACCGGGAGTACGCGGCCGTGGGTGCCGGTGCCGATCAAGGCGCGCGCTCCCAGCCAGGCTGCTGCGGTGGCGCCGGTTTCGCATTCGCCGTCGCCGATCAGCGCTACCGAGAGCCGGTTCGGGGCGTCCAACCCCATGCCGTGGGCGATCGCGAGGGCGGGACCGAGCTGGCCTCCGAGGTGGTCGTGGCCGGGGATGAGCGGGGTGATCTCGCCGCCGAAGCGGGTGCGCGGGAACTGTGCGCACAGTCTCCGCAGGTCGTGTTCGGTGTGACCGATTCCGTCGGCACCGGTGGCGAGGGCGCCGGTGATCCAGGCCTGAGCCAGCGCGGACGGACCGGCATGACCGCCCCCGTGGACAACCCGTACGTCGATGCCGGGCATACGCCGATACGGGCCGAGCGCGGCGAGGACGGCGTTGACCGGTGGGCACACTCCCCAGTGCCCGGCCGGGTCCGCTTTGACGTGCTGCGATTCCAGCGGCGCCGTCAGGGTGATGTTGTCGCGCAGGTACAGCTGGGTCAGGCACAGGTAATCCAGTGCGCGCCGCGCCGCATCGATCTCCTCAGCAGTCGCCGAATCTGCGGCAGCCCTCACACGCTGCGTCCAGGTGTCAGTCATAGCCGGGCCTTTCGTGCGGCGGCGGCCTGGCCAATCGCGCGCACGACCACGGTGATGCGGTCCGCGCGCACCGCCGCGTCACCGGCTTCGATGATCATCTCCAGCATCTGAGTCAGTTCGGGCCCGGTGATGTGGGCCAGGTCGAGATCCGCTGCGGTCAGGGCGCGATCCAGATCAGCGGGGACACGATGGTTACGGCGGTCCGGCAACGGACGAAGTCGCAGCCTCACCAGTCCGCTGGTCTGTCGTGCCGCCCAGGGCGGCAGACGCAACGCGGCGCGGCCGTCGAGGTTGAACACCACTCGCGAACAGCCGGTTGTGCCATGGTCGTCCTCGACGCGGAAACGACGCCCGCGGTGGGGCCCGCGGGGTGCGGCGAAATCGAGCACGAGCACGGTGCGGCCGTGGAGTCGGCGAACGGCACCACCGGTGCTCACCGGGGTGGTGGGCAGATCAGGCAGCATCGCGCACCGCCTGGGCGAGATCGACGGTGACGACCGCGCCGGCGGGGCCGCGGGCGGCGCGTCGGGAGGCTTTGGCCGCGAACAGAGCACGGTCGACGGCGGCGAGTAGGAACTTCGCGCGTACCGCCGGGTCCTTGCTCGGCCACACCAAACCTGGCCCGACCACGGTCGAGGCAAACGACACCGTGCACGGCAGTGCGTCACGGCAGCGATCACGCAGGTCGGTGACCGAGTCGGTGAACCCTCGCTCTGTGATGCCAGTAGCCACGATAATCACCTCGTCGCCGCCGAAGGTCGACACACAGCCAGCGGGAAGCTCGGTGTCTGCGAACCACTCTCGGCACACGGCCCCCAGCTCGGTCATCAGCGCGTTTCCGGCGAGGTGGCCAAAGCTGTCGGGGTCGGTGGCGTTGGTGTGCTCGACGTGGATCTTGAGGTCATCGACGTCACCGATGGCCAGGCCGAACAGGGTGTGCTCGGCGGCCGCGCTGTCCAGGGCATCGACGACAGCGCGCGGGTAGAGGTCGGGGAAGGCCACCAGGCCCGTGATCGGGTCGGACCGGGCGCCGGTCAGCCACCCTGCTTTGCATGGCAGCTCATCGAGAATGTTGTTCACGGACAAGGCCTTTCAGTCAGCAGAGGTGCCAGTTCAGTGAGCGCGCCGATGCGCGGAACCTCGGGGTGGGACGATGCTGTGGCGTCGCGGACGAGGTGGATCGCCGACCAGCCCGCGGCCAACGCACCGTCGATGTCGAAGCGGGCGCTATCACCGACATTGATCAGCTGGTGCGGCGACAGGCCCATCGCCGACTCGACGGCGTGGAACGCCGCGGGGTCTGGTTTGCACGCGCCGATCTGCCAGCTGTGCAGGACTACTTCGGCGAGGGCGAAGTACGGCGGGGTCGGGATGTGGGTGTCGGGGTCGGGTCCGATCGCATTCGACAACAGGCAGATTCGGAATCCGGTCGCCGCGAGGTGCTCGAGCGTGGTGATCGCGTCGGGATACAACGGTGGGTCGGCCATGTCGGCGACCCGCAGACGCAGTCGAGCGGCCACCGCGTCGGTGGCGTCGGGTCGGGCGCATTCGGCGGCGAGGATGCGGGCTAGTTCCTGGGTTGGTGCGCGTCGGGTCTTGGCGTGTTCGATCAGCAGGTCACGAACGTGCTCTACCGGCGCACCGAACAGGTCGGCGAGTTCGGTGGCCAGGACACCGCGCGGCATGCGAACCAGGACCCCACCGATATCGAAGCAGATCGCACGGACCTCACGCTGCCGCATCGGTTTCTCCTTCCTCGAAGCGATACCCGCTGGTCAACCCAGCGACCGTGCGGGCTTCGAGCTCACCTGCGACGGGAACCAGTGGCTCGAGCTGATGGTCTTGGCGCAACGGTTCCAGCGTCAGGTGGTACTCGATCGCCGCGACAGCATCAGCGGGCGCGCTCGCAGCCAGGGCCAACGCCACCGCCAAACCGGACCCGTGCGGCAGGCTGCGAATGCCCCGTAGCGCCGCCAGTTCCACCATCGACAGAGCGTGAGCGAGCCCACCACACCACGTCGGGTCCGGCTGCCAGATCTGGACATCGCCACCGAGACTGCCCAGCTGGTCGACCGGGTCATAGTCGTGTTCACCTGCGGCTCGGGCCAGGCCGTGGCGCGCCAGATCGGTGTCCGATAGCGCGCCCGGTTCCTCGACCCAGCACACCCCGACCTCGGCCAGCACCGGCAGCATTCGGCGGGCGTAGTCGGCCGACCATCGGCCGCCGACGTCCACACAGATCCGGGCTTCATCGCCGACTGCGTCGCGGATCCGTTGCAGCCGCACGGCATCGGTGCGGGGAGTCTCACCGCGCACCGCGCCCGGCAGCCCCCATTTCTGGGCCCAGAAACCCTCGCCGGCCAGCCAGCACGCGATATCGGGTGCCAGCGGGTGGTCGATGTCGATGCCCAACGCGGTGGCGTACACCGGTACCCGGGCACGGCGCTCACCCCCGAGCAGCACACCGACCGCGACATTCGCGAGGTTGCTGCGCAGATCCCACGCCGCCAGCTCGACAGCCGACACCGCGAGCCGAACATGGCCGCCGTGTCGGTGCCGTCCCTGCGGGATCAGCGACGCCATCGCGCGCCAGGCATCGACGTCGCGGCCGATGACGGCGGGCGCGACTTGATCGAGGGCCAGCACGGCGACACCGGCCGACACCGGCCCGAACCAGCCCGTCGCGCCGGTGTTGTCGACGACGCCGATCGCCATGCGGGTCAGGTTTTCCGGCCACGGCTGGGCCGCCGGGCGGCACCGCGCTGGGCCAGCCCAGTCGGGCAGCACATCGGCCGCGGGCGCGGCGTCGGGCAGCGCGGGCAGCATCCGGGTGATCACGGCGGTGATCGTGTGGGTGCCCATCTCAGATCCGGGTCCCGGTCAGTGGCTCGTCGGCGAAGCTGAAGTACCACAAGGGCCGGTAGTTCTCCCAGGGCTGCGGACGCAGCCCGGTCGGGCCGAACAGTTCCTCAATCTCGCGGCGCGCGGCCAGGTAGAACTCGATGTTGCGCGCCCCGTCGGCGAGGAACACGTCCATCATCGGAGTGTGGGACTGATAGACCTGGAACCGGGGGAACGTCGTTGTCACGTCGACGAACTCGCGCAGATGGCGAGCTGCGCTGTCGAGCGGATCCAGGCCGACGATGTAGGTGAAGTCGGTACGGATTCCCGCATCGACGGCGTCACCGAGGACCCGCACCATCTCGGTCGGAGTGAGTGAGGCCTTGGATTCTTTGAGGATCAAGTCACGCTGGGTGAAGGCCTCGGCGGTCAAGGTCAGGTGAAACGGGCCGATCGCGGCGGCCTCGGCCAACCCTGCAGGGGTGGTCAGCACGCTGGACAGAAAGTGGATCTCCCCACCACAGTCGTGCCCGGTCATCGCCGCACGGACCTGCCGTAGGTGCGTCAACGCGAGCGCTTCGAATCGGAAGCAGCCGGTGCACACGGTCACCTTCTCCACGTTCGACAGACCACCGGCGTGCTGGTCGTCGACGAGGGTGGAGAAGTAGGCGTTGAGGTCGTCGAGGGCCAGGCGGGGGTCGTTGGCTTCCTCGAGTGTGTTCGGGCAGAACACACAACCGGTGCACGCACTGCGCGCGTTGGAGTTCAGGGTTAGGACCCGGCCTTCGTTGCGCCAGTACCCGAGCACGGCGTCATCGGCTTCGGCGACGTCGATGACCGCGACCTGCTCATCGCCCAGCAGGACCTTCGTGCCGACCAACCGGAACGGCGAACTGTCGCGGCCCAGCGACAAGATCATGTACAGCTGGTCGTCCGGACGCGAGTTCAGCCGTAGCCGAAACCTCAGCCGGGACACCCCGATATCGGCGTTGAGACCGCACGCGTTGAGTGCGATCAGCATGATGTCGTCGGCGCCGATGCCCCATCGGGTGGCGAGTCGTTCGGCGTCGCTTCTGTTCTCCAGCATGTGTCACTACCCCTGGTGAGCTGTGTCGGTGGATTGGTGGGTCTGGCGTTGTTCGTCGACGTGGAACAGGTGCGAGACCAGATCGCTGTACTCGAGCGCGAGCTCGGCGAGTTGTGTCCAGGCCCGGTGCATGTGCTCCGACTGAGCGCCGAATGCAACAAGTTGGCGCATCGCCCGTTCGGCGGCCGCGGCCATCCGGTCGATCAATTCGCCGATCGTCTGTGGATGTGCCAGCGCTAGCGACGGGTGGATGGTGGCAGTCAGCTCGTTGATCTGGTTGATGAATTCGACTCGGCGGCAGTCACATTCAGCCGCCCAGACTGGTGAATCCGTGCGCGTGCCATGCAACCGGACGAGTTCACGTGCTCTGGCGCAGATCGGGTCCGAGTCATCGTCGCCGTGACACAGCGCGATCAACAGACGGTTGCGGGCGGGCAAGCGGCAGCGGCGTTTCTGCGTGATCGGCGGTGTACGCATCCAGCTCCTCCCACCCGGGCGACAGCCCTGAACAAAGCGGACACTCACGCGAACGCGCATGTCATTGCCTCGATGTGCGGTGCTCGGAAGCGGTGCACGGGCTACCTGGATCTCACACGGTACCCACCAACATGGTGGTTGTCCACCAGGTGGATAGGTACTAGGTGGTGGGGGGCTTGCGGATATCCACTAGCAATCCGGTAGCGTCTTTGCTATGCCCAAAAAGCCCGAATACCTCTCGATCGCAGACACGCTGCGAGCCGAAGTGCTCGCCGGCGATTACGACGCCGCGCCCCTTCCCGGCAACGGCGATATCGCTGGACGCTTCGACGTCAACATGAAGACCGCTGGACGGGCTGTGCAACAACTGGTCGCCGAAGGCTTGGTGATCGCTCGGCCCGGGCTGCGAGCGGTCCCCACCCCGCCCGAACTGCGCGGAACCCGGTGGCCGATGAACGGCCGATACGCCCGCGCCCGCGCCGCGCGGGGACTGGTCTTCGCCGGCGACGTCAGCGGCAACGTCCGCAAGGACACCATCAGCCGCGAATGGGCGAACGCCCCACTGCCGATCGCACACCTGCTCGGCATCAAAGAAGGCGCACGGATCTTGCGCCGCAACAGCCGCACCTTCATCGATGACATCGCGACCGAGGACACGATCCTGTTCTTCCCGGAAGCGATCGTCAAAGCCGCTCCCGAACTCGAAACCGCCGACCGCATTCAGGTCGTCGCCCTCATCGAAGACGCCGGACACACCGTGACGCGTACCGCCAACGAGATCCGAGCACGACACGCCACCACCTCCGAGCAGGAGCTGTTCGGCATCGACGCGAGCAGCATCGTCATCGAACACATCCACGGAACCTACGGCGCCACAGGCGAACCGCTCGAGGCCGTCATCAACGTGCGACCCGCACAAGGCGGCGTCATCACCTTCGACACCTACGAAGCACCGCTCGACAACGAATAGAAGGAGACCCCGATGTCCACCTCCACCTCCGCGGTCAGAAACCGGCTGGCGATCGCCCTGGACACCAGCGATCTGGACACCGCGGTGTCCATCGCCAAGGCCGTGCAACCCGACATCGGCGTGGCCAAAGTCGGACTCCAACTATTCAGCGCAGCCGGGCGCGACGCCGTGCGCGCCATCCAGGACATTGGCATGGACGTCTTCCTCGACGTCAAACTGCACGACATCCCCAACACCGTCTACGGAGCCAGCACCGTTCTCGGGGCACTCGGCGTCCAATACCTGACCGTCCACGCGGGCGGTGGAACGGCCATGCTCGAAGCCGCAGTGAAGGGCCTGGGCGAAGGTGCGAGCAACGCAGGGTTTGCGGCGCCGACCGTGCTCGCGGTCACCGTGTTGACCAGCGCGCCCGATGCATCACCGGAACTGCTCAACGAGCGGTTGGCCGCCGCGGTCGCCGCTGGTTGTGGTGGTGTCGTCTGCGCGGCCAGCGACCTTTCCGTCATCCGTGCCGCGGCACCCGACATTCTGACCGTCGTTCCCGGAATCCGCCCGGCCGGTGGTGCGGTACACGACCAACAGCGTGTCGCGACACCGGCCGACGCGATTCGCAGTGGCGCAAGCATTCTCGTCGTCGGCCGGGCAATTACCGACGCAGCAGATCCCGCCGAAGCCGCACAGGCCATCGCTGCAGAGGTAGCACAGGCCATCTGATCGGCACCGGACGATCGTCGCGCGCTGTCGACGATCGTCCGGGCTTCGAATGCCTGGCCCAGCCGGTAGAGTACGGCCGTTCCCGCACGCCACGTGCTTCGACGGAGGCAACCAATGGCGATCACTGACGCTGACATCTCGGGCACGCTCGCCGCTTACGTCAGTCGCCTTTCAAATCAGAGACGATTCCTTTTCAGATTGTGACACTCGTCGTCAGAATGCCAGTAGCAATTCGTCGCGGGAATGTCAGCAAAACCGGCCGCTGATCAGAGGTGGTTCGTGGTCGAATATTTTGCAGGGCGCTTGCGCGGATCTGTTGCGAGCCGACAGGTTCGGAAGGCGTGGGCGGTGGCCGATGCTGCGATGTGTGCGCTGAGGAAAGCTGCGGTCGACAGGTTGGCCGTCCTCGATCAGCACGATGACCTGACCAGCGATCACGTGCGATTGGCCGCCGACACCCTCGCTCGGCGTCACCGAACGCACATGGCGCTGGCTCGCGGCCCCGCCGTGCAGCGTCACCGTCGGAACGGGAGCGGGAACGGTTCCGTATCGATCCAGGCCTGCGGGTACGACTTGCCTATTGGCGCGGCAAGGCCTCCGCGCTGACGATGGGCGGCCGTGCCAGACCGGCGCCCTCGACGGCGCCGATCACGATTTTCTCAGATCACGAAGTTGCGCGTTCTACGAGCGAAGTTCTGCGGTGATCTGCGTACGAATCGCGGCGTTCTGGATCCCGATCTCGGTGCGCAGGAAGTCCTCCAAGTCGGTATTGCCGATCGTGTGTCTGGTGAGCTGGTCGGCATGTCTACGATCGACAGTCTTATTGGAAAAACGAATGCCGCCGGTGGGGGTGAGCATATGAAGCACGACGGTTGAAGACAGCGGTGAGTCTGTTGCGTTCGAGGCGTAGAAACTCATTGCGTGATAGTCGGCTGGCGCCACAGGTTCGGCGGTGAACGTGTAGAGCGGTCGGGACTCGGCACAGTGTCGGTAGTGCAGTGTGAATTGGCCGTCACCATCGTCACCTACCCACCAGCCTTGTTGGGAGGCAACGTTTTCAACCATCGCTCCGTCAAGTGGCACCGCGACTCGGGGTCCGTCGACGCCAAACCCGACGTCGATGAGGTACTGAGTTCCTGCGGTATACGCGATGAGGATCGCGTGTGTCGGTGGCAGCGTGCAGTCTTCGTATCCGGGTGGCAACGGCCGCGCCAGTGCCGCGTGCACGGTGTAACCGAGTCGGTCGAGGGCAGCCCTGAACACGATGGAGTTGAAGAAGCAGTCGCCAACACTGAACTCGTGACACGCCGTGTGAATAGCGTGATCCATCGACTCGACCGGGCGGTGCGGAATCGAGACAAACGGGAACGCGTGCAGGTGCGCGGTTACGAGCGATCCCAGATCGACCGGCGGATGCTGGTAGCCGATGCGCCGTAGATACTGTTCGAGATCGGCGTGTGGCATTGTCGGCCAGGTGCTGCGCCACCGCTCACGTCGAGCCGTCATACTGCCCTCGAGATGATCGGGCAACCGCCGCGCTGTCCGTCGCAGCCCAAGATCACCAGAGATAGGAACGTCGAGTTCTTGGTCCAGAACCCCCACGCGACGTCTAGGCCCCGGTGCAGAGACGGCACAGTGTAGGGGGCGCGGTGGGCGAACTCGGGGAACAGCATTGCGGGTTGGACCAGCGAGTCTTCGATTGCTTGGTATTCCGTCGTCGCCCAACCGAAGGCTTCTTCCGGGGTTCGGCAGGTGAGAGCGACCGCGCGGCTTCCGCGTTTGAGCTCGTCTCGAAGCAAGTTGGCCGGGAGCCTGGAGGACAAGAACTCACGCTCGCTGATGATCGGATCCCGTTTTGCTCTGTCGAGGAGCTCTTTCCCTGGGCCAAACCACTGGTAGCAGTGCCAGTGCGCAGGTGCTGAAACCGCTGAGACAGCGCTCATTTTCGCATCATTCCCAGCAGCGCGATCGTCACCGTTTCGCCTTCGCAGAGCGGTGTGCGGCCATGAGGCAGGTAACGGCCGTCGAAAACCACGGCGTTTCCGGGCTCGGATCGAAATGATTGAACACCTGAACTGGTGACGAAACGGGTCTCTGTGGGGGAGCCCGTGTTCGGCTCGGTTGGTGGGACGTAGTCCAGAACGACCAGCGCGGTCGCATCACCGAACGAGGGGTTATCGACGTGGATGAAGTGATGTGCTCCGGTGCCCCGGTAATGGATGTATCGACCAACGCCGTTAGACACCAGCTCCACCCCGAGCTCGCGGTGCACACCATCGGCAAACAGCGCGGCTAACGGTGCAACGTAGTCTTCGGGCATCTGGGCGACGTATTGCTCGTTGTGGCGGACCATCCCGACGTTTTTGAAGGTGCTCAGCATGTTCGTCAGGTAGTCGGTGCGGCACGGCTCCTGCAGCATGTTCGGCAGAGCCACGAGCGGTGCGCCCAGGCTCGAGTTGGCTTCCAGCATCTTGCTCACCGCGCACGCTTCGAGCGCATGCTGACCCGCCGGATCGTCGTTGATGTCATAGATGTCGGAGAACATTCGGCTCACCCAGTAGGGCGGGGTGCCGGTCTCCTTCTTAGTTTCGGTCTCGGTCATGGCCATGGTCTTCTCCCCTTTCGCGACAGCGACTCAGTTCGACTTCTGGTAGACGGCGGCGAAGCGAGTGCTGTTGCGTGTGAACGGCGTTCCCTCGAAGTCACCAGTCCGCTCCAGCAGCTGCATTCCGTTCAGCTCGGCGATCAGGTCAAGCTCTGGAGGCGTGACATAACGCATTTCGATGGGAAACATCTGAATGCCGCCGTCTACGGTGATGAGGATTTCCTGCATCGTGATGCGCTGAGCATGGAAGTCCGACTTCGATGCCGAGAGCATCACCGCGCCGTCGGTGACCGATCGGACCGCCAAGCGTGGAGCCGAAGGTATCGCTCCGGGTTGGGGATACATGTTCTCGACGACGAAGTAACCGCCCGGGCGCAGCGCCGCGCTGACCGAGGCGACGCAGCGGCGCACGCTCGACTGGTCGGTCAGGTTCAGCATGCTGCTGTACACCGAGTAGACGATGTCGAACTCGTTCCACGGCGGTGGGTCAGCCATGTCACCCTGGACGGCGGTGATCCCCAACGTCGGATACTTCTCGCCGATCTGCTCGACCATCTTGGCGGAGATGTCGATTCCGAACACCGCAGCGTCGCATTGTTGGGCGAGAAGTGAGGCGACTCTGCCGGTTCCGATACCGAGTTCGAGTATCCGGGCCGCGTTGGACCGGGCTGCCAGAGCGCTGAGGAAACGCGCCGGTGATTCGGGATCTTCCTGGGCATGCCAGCTGTCATAGACCTCGGACCAGGAGTCCCATATCCGTTCCTGATCGGGTCGGTGTTGGTCAAGCACGAGCGGCCTCCCACTGGTTCTGGATATCTGCGTCGTTACGGACAAGCGGACGGCAGGCGAGAGTGAGCACAGGGATCGAGGCAAGCAAACACCCGATCATAAACATCGAGGTGTGCGGCCCGACTACCTCCAACAGCAGCCCGCCGCCGATTCTGCTGATCGGCGCTACAGCTAGTCCCAATGCCATCTGGGCGGCGAACAGCGCGGCGAATTCCTGGGGGCCCAGGACGAGCCCCATCGCCGAGATCCAGGTCGCCGCAAGGTATTCCATGACCGCGCCGCCGACCATGCCCAGGCCAAAACTGAGGACGCTGTCGGCCTCGACTGCGATGGCGATTGGCCAGGCGGCCGCCACCCCGATGATCAGCAACGGTGGGACCAGCCGAGGTGCCGTCGAGACCCTGGATGTGTAGATGCCGGCGAAGACAGCACCTACCAATGGCGCCGCCGCGAGTACGAGCCACTGGCTCCCTCTCCCCGACGACTCGTACAGTGCGGGCGCGTTGACCTGAGTGGCTGCACCCCAGCAGAGTTGGAAAAGCACTTCCAGACAGGCGGCCAGCAGAAAGGCAGGGTTTCCTGCCAATAGTGCGAATCCCGCGTGACGTCGCGTCGACGGGAGCTTCTCCTGCCCGCGACGGCCCGGAACCCACAGAAACACCATGCCAGCGGCTATTTTGAACAAACCGTCGGCGAGTAGCATCGTCGGCGCACCAAAAGCAGCGATTGCCGGACTACCTGCTACCAGGCCAGCCACGATGGCCACGTTGCGGACTGTCCGGAGCCTCCCGATACTAGCCCTGAGCGTCGAGACCGGAACAGCTTCGCGTAGCAGGGATGCCATCGCCGCGGTGACCGGCGCGGCCGCGAGTCCGCTACAAACCGCTGCGGCGGCACCGGCTACCAGCAAGTCTTGGTCGAAGCACAGCCATGCCCCGATTTGTCCGGTGGCGCAGCCGAATGCGGACAGCATGATCGTCGCGCGCGTTCCGATTTTGCGGATCAGTAGCGGTGCATTAAGGGTTCCGATCAGCGCCGCTACTGCGTACAACGCTGAAACAGCACCAACTGCGGCGTAGTCGTGATTCGACGCCGAAATTATGACATAGGTCAGCGCAATGGTCGACGCATACCCCGTCAATGCGATAAGGAACTGACCGATATAGATCAGAGTAGGGGTAGATTTATAGGCATCAGCGACCATTCATCGAAACTTCCCCGGCATGGTGCGAATGGCGTAGTGGCAACCCGTCATCACGGAGTCTAGGTATACCACATCCCATGATGAATACGGGTATTTCGCAATCGCGATCCAAGGACAGCAGGTCGGACAGTAGTGTGTCCTGAAACGCCCCCGTCATTGATCCTCCGAGACCAAGCGCGGTAGCGTTCATCGAAAAAAGTTGAGCAATGCAGCCAGAATTCTGATACATTACCCGCATCGCTCGAGGGTGCGGATATTTCCAATGCAACCGGTCGACTCGTGAGGTCAAAAATATCACGAAGGCCGCTTTGTCTATGATATTTTGACCGTATATGATGTCGACAATCTTTCCGTTGTCGATCTGACATGGAAGCGGGCGAATGGCATGAAGCAATTCGTCGTACTCGTATACGCCACGAGGAATGCCGACCACGTTGTCTATATACACATAGGGAACGGTGTCATGTCGGGCGCCACCGCTGGCCGCACCACGGAGTTGTACCATGCCCATATTATTGGCGTGGGAGAACCATACCGGTCCGAATGTCTTCTGCATTAGAACGGAAAAGGCTCGCAAACTAACCGGCGCGTCGTCGAACCGACGATGGGTTCTGCGGTCCTCTACAACCTCGAAGTACTCGACCTGAGTGCGCGGCGTGACCCTGGGCAGGTAGATCTCGTCACCGCGTATCTCGGTGGCTGTCGGCGCGGTCGGCCGCTCTCGCTCGCCGAGGTCGGACAGGTACTGGTCGAAGCGCTCATCCGCTTCACCTGTGGTTTTTCCAATGAACGGTGCGTCGAGGGTCGCAGAGTGAAATGCCCACGCTGCCGTTCCCCAGAGCCGCCATACCTCCGGCACAGTCTCACTGTCGACCTCACTAGAGTCGACGGTGAATCCATACTTGGACAGTTGTTGCAGAATCGGCTGCTCACCCACCTCTGAGCCGCCAAGTTCGATCTCTTCGATCAGCATCGGCAAAAGCCGCTCCGGCACGGTGACTCGACGCTTAGAATAAGGTGCACCCAGAATTGCGCGGTCACCCCTAAGCGTAAACGTCACGGGATATCGAAGTTTCAACACTTGCAGCTCCGCAAATTATTTCCCCCGCGCCTCATCGAGCGCGCCAGCAACGATTTTCGTACGGGCGAGCTTGAAACCATACTGCCATCCCAGACATTGGGCGTGGTCAACAGCCTATTGACTGCGACCACGCCCAATGTGCCGAAATCGTGGCTCACCGTCCGATTACGATGACCGACAAGCCATAACTTCAGTTACTACACGGCGCCAGGAGAAGCCTGGTCGAAGCACAGCAGCTCCGAACCTTCGGGGGATTCTTCGATCACGTTGGCGATCAGTTCAGAAAAGGACATAGTGAATCTCCATCTCAGTTTCGTGATACAGCATGAGGGAGCTTCTGAGTTCCTTCCCCCCTCATCCTTAACCTAACAGTAGGTCGTTTGACCGGCAAACCCATACACATAATTGTTCATTTAGTTCATGTAGCCGAAAGTTAGCGTTACTCAAGAGTGAAGATTCCGAACCTGCAATCTCTGCAGCTCCCCAGCTATGCCATGCCGACTGCTGGTCGTTTGTTCAAGTAACGATCCCTCTGCTGCGACCTTCACCGAAAGGCCGAGCGACCTCCACCTGCGATCGAGGTCGTGTCGCGGCGGGATGGGTCGATCTCAAGTGCAGCTGCTTCGTCGTCGGATCGGGCGTGCGTTATCCGCTCGTAGGGATACGGTGCCGCACACCGGCCTCGTCACAAGGGCCCCACGAACCACCTGATCAGCGGTCGGTTCTACTCACATTCTGATGACGAGCGGCGCTGAAATTCTGATGACGGGTCTCAGGTTCGTCGGATCGCCACCGGGCGCTGGGAGGTGGTTGCCGGAGGGGGTGATTAATTCGCAGTGCGCTTGCGCGGATCTGGTGCGAGCTAAGGGTTCGGAAGGCGTGGGCGGGTGGCCGATGCGGCGAACTCCAGGGCTCTCACGATCTGTCCGGGGTACGCCAACGCCGCCCGCCGCGACCAGGACCACAACGCCGACCTACACACACCATCTACCGCTCATTCGGTGACGTGCGACCCACCACGGACGTGCTCGAAATGCTCTCCACCACGCCCTGACGGCTCTGACCCCCCCAGCCCAAAAGCACCTATTCGCAGTGCAGTTAGGTTCGTTTCATGACCGCAACCGACAAGGTACGCGCAGGCGAAGACTTCTACCGACGGACACACAACCAGATGCCGGGGGCGATGAGCCGGTACGTATTGGCGAACCCGCTGCCCGATGGGCGATCGAGCTACCAGTTCCTGGCAGACCAGGTCCCGGATGCTCGCCGAGTACTCGACCTCGGATGTGGCGACGGTTCCCTACTGGCAGTCCTGGCCCGCAACGGTGCAACCAGTCTCGCCGGCATCGACCTGTCCGAGGTCGAACTCGCCACCGCCGAGCGCAGACCGGAGCTGTCTGGCGCGGACGTGCGGCAAGGACGCGCCCAAGAGCTCCCGTTCGAGGACGACGCATTCGACACCGTGGTCTCCCACATGGCATTGATGCTGATGGCTGATATCGAACAAGTCCTGACCGAAACGGCACGAGTGCTGAAACCCGCTGGCGCGCTCGCGATCTCTGTCGGCCTGCGACCCGCGCCCGCAAGTGGACACGGGTTGTTCCAGAAGCTGGCACAACCGATCTTTGCCGCCGCCCAGCAGCAGGGGGCGATGCCCTCACTCGGCGACCGCCGCACACGCACCCGTGAGGGATTGAACGAACTGGTGACGGCCGCCGGATTCCAAGCCATCAACTGGACCGAGGTTCGCCCCGGCGCCGACGCAACACCGGACCAGATATGGCAGTCCGCTGTCGACTCGTACTACGACGTCACCCTCGTCGATGCTCAGCAACTCCGGCGTCTCCGGGATGAATTCCTCAGCCAGGCTTCGCAGTTGGCTAGTGACGGACTACTCGCCTACGGTGCCCGCATGGCGATCGCCACGACTCGGCTTGATTGAGTCTGGGGTGTGGACCGCCAACTGGCCTAGGCAGCGAGAACAGACGTGGATCGAGCTGCCGCGCCCGGCCGCGGCCACCGCCGAGTCGGGCGGGCACGTGCGTATCGGCTACGCGCGCGCCTCCACCGTGCGCCAGTCCCTCGACACCCAGCTCGACTCCCTGCGCGCCGCTGGCATCGGCCGGATCTTCTCCGAGAAGATCTCCACCCGCGCCCTGAACCGCCCCGAGCTCGACAAGGCCGTCGCCCTGGCTCGGGAGATCCGTGCCTCCGGCGCCGCGGTCACCCTGGTCGTGCACGAACACAAACGACTCGGCCGCGGTATCGAGCTCGCCGCCCTGGCCGAACAGCTCAAGGCCGCCGATATCGGGCTGGAGTTCCTCACCGGTGAACTGCAGGGCTCCCACGACCCGTCCGGGGTGGTGTTCACCGTGCTGGCCGCGCTGTCGGGGATGGAACGCGAATACATCCGCGACCGCACTCTCGAAGGCCACGATTCCGCCCGCCAGCGCGGCAAAACCATCGGCGGCGCCGCCGTCGTCGATGACGCCATGCTGTCGATGGCGCTGCACCTGCGCGAGAGCAACCACAGCCTGCGCGACATCGCCGCGCGCCTGGTCATCACCAAGGGCAAGAAGAAGGGCCAACACCCCTCACCGGCCACCATGATGCGGCTACTGCGCGATCACGAGCAGGAGGCCGCGGAATGTCAGTCGTGACTCGCCATTACTGACATCTCCAGGGAGGTTCTGCGAACGTTTCCGGCTCGGCCGCCCTCATCTCAGATCAGGTCCTTGACCAGGTCTTTGCTGACATCTTGTGACGAACTCTACTGACACGAATGACGAATCCCCAGGTCGGCAACTGACATCGAAATGACGAATCTCAGATTGTCCGCACGGTTTTCGAGAGGGCTTTAGGTCCACGTCCGATAAGGCACGTTTACGGACGTGGACCGGGTCGGCAGCCCGCCTTGCGCGCCCGCAACCGATATCGGAGTTGTCAGTAACGAACGGGACATAGCCCAGCCAAGCCAGCTATTCCTCGGTCCAGTCGTCGTATTCACCGACATCGTCGAGCATGTCCTCGAGGCGTGTGAGCAGGTCGTCGAGGTCTTGGCTGGTGGCGTGGTCGCGGTGACGGGCCGCGACGCCGCGTTCGTGCCAGTCTGCGGACAGTTCGACTATTTCGGAAGGCATGTCGAAAGCGCGTCGGCTGGTGAAGATGTCGATGATCTCGGTGCGGGTGAGAGGGGCGAGCTCATCGATGTAGCCGTCGGCGAAACCGCGTTCGTCGAACCGACACAGCAGCGGCAACTCGGCCCATCGCGGCAGCAGTCCGGTGACTGGTTCGTCTTCGGCCGTGCCGGTCAGTAGGCGTTCGAGGTCGATGTGACCGGTGGGGCGGGGTGCGTAGGCGAGCACGGTGGCCCACCGGCGCATGACGGTCACCGGGCAGGTGGTGGGCAAGCCGGTCGCAGGCAGCTCGACGAGCGGCTGTGTGCCCACGACCACGACCGCGTCGTGGATGCGCACGTCGCGCTGGCGTAGTGCGGCGATGGTGTCGAAGGCCAGTCCGGCGGTGATCAGGTGCAGTACCAGCGCGTCTCGGCGCCCGACGAGTGCGTGGGGCCAGCCGGTGACCGGTAGGTGCGCGATCACCGGCTCGAGCTCGGCCCGCGCGCAGGCAAGCCGTTGTGCCCGTCCGGGGCGGGCGCGCGTACCCGTGCGTGAGTGCTCGGCTGGGCGCAGGATGCGCCGGACCGCTTCGGCATCGCCCGGAGACGGCACACCGACCCGCGGTGGTGACCCTGCGACGATCGGCAGCGGGTCACCGGGTGCACGGCGGGCGCGGCGGTGCGCGGCGGCGATGGCGCTCACGCGGCCGCGCTGGGTGGCGAGCGTGCCCGGGTAAGCGGCCAAGTAGTCCAGCAGCACCGACGCGGGTGCGGGTAGCACCGGCAGTCCGTGGGCAATGCCCCACGTTGCGAACTGTTCCCATTCCCGCGCGTGCTCGCCGGTCAAGCCGCGGACCCGCGCCAAGACCTGTTCCAGTTCGACGACGGCGGGATCGTCGTCGAATGTGCTCCCGGCCTGGCCCCGTTCACGTTTGTGCTCGCCGCCGAGTCCCTCGACGAGGGCCGTGATCCGAGCGAGCTCGGTGGCGGCCGGGTCATCACCCTCGGCGTCGAATGCACTGGGTGCGCTCATGAGCCGCTCACGCCGGCCATTGCCTTCGATATGCGTGGTTGAGTCATCAAATGCCCAGGTCGACTCGGACCGAGCGACGTTCGCGGTTGCGGTCGTAGCGCAGGGCCGACGCTGGACTCCGCCAATCGCCCAGGGCCATGACGTCGGCGAGCGAGGCGCCGCGCTCGAACGCCTCGGTCGCCCCGCCCGCGCGCAAGGAATGCCCGCGCAGTGTCGTGTACCCGCCTGCGGCGCCCCGGGCTTGGATGATGCGCGCGACCTGACGGTCGGAGATCGCCCGCTCCAACGGCTGGCCCGCCTTGGCCAACGGTCGGAACAACGGCATGTCCGGGTCGGCGAGTTCGGGCCATGCCTGCGCGCATCGGTGAGTGCGGGGGTCGGCGTCGTCGATCACCAGCGCCCGTTGCACCGCGATCGACACCGCCCGGTTGACCGCGGGCTGGACGATGGTGGTGTGCCGGTGGCGTTTCTGGCGCCGGACCTCGCGGTCTGCGGCCCGGTCGCGGGCGTCGAGCACGACCAGCCACCGGTGCAGCCCACACCACAGGCAGTGCAGCGCCGGGCCGGTTCCGGCGCGGCGGTACACGTGGGTGATCTTTCCCCGGTTGGCCTTGCTTCCACGGCGCCGGATCCGCAGCAGCCGTTCGCCGTCGGTGGTCAACGACAGGTCCGACCCTGCCAGCGCCGCAATCTCGCTGCGACGGCCGAGCATCGAGAAGCCGGTGAGGATCAACGCGATGTCGCGGCGCGCGGCGACCTGTTCCGGCCAGGTCACTGCGGTGGCATGGGCGGTGGTGATCGCCGCGACCACAACCGGGTGATCGGCCGGTGGCGCCTGGTCGATTTCGTGTCCGGCCTGGGTTTGGGTGGTGCGGACTCCGGCCAGGACCTCGCGGACCTTCTCGCCGGTGGTCGGGTCGAGATGGCCCGCGTCGCGGTGGCGGTCGGCGATCGCGGCGATCCACACCGCCAGCGTCGACGCCGAGAGGTCCTTGCGCACGGCGCCGAGGGCGATGTACCGCTCGACGGTGACGGGGTCGGCCGGTAACGATGCCAGATCCACTGTGCCGCACCAGGTACGGAATGCCTCCCACCCTTCGGAGTAGGCGCGGGTCGTGGTGGCGGGTGTCGCGGCCGCGGCGTAGTGGGTGCGCGCGGCGTCGGCGGCGATCAGGTCGGGGTGATCGCCGCCGGTCGCGACCGAGCGTAGCCGTCCGGCCTCGGTGCTCATCGGGGGTGGACCGCCAGCACGGCGGTGGCCAGTGTCTTGGCCTCGGCGAGGGCCGCTTCCCGGGCTGTGTCGAGGTCCATGGTGACCGGCTCGCTGACGCGTTCGCCGCCGGGGCCGACCCAGCCCGCGTCGTCGCCGACGCGCCACCCGTGTTGGGTCTTGGCCACTACCACGTCGGCCAGCGAGCGGGCCGAATGTCCTTCTGGCAGCCCGCGGGCGAGGTAGCGGATGGCCACGAAGGTCGGCTCGGTGTCGCTCACCGACCACCCTGCTCGTCGATGATTTCGGCGCGGGGGTCGTCGAGGACGTAGTCGTCCTCGGGTGCGTAGACGCGCAGAGCGTTGTAGAGCTCGCTCTTGGCGATGTCGATCTGTTCCTTGGCTGTGGCGATCGCGGCGCGGGCGAGGCGGCGGTGCTCGCCCGCGGCGGCGGGCAGGGTCAGGCCGGTCTCGACGCCGGCCCAGTCCGAATTCAGCTCGTCTCGGGCTTCGGAGAGCCCGTTGCGGGCGGTGTCGAGCGCTTTGAGGGCTTGGGTGAAGATTTCCTGTTGGGTGGGCAAGTGACTCATCGGGTCGTGTCCTCGGGTGCGTCGGTGGTGAGCAGGTCGGTGGGGGTGTGCACGGCGCCGTATTCGTAGAGCTGTGCGGCGAGGGTGTCGGTGTCCCACAGGTCGGTCGTCGCGCGGGCGGCGTCGAAGGTCTTCTCGGGGTCGGTCTCGCCGACGACCTCGACGGGCACGGTGATGCCCAGCTCAGCGGCGCGGGCGTGCACGGTGGCCCGGAACGCGGCGAGGTAGCGGTCGTAGCGGGCTTGCCATCGACGGTATAGGGCCTCTTCCCGCTCGCCGGACTCGTCGGCGAACCGGTTCTCGGCGGCGGCCCATTCGGGGTCGTCGTCGCGCCCGGCGTAGCGCGCCTCGAGTTCGGCGTAGGCGGCATCGTCGGCGGCGGTGAGCGCGCAAATCTGCTCGTCGTAGCTTTCACCTTCGGCCAGCAGCGGTCTCCACCTGGGCGCGGTGGGATTGTCCGGGTCGGGGTCGACGGGGACCTCGGTCTCCAGGATCGCTTCGATTGACACCTCGATCCGGACCGTGTCGGTGCGATAGAAGCACAGCTGGGCGGGGTTTTCGCAGCCCGCGTTTTCCAGCAGGGTCCGCAGGCCATCGGCTTCCCAGCTACCCGGGCGGCCCTGTAGCAGAGCCCCGATGCCGCCGCGGTTGGCGGTGACCGCGGCCAGGATCGGGACCAAGAAACCGGCGAAGTCGACCGGTTCGGTGAGCCGGGGCGGGGTCGGGGCGGTGGCAGCGGGCCCGCGCAGCATCGCTGGAACCCCGCGCTGCATCCTGGCTGCACGGGTGAGCAGGGCGATCACCTGCGCGCCGATCTCGTCGAGTTCGGTGGCGTCGTCGGTGAGTGCGGGATCGGTCATGGTCGGTGCCCTCGCATCGGCGTCGGCGTGATCATCGGTAGTGCTCGGACTTGGAATACAACAGGTCGCGCATCGGCGCGGCGGCCGCCGCGGGCAGCGGGGCATCGGGTTGCAGCCACTGATCGGCGATCTGTTTCCAGCCCTGCTGCCCGTAGAGGTCGTCGGCGTAGCGCGAGACGATGCCGGAAAGGTTCTCGGCGACCTCGACGTAGCGCTCCGGGTCACCGGTCCAGCGGCGCAGCACCTCGGCGATCTCGTCGCGGGCGGTGACGTCGACGCGTTTGGGATTCGGGCCGGTGCTCCGCATCGCGGCCACGTCGGCGCGGTTGTCGCGGGGCCACAGATTCAGCTCCGCGCCGAAGATCCACAGTTCGGTCAGCCGCGCCGATTCCCACGACCCGGGCCTCCCCGCGATCAGGGTGCGCTCGGCGTAGGCGGCAGTGCCCGACACATCAGAATCCCAAGGCCCGAACCGGTTCCGTGCCTCGAAGTGGATCGCCTCGACAGCGGAGGCGATCGACGCGATCGTCTTGCGGCCCGCGCGATCGAAGGCGGACTGGAGTGCGGTCGCGTCGTCGGCCGGGCAGGGTAGCACCGGGCGCACCGGGCCGTGCTCGGCAGTGATCTCGGCCAGCGTCGCCATCACCATCGTCGGCTCACCGGACACGGTCGGGTCGAAGCAGCGGTATTGGTCGGTACCGACCTGCACGATCCAGCCCACATTGCGCGCGTCGACGATTCTGTAGGGCGGCTTCTGCACTGCGGCGGCCGCGGCGGAAAGCGGCGAATTCTGTTGACTCATGGGCATTCTCGATTCACAGCGATGCGGTTGCGGCGGGCGCGCACCGTGCGGGCCCGGGAGAACAGATCGACCCGCCGAGCGGCATGCTCCTGCTCGGTGGGTACCGGCAACATATCCTCGAGGCTCATGCCCGCTGCTCCGCTTCGGCCTCGAACCCTGCGAGCCATTCGGCGTGTGCGCGTTTGCGTTCGAGGTAGGCGGGGGTGTCGCTGATCTGCACATCATCGGCCAAGCCGAGCGCGCGCACGACAGCAGCCAGCACCGCGCGGGCGTGGGCGGCGCCGAGTTCGACACTGACCGCGTCACGCAGGTCGACCGGGACGCCGCCGGCGATGCTGACCGCCAGGGCCAATAGCCGCCGCTGCGCACCGCCGAGCGGACCGAGGTCGGTCTCGGCGCCGAGTGCGGCCCAGTCGACCCGGGCCGCACAGGGCTCGAGGCCGTCGCTGTGGTCCGGGTCGTCGATATCGATGTGGGCGCGGATGGCGCGGCGGTCGAGCAGGCCGGCGAAGTCGAGCAGATCGATCCCGGCGCGATGGTGGTCGTTGTCGGCGAGGTCGCAGCCGGTGATGAGCCAGGCGCGCAGCTCGTCGGTTGCGACGGTGGCGATGTCGGTCATGAGGAGGGTTCTCCTGGAGTCGGCGGGGTGGTGGTGTCGGCCGGGGTGCTCGGCTCGGTGAGCCCGAGCGCGATGGAGACGGCCTCGGCGACGGTGGAGGCGTAGTGGGGGTCGATTTCGCGCAGGATCTCGGTGAGGTGGACGGGTTCGTTGAGCACCAGGCCGAGGGCGAGCTCGAGCAGGTGCTCCTGGTCCAGATCGAGGGTCAGGTCGTCGAAGCTGTGGGCCAGGGCGCGCCAGTGCAGGCTCACCAGGGGCACCGGGGTTCCGTCGTCGTAGAGGGTGTCGGTGTTCAGCTGGGCGCGGATGCCGCGGTGGTCGAGCAGTCCGGTGTCGGCGAGCAGCGCGACAGCGGCGGCCTCGAATCGGGTGCCGTGGCGGGCGATGGTGGCGTCGAGGCCTTCGCGGAGGACGGCGGCCGGGGTGTTGGGGACGGCCAGGAGCCGGTAGCAGCGGCCGCAGACGGGCAGCGGCCGGTCGACTTCGACAGCCAGCTGCGGCGGGGTCGTGTCCGGTCCGGTGACTTCGAGCCGGATGAGCAGCCCGGGTTCGGCGGCGCGGGTGCACCCGCCGGAGCCGACGCCGCGGTGGTAGATCTGGCACAGGCATCGACACCCGCCCGGGGTGTGCTGGTTCCACACCATGGCGGCTGCGACGGGGACCGCGAGGATCGGTGGGTGCTCGAACTCCGCGGTCATCGTGGTTCCCCGTCGTGCCATTGCCGGTATCCCGCGATCATCATGATGGTCACCCCGAGCGCGGAAACCGTGGCGCTCCAGCCGAGGTAGGACCAGCTCAGTGTCCCCGACATTGCCAGTCCGAGGAACGCCATCACGACGTAGAACCAGCCGATGGCGGTGACGACGCCGCCCACCCGTCCGAGGAGCCCGCCCGCGGAGGGTCGTCCGCGCCAGGATCCGGCGCGTGGGGTCGCGCTCATGCGTCGGCCGTGCCGTCGCGGCGGAGGTCGGCGGGCGCCAGGAAGACCGGGAACTGGTTGGCGGCAGTCGGGTTCGGGTTCGCCGGTGTGTCGTCACTGTGACGTTCGGAGAACAGCGACGGCATCGGCCACGGCACGATGTTCCCCGGCTCGTCGATGTAGATGATCGTCGGCTGCGCGGGTGTGGGTGATTCGGTCACGGTCGTCCCCTGGAATTCGGTGGCTGAGCTGCGGTTTCGTCGAGCGTAGCGGTGGCCACCGACTCGTTTCCCCCGGTCGCCACAGGTGATGTTACACGGAAACTGTGCTCTATCAGGGGGTTTGGTGGTTACGTGTCCGATAATCGACATTATCGGACATCTACCTGACGCGAGTCCTGGAACTAGGTAATCAAATCTGAACTGTCATCATTTAACATTTGGCTAGCGGCGGACTCATCGTCGCGCGCGGCGGCCGAAACCTGGTGTGGCACGCTGACCTGGTGGTACAAGGAATCGTCGTCGACCAGATCACCAGGGAGCCCGCGCACCTACGTGAGCTACTCACCGACCTCGACGCACTCCATCAACTACGTGACGGTCACTTCGCCGCGTCCAAGAACATCGACGGCAGCGATCCACACCTCGGCCGGCTCGTCGCTGCCCGTGACGGCCAGCTCGAAGGATTCCTTGCCGGAAACCCGCGCACCGGGCACATCGCGCTCATCGGCGTTCGAAACGAAGGCGCTGGCGTCGGCACCGCCCTACTTGACGCATTCCTCCGGCACGCCCGCGCAGTGGCCTCGACTGAGATCACCGTGGTTCTCGACACCGAGCCCCACGGACGATGGCGGCGCCGGGCGTTCTTCGAGGCCCGGATGTTCACCGCCTCGCCGGGCAGCCATCTGCACTTCCACCGAGGCCTGTAATGCCGTTCGGGAACATCGGCGCTCAAACGGCGACGCAGTGGGGCCCGCTCATGCTTGTCAGTCGCACGTCAACCGGCCACCTGGACCGATAGTGGCGGAGTCCCAGGATAAGTGGCGAGCCCGCAGCCCTGATAGCTGTCATTATCGTGAGTGATCTAGAAATCCACGTAGGCCACCACCGGGACATGACGAATCCCGGGCGAAATAGGCGGTTTTCGGCGAGCCCCGAGAAGCGGGTCAATCGCCAGGTCAGCGGGACAAAGGGCCACACGCCGACAGCATCGGTTTCAGAATAACCCCAGGTCGCGAAGTTCACCAGAGATGCGCTCTCGCCCAACGCCGGTGCGCTACGGTCTCTGGCCATGGGACAACACATCGAGCCGGGCTTCGCTGAGCAGGTCGACGCCGCCTTCGCCACGGTTGTCGCCCGACTGGCCGCGGACAGGATCGATCTGGCCGAGGCCGAGGTCAACATGGCCGTCACGGGCCGCACCGACGCCGAAGTCGCGCTTATCCAGCGTCGCGCGGCCGAAATCGGCTTCGGCGCCATGCGTTTCGTCGATGACGCGCCTGTGCCGCGCCCCGGCACGGTATCCGGCGCCACGTTGACCCCGCTGCATAGTTCGCTGGCCGCCGAAGCTCGCGCACAGCGGATACTCAACGATCACTCCTGATCACGACGAATTGAACAGCCACACCCCGAATCGGGGGTCAGCTACCTGTGACGTCCGCGCAGGAGACCTGACGGAGTGAGCCCTCCAGCCCCCGATGCAGCCGATGAACTCCGGCTGCGACAACGACCAAGGTGCTGCTGAGACTAAGAGACGGAGATCAACACTCCGCCGGTCCCCGGCGGAAAGTTTCACTTGTCGCTGGCAGGCCAGAACTCGATCAGAAACTGCTCTGGAAACGTCGCCGGATCGCGAGCAGCCGCCTCGTCCCAGGTCGGCAGATCTCCAGCCACGCCCAGCGAACTCGCTTCCCTCCGGCCGCGCACGTGGCATCGGATATGCCAGGTTCTCGCAGTTAGCTCAAATTTTACGAGTGGGTCTGACAGTCCCAGACCGCGCTCGAAAAGCTGCGTGAGCAGGTATACGGGGCCATCGAAGTGCACGGTTATCTCATCCCCACGCTCCCATATCGACGGGTCGAGAGCCGCGGGCTCCGAGTTGTGAACGTGGATGCTGACGCCGGCGGCGGACGAATCTGTTGCAGCGGAGACAACGACCATGCCGTTTCCGGCGCGCAGGAGTCGGTCAGCGGAATCATCTATGCCGTCGAATGACCAATCGAGACCTCCGCATATAAAAAAATGCGCATATAAGACATACACGGCTCCGTACACGCTTTGAACCATGCCGAACTCCTTCATTGTCATGTCTCTTTGGACGCTACGGCTCCACGATGAATTTATCTCCGACCACAACGCGATTCTCGCGAAAGAACCGGCTAATCGTACGGCCTTGACTGGAGTTCTCGGCACCGGGAACCCAGGCGATCTGCGAACCTGTGCCGCCTTGAATTGAGCTGGCGAAGGGGTACTCGTCGCATTGTGGTTCCACCATCGAAGGTGGAGGAGGTCCCATGGCGCGCTTCTTCGCGGTGCTGCACGCGGCATTGCGATTCGTATCAATATTTGCGCTGCGACCCCGATTGAGGGGATTGTTTTTCGTGCCTTGAAGAGGCAGTAGAGCCTGTGACCGACGAATATGTGGACTAATGGTCGGAAACGTACTGGCTGGAAATGACACAGTCGGCGTGAAGTCTGGGTTCACGCAACCGACACGCCTCTGGAGTTCCGGCGCATCATCGCAGCGTACATTTAGGCCTGCCGGTGTCACGGTTTGGGCTCCTGTTCCATCTTCCGGTACATATCCGGGTACATTGTAGAAATAGTCGATGGCTAGTGAGTATTTGTCGTCGAATGCCTTAGCAAGACGAGGGGTACCGAAATGTTGTGGCGCGATATCAAATGTCTGCTTTGAGAGAGTGACTCCTGAGAGAGAGTGGACCGCAAAATCCTCCCCCTCCCAAGCGCTTTGCATCCGGAAGGTCAGGCTGAGCTTGCCTGGAGGTGGTGCACCTTCGGGTGTTATCTCCACGGTCGCTTTGAGGGTTATTTCTCCATCATCTAATGACATAAACTGGTGTGCGCGGATATTCACCTGGTATGAACCATGTTTGACTTGGTTTCGAAGCAAGTTGACACCGTTGACGGCCTCGCCACAACTGACAATCCGGCTCGGTTCGCACGGCCACTTCTCGGCCGGAACTGCTCCTGCAGTCCCCGGCTGGGGCATGAGTAGTCCTGCGATCACGACCGCAGCCAGCAGGTTCCTGAAATGTGCGCCAATCTTGTGGGTCCCCGACTTCCCAGATGCGGCGGAATGTCGGGCGCTACCACCGGCGCTTTGCCGATACCGACCAGCTATGGCACGCGGCCACACCGTCAGCAAATTCTCGTTCATGTTTGTACAGATGCCGAATTTCACGTGTGCGGTTCGAGGACGGATCGAGCCGTCCCGCAGCGCCGTGCACGAACGCTGGTCCGGTGCGATCACCGAGTGGGACCGAGGTCAACATGGCCGCCACCGGCCGCTATTCGTCTGTCACTGCGCGCAGGTGCCGCTCATCTGTCTGCGCCCGAATCTGGGCGGCCAATGCACGCGCTTCTGCGGCCATCTGAGCCGCTTCGGGCCGGTCCTTCTCGGCCGAGATCCGATCCAGCAGTGACGCTTTCCGGTCGAGCATGCGAGCACGGGCTCCCTCGACAATCGACCGTGCGCGACATTCGCGACCAAGACTTGGGACCTTTGCTGCCGCTTCCGCAGGATCACCTGAGAATTCGCCCAACTCGGCCACCGCGTCGGGGCGCTCTGTCGGTGGTGCGCATTAGGATGCTCCGGTGCCTGACGCATCGCCCGAGCCGAGCTCGCCGTCTCCCGAAACCACTAAGCCTGCAACGAGTTTGCGCACTGTGTTCCCCGGCTACTACCCGCCTACCGCCGAGCAACTGCGGCAGTTCGTTGTCGAAGGCCTCGTCGTGCTCGACACCAACTCCCTGCTCGACGTCTATCGCTTTACCGAGCGCGCCCGCACCGAATACCTCGCTGCCCTCACCGCGCTCGGCGAACGACTGTGGATACCGCACCGCGTCGGCACCGAGTTCTTCGACAACCGCGTAAAAGTCATGCGCGCCCGCCACCGAGAACGCGAACAATTCGGCACCGCCCTACACACGGCGATCCGCACACCGATAGAGCTGGTCACTGATTACACCAAAGACCACGGCCTTTCCGCCGAGGTCGCAGAGGCACTGACAGCGATCCTCGACAACGCCGTCCACACCCTGCTCGACGAGCTCGACTCCACCGACGACACCGGCTCGGCCAACCCCGACATCGACCCCAGCGCCGATCCTATTCTGGCTGAGGTTGAGGCCGTCATCGGCAACCGCATCGGGCTTGGGTTCGACCCGCAGACTAGGGCCGGTCTTGAGCGGATTTCGCAGACGCGGTTCAACGCCCGCATCCCACCGGGCTGGGCCGATCAGAAGAAGGGCGAACGGGCGATCGGCGACTACCTGATCTGGGAGGAAACGATCCGCCAAGCGAAAACACGCAAACGGCCGGTACTGATGATCACCAATGAGAACAAGCCCGACTGGACGCGCCACAACGGCGAGGCCCTTGGGCCACGACCTGAATTGGTGAAGGAGATGTTCGACCAGGCAGCACAGGGTTTCCACCTCGTCGATGTGCACACATTCTTGGCCCTCGCCAACGAACACCTCGCTGCCAAAGTCAGCGAAACGACCGTGACCGAAGCGACCCGACTCGTCTCGGCCGAGGACAGCATCGTATTCGGCGACGAGGCGGCACCAACCGCCACGTTCCGCGTCGCCGCCCGACCTGGATCGTTGGTGGACACCGCAAACAAGTTGCAGTTGATGGAACAGAGCGGATTGCTAGCCGCTGTCGAGCAGGCACAAAGGAATCTTCAGACCCCCGCATTCCTCGACACAATGAAGGAAATCCGGCGTCGCAACGAAGAGGTCATGCGAAACGCCCAGATGCATCCGGACCTCACTCGGTTCATCCGCAACCTCGACATCGGCTGAGTTGAGTAGCACGTTCGTCCGCGCCTTCTTCGTCCATGTAGAGAACACTGCCGCTGGCCCCGACGGCATCATTGCCGGAACCAGCGATTGATCTGGAGCGCTAAGAGCTCCTAACAGGATCTGTCCGGTAGCGGCGAGTCTGCTTGTCGTGCAGGATGTTTCGTCGTGGCAGCGCCGTGGATCGTGGACGACCAGCTGTGGGCAGTGATAGAACCGCTACTACCGGTCAAGGCGCCGGGAACACCGGGACCAGCAAGGATGAACGATCGGCTTGTCCTGCAAGGGATCTTGTTCGTGCTGATCACCGGCATCGGCTGGGAGGACTTGCCCCAGGAGCTGGGTTTCGGGTCCGGGATGACCTGCTGGCGGCGGCTCCGCGACTGGCAGGCCGCCGGGGTATTCGAGGCCATGCACACCACGATGCTCGCGCACTGCCACCGCGCGGGATTGATCGATTTCGACCGCGTCATCCCCGACGGCTCGCACGTGCGGGCCAAAAAGGGGGCGCCGACACCGGTCCAAGCCCGGTCGACCGCCGTAAAACCGGATCGAAGCATCACATCTTGACCTGCGGTAACGGCCTCCCGCTCGCGATCGTTCAATCAGCGGCCAACGTCAACGACCACCTCGTGCTACCCGAACTGCTCGATCGAGTACGGCCGCTGCGAGGACGCCCCGGCCGACCACGCGAGAAGATCACGACCCTGATCGCCGACAAGGGTTACGACTATCCCCGGGTCTACAACGAACTCGAGCAACGACGGATCACCGCCTACATCCCACGAAGAGGCACCCGCGACAAAGTGACCGCCGGCCGCTGGATCGTCGAGCAAACGCTGGCCTTGCTGCACCAATACCGGCGCTTGGCCGTCCGTTGGGAACGTCGCACCGACATCCATCAAGGATTTCTCGACCTCGCCGCTGCGCTGATCTGCTGGCGACGACTCAGCAATCGAACCTGATAGGAGCTCTAAGTGCTGAGGGCCGATATTCCAATGGAGTATCGGCCCTCAGTGCATCTCGGTTCAGCTGGCCAACGCCACCATCCGGTGCGGCTTAGCGTCGTCGATCAGTCGGCGGACGGACTTCTCCTTCCAACCAGTTCGGACAGCGATGTCACCAAAGTCTCGCTGCTGATCGAACGCGAGGTGGAGGATCTCGGCAACCTCTTCCGGGTCATGGCTGACCGGGCCTGCGCATAGTCGACTTGCGACGGTGTTCCACTTCGCTGCGACGCTCGCTTCCGTCTCTTGTTCCGACGATTCTCCGGCGTCTTGTCCGACTGGAGACTTGGTGCTGTCATGTGGCGCGGGCGTGCCCGCCACGGCGAGCGCGGTGTTGAGGTGAGGCTGTTCGCCTGCCTCGTTGAACTCGTCGCGGTAGGTGTCTGCCCGCTGCTGCTGAGGCGGAGCCGTGGCGGCCTCGTCCTGGACGAAGGTAGTGGCTCCGGCCGACGAGACGGGAATGAGTTCGCGTTGCGCGTTGCTGTCCGTCTTGACCGCCACGTCGAGCACCACGTGTTTTTCGAGCACGTCCGGTGTCGGCGGCAAGGCCAGCAGTACGGCGGTGGCGCCAGCGATTGAACCGTCCAGCAGCAGTGGGAAGAGTTGGGCCTCGTCATGAGCGAAGCCGGCTTGCATCGCGAGCTCACGGAGGGCATCCCAACTCAGGTAGAAGCCGCCGACCGCGAGGATCAGAATCACAAGGAACACAACGGCCTTGGCCAGCTTGCCGTGCTTGAGTGGCACCTGGACGATGAGAGCTAGGCCGTGTGTGTGGACGAGGACTGCGATCGGGACGACGGCGGCGAGAAGCGCAGCGACCGCGGGGTGAAGCATCGGCAGCGTCGCGTCAGAGATGTGTTCGACCCGGGTCCAGGCGTGGAGAGCGTTGCCGAGCACGCTGATCGCCGCGCTGGCGCCGAGTACCCACCACCAGAATTTGCGTGCGTCGCGGATTGCTTCTGCGGTGGCAGTCGAGTCGAGCTGGTCAGGGGTGGAGGTGGGTGATGTCATTGGCAGCCTTCCGCATCGGAGCGGGATACGAATGCCTCGCGGCTGGGCGAGGCTAGTCGGTCGGGTATTCCATTGGAATTTCGGCGGCACCTCGTCGGCCACGGCGGAGATGTGGCCGGGGAGGCCAGAGACGGCCATCGGCGTACTGGAGTCTCAGGTGAGAGATTTGCCGGTTTACGGCGGCCTCAAGGAAGTCGCGCAGGGTGTACGAGGGCACTGAGGTCTTCATCCCGTTGACCGTGCCGTACAGCCTCGATCTGGCCGTTGAGGAGACCCACGACTGCAAGGCAGTGGTGTCTCCTGCAGCCCGTCCCTTCGGGTTGACTCCGCCGCGGGAGATCTTCGCCGCGGCGGGCCAGGCATGTCCCTCGTTGTACCGCTTTTCGAGAACGGAGCAGTAGGAGCTCATGGTGTCCTCAAGGAACCGCCGCATGCTGTAGGTGGGGTCGACGTCGTCCTGCATCCCGGTGATCGTGCCCACCGCGTCGTGGTAGATCGGTGTGGCGATAGGACTTTGGACGAGCGCGTCGGACGTCGACTCCCATGTGGTCTGCCGCGGGTCTCTCAAGCGGCAATCACCCCGTGTTCCTTGAGCCAGTCGGCCACGGCTGTCTGGTCCTCAGTGACCCGCTCGTCGGGGACCCAGAGCAAGAGCGGTTGGCGCGCACCGAAAGACTCAGGGACGTGGACAGTTTCGCGGACGGGAGGAGCGACCAAATTCTCGAGCTTGGGGTTGCCTTTGAACGTCTCGTACATCTCCACGTAGAAGCGGCCACGGTTGGTCGTCACGCGGGTAGGCATGATCGCTACCGGTGCGATCGGGTAGTGCTTACTGACCGAGTCGATCTTGGCGAGTGCGTCCCAGAAGTGCTTCCCCATGGCCTTGTCGTCGGGCGTGACGACGAGTACGACACCGGATCGCCCGCCCCTGGTGCCTCCTCTGGCGGCCCACTTCAGCGCCAGGTAGTGCAGGCTGCCGACCATGCCCGGCAGGTCAAAGATTTCGATGTCGGGCAGGTCCGCCTCGTCGAGGCCCTCGTCGATGGATTCGATCGTGGCGAGCACCTTCTCAGGACCGAGGTCATCACGCGTCATGGCGGTCATGGCGTCGTTGAGCGTCGTGCCGGAGATCCCGATGCCGGACGGGACGATCGTCAGGCGGCGGAGCCAATCCTCCTGTCCCGGTTCTTCGGGTGCTAGGCCGCCGAATTCCTCGGCTTCCTCGGCGGTGGCTCGGAACACCGGCAGCTCGATTTCGCGCATGGTGGCGACGCGGCGACCGGTCCGGGAGTTGGGGTCCTCGATCGTCTCGACACCTGCGAGTACTTCGCCGATCGGGGTCGGGGGCTCCATGTAGTGGAAGTAGGTCGAGCCGTCGCCCTGGTTGTCGCCGTCCCAGTATCGAACGCGCAACCCGCGGCGTGCCCACTCGCACGCCTGGTTGACGGCCTGCGAGGTTTTGCCGGTCGACCCGCCGACGCCGAAGTACACGATTCGGGTGGGGGTTTTGGTGTTGGTCATCGGTCTGCTCCCCGTTGGGTGGTGTCGAGTCGGGCTTCATCGAAGGGGGTGAGGCGGTAGTGGCCAAGGGCGGCCAGCCGCTGGACGTGGCGCTGGATCACGATCGGCCATGTGCCGTCGGCGGCGTAGGTCGAGCGCGCGGCCTCGGTCTCGAGGGCGGCCAGCGCGGCAGCGAGGGCGGTGCGATGGACGTCGACTCGTCGCCCTTCCAGCAGGAGGTGTTCGACGGCGGTCGGGCTCACGTCATGGCCAAGTCCTGATGCCAGCTGCTGACCGAGGTCGAAGTCGATCCATTCGGTAGCGAGGACCGCGTCGGCGAGAACGTCGAGCAGAGTGCTCTGGTTGTGGTCGGCCACGATGCGGCGCATCGCTTCGACGCGACCGTGGTGAGCCTCTTCCCCTGCGCGCAATGCGATCTCGATCGCTGCGGCCGGGGCCTCGATAGGCGCGGTGGGCTGGTCGGCAGCAGGCTGCTCGGGTGTGACGGGTATTCCATTGGAATATTTCCCGGATTCCCCCGCCGGGGCGCCAGGCTCAGGGTTGCCATATTCCATTGGAATATGGTCGTTGGTCTCCGTCTCCCCTACTGTGGTTCCAGGTTCGTCGTATTCCATTGGAATATGGTCGTTGGTCTCCGTCTCCCCTACTGTGGTTCCAGGTTCGTCGTATTCCATTGGAATATCGGCGTCTGTCGGGTCGGCATCGACCACGTCCGTCTGGGCGGGTTCGGTGTCTTCCGCAACCCGGTAACGCGGGGCCGGTGGTGTGGAGTAGTAGACGACCCGCCCGGTGCTTTGGACGACAGCTCCGGCCAACTCCCCTGCGTTGCGAACCTCGTCGAGTTCGCTGTCTCGGAGCTGGTGCTGCCATTCCTCCGAGCCGAACACTACGTCGGGGTCGATCTCGGGAATGCCGTCCTCAGCCAGTGCCTGTCGAGCCTTGTCCGCCGCTTCGGCTTCCTCGGCTGTTCTTCTGGCCGCGTTGACGGCAGCGCGTAGAGCGTCCGCCACCCGCGCGGGACGGTCGAGGTCGTCGGCGGCGGTGAGGGATTCGATCGCTGCGAGGTAGGTCTGTTCACGTGTGACGGCGGGCACCGCCAGTAGTTCTCGCGCGGCATGGGGGCTGACGGTGCCAGCTGACACCGCCGCCTGCACGACCGCGGGCAATTCGAGAAGCTTGAGGGTCTTGCTAACCCGCGGTTGGCTCACGCCGACGAGCGCCCCGAGCTCGCTCTGCTTCACCTTGCGGTAGCGCTGGAGTCGCACATATCCCTGAGCTTCTTCGATCGGCGTCAGGCGCTGGTGGTGGATGTTCGAGGCGAGGAACACCTCGGCCGCGATCGCCGGATCGGCGAGGTCCTCCCTGAGGAGATAAGGAACGTCCACGACGCCGGCCAGTTGGGCTGCACCCCATCGCCGGTGACCGTCGGCGAGAACCACCTGCGCAGACTTCGGGATCTGCGCGTCGAGGTCGGCGTCGTAGGAGACAACCTTGTCTCGGGATGCGACCAGGATCGGCGTCAGCAGGCCGCGCCGCTTGATGTCGGCAGCCAGCGCCTGCAGCTCCTCCACGTCGATGTGGCGGTGCTCGGGATTGAGCGGATGCGGCGCGATCTGCGAGAGCGGGATTCGTGGGAGCTCGGCGACCTGCAGTGGGGTCATCGATTCCGCCTCAGTGCGAGCCTCTTCGAAAGCTTGCACCCCTGCTGCGGCAGCCATAGCGCCGGGAGCGGATGTGCGGGTTGGGGCTCCGGCTGCCGCTCGTGCGGCGGCGCTCGCGCCCCCCTTGCCGCGGGCCATATACACCTCCTGGTGATGGACAATATCCGCGTCCTGCGGACAGTTTAATAATACTATAATTACTCGCCGTATTCCATCGAAATACCCTGCGCCTACTGAGGTTTCATGTCGGGGACTCGCATGGGTACCTGTCGCGGGGTCCGGATTATCGGAGAGCCAGGCGGGGCTGTCTCCGGCGCGTCGTCAGGCGGGACAGCCTGGCGCAGTGGACGTGTCACTCACCGCGCCGCGGTGGGTCTCGTCGAAGATGTTGGCCGCGACGAGCATAGCGCGACGGATCTCTCCACGGCGACTCAAAGGCGCCGAGTCGGTGAATATTCCAATGGAATAATGCCCCGCCGGTTCGTGTCAGGGTGACGATTCGGGTCGGTGCGCGCAGAACAGGGGGAGCCCACGGCTACAACCCGGCGGTAGTGAAGAGATCAGATACCGTGCAGTTCGAGTCGCCCAGTGAGAGCTGTGCACTTGCCAGTCGCCACATCGCGCGATGCCTCCATAGTGAACACACCCGTCACTGTGACGTTTCGATGGTGAAGGAGTTCCTTACCCCGCGAGTTAGAGGGATCGGCATCAGAATTCGATGACTGACGGACATCACACGTATCCCGTGCGAAATGTGTGGTACATTATTGGAGCGGACCCGCCCCACACACGTGGATAGGCGGGTCTAGCTGTATCTGAAACCGGTGTCTGGTTCAGATTTCGAACGGTCCGCCGTTCGCGTCTGACGACAGCAGGTAATCCTCGTACCAGGTGTGCGCGAACTGGTTTCCCGCGTGCTTATTCAGGTGGGCATAGGTGGTCCACGCGACAAGGTCTGCCATTTGGATCAGTTGCGAGCGTCGGGAGTCGTGGAAGAACGGGTCTTCGATCAGGTGCCGGGTGTTCAGGGTGAGGGCACGGTGCGCCGCGAAATATGTTGGGTCGGTGCCGTCGCCGTCCATGTTGACGAGCCCTACCTCGGACCGGCCTGCGAGGTTGTGGTCCCAGCGCTGAACCAGCGCGGCGTAGGTGGCGGCCTTCTCCTGGGCATATGCCTTGCCGCGGGCGTCGGTGTGGCGGTAGGCGGCGCCGGTCGAGATTTGTGAGCAGTCGCGGAGGGTTTCGAGGCAGCGGACGGCGACGGCGCGGCCGAGGTCTTTCCATTTGGTGTTGGCCGGGGCTTGGGGCGCGATCCGGGTTCGGCCGGAGACGTACTTGGTGGTGTGCAGTTCCTCGGAGACCGGCACGCCGTGCTCGCGGTATAGCTCTTTGCGCATTTCGAGCAGGTCTCGCAGGCATACGCGCCACGCCTCGTGGGTGCAGTCGAGCCAGCCGAAGACGATCCATCCGGTGTTCTCGACTCCGGAGTCATCGACATAGATCAACCGCAGGTCAGCCATGGTGTTCAACCCTACGTTCTCGATGGGGGACGGGCTACAGTTCCACACGCACGGTGTGGAACGAATTCTGTTGCGCTCGCTCACGATTCAGCGTGCACCTCGGATCGGAGTGTCGGATCCGGCATCGTCGGCCGCTCAGTTCTCGTCGATGAGGACTGCTCCGAGCTCGTTCATCAGCAACGACAGCGCGAGTTCGTCGGGGTCGGCGGCGACGTCGTTCGGAGGCGCGCTGCCGGGGTCGGGGAAGTCGCGGCGAGCGCCGGGGGCAACGGATTCCATGTAGGCGTCGTGGTCGGCGGCGACGTCCGAGGCGCTGGTGTATCCGACGATTTCGCGGGCGGACCAGTTGTCCAGCACCAGGTCCCAGAATTGCCAGAAGTCGGCGCGTTCACGCTGATGACGGGCGATTCGGTCGTCGCGGCGCTGGTCTGCGACTGCGGTGAGGAGGGGGACTCGGCGGGGGGAGCGGTCGGTTCGGGAGATCCAGCCGTGGCCGTAGTCCGCCATGCCCTCTGCGGCCAGGCCGGCGGTGGCACGTGAGACGGTGGCAGGGCTGACTCGTGCGGCGGCCGCGAGGGCGCGGGGGCTGACCGCGGCACCGGGGGAGGGCTCGATCGCGGTGAGGATGGTGTGGACCCACCATGTCGAGAGGCCGAGCTCGCCCCAGACCGGGTCGACGGGCTCGGGTCGGGCTGCGAAGGCCTCCCATTCGGCGGCGTGTACCGGTTTACCTGCGATCTGGGGCGTGACCAGGGAGAGGCGGTCTCCGGCATGTGTACGGGCTGACCAGGCTTCGATGAGGCGGACCGGAGATCCTTCCGCCGCGATCAATTTTCGCAGGATGAGCCGGGTTGTGTCGTCGCCGAGTACCCCGGCGGCGACTGCTAACCATCGCCCTCCCATGGTCGCGGATCCACGGCCGCTGAGCGAGATCGCGTAGGCCAGAGCGGTTACTACGGCGAGTGCTGAGAACGTCTGTTTCCCTGAAAATTCACCACTTTCGAGAATCCACTTCCGTGCGGCCGCAAGTTTCCAGCGAATTGGTCGTAGAGCAGGCATCCCCCCCGTGTGGACTTGCTCGGGTTTATGCGCGGAATCAGATGATTTCCCTGCGATCTTCGCGGCTGCTCTGCCGCGGGCATGGGTGATGGCTTTGGTCCACTCGATTGCCAGGAGCCGGCGGCCGTCGCGGCGGCTGGTATAGGTCGCCCAGAACGCGGCCCAGGCGGGTTGGTGGGTAGTGGCGCGGAGGTCGGTTAGCGACCAGCCGCGTGAGGCGTGATGGAACAACACGGCTTGACGAGACTCGCTGGGGGACTGGTGGTGCGACGGCACCGCACCATGGGCGCAGAAGTCCGCGACCCACCACGGAACAGGCTTGCGGGTCGGCGCCGGATCAACGGCGTAGTCGTCGTCGATGACCAGATCGGTGACGTCAGAGGAAGACACGTCGCCGGTGTCACCGCGGCCGCCGTGGTGCGCGGGTTCGCTGTCACGGCTGGAGAGGAAGAGACCAGGCGTGGCGGCCGCTCGGAGACGTCCGATCAGACCGGGCTCGGAGCGGCGGTCCAGGGTCTCGAGGGCATCGTCGAGTGTGCCGCCGAGCAGGGTGCGGAATCCGCCGCCCTTGCAACGTGATCCGGGGATCGTGATGCAGCCTTGCTCTGCGTTGAGCATCGGCTGTGCGTCTAGTGTCGGCAGCAGTGCGGTGAGCTCGCGGTACAGCGGCCGGATCGAGCTCTGCGAGACCGACTCTCGGAGTGGGACGTAAAGGTGTACGCCCCCACGGGGACTCACGTCGATGAACCAGCGGCCACCGACGGCGTCGAGCCAAGTGGTGATCCGGTCAACATCTCGAACGACGGCGGCCCGGCGGTCGGCGAGATTGCCGCTTTTCGGCGGATCGAAGTCGAAGTACAGCGTTCCGACGCGCTCGGCGCGGTCGTGGGTCATGACGGCGGCGGGGCGGTCGGGGAGCCGTCCCCAGTACAAGCGGGTGCTGTCGTCGTACTTGCCGGACTTCGCGTCGTGTAGCCGCATCCAGTGGCGGCCGGCTAGCCGGGGGGCGAGCGCGCGCCACAGTCGGTGGGCGGTTTCGCGATCGTCGAACCCGTTCGGGGGCTCGAGCAGCGCTGGTGCGCTGACGTGGTCAGAGGAGTAGGTCTCAGATTGGTCGACACGGCCTGATCCAGTAGCGCTGGAAAATGGACGTGCGGTATCCTCGACCCCAGGTTCCTTCAGCAAGAGTGGTCCTTCTCTAGAGGATGCTGAGGGTGCCGCCAGCGGGGACGAGTTCGCAGCTCGTCCCCCGAGACTTAGATTGATGACTCTCGGCTCTGCCAAAGCCGGGGGTCATTAGTCTTTTCGGGGCACTTTGGGTCTATTCAGTTGTCGTACTACCGCCGGTTTCGGCGGTTCCGGTTCACGCGGACTCTCGCAGTACCTCCTGGCCCAAGTCGCGCAGCAGTTCTTCTTCTGGGACGCCCGTTTCGCGCGCAAGGAGCGCGGTCACGAAGCGTCCGGCGCTGAGCCCACGCTCTTTCGCGATCTGATCGAGGGTGGTCTTCGCAGCTTCCGACAGCCACAGCCTCTTCGCGACCAGCGTGAATTGCGGGTCGGGTCCAGGTTTTCCGCTCTGACTTGCCATACGGACCATCCTTACATGCGTGTGATTCGAGAGCCTAGGCGACACGCGGAACCCTGGGTCCAGAGACTGGGCAACAAAGTCCCGAGCCTCGGAAGAATCCGGTAGTAGGCCGCCAACGCCAGTGATCGCCTGGAGCACAGAGTAATACGGACACACCCTCGATGAGAGGTGCCGGGTCGGACGGAGCATCGACTGCGGACCGCGTAACCTCCTGTAGCTGAACACTTCTCGCCGATAGGCAGTGGACGAGACCGAGCAACATGTGGGACTGCCCAAGACGCCACGTAAGTCGGACCGCAATAGCGTTGCGCAGAGGCGATACCCAACGCCTATGATCTTGAGGCGCCCGTGGCGCGTCATCGCTTAAGGGGAACAGGCGGTGTCTAGGCTCGGTCGGTTGACCCTTGATTCGTTTCTCTCACCCTGTATTTCCGTTGTCGCTCGCAGCTCGTGCTCTGCCAAGAACACCACTTCAGCAACAACCACACCCTGTACGGGGTGCAGGAGGTCATGGTGCCGGGGGGATCGACTATGCCGCCACACCGCGATGAAGTCCATCGCTGGCGCAGAGCGCGGGGTTGGTCACCTTCGGATGTCAGTCCGCGCGTGTCCGAACCCGGATGGGCGGCAAGTGAATGTCGGCCCGGGGGAGAAGCCCCGCGCGATCGGGACGCGGGAACTGCTTGGTCGGCTGTGGCGTGGAGCTCGCCGCCCGAGAGTCCGTCAGCGAACGCGGCCGCGGTTGTAGGCGTCGACGACTTCCGCGACCGGCAGCCCAAGGGCTTTCGCGAGTCGTCGACCGACATCGTCGGTGAGGTTTCCGTGACCGCGTTCCAGCACCGCGAGCAGCCCACTCGAAACCCCCACCTCTGTGGCGAGCATCGGCTGGGTGCGCCCGGACAGTTCCCGCAAGGTCCGCAGTGTGCGCTCGTCGGCGGGGACATCGATCAGGGCGGACATCGGGAGGTCGAGCGCGGCGGCGGTCGCGGCGAGCTTGTCGGGGCTGGGGCTGCGAGTACCACGAACCCATGTCGAAACTGTCGCGGTCGAGACCGACGGTCCAGCTTGGTCAGTGGGGTTGAAGCCCTTCTGCTGGCGCAGGATCGCGGTGGCTCGGGCGGCCAGCTCGCCTTGGGAGATGTCGGCGGCGCGTCGGGCTGCCTCCAACTGATCTGCGCGGAACCCGCGCATCGGCACTCGACTCATCTCTCAGTTCCGCCCATGGTCGGACATCGTGCCCCATCCCCGAATGTATTGTCACAGAGCAGCACAATGCCCTGTAACAATAATACGTTACAATAAAGTACGATTCATCGAATCATGAGGAGAGACATGGCAAAACGCACTGTCACCGCGGTGATCGCATTGCAAGCTGCTGCCGCGGTTGTCGCTGGTGTCGCACACGCCGCACCTGGACAGCCCGGTCTGGCCGCACCGGAACAAGGGCAGCCGGGACTGAGCACCGCACCACAGCCGCCTGCCGCGGTGCCGATCCCAGTCGACTACCTGCCGCCGGTGGAGTCTTTGCCGACACCTTCGCGGCCACGGCCTCGCGCCCAAACGCCCGAAGTTCAGACCCTGATTCAGCCTCCTGCGAGCAGTGAGCTTCCAGCTTCGCAGCAGCTGGAGACGACACCGATCGTGCCCGCCCGGCTGGAGTCGGTGCGCTATGGCTCGGCGAATGTGGCCGTGCCGGAATGGGTCGACCCCACGGTCGCTCGTCGCGTCCAGGGGTACAGCGACGTGGCCGAATGGTGGATGGCCGACGCATTCGACAGGGCAGGGCTGGCACCAGAGGAAAGTGAACGCCGCGCGGCCGCGGCAGTTGCTGGCGGCGTGACCGGCGCCGCCATCGGCGCGCTGATCGCTGCGCCGGTTCCGGCGGTCATCGGCTGCCTCGGCGGCGGTGCTGCGGGCGCGTTGATCGGTGGTGGTGTCGGCGGTGCGATGACCGGTGGTGCTGCGGTGCTACCAGGTGCGGCGGCTGGATCTGTCATCGGTTGTGCCGCCGGAGGTGTGGGCCTCGGGCTTGTCGGCATGACGATCGGTGCGGCGATCGGTGGCGCCGCCGGTGGCATTGCTGCGGCGACCCTGGCAGGTCCGGCCAATCTCGCGAAGCCGAGCGGACCCGATCCTTTGGTCAGCTTCGAGGCCGCTGCGGTGGATCCGGTAGCGGTGGTGGAGTCGTTCACCGAGTCGGTAACAGTCCAGGTCAACGCGGCTGCGCCACGGGTGGAGTCGGTGGTGGATCAGGTCGCGGCGTCGAGCCCGCAGGGCGAGGCGGTCGTGACTTCCCTTCGGGGAGCGATCGACCAGCTGCCGACGTTCGCACCGGATCAGTTCGGGCCACTGACGGCCGGGCTCAATGATCTGACCGCTGCTGCCTCGGCCGCGGTCGGCGCAGCCTAACTACCAGGACGGGGGTGCTGAACATGTCGGGAGACGACAAGGCCGCTGCTGCGGATTGGATGGCGTGGGCGGTGGCGAACGACAACGCCAGCACCCCCGCCCCGGAGGGGCAGCTGGCACAGCCCATCGACGACGGCGACGAGATGGACTCGACGGTGTACGCGGCGCCGTTCGTCGATCACAACGACCCGATGGTCGCGATCGCCGCATCCGTGCGTGAACGCGATCTCGCGCGGCGGCGTCGACATCGACTGTTGCGCACCACCGGCATCGTCGGTGGCGTCGCGGCCGCCGGCGTCGCGGTGTTCGTCGGTGCGCTCGTGGTCGCGACCCCCGATGCACCGGAAACCACGGCGGCCACCGTCGCGACGCCGTCGCTGGTTCCGGCCGTGGCGACTACCTCGGTGGCGGCTCCGGCGCCGTGGTGTGCCGAAGTCGACACCCTCGGGCGGGCAGTGAGTTCGGGGCCGGGCAACCTCGACACCGAGATGGGCGTGATCGTGTTCCAGCAATACGCCTGGTACGTGCTGCGCGATGCCGACAAAGCGCGCTCGGTGCTGGCGCCGGACGCGGTAGCGGCGTCACCGGAAGCCACCCGCGACGCGGTCGCCGCGGTGCCCGCGGGGACCAAGCACTGCGTCGTGGTGAGCGCGCGCGAGGCGAACAAGTGGAACGTTCAGATCACCGAACGCCACGTCGACGGCTCCGATGTCACGTGGGAGCAGGTCGTGACCACCGCGCAGCGCGACGGCGCGATCGCGATCACCTCGATCACGGCGGCCCCGAAATGACCCTGCAGATCGACCTCGACGCGATGAACAACGACTCCGCCCCTGACTCGACACTGCACAACCCGTCACCGCCCGGATCGCCGACGGATCTGGTTCCGCTGCGCGGCGGGGCAGGACGGCTACTCCGTCCGGCCTTCCCGCCGGTCGTGGTGATGGGCGCGGCGGGCGGGGCGGGCGCGACCACCACCACGCTCGGTCTGGCAGCGGCGCTGGCCTCGGAAGCCGAGCCTGACGACGAGATCTGGCCGGGCGCGATCGACGCCACCCTCGGCGGCGGGGATCTGGCGTTGCGCGGCTGCGACGGACACAAAGCGACCAGCTCGATCCAAGAATGGATCCTGGCCGATGCGCCGGGGTTGCCGAACACGATCGAGGAGTACGCCGGATTCAGCTCGACCGGAGTCGCGGTGATGGCGCGCACGCCCGATCCGCTGCCACGGCGCGAAAGCTACGTCTCGGTGCATCGCCATCTCACCGACGGCGGGATCACCCCGATCTATGACGGGGGAGCGCCGGTGACCAACCGGGCACTGACGCCGCTGTTGTCCGATCCCCGTGTCGGGCTGGTGATTTCGGTGACCGCGCGCAGCGACACGCTCAGCCGGGTGTCGGTGCCGTTGCGCTGGCTCGATCAGCACTTCGGGGAGTTCGTGATCGGCGATGCCGTGTTGGTGCTCTCGCACCAGAGCCGAGACGTCAATCCACACCTGGCCAAGCAGGTGCGCACCGTCATGGGGTCGTGGGTGCGCGCGATCGTCGAGATCCCGTTCGATCTGCACGTTCATACCGGTGGCCCGATGTCGTGGCATCGGCTCGCTCCGGAGACGCGAACGGCGTTCCTGAAACTGATGGGAGAGTTGCGATGAAGAACCCTCAGCCGTTGTGGCGCCGGGGTGGTGTTGTCTGCGCGGTCGCGGCGCTATCGGCCGCGCTGGCGCTGGGGGCGGTGCCGGCCACCGCGCAGCCGCCCGCGCCACCGCCCCCAGCGGAGGCTCACGATGGGCGGCCGCCGCAAGGCGAAGCGGCGATTCCGTGCACCCCCCTGCACGTGATCGGCTTCCAGGGCACCGGCCAATCCGGTGACAACGCCAATCCCACTGTCGATTCCGGATTCCTGGGCGACACGGTCACCAAACCGTTGTTGGGGGAGTCGGTGCGCGGGTCGGTGTCGCGCCAGTTCGTGCCCTACTCGGCCGATTTCGGCTTCTCGACCGCGACCTACATCCAGTCGATGACCAGCGGCGTCACCACGGGAATCAAGGTGATCACCGACTACCTGGGCCGCTGCCCAGACTCGAAACTGGCAATCGTGGGCTACTCGCAGGGCGCGCAGATCGCCGACGAGATCGCCCGCATGATCGGTGGCCGGGAACCCAACGCACCAGCCAAGGCCGACCAGGTCGCGGCGGTGTCGCTGTTCTCCTCACCGATCCGGCCGAACAAGGCCGAGATCTTCCCGACCGGTGCCGGGTCCTCAGCAGCGAAATACCCCTCGTCGTCGACCACGACCTCGACGCCCGGCACCGTGGTCAGCCAGCGGCTGAGCCCGTCCGCGCCCCCGGGTGTGGACGCGAGCGCACTGGCCGGGTTGCAGTTGGGCGCGGTCGCACCGGCCCCCGGTGGTGGCTTGTCCACGCCGTTGAGCAAGTCCAACGGCTATGGCGCGCTCTCCGGCAGGGTCGCTTCCTGGTGCAATGCTGGTGACCTCGGGTGCTCGACGCCTGCGGATGCGCCGTTGGCGCGGGTCGTGGCCAATATCGGCGGTCAGTCGCACTTTTCGGCGCAAGACCCGCTGCGCACGGTCAGCGACATCGCGACCGCGCTCGGTGGCTCGGTGCTGCGCACGGGTGCCTCCGCGCTGGCCAACGACATCAAGTTCGACAACGGCAAGTTCTCGATCGCGACGCCGAACAAGACGCTGATGGGTCGCCTCGCCGAGAACACCGATCCGCGCTCTACCGCCGACAACGACATCATCCGCAATGTGCTCAAGGTCGGCGTGATGGGTTTCCAGGCCGCGGTCTCTGTCGCTCAAGATGTCCTCACCCCGGCCAACATCGCCCAGATCGCCGCCGTCGGCCTGGTCGATCCGCTCAGCGCCTTGGTGACTTTCGGGACCAAGCTCGGCGGCGCGGTGCTCGAACTCTTCCCGCCCGCCACGATCAGTTCCGGTGTGCGCTACATCTTCAACGAGATCAGCAAGGACGTCACCGACAACGCCGGGTTGGTGCAGATGGCAACGGATCTGCGCTACTGGGACACCGCGCGCCAGCACATGTCCTATGACTCCGCGCAGGTCGGGGTCGAGGGCCAGTCTCCGGCGAAGTTCACCGTGGAGTGGTTCACCCGACTCGCCACCGCGCTCGAGCAGAAGGCCGCGAAGTCGACGGCGAAGGTGACCACTCGTCCTGCGGCTCCGGCGCAGGCGACGTCCAAGCCCTCGGTGTCCCCGACGACGGCGACGACTACGCGCTGATGAGTGGACAGGGTGCGGTTATTGCAGCGGCAGGAACGGTAGGTGTGCTCATGTCGACCACCGTGCTGATCGTGCTGGGCGGGCAGTTCGAGGCCGACTCGGCCACGACCTGCGGTTCGAGCGCGATGCCCGACGAGGCGGTGTTGGCCGGTGCGGTGGTTCCGCCCGCGGCCGCCGCGCCCGATGCTGCTGCGACCGCACCCGCGGTGGCCGGACGCCGCGCGATGCCGATGGCCGAAGGCACGTACACGATTTCGGATGTCTTCGGCTCCCGTGGCGGCGGCCACAAGGGCATCGACATGGCGGCGACCGACGGCACTCCGATCTATGCCGCGACCGACGGCACGGTGGTCGCGGCCGGGCCCGCGTCCGGCTTCGGCAACTGGATCGTCATCGACACCGTCGACGAACAGGGTCGTCCGCTCTCGACGGTCTACGGCCACATGTGGGACGAGGGCGTCAACGTCGCTGTCAATCAAAAGGTCGTGGCCGGGCAGCCGATCGGCAAGGTCGGTTCCAACGGTGAATCCAGCGGGGCGCACCTGCATTTCGAGGTCGTGCCGGGCGGGCGTTTCGGCGGCGGCACCCAGATCGATCCGCAGCCGTGGTTGGCCGGTGCGGCGACCCCGGACACCTCCACGGCGCCGGGGCCCTCGAGCAGGTCCGGCTCGGGAGGTTCCGGCGCCGACCGTGGCGATGCCTGTCCGCCCGGATTCGGCACGCCCGGTGGCGAACTCAACCAAAACGACATCCCCGACGACCTTGTGGAGTGGTACCGCAAAGCAGGCTCGGTGTGCGCGGAGATTCCCGGGTCGGTGCTCGCCGCCCAGGGCAAGCAGGAAACCGGCTTCCGACGCGGGCTGACCTCGCCGATGGGGGCGCAAGGTCTGGGGCAGTTCCTGCCCGGCACTGCGGCGAGCACCAGTCCGCTCGACGGGCAGCCCTACGTCATCGACTCCGACAACAGCGGCACCGCCAGCGTGTGGGACGACGGCGACGCGATCATCGGCCAAGCCCGCTACATGTGCGCGATCGCGGCGAAGGTCACCGAGTGGAAGAACCAAGGCCTGGTCACCGGCGACGTCGTCGAGCTGACTTTGGCCGGGTACAACGCGGGCGAGGGCGCGGTGCTGGCCTCGGGCGGGATGCCCAATCAGTACCCCGCGCACTTCACCGAAACCCAGCCCTACGTCGCGAACATCATGGCGATGGAACCGGCCTACCGCGCCGCGGGCTCGACAGGCCGGTTCATCCCGACGCCGGGCGCCAACGCCTCCGCGATCGTCGAGGCCGCCCACGACTACCTCGGCACCCCGTACATGTGGGGCGGGGGTGGCCCGTCCGGGCCCAGCGGCGGCGGCTTCGACTGCTCCGGACTCACCAGTT
The DNA here is from genome assembly GCF_042719655.1 of Nocardia sp. NPDC058518. NCBI lineage: Bacteria > Bacillati > Actinomycetota > Actinomycetes > Mycobacteriales > Nocardiaceae > Nocardia > Nocardia sp. NPDC058518. Next base: position 63,387 of record NZ_JBHXNJ010000022.1, read on the forward strand.
ACGCGGTCTACCAGGCATCCAACGGCTCGATCACCTTGCCGCGCACCTCGGAGCAGCAATGGGAAATGGGCACAGAGGTGCCTATCGACCAGGTGCAGGCCGGCGACCTCGTCTTCGGCATGTGGAGCGACCAGGGACTACCTGGCCATGTCGGCATCGCGATGGGGGATGGGCGCATGATCCACGCGCCGACCACGGGCGAAACGGTCAAAGAAGCCCCGTTGCAAGAGGGCATGCGCGCCAAGAGGGTGATGTGAGTGAACCTCAAACCCATTGCAGTGCTGGTCATTTCAGCATCCATCTGCTTCACCGCCGTTGCGTGTTCGGGCAGCGAGGACACCGGTGGCGCCGCGCCCTCCGCGCGCCCGCCGGGCTGGCCCGCGCCGATCACCTCCGCCGGTCCGGCCGCGGGCGATGACCCCGACGCTGTCGCGGGCGCCGGAGTTCGCGAGATCAACACCCTGCGCCCGGCACAGGAAGCCGCCGACGATCCGATCCGCCGTGCCCGCCCATGGCTGAGCGAGGCGTTCACTGCGCGCCTGGGCCCGGCCGCGCCCGCCGCGAAAGGTTCGCTCGAATGGGCGGACTGGGCAAATGACCGTGCACAGATCGACGCGCAGGTTCTCGTCAGCGGGGAGCGCCCGCCGCACGAAGCCGAGGGTCACGCCGACCGCAAGGTCGGCGTGACGCAGACCGTGACCTGGCCAGATGGCCGCCAACAGACATTGCCCACTTTTACCGTCACGGTGGCGTTGACCGCCACGAGCAGCGGGTGGCGAATCGACGGACTCCGTCGGTGGTGAAGGAGAAACTGTGAACGACGTTCTTGCCACACATGCCCGCGCTTGGCCGCCGGTGCCGATGTGGAACCGCAGCGTTGCCCCGACCATGCCCAACCGGCAGGCGCCGATGCTGTGGCTGGTCGGAATGCACGGCGGGGCAGGGGTTTCGAGCCTGACGGCGTCGCTGCCGTTCGCCGGTGACGCCGGTACGCGCTGGCCCGGCAACATCGGCGCTAGCAAGGGACTTGACTCGCCATTCGTCGTGGCGGTCGCTCGCACACACCTGCACGGGCTGGTCGCGCTGCACAACGCGCTGCTGTCACACATGAACGGCGCGACACCGGTCAACACCCAGCTGGCCGGTGTCATCACCGTCGCCGATTCAGACCGCCCGCTGCCCAAATCGGTACAGGTGCGCCGCGACACGATCGAGTCGCTGGCGGTGGAGTTGGGCGGGGCGGCGTGGCGGCTCGGATGGATCGAGCCATGGCGTTCGCTCGAACAGCGCGAACTTCCCGCCTGGGATCACCGCAGCGCAACACCGGCCAAGGTCGGCGACCGCGATGCCCGGCTGGTGCCGCCTTCGACCGTGCAAACCCTCGCCCACTCCATGTACACCACCGTGGGCGAGGCAGTCCGCAGATACATGTTCGCCAACCCCCATAGCTCGCAGTCCGCCGCGGGCTGACAAGTCGAATAGCCAACTACCACAACAGTTCTCGAACAAGGGATCACACACATGATGAAGTCCACTATCGATCTCCTCACCACCCTGGCTCAGGACGCCGGGATCACTATCGTCACCGTCGCCCCGCCGAACTCCGACAAGTTCACCAAGCTGCTCGGCGTGGGTTTGTGGTTCGCCGTGCTCGCCTGCATCGGTTTCGGTATCTACTCCGGCGTCCAGCTCGCGAAGTCGTTCGCCGAAGGCACTCAGACATCTAGCGGAAAGATGGCTCCGATCGGCGCCGCGATCGGAGGAATCATCTCGACCACCGCAGCGTCGTGGGTGACCTTCTTCTGATGGAAGAGAACCTGTTGGCAGCGATGGAGCTACCACCGGCCGATGTCGTCGAGCCGCTACTCACACTCGCGGGCTGGGTGATGTGGCTGGTCTTCGGGGCGTTGGTCGGTGCGGCAATCAAGTCCGGCATCGAAGTCGCGATTGCCTTCAACCGTGGCGAAGGCCTCGATGTCGCGATACAGAAGCCGATGACCATCGCCATCTGCGCGGCCTTCGGCTCGTCGCTTTCCGGCTGGGCCGCGTTCCTACTCGTATGAGGACACCGATGAAACCATCGAAATTCGCTGCCGCTGTGGCGATCCTGTGCGTCGCGGTCACCGTCTCGTGCGGTATCGACGACGACGGCGGCACCGACGTGGCCGAGCTCGACACAACAACCGCACCGGCATCACCTCGCTGGGACAACTACCGCGGGGTCTATGTGCCCTTCACCGCCGACGGGCCGACCCAGAACGTCAGCTCGGTCGCACCAACGGGGTACAAGCAGGTTCCGCAAGGCGCGGTGGTCGCTGCGATGCAGGCCCAGGTCCGGTTGGCGTTGACCGCCGACGACAGCTGGAGCCCTGTGGCCCGCACGTTGGTGCTGCCCGGACCGGGCCGCGATGCGTTCACCACCTCGCGGGTCTTGATGTCGACGACCAAACCCGCCGATCCCGCCGAGACCGCACAGTTCGCGGGGTTCCGCGTCGAAGGCTGGTCAGACCAGGCCACAACGGTATGGCTCGCGACGCGGATGCCCCAAGGGCAGCTCTCCGCGTCCCCGACACGGATGGTGTGGCGCGGTGGCGATTGGAAGGTCGAACTTCCTGCCACGCAAACACCCGACGCGGAGGGTCGGGTACCGACCGACCCGGTAGTGATTCTGACCTTGCAGGGCTACACCGAATTCCACCGCTAGAACAAGCACCGTCGCTAGAAGGAGCACCGTGAAAGACACCAAAGACACCAAAGCTGCCACCGGAATCCGCGCGGCCGGTCAGTGGCTCATCGGCAGCAAGACCACGTTCTGGTTGGCATTCGGGTTCTTCGGGTTCGCCATCCTGGCCGGCGCAGGCGTCTTGTTCGCACGGTTCACCTCAGGCGACGACGCAGCCGCCGCGGGCACGACGAGTTCGGCGGCCGCGCCGACGACCTCGGCGCCTGCGGGCGGCGGATTCGGGACACCGTCAGCGGATACGCTCGGCCGCCCGGTCGAGCATCCGAGAAACCCTGCGGGACAGCCACTCGCGCAGACCCCGGCTGCTCCTACCGACTACCAGTGCGAACTGCCGCCGAACTGCCCGGCGGCCGAAGTACCGCAAGGCCTGATGTGGCAGGAGGTCAAGCCGTGGGTGTTGCCCTTCTCCACCTCTGCGGGACCCGCACGGGTCGAGGGGCCCTTGGCATTCGGATTCCAGCGGAGCCCCCAGGGCGCTGCGCTCGCTGCCTGGCAGATCGCGTGGCGCGCGGCATCGAGCAGGGAGAACTTCGACTTGTTCCTGGCCCGGCAAGCAGCCGGTGAGCCACAGGACTTCGAGTCGATGAAGGCCACCAAGGATTGGGACTACTCGGATCGTGTCAGCGCGGCCAAGCGCCCTTCGGCGTTCCGGATCACCGGCTGGCAACCGTCCGGCTTCGCGGTGATCCAATTCGCGGTCCCTTCGACACCTGGAACCTGGTCCGTCATCGCACTGAATGTGGTCTGGCAGGACGGAGATTGGAAGCTTCGCGCGCCGGGTGGCAGCACGCAGCATTCCCAAACCCTCGTGTCGTTGGCTGGGTGGACGCAGTGGTAACCCACCGTCTGCTGGCTCGAACAATCGGGTGCCTCATCGCGGCCTTCGCGCTCCTGATGATGGCGTCGACGGTCGCCATCGCGCAGTCGCCGTCCACGCCACCCACAACAACCGCGCCCTCGTCCCCGACCACCACAGCAGAGCCGGACTTGTACGAGCCCTGCCGAGAGATCGGCGAAACAGTTCCGGGTCTCGGGGAAGTCCTGGAACTCGGATGCGACGTCACCCAAGCCGCCACCAACCCAGGTGAAGCGGCGAGCGAGGCGGGCAAGGGCTTCTTGGAGAAGATTGCCGCGTCATTCGCGAAAGGTTGGACGAACGCGATCACCATGATGTTTTCGTGGTGGTATCGGACACCGATCACCGGGTCGACCAATACCGACGGCACCTCCGACACCGTCGAGCAGGTCCATAGTTATTTGGGGTTCCTGCAGGTCCTGATGTTCGTCGTGTGCATGGGCTTGGCGTTGGTGAAGATCGCGTGGGCGAGTGCACAGCAACGCGCGCTCCACGTTCAGCAGACCAATACCTATGTGGTGCGCACGGTCGTAGCTGCTTCGCTGGCAGCGAGTTTCGTGATCGGCGCCGATTCCGCGATGCGTGGGTTCAGCGTGTGGCTGCTGTCCAAACTCGCCGCTACCGACGATCCGGCTGCCGCGGTTGAGCGGTTGATCAACGTCGCCGCGATGGGGAACGGTCTCGGTGCCGCGCTGCTGTTGACGTTCGCCCAACTCGGGATGTTGGGGTGCATCGCTCAGATGGTGTTCATCATGGTGCAGCTGGCGGTATCGAAGCTGGCATTGGGCACGTTGCCGCTCGCGGCTGCTGCCTCGGGGACCGAGCCTGGGATGCAGACCTACCGCAAGCTCATGGCGTGGGTTGTGGTGTTCGTGCTTTTCCCACCGGCTACCGCGCTGATCTACGGGCTGGCGCTGTCGATGTCGCTCGGCGCTGAAGATGCCCAAGGCACCCTGGCCGGGCTCGTGCTGCTGACCTTGTCGTGCTTTGCGTTGCCCGCGCTGGTCCGGCTGATCGTTCCGATGGCTGCCCAGGCTGCAGGCGGAAACAGTGCCGGAATGCTCGCCGGAGCAGGTGCTTTGGCGACGGGCGCAGTTCCGATCATGAGCAGCACGTTGCGTGGCGGCGGCCAACCTCCTGGAGGTGGTGCCGGGGCGCCTCCTGGTGGCGGCGGCCGCTCCGACGGTGATGGGCCGTCGGGTGCGGTCTCCGTCGTCGGTGGTGGCGGCGGGCCCACCGGTGGTGGTGCTCGTGGCGCGTCAGGCGCACCGGGGGCGGCGCGCACGACGGCGGGTGGTCTCAGCGGAGGTGCGATGGCAGGTGCGGGGCCGGTCGGCATGGCCGTGGGCGCTGCTGGCCAGCAGCTGGGTTCGACGGCCGGTCAGCTCGCTGGTGGTGCGCGTCAGGCGATCGGTGACTCGACTTCGCCGCCGCCACCGTCGGCCTCCGGCTCGATACCGCCTTCTGGCGGCCGTTCCGACAACCAGTGACCAGGGACAGGACTCGACGATGGTGAACCAGCAACTCAGCCCGGAAGAACGGCCTACCTACGGGCCCGGCCGCGAGGTCCGGCGAACGTTTGCCTATGGCCTCTCGCGAGGCATGTTCTACGCGATCTTCGTCTCGATTCTGCTGGGTGTCGTGATCGCGCTGGTGGGCTTCCGCACGGTCGGGATCGGCTGGGCGGTGCTGAGTTTGGTCTCGGCATGGCCGATGTCGCAGCGGATCGGCGGCAAGACGATCTATGAGCAGTTGGTGTTGGAACGCAAATTCCGCCGTGAGCGCCGTAGCGGGCGGAACGTACTGCGTGCCGGCCCGCTGTCGCACGCGCCTGGCGGGCGTACGCGCCTGCCCGGCGTCGCGGCAAGCACCGAAATGTGGTGGGGCATAGACAAGTACGGTCGCCGATTCGGCATGATCCGGATGCACACCACGGGCCAATACACAGCGGTACTGCGCTGCTCGGCCCGCGGCATGACTGGCATGGAGCAAGCCGCGATCAATGAAATGGTCGCTCAGTGGGGCGACTTCATCGCGACAACCGGGCAGCCCGGTGACATCGCGGGCATCGTTCCGATCGTGGAGGTCTTGCCCGAGACCGGTGCCCGTTTGGGCGCTGAGATCCGCCGCATCGACTCCCCGAACGCACCGGCGCAGGTACGCGATTGGTTGCAGCAGGCCGGATCCGGCCATGACGCCGACGCCAACGGCACCCAGCTGCACACCCGGATCGCGATCACCTGGAACGCCCGCACCGCAGCAAAGAAACAAGACCCGATGCTGATGCTCGCCGATCTGGCCGAACGCATACCAACGATGTGCGAGCAGTTGCGACGCGTCCAGGTGGTCGCGACGCCGATGAGCGATCACCAGATCGCGGCCACGGTGCGGCGTTGTTTCGAACCCCGGCTGACCGTCGAAATGGCAGTCGAGCAGTTGATGCGCTATTCCGGCGAGCCCCCCGCGCACGAGATCATCGACTGGGTCGACGCCGGACCGATCGCCGCAGATGACAACGATCGCGCCACCTACTCCCACGACAACGCCTACTCGCGGTGCTGGGTCATGACCGCACCACCCGCGGGCTTCTTCAACGAGACGGTTCTGAAACCGCTGATGGAACCGCGTGCCGACATTCCACGCAGGCGGCTGGCGATGTTCCTGCGACCGCTCAACCCCACCGAAGCCGCAAACAGCGCGCACAAAGATCTGTTGTCGGCGACCGCGGACGTGTCCGGTGCGCGTGGCATGACCTCGGCGCGCGCGGAACTGAAGCTGCGCGCTACCCACCAGGCCCGTGACGAGGAAGCCAAAGGGGCGGGCGTCGTTGATCAGGCAATGATTTTCACCGTCTCCGCCGACAGCCGCGCAGAACTCGAGGCAATCGCTGAGATCGTCGAAAAGGACTTGTTTCCGGCGGCACGGATCCAGATGCGACCGGCGTATCGAACGCAGGCCTCGACCTTCCTCGCCGGGCTGGGCATCGGCGTTCTGCTGCCTGATCACGCCTCGGTCAGCAAGACCCTGCAGGGAACGGGGGAGTAGATGCGATTCACCTACCGCGGCCGCCGCTTCTTCGAGGACCGCGTCCGCCATTCCTACCGGGAGTCGACCCCGAAAGTCGGCTCGGGAAACCCCGATCTGCTGGCAGCGAGCCGACGCGCACGCCGCGAAGCCGCGCGAGAGCGCGAACTCGCCAAGCGCCAAGCGTTCAAAGAGGAAGTCGCGCGCCGTGATCCGTCTCCGCGTGAGCCCAAGTGGCGCCGCTCAACTCGGCTGACCGCGACCGGATTGCAAGGTCCGGGCGGAGGTTCTACCGACGTCATCGACGTGCCGATGATGTTCCGCTCCACCACCATGCACGCGTGCGGGCTGTTCCCCTGGGTCCAGGGCGATACGCACCCGATGATCGGCACCCCGCACGGCAGACAGATCGCCAACGGCCGCACCTTCTGCTACGACCCGGTCTCGGCGACCTACCGTTCCCGGATCCAGAACACGCCCTCGGCGTTTGTTCTCGGGCTGCCGTCCTTCGGGAAGTCGACCTTCGCGCGCAAGATTTTCGCTGGTGAAGTCGCCGCAGGCCGGATCCCGATGGCGTTCGCCGACACCAAGGGCGAATACGTCAAGTTGGTCGAGTCGGTCGGTGGTGTGGTGATCCGGCTGGGACACGGCCACGGTCACCTCAACCCGCTGGCGGTCGGAGCACTCGGCTCGATCGTCCCGCGCCTGGAAGAGGCGGGCCGCCATGATCTGGCCAAGCAGGTCAAAGCCGATGTGCTCGCACGTCGCCGCCGCCTGGTGCAGGGTTTGTGCGAGATCGAGCGCGGCGAGCCGTTGCGTCAGATCGAGCGCAATATCCTGGGTCGGGCGCTGCGATTGCTCGACGACGACACCCGGTTCGATCCCGAGAACCCGCCGCTGATCAGGGATCTGAGCCAGTTCATCGAGAACCCACCGGCCGAGTTGGTGCGCACCGCCCGCATCCGCAACACCTCCGACACCGCGGCCTACGCCGACACCGTCCGTGAGCTGTTGGCCACCCTCGACGCGCTGCTCGACGGTGATCTGGGCACGGTCTTCGCCGAACAGACCACCAAACCTCTGGATCTGACCGACCAGCCGCCGACGGCGGTCTGTGTCGACATCTCGACGTTGTCGGCCAGCGAGGACAAGCTGTTGGCCGCGGTGATGTTCGCGTGCTGGGAGGACGGCTTCGGTGCCGTCGAGGCCGCCCATGTTCTCGCCGACGCCGAGCTGGGCCCGCAGCGCAACTTCTTGACAGTGATCGACGAGCTGTGGCGAGTCCTCAACGCCGGGCCGGGCATGGTCGAGCGCATCAACGCCACCACCCGGTTGACCCGCACACTGGGCACCGCGCTGCTGATGATCACCCACACCGTCAAAGACCTCGAGTCGTTGGCCGAAGTCTCCGACATCAAGAAGGCCAAGGGCTTCATCGAACGGGCCGGGGCGGTCATCGTCGGCGCGCTCCCTCGCGAGGAAATGGAAGCCCTCGATCAGATCGTGCCCTTCACCTCCACGGACAAAGACCTCGTATCGAGTTGGAGCACACCAGGTATGCGCGATCCCGACACCGGTCACGAAGCCGCGTCACCAGGACGTGGGTGTTTCCTGCTCAAGATCGGCAGCCAACGCGTTCCAGGCGTCGCCTTCCGTACCGAGCTAACGCAGATCGAGATCGACAACAAGTGGCACGATACCGACGCCCGCTTCGCCACGGCGGCGTGAGTGATGGCCAATCCAGATAAGGCGCCCTACCCCGGCGACTCCAGCGCCGGGCTGTGGACTCTGGGCGGCATGCTCGCCCTCTACGTCTCGGCCACGGTGACGATGTGGATCTCGCTGACACTGGCCGGGGCCGACCCGGCGAACCCGATCGCTTTGCCGATGGCGCTGGCCACCGGTCACCAACCGTGGCCGACGGCAGCGACGGTGGTGATGGTCATCCTTGTCGCGGTACAGGTGTGGATCTTCGTCGTCGCTTGTGTGCGCTGGCTCCGGCGCACGGCTGCGCTCGGGCGCTTCGACTTCAAAGCGAAGTGGATGGCGACGCGCCGCGATGTCGCGGCGCTGAGTCTGCCGCAGACCTTGGTCAAGAACGCCGAGCTCGGCGTTCCGAATTGGCCCGGCATTCCGTTGGGAACGTTGGTGACGCCAAAGGGGACTCCTGACTACGACAAGATCCGCACCCAGCAGGTGCCCGCCGACATGCTCTACACCAACGCCGAACAGCTCACCATCGATATCTGGGGTCCGCGGAAGGGCAAGACGAGTACCCGCGTGATTCCGGCGATCATGGCGGCTCCCGGCGCGGTGGTCACCACGTCGAACAAACGCGACGTCGTCGACGCGACCCGTCAGATCCGTGCCGACCGAGGCCCGGTGTTCGTCTTCGACCCGCAGGGCATCATCGGTGACAAACCCCAGTTCGCGTTCAACCCGATCGCGGCGATCCGCCGTGGCCCGCGCAACAAGTGGGACACCCGCGCCGAAGAAATCGCCGACATCTTCCTCGCCAACGCCACCCCGGCCGGCTCCACTCCGGACGCATTCTTCGACCCGGAAGGCCGCGATCTGCTGGCGCGTCTGCTGTTGGCCGCCGCGATAGCGGAGCACCCGATCACCAAGGTCTACCAGTGGATCATCAAACCGACACCGGCACCGCTTGCCATTCTGCGGGCATCGGAATTCACTGCCGCAGAACAGGCTTTGTCGATGTTCATCGGTTACTCCGACCGGCAGAAGGACGGTCTGTTCGGCACGGCCAAGAAGATGACCAATGTCCTCGGTCGGTTCATCACCTCCGAGTGGGTAGAACCGACCGACGAGGCCCCTGAATTCGACGCCGAGGCCTTCCTTCTCGGCAACGGCACCATCTACATCCTCAGCCAGGAAGGAGTGTCTTCTGCCGGGGCGCTGGCGACCGCACTGACCTGGTACCTGCTCGACACCGCCGAGCAACTCGCCAACGCCAACGGCGGCCGTATGCCGATCCCGCTGGTTGCCGCACTCGATGAGCTGGCCAATGTCGTCAAATGGCCCGGCCTGCCAGCAAAGTTCAGCCACTACGGCTCGCGTGGCATCATCGTGCTGGCCATCCTGCAGAACTGGTCTCAAGGCGTGAACTGCTTCGGCGAAGAGCCGATGCGCCAAATGTGGTCTGCTGCGCCGATCCGCTTCTACGGAGGCGGCGAGGCCGACGACAAGTCCCTCGAGATGATCTCCAAACTCATCGGCGACTACTTCGAGATCACACGCTCGATCAGCAACTCCCGCCAAGCCGGACTGCTGTTCGCCTCGGGCCAGGGAGGCGCGCACATTTCGGTCAATTCCGATGTCCGCGAACGCACCCTGTTTACCGTGGCGAACCTGGCGCAGTTGCCGACGGGCCGCTCGATCATGCTCTGGGGCGGGAAAGCGGCGCTGGTGCGCCCAGTTCCGTACTGGGACCGCGACTACGCCGACGACATCGCCGCGTGCATCGAGGCCAATGATCCCAGCGCGGCGTTCCGCAAGCAATCTGCGGCGGTTGCCGCCGAGCGAACTGTCGCGCTCACTCGCCGCCGACGAGTTGAGCAGCAGCTGAGCCGAATTCCCCGCCCGCGTGCACTCGACCGTGCCCGGTCCAAGCCCCCCAATCGGAGATAACCATGACCTCCAACCACATCGATCTTGGTCTGGACCCCGATGTCGAGGACCAGTTCGTCAAGCTCGCGGACAAACGTGGGCGCCCGGCTCTGCGCGAGCTGTTTTCCGGCCTGTACGACAGGGCAATAGCCCAAGCCCTCGACCATAGCGACAACGCCGACATCGCCCGCCAGCTCTCCGATGTAGCCGACGCTGCTGCCGCGCAGTGGGTCAAAGAGCTGCGCAAACCCGACGGCGGACCCACCGACAAGCTGATCTTCGACAACCTCGAACAGTTCTGCACACAGTTCTTCTTCGAGCTCTACGCACGCGACACCACCTACTCCAACGCGATCAAGTGGTGCTGCGACTGGTGGGCCCATCCCGAGGCACAGGTGCGACTCGAGGCGATCTGGCGGGCCTGGGAACAACTTCGCCGCGACGGCGGGACCGGGATGAGCACGTTCATGCGCGACCACGCCGACCACCACATGGCCAAACTGTTCGATCCCGAAGGGCCGTTCAAGTACTGCAGCGCAGACGGCCACGAAAGCGACGAGGAGGGCCGGGTCAAAGCCCTTGCTCACACTCCCGCGCCCACCGGCCTGTTCGCCCGCCCCACCACCAACCAGCCCTAGAGGGGGAGTAGATGAGTGAACTGGAAAATCCTGGCCGCGACGTCGCGGTGGCACTGCGGTCGCTGCTGTTGGTCGCCTCACGTCTGGCCGAGCTCGCCGCGCGACGACGCGAACTGATACTGCGCCGCGCCACCCAACAATCCCAGCAGGCCTACCGAGACACCCAAACTCGATTCAACGCCGAGCGGAAGCTAGCCGAAGACCAGCTGCGCGCCGTCCGCTCCACCATGAACGCCCTGGCCCGCGTCGATCCGAACCAGGTCGCCAACGCCTACCAGACCGCGGCGGCGTGGCGCGGCCAATCAGCCCTTGCCGACGAAGTCATCACCTCCGTCGAAACCTACATGCGTTCCTTCGGCATCGACCCCGATCAACTGCGGGCCGCGGGAACACAATTCGCGCGCCGCGCCGAACCCTCCGCACGCCCCGGCCTGACCTCCGAGATCACCGCCACCGACACCACCCTCGCCACCGACGGCACCGATCCGTGGCGCAGCCAGCTCAGCGAGGAATCGCGACGCATCGGCGCCGCGATACAGGAATCCGGACTGCCCCAATCCTCACGCGACGCACTCGACGCCGCCGACCGAGCCACGATCAAACAGCACGGCCACCAGACGCTCGGCTGGGAACCCAGCAGACAGGTCGACGACACCGCACTGCTGACGTGGCGTGTCGATGAAGCCACTCGGTGGGCGCGCGAGCACCACCATGTCGCCGACCTCGCTCTGTTCGCCGCGCTGATGTCCGACGACGACCCGGTCGCGACCAACAACGATGAACTCGCCACCGCCCGCGCACAACTGGTCGCGCTGTGGATGGACTCACGGATGCGCACCGAAAACGGCATCGCCCAAATCGACCTGATGCGCATCTCGGGCTCGGCCGCGCAGACCCAGCTCGACCGCGCACACGCCTGGGTCCAAGACACCGACGCCGACTACTACGTGGACTGGTCACGCATGCGGACCGTCGATCCCGCACGCGCCGACGCTGAACTGGTGCGCCACTTCGAATCCGATGTGGCACGGCAATGGGCCGGCGAGCTCGGCGACGACCTGTGGAAGCACGGCTTCGCCGCCGCGGTCGCCCGCGACCCGGACGCCGACCTCGACGACGTCGCGCGCCGCGTGTGGACCGCAGCAGGCAAACCCGCGCCCTCGTTCGACCCCGCCGTCACGATCGTGCCGATTCAGCAACGGTGGGCCGACCAAGTCGCTGCTGCGAACGCGTGGGCGCGAAGCGCCGACACCGACGCATGGGACCAGTGGCGGCGGTGGCGTGAAAACCCCGACCACCCGATCGCCGACCGTGCGCGCGGCGACGCCGAACTGGTGTCGGACTATCACAGCGTCCAAGCCGAGGAATGGGTCAGTGCCGCCCGCACCGCCGGAACCCTTTCCCCCGCCCAACACCCGCGCACACCCGATCAGATGATGGCCGCGTGGCGCATCCACACCAGCGGACAAGTCAACATCCGCGAAGCCGCCCAAGGCGAAGACAACGTCCTGAGCCGCGCCATGAACTGGCACCGCAGCCAAGACCCCTTGGGTCACCTCGCATGGAACGCATCCATCCAGGCCGGCGACGACAACCACCGCCAGCAGGCACTCGAAGAACTCGTGCACGACTACGAAACCCACGAAGCACGCCGGTGGGCGCAGGCCGCGGAAACCCTGGCGATCGTTCCCGAGGGCACCGCGAAACTCGAAGCCGACGAGGTGATCGCGATGTGGCGCAGCTACACCGACGCCGTCCGCACCGACAAAGCACAAGCCGCCCAAACCAACACCGAGCAGCCAACCGCAGGCGGTCCTGCCCAGGCCACGCAACAGTCCGAGCAACAGGCGGGGCAATCCCGGCAGCAGAGTGGGCAGCGCCGCCAAAATGAGAAGTCTTTGGCGGATCTGGTGCGAGGCAGCGTGCCCGACAGCCTCCTGGCGAGAGCCCAATGGCGCCAGGCCGTGGAGCCCGCGTTCCGGACCTTCCGGGGCTTCAACATTCCCGCCAGCGAACTCGCCAACGCGGTGCGCAAAATCAATTTCGCTGAAGCCACCAAGCCGATCGGCTTGGTCATCTGGACGCTGCGACAAACGGCAGGGCCAGACGCAGCTGCGAAGTTCGACGAAGCGCGCCACAATCCGACTCCTGAACCAGGTACCGATAAGACCAACACCACCGGCCAAGCCAAGGGAGCGGCCTGGGATTCGCAACAAAGTCGCGACCAGCGTGCCGCCGATCTCAACGCCAACACCAACATCGACCCTGCCGCCGCACGGGCACGCAAGCTCGCCGACCTCGCCTTCGGCACACCACCGCGGTCGGCCGTCGACGACGCCACCGGCAAAGAGAACCCCCGCACATCTCCCAACCAACAGCAGGAACAGCAGCGCCAACGCGGCAAGGGCCGCTCGGCGTGAGTGCCGATCCTGCCGAGCTCGTCGCCGCGCTCGTCTCCGAGATAGCCAAGCTCACCGCGGCCAACGCCGCACCAAAGGAGAAGAAGAAACCGCAACCGCCCGTCTGCGAGTCGGTCTTCGAGTGGGTCGCCGACTACCTCGCCAACGTCTATTGGCGACCCACAGCACCGTCGATGCAACAGCGCGACAACCACTGGTGTTCAGCATGGTTCGAGCACCCCGAAGCGCAAGGCCGGCTCAACCTTCTCTGGAAATTCTGGGAAGCCGCACAGGGCAACGACGAAGCCATGCTGCGCTGGTGGAAGGAGGCCGATCACCACATGAGCAAACTGATGTCGAGCACCGGCCCGTTCTCGCTCTGCACCAAAAAGCACGCCGATCCTGAACGCCTGAAGGTCGACGCGACACCAGCCAAGTTCCTGCAAGGCGACGATCCACCTGACGACGACGACCCTCCAGACGAAGACTGACCGATCCCTCATCGACGGCCGAACCGGCTCTAGACTGGCGACCCGTTCTCGTGGCAAGGTCGCCAGTCTCTGCTCCTCATCGGTGTCGTCAAGAATCCCCACCCGCCCCAACCTTCCTGCCGTGCAAGCTGATGTGCCGGAACGCGGGCATCGGTTTCAACCCGAACACCGCTGCCCCGACGAGATCAGCACCGGCGCCATCATTGACGTCCCGCCGAACATGTCTGGCGCCCGAAGAGCGCCAACCTGCACCAGAACGGAGCACCCCCAGTGACCGACCAACACGATCACAACTCGATGCACTACCTGCTGCGGATCACCGCTGACGACGGATGCGAAGACATCGACATCGAAGTCCACGACGCCGTGCCCCGGATCGGTGAACAGCTCAATTTCGGGATGCGCAACCGGAGCCCTGCCGAGCGCCTGCTGGTCACCGTTACTGACATCGAGCACTGGATCGACGACAACCCGCCCAGGCGGCTCACGGTGGTGATCACCGAGATCGGCGACGATCCGTCCAGCCGCGCCCTCCTGCACAGCTTCTACGATGAGGACACCCTGCAGGCGTGGCTGGCACCGTACTTCCCCCTGCTGCAACCCGATCGCCCCGCGGCGGTGTAATCCCATCGCGGCGGATTAGTAGACGCCACTGCGGCACATAAGGCCACTAATCCGACCGCCGCCAGTATGTCGGTGGGATCTGTCATCGTTGTGGTCACTACGTGCGCAAGGAGGACAGCATGGACGACAGTCGCTCAGGACTCGATGTCGCTGCCCTGCAGCAGATGAGGCTACCGGCTATCCGCGCATTCGAGCAGTCACTGGCGGCCTCGCGATTCGCCGACAAGACGATCGCCACATACATCGAGCGAGTCGGCGAGTTCCTGCGGTGGCTCGCGGCCAGCGCACACTCGCATGCGCTGACCAACGCCAATAGCCTCGACTCTGCAGTGGCTGACTATGTCGGCGATCTACGCGAACGCCGCGCCGCACCGTCCACGATCAACGTCAGCCTGGCCGCGCTCGACCAGTTCGCCGAATGGCTTTCCCTGGGAGATGTTCTCGCGCCCCGGGAAGTGGTCGACCAGATCATCCCGAAGACCCTCAACGCGGCCGAGCAACGGAAGCTTCTGTTCTCCGCCGAAGGCCGGTGGATCCGCGACTACGCGATCGTGGTCCTGCTCCTCCACGCCGGCCCCCGCGAGTCCGAGATCCAAGCCCTCGACCGCGAGCACCTCGACCTCGAATCCGCCAGCGGCGGCAGCACCGTCCTCGGCGCAACCGGACCATGGCGTCGACGATTCCCACTCGGGCCCGGCGCCTGCACGGCACTGCGGCTATGGCGGGCAGAACGCACCAGGATCCTCGGCACCGACGCCGACGGACCGCTGTTCGTCTCGCGCACCAACGCCCGCTCGCGTCTGTCGATTCGCCAGATCGACCGCATCGTCCGAACGATCGGCGCGGCCGCCGATCTCACGATCTCGCCCAGCACCCTGCGCAACACCTGCGAGCAACAGCTACTCCTCGAGGGACATCACCCGAATGCGGTCGCCGCGCTGATGGGTCAACAGAGCAGCAACCGCGCCCGCGTCGACGCGCTCGCTCCGATCCCACAACTCGAATTCGACTTCACGGCCTAGCCGACCCCGACCCTCAGAGGTCGCGGCCGCCATCGTGATCGCGACCGATCTCGGGCTGACGATCGACACCACGCTCGTGCTCACGCTCGACGTCACTTCCCGCCTCAGCCGACCGCGACTGCTGCACCGCACCCGGCGCCGCGGGGCCGACCTCTTCGACGGGATCGGAGTCGAGCGCATCCAGATCGACCTCACGTGGACCCGTCGCGGGACGGTTCCACCCCGACACGAACTTCGCCGCGTCGAACTCGCGGCGCTCAACTCGCGCCCGCTTGGACGGCGCCTGGCGGGACGGCTCAGTCGCACGGGGAGGTATGACCCGTGGTGAATCTGTGTCGCTGAATGCCTCCCGGATTCGGCTGGCGCGCTCAGCAGTTGACCGATCGATCACCGCCGTCGCGGTCGCGCCACCGGCCGTTAGGAACCGGGCATGCACCGCGTCCAAGTCGTGGGAGGCGACGTCGGCGAGCTCGCGCGCGCGACCGGCCTCGCCGCGCGCGTCAGCCGCACGCGAGATCGCCTCAACGGTCCGGCCGATCTGTTTCAGCAGCGCCGCGTTCGCCAATGTCGGGTCCGCCGACGCGCGCGAAGCGAGCAGGATCGTCGCCCACCCGGACAGGTCATCTCGCCGCTGGATCGAGGGCACCGCGCCGTCGAGGTGCGCGGGCAGCTGCGCGTAGCGGCTCAGCGTCTTCGCGGCACGAGCCATGACTCCGGGCTTGGGCTCGCTAGCCAGCGACCAGGCCGAGAACACTCCAGCGGCCTGCCGGGCGGCCGCTGCAAAGGCAACACCATCGGTGGCGGGAATCCGCGCGAACCTCTCCGACCATCGACGCGCCTCGGCGAGCATGGCGTGATTCTTCATCGCGCGATCGGCGGCGGGCAGTGGCTGGGGGAGCGGGGCCACCCGACCCACCGCGGAAGTATCACCGTCCATGTACCGCGCGTAGGCATCTTCCGCCTCGGCCCACGCACGTTCGGCGGCTTCACGGTCTTCGGGGGTGTCGTCCCAGTTGTTGCGCAACCGGGGCAGCGTCAGATCCTTTGCGATGGTTCCGCCAGAAGACAACACCGCGCCGCGCGCACCATCTCGCGGTGAGCCGACGCACCAGCCACGCACTTCCCCGGTCGACTTGTCCCGCGAGCGGTAGAACAGCATGCCCTGATTGCGCAGGTGTCCGACGAACTCCGCTTCGTTGCATGAAGCCGCCAGCGAGGCGCGCACGATTCGTTCATCTGTGTCACGGGTCGGTTCGAGCGTTGCGTTTCGCACAGCTTCCTTCACCTGTCCTCGTGGAATGCCAGCTGCACGCGCGGCCGCGTACAACTGGGCTCGGTGGTATCCGCGGCTCGTTCGTCCGTCGTGACGGCCGATGACAACCCGCAGACCGAACTGTTCTTCAAGCTCTCGGCATGCTCGATGCGCGCGCGAGAAATCCTTGTACGTGTTGACGCGGGTGCCGTCCTCGCGCACCGCGCTCGCGGCGATGTGGATGTGGTCGTTCCCGCCGGCCGAGGGGCCATGATGGATCGCGACCCACCGTGCGGACGCTCGCGCGGATGATGGGTCGTCGAGCTCCATCTTCTTGACGAAAGCGTGAGCGATCGCCGACCACTTCTCGTCGGAGATCCGGCCTTCATCGCGGTGCAGACTCAGCGAGCAATGCCACACGTTGCCGTCGCGCGTCGGTTCGAGCGGGTTGACGACCGGCGTTCCGTCGGCCCCGACAATGGTTCGCCCATCCGCATCTCGGAGATAGTTCGGAACGACCGTGTCGACTTTGTGCGCGCGCCGGGGAGTGTCGATCACGCGCGCGATCGACAGTGCTTGCTCATGTGAAAGGTCGCCGTCGAACCCCATGTCGTACAACGTCTCATGGCTCGCGACGATGTGCGGATGCTCGTGCACGTTCGCGTTCTCGTCGCCGATCCCCACGAGGTAGGCGAGCAGGCCTGACATCCGAGCACCACGGCTGATCTTCGGAATCACCAGCTCACCACCCGATCAACGGCGTGGTTGATGTTGTCGGCATAGCCGCGAACGCTAGCAAGGACATGGGCGAGCTGATCCCGCTCGGCCTCATCGAGCTCATGAGTCGCGTTGACCGATCGCGCGATCTGGTTGAGGTTGTTGCCCAGCGCACGCAGAGCGGACTGCGCCCGAAAAAGCTGGTGCACCAGCTCGCGGAATTCGTCAGGGGAAACCGGGATCTCATCGGCAAGGACAGCTTCGCGCATGAGCCGAGGTGGGGTAACACCGTGGTCGGCCGCGAGCCGTTCGATCTCCGCCTTCTCCTCCGCGGAGACCCTGACTTGGAACGAGCCCGTACGTGTGCCGGTAGGCAGATTGGCCGTGCGCCGACGGCGCTCGGCACGGGCGCTGTTGTTCGCGAGAATGCGCACCGAAGTGGGCGCGTCATGCGAATTCGCTTCGTCCGACACGTCCCTGCACCTCCCTAGCAATCACCCGCTACCGACACCTGTGGTGACCCGATTTCACCACAGAACAAATCGGAGCGCCACGCGCGATCTCACTTACGTTACCTATCCCTATAACTTGCTCTCCGCGAAGATGCCTGAATGCTTGCACACGTCGGTTGATCCAACGGTTCTAAAGACGCTGGGGAGGAGGGGGTCGGTTGCGTCGGGCGGTCTCTCCGGTCCGTCCGGGCGACAGTTCTAGAGCGGCTTGGGAGGCGGCGGGTTGGCCGGGTCGGGCAGTGATCGCGGCGGTAGGCTGTGGTCATGTCGGACTTCGAGAGCTATGAACGCCGGATCCGCGAAGAGGCGGAGCGAAAGATCACCGCCGGCCGCGGTCTCCACGAGGCGGCGGCGGCCGTACTGGCCACGCATGAGCTGTACCGCGGTGCGGTCGATGAGGCTCGGGCCGCGGGCTGGGATGAGGCTGAGCTCTCGCGGTTCGGGCTCCTCGTCGACGGCGTGCGAGTGAGCACCAAGCCGAAGAATGCCAAGTCCCCTGTGGCCAAGAAGGCAGCACCGAAGAGTTCTACTGCTGGGGCATCCGCTACCGCTAAAGCGCCCTCGGCCCGGGATGCAACTGGCGCGGCCGCGGAAAGTGGGCCTGCTTCGCAGTCAGCGGCAGCCGCTGAGGGCGCGGTGCCGACACCGGTCGCCTGAGCTGGAAACGACAGAACGCCCGTCCGGATTCATTCCGGGCGGGCGTTCGTCGATTCGTGAGTGTGTAGATGAGCGTAGGTCCCGGGCGGCGGGAACCTGCCCGGGACCTACATGTGGGGGGTGGTGCTACTTCTCGATGGGATCGGCGGTGTCGTCGCTCAGCTGAGACTGCTGGTACGCGCGCGCAGTGCGAGGATCCTGCTCTCCATGGCATCCCATCCGTCGTTCGCGGTTCGGCGGAGTTGTTTGAGGTCTTCGACCGTGGCAAAGCTGTCCGCCATCTGCTTGATGCGTGTGCCGAATTCCGCGTGGCTGCGTAGGTAGGCGTCTTCGACGACTTGGGCTGCGTCACATCGTGCGCTGATCGGCGTCCCCATCGTGTAGGCCTTCATGATGTAGTCGGCCAGGCGGGAGAACGAGGCATGCTCGACATCTCGCACTCTGCGGGCCCGCGCGATGACTGCTTGGGGCGTGAGCTCGGGGCGTGGGTGCTCACTGAGCAGTGTGCGGATGATCGTCACCACTGCGCCAGCGATGAAGTTCTCGAGGTCGGTGTCCTCGATGAGTCTTAGGATCGCGGCGGCCTCGTCGGCGGTGCTGCAGAGCAATCCGGCGATGAGATGGTTCTCCGCGCTCGCGACGAACAGCTCGGCGTTGTATTCGTCGCCGTCGCCGTCGTCGACCTCGAGAGCGGTGATGGCCTTTGGATCTTTCGATGCCAGCGTGAGCGGCGGCCGTGTGCTGTCACTGCTGCTGTCGGACTGCATCCCCCGACCTCCTACCCCCGTAGTGGCGCGCGATCGGTTGGTGTCGCGGCGGCCGCGACCAACGGTACCCGCCGGCAATTGCGCGCGGGGAACTGCAGCGGTGGCGATCGGTGCGGCGGTCATCGTGGTCTCCTTCGGTTGAGTTCGATCGGCGGAGGCTGAGCTTCAAGAGCCTCCCGGTGAGTTGATTAACTTATAAGTTTACGTTATTTACAGTATGTTGGCCGGGGTTTCCGAACTGATCCAACCGGCGACTGTGGTGTCGGGGTTCAGAGCGCTTCGACGAGCGCTGCGGCGGCCTGGGCGCGGTGGCGGCGCGCGGCTCGGGCCGCCGTGCTTCGGTCGTCTGCAAAGTAGTCGAGGGCTCCGCAGGTGCAGCTGGCGTGTGAGGTCCTGTCGTGAATTTTGCCTGCGCGGCCGCCGGGCTTGTTGAGCCCGACGCTGTCGATGGCGTAGCGGTGGTCGGCCGGATGGTGGTAGCCGCGGGGCGCTCGGGTGTGGGTGCGGTGAGCGCAGGCGGTCAGAGCCAGTCGGGCGGCGAGTGTGACTCGGATCGTTTGTGTCGAGTCGATGATGATCAGTCCCGCGGCGTATAGGCGGGCCTTCGCGCTGTCGGACAGATCGAGAAGGTCGGCACGCGCGCCGTCGTGGATGCGGTCAAGGTTGGCCTGCAATGCCGTGGACATGCGCACGGGGATCTGTGCTTCGATGCGGATCTCGCGCGGGGTTCGGTGGAACATCAGGCTCGGCGGCGTCCATCGCAGGACGGCTCCGCCGGCTGCGCGTGGGTCGATTTCGACACCGCGGCGGTGGCCGGTGCGTAGGAGTCGGATGGTGTCGCGTTCGGTGTAGGTGCATGCGCGCGGCTGGCCGTCGATGGTCTGGTGGATGGTGAACATTAGGTTGCTCCGCTCCTCGAGCGGGTGGGCCCGGTCCGGGCCCACCCGGGGGTTGGTCAGTTGGGTGCGATCTTGGCGCGGGTGATGATGGTGCGGTGTTCGCCGCGTTCGATGGCGGTCTCTTTGACCGTGGCGGCGGTGATGCGGCAGCTCTGGCCGATGGCGAGGTCGAGTTCCTTGGACGCTTTCCACACGATGATGTGCCCGTCGACGCTTCGCAGGGTCAGGTACGTGGTGATCGCGTCGGACCGAAAGTTGCTCGGTCGCTTGCGGACGCCGGTGACGACGGCGTCGACGTCGGTGATCTTGTCGCCCTTCTCGGCGATCCACTCGTGCAGCGCGGGGCCGCTGGCTGCGCGCTGGGATTCGGCGCGCAGGTGCACCGCGACGGCGGAGACGAGTAGCGCGATATTGCGGGTGGTGACGAACTCGGCGGCGGCGATCAGGCGCAGGTTGTATCCGTACTCGCTGTCGTCGGTGACGGTGGTCTCGATGTCGGCGAGGATGGCGTCGATGGTGGCGGCCGGGATCCGGTGCGCGGTCGAGATGAGCACTCGGGACACGGGTGAGTCGTCGATGAGCAGTTGGCGGACCTGTTCGCCGGTCGTGTGGCGGCCGGTGCTGTCGGCGAGGGCGCGGCTGACGTAGGCGCGGCCGCTGTCGCTGGCGGTCCAGGCCAGGGCGAGGATGTCGCGCATCGGGTAGTCGGGTTGTCCGCCTGCGTGCGGGTCCTGGTCGTCGAACTCGTCGAACATGTCGTCGGCGTGGAGCATGCGCATTGCGGTCGGGTTGACCGTGATACCGGTGAAGGCCTCGACGCACGTGGATCCGATCTGTGCGATCTCGCCGGTGTCGTTGTTGCGCAGAACGTAGTTGCGGTTGCGGTTGCGGCGGGTGTTGCAGTGTTGGCACAGCTGGGGGTCGGGTCGTGGCCAGTTGCGCAGCAGTTCGAATCCGTTGCCGTGGGTGCGCATGAGCGCGCCGGTCTCGATGATGTCGAGTTCGGCGATCAGGGTCCATGATCCGAGTTGGAGCACGGGGGTGGTGAGGGTGACCTCGATCCAGTGGCGGACGTAGCGGACGCCGGTGTGGTGGTCGGTCTCGATGGTGTCGGGGTGTGGCTGATGGGTCATGCCGATGGTGGCGGTGATTCCGGCGCGGGCGGCGCGGGCGTTGGCGTTGGTGACTCGGCGGGTGAATTCGGTGAGCGAGTAGTCCGGGATGATGTGGGTGATCGCGGCGGCATCGGTGATCGTGTCGGTGGTGTCGATGGTGGTTGTCATGTCGTTCGGCCCTTCGGTGGTGGGTGGTTGAGGGGCCGGGCACGTTCCCGGTGCCCGGCCTCTCGTGCGGGTGGTTGGTCAGCCCAGGACCAAGCCGCATTCGTCGACGACGAAGCCGTAGAACCTGACGTCGAAGTAGTCGGTTTGGCTGTCGCTTCCGTCGTGGTTGTAGGCGCTCATCACGTCGCGCAGCGCGTGGCCGAGGGTCCGCAGTGCCTCGGTGGGGTAGTCGGCTTCGTGTCCGTTGCGGGTTTCGCGCACGTCCCCCCATTCGGAGGGAATGTTTTTGACCGTGACGTTTATCGAGCCGTGGTGAGGGACGCGGACGCCGTAGGTGATCGGGTCGGGGGCGTCGCCGATGGGGTCGAAGGCTTTGATGTCGCCGGTCGTGGTGGTTGCCTTGGCGGTCTTGCGGGCGAACTTGATTTCGGCGCGGATCACCTTGGCGATTTCGACGGTGCTGGCGTACTTGGGGAGGTGGTTGTACTTCTCGCCGTAGGTGCGGGCGTAGGGGCCGCCTGCGTAGGGGTCGTGATCGCCGGTTGTTGCGGGGTTGTTGGCGCGGATCCGTTCGAGCATCGCGGCGGCGGCCGCGCGTTCGTGTTCGGGGGTGCGGTCGTGGTCGATGAGGGCGCGCAGGTGCTTGATGCGGTCGGCGGTGCGGTTCTTGGCGGCCATATAGAGATCTCCCAGTGGTTGGTTGGCCGGGCACGTTCCCGGTGCCCGGCCTAGCGGTGTGGATCAGAGCGCGACGTAGTCACTTCCAGCGGAACTGATCTCGGCGAGGTCGACTGCGTGAGCGAGGTCGGCGGCCTTCCCTTCGCCTTTCTGGATGGCGTCGGCGGTGGTGTAGATGCCGACGTACCAGTAGTCAGCGGTGGCGGTGCTGGCGTCGGCTAGTCCCGGGTCACCGTTGCTGGCGAGGACTTCGCGGCCGCGCTGCTGGGGTGCCCAGAGGCACATGACGCGGCCGGTGTCGACGATGTCGGCGCGGCCGAAGCGGGCGCGCAGAAGGTTGCACTCGGTGCGGTAGAGCTGGTGGAGCTCGACTACGGGGTCGATGGGGCCGCGGGTGCGGAAGCGGGTTTCGAGTCCGGCGAGGGCGGCGAGGGTGCCGGGTTCGACCGGGCTGGTGCGGCCTTCGGTGATCTCGGTGATGCGATCGCGGGTTTCCTCGAGCAAAGTCTTGGTCGAATGGACGTCGATTCCGCGGCCGTAGTTGCGTAGGGCGGGGCCGACGGCAAAGGCTGCGGCGATCATTCGGGCTTCGGTCTCGGTGAGCAGATCAGTGTCGGTGGCGGTCGGGATGAGTGCTCGGGTCGCGATGGTCGACAGAGCGGTGGTGAGCTCGGCGGTGTGGGATGTGTTCACGGTGTGTGGCCTTCCTGGTCAGACGGTGGTGGCAGCGCCGGGCGCGACTGCTGCGGTCTCTGCGGTGCCCGCGTCGGTGGAGGGCTCGGTGCCGGTCGCCGGGTCGGGGGTGCCCTGGGCGACGCCGGTGAGCACTTTGGTGCGGCATGCCAGACCGATTCCGCGGCCGCGTGCGCGAATGAGCGGCTGGGGCTCTTTGTTCGCGGGGTTGACGTCGAGGCTGGCGCGCTGCTGGTCGTAGGTGATCACCACTTCGTCGCCGACCCGGAAGCTCTGGTGGATGCGGTCGGCGTAGCGGCCTCGGGAGAAATAGAACTGCCAGCGCGACTTGCCGGTCGGGGTGTAGCTGCCATCGGGGTTTCGCCGGTCGTGGTCCTCGATGACGGTGACGTAGACCGCGCGGTTCTCGCCGCCGCCTTCGCGATCGAAGGTGTGGACCTCCGAGATCCAGGCGATGTTGCCCTCCATGTCGCCGCTCATAGCCGGGGTTCCTTTCGTTCGTCGTGGTCCTGCGGGTACGTTTCTATTCTATCATGACTTTACGTTCTGTACGTTCTTTACGTTTTAAGGGCGAGTTTGGGCCGTGGACGCTGCTCTGCTGCTGCGGGGGTGTGGTTCGCGCGGAGTAGGCGCCACACTCGCAGGATGGGCGCCAGCATCGCGGGGGTGTTCCACGTAGCGACCGCGCGCCGGACCTCGGCGGCCGGGCCGGCATCGAGCGGGGGCGTGGTCATCGCGGGCCTTTCGTGTGGTTGGGGTGGGCGATACACCGGCCCGGCTCGACGGGGAGGGGTTCCGGATTCGGGCCGGTGGATCGCTATTCAGGTGGTCTCGGTGCTGGTTGTCAGGCGGGGGGATGCCAGGTCAGCGTCGCGGGGGTGCGGCGGGTGATTCGTTGCCACCAAGTGGGTGCGATGGTGATGCGCAGAGTGCGGTCGTCGTCGATCCTGGGTGCCATCTCGAGGGCGATCTCGGTGAGGATCTGGACGGTGGCGTCGGCGTCGCGGGTGGTGTCGGCGATGGTGCGGCCGTCTCGCTTGACCGATGCGTAGTTGTCGGTTGCGTAGGTGCCCAGGTAGTCCGCCATCGCCGTCATCGCATGCTCGTAGCTGAGTGTGTCGGGGTGCAGGGGCACGCCGTAGCGGATGCGGGCGGTGCGGTCGAGCACGGCGAATCCCCACAGCGACAGCACGATGACGTAGGGGTCGGGCGTGGGCGCTTGTGCTGGTGTCGGTGTGGTTGATCGTGTGGTGTGGGCGGGCGGTGCGGGCTCGGAGCTGGTCGGCTCCGTCTCGGTGGTGGTTGCTGGTTCCTCGTCGAGGAAGCCCATGAACTCCACGGTGGCGGCCAGCTGGTCGTCGTCGTAGTTCCACCACTTGCCGACGACTCGGAATCTGTTGTCGCGCAGGTGGTGTTCGACATCGTCGAGCGAGGGGTTCTCGGGCAACCCCGGAAGTGCGCGGGGCTGCGGAAGTTCGCCCTCGAGCGGGTCGACGATCTCGAGCGCGCTGGTTCCTGGCCAGTGGTGGACGGTGAGCAGCTCGCCTGCTGCGGGCTCGGGGAGTTCGTCGTCGGCGACCGGCGTGTGGTGGGTGAAGATGTAGTCGACGACTTCGTGCCGGGATGCGGGCCGCCGTCGTTGTGTGCCGTCGTCGGTGCGGTGGAAGGGGTAGACGCCGTTGCGGTCGTTCGGGTTGAGGTAGTGCACGGTGCGGGTCCCGTCGGTGTCCTCGGTGATCTTGCCGATGGTGTATTCGCCGTTGTTCAGGAACGGGATGCACACCAATGGCTCGATCGCCAGGAATTCGCCGGTGGCCTGGTAGTAGGACATTGTCCGGTAGGTGCCGATCACCTCGATCACCTTGTGCTCGCCGACGGTGGACGGGATGTCGGCGGCGAGTGACAGATTGCGCGTCTCGAGCCATTCGTGCAGGTCCATGTTGACGCGGAATGCGGTGTGCGCGGTGGCTTTGTCGGTGATCGTGTACCAGTAGCCGCAGCTGTTTTCGCGCTGGCGTTCGGTCAGGCACTGCAGGCTCATGTGGGCGTATTCGCGGGTGGTGACGGACATTCTCGGTGCCTTTCGGGTAAGTCGGCTGGGCGGGTTGCCGGTGGCGGTTCGTGCTCGGTGCGCGGTCAGCGGTTCCACCGGTTCGGGCGGCGGAAGATCATCTCGGCGAATTGGCCGAGCTGTTCGTTGGTCAGCTCGAGCGATGTCGGGCGGCTGTCGGGCTGGCCGTCGGAGATCGAAATGCGGTGGACGGCACCGAGATCGGTGATGTCGATCGTCTTGCCCGTGGGGTCGATCGCGGTGGTGTGCGCGAGGGCGCTCAGCTGCATGAGCCGTCCGCCGTGTGCGGCGCGGTGCTGGCGCAGCATGTGGGCGTTCGCGGTGCTGAGCGCGTCGGCGGTGAGGAGCTGGTTGACGAGGGTGCCGTCGTCGAGCCATGCGACCTGGTCGCCGTCGGGATCGTGGAGGGCGGTGAAGAACGCCTCGCTGTCGCCGTGGTGGTCCATCAGCGCGTTGGTCACCTCGACGCGTAGACCGTTGGACAGCAGTCCGCAGATTGCAAGGCTGGTGCCGCCGACGGAGCAGAGTTGGGCACCGGTGGGGCAGAAGCGGGCGACCGAGTTGATCTCGGCGGCGTAGCGGGTGGTGAACTTGGTGGTGCGGTCGGTCATGGCTGCGGCCTTTCGGGTTAGGTGCGTCGGCCGGGCACGTTCCCGGTGCCCGGCTGACGCGGGTGGTGGGGTTAGAACGGGATGGCGTTGTAGATGCCCACGCTGCGGATTCGGTGGCGGGCGCGGGCCCATCGGGTGGCGATTCGTTCGGCGGCGGGGAGGGCGTTCCATTCCTCGCGGAGGATCTGGTCTTCCATTTCGCCCTCGCAGTGGTCGCAGATGCCCCATTGGGCCAGGTGATCGGCCCGGTGGGGTGCGGGTGGGAAGTGGGGGCGTGGGCCCTGGTACAGGCTGCGGGGTGCGGGCATTTCGGTTGGTTCCCTTCGGTGTTCGGGGTTGGGGGCGGTTGTCGGGGGGGGGGGGGGGGGGGGGGGGCGCGGGCCGCGCCCCCACGGGAGAGGGGGGGGGTGGGGGCTGGTGTGAGAGGGCGAGATCGAGAG
>NZ_JBHXNJ010000022.1:89400-111244 GCF_042719655.1 Nocardia sp. NPDC058518
GTGGGCTGCGTGCGTGGGGTTTCCGCGACTGGGCACGTTCCCGGTGCCCGGCCGACGCGGTGGTGAGGGGGTTAGTGCTCGTAGCGGTCGTGCACGGGGAGCACGGCGATGCTGGGGTGGCCGAGGAGTTCGGTGAGGACTTCGCGGAACATCCCGTAGGAGGTGCCTGCGTAGTTGCCGCCGTGCATGGCGCCGGGGCGGCGGTCGGCGTTGCCTTGCGGGGTGAATGCGATGGGCTCGAGGAATGCGTACGGCGCGCCGAACGCTTGGCGGATCACGACGATCACCGGGGGCTGTTCGTCGGTGAAATCGGTTTCGCACCATTGAGGAATTCGCCCCAAGGTGGGCGTGGCGAGGTTGGTGAAGAGCACGCCGATGACGGTCAGCCGCTGGTGCGTGGAGGTGATGCCGCCGAGGGTCGTGTCGGTGGGCGCGCGGTAGACATCGACGGGCAACCCTTTGCGCATCATCTCGCGTTTGGTGGCTGCTGAGTCGATCCGGGCTACTTCGTTGCTGGTCATATTTCTATTCTATCCGACTTTACGTTCTATACGTTCTTTCGGCGTTCCTGCCGGTAGTGGCATTATTCACTCTATTTGTTTACGTTTCAGACTTGACGTTTCGTGCCCCATCCCTTTGGGAGCGCCTGCCACGCGGCGAGCGGCGGGCCCGGGCAGAGCCCGGTGGCGTCCGGGGACACCCCGGGCACCCCGGTAGGGGTGCGTCGAGTCGCCCGTCCGAAAACTGGAGATCGGGCGAGGTGTCGGTGTGTTCCTTCGGTCGGCCTAGTGGCCGACTCTGATCAGGGCCGGTGCCGGCCGGGCCGTGGTGGCGAAGCCATCGCGCAGCGACGCCGCAGGCGCCTCGGAGCGGTCGGTGCCGGGTCTGATAGGCCCGCTTTGCTAGGTCGACCGGAGGGGCGCGCCGACGCCGATCCGGGACGGCGACCCGCGCGGCCGCAGGCCGCGGTGGGGTGAGCGGCGGTGTGACCGGCGCCCGCGGATCCTTTCGCGTGTGGTCGGTGATCGGGCGGGGCACGGGCTTGGACGGGCCGGGTCTGGGGCCGGGTCGGCTGGGGTGTGGCCGGGATGGATCCTGCACTCGCTGTGCGAGTTCGGTCGGCGGCCCGGGGTGGTGGTGGGTCTCGCGTGGCGCCGCCGCGCGGCCGGAGGTCGCGGGTGTTGGTGACCGGGCGCGGGTCCGCCGGCGGGGGTTGCGGTCGTGCTGGTCGCGTGGGCGATGGGGCTGGGAGGTGATTGTGCGGGAGCTGCGGGCCCGCGGCAGGGCTTGGTGTCGCGGCAGCTCGAAGCATTTGGCGGTTTTGTCTATGGGCGGTCGCGGTGTGCGATGTCAGTCGTTCTCGGTGTTGAGCAATTTGTTTTCTTGGAGGAGGAATAGCAGCATGCTGCCCATTCGGATGAAGAAGTAGTCGCGGGCGCTGCCGGGGACTGGGATTGTGTCGATTTCGTGGTGGCGGATCCGGAATTTGTTTCCCATGCCGTTGAGTGCGTGCATTTCGTCGTTGATTACTTCTCTGAGCTCGTCGGGTTCGATGGCGGCGAGTAGTGCGGCGACCATGGCGGGTTTGCTTCCGGTTCCTTTGATGGTTTTGAGTCGCTGGAATCCGTCCCAGAGTTTTTCGAGTCCGTCTTGTCGTTGGTTGGGGTCTCGGGAGGTGTAGAGCTGGGTTGCGCGGGCGATTGTTTCGTCGAGGTCTGGGTCGCCGGTGTTGGGGCGCAGGGCTGCGAGCAGGTCGCGGAGCGGTTCGGGGCCGAGGCGTTGGATGCGTCCTGTGGTGTCCATTTCGTAGTTGGCGCAGCCTCGGGCGAGGATTGTGTTGATGCTGTCGCGTGCTTCTCGGAATCCTGCGCGACGGTCGAATTTGAGTTCGTGGTGCTTGGCGTAGCCGTGGTAGTGAGTGCGTTCCGGTTTGGATATTTTGGTGGCGGTGTAGTCGAGTAGATCGAATAGTTGTGTATCGCTGATGCGGTCGCGGGTTGCAAGTGGGATTTTTATGTCGTGAATGTGAGCGTGGAGATTGGTGAGGAAGCTGTTGGTGGCGGTGGCGTAGATGCCGTTTCCGTCATCGCAGTAGAGCGGGAATTGTTCGGCGAACCAGTGGTTGTTCACGAGGGTGATGACGTAGCCGAGTAGGCCTTCTCGCGTGTGGTCGGCGAGTACGTCTTTGTCGCGTGGTGTGGGGCCGGATTCGCGGTCGCTGTAGAAGGCGCTGGTGGGCACGGCGTGATCATCGCACGGGGCGTTGTGGGTGGTCGGTCGCTCGGCGTGACTGCTGAGTGTGGTGTTGGCGGAACGGGTTTGGAGTCGGGGGTGGTGGCCAGGTGGTCGGTGCGTTCGGTGTCGGGCTCGATGCGGTTGGGGTGTGCGGCGGGGTCTGGGTTAGGGCTGTTCGGCGAGGGTTTCGAGGTGGTGGCACAGAGCGCTGAGGGCGTAGATGGCGTGGTCGGGGTGGATGGTGTTTCGCCAGTTGTCGCGTTGGCTGTCGACGTTGTCGAGGAGCTCCTCGGCTTCGCGGGCGAGGTCGGCGGGGTGGTGGTCGGTGCGGCCGTCGATCCAGCGGGTGAGGAGTGGGTAGTCGGTGTCGGTGGCCCATCCCGCGGCGATGTTGGCGGCTTGGGCGTGGGTGAGTTCGGTGTGCCAGGGTGCGGTGGTGTTGGTGTAGAGGTGTTCGGCGAGGGTTTCGAAGGCTGCTTCGTCGTGGCGGATGCTCATGGGTGTCGTCCTTGGGTTCGGTGGGTTGGGTGCGTCGGGTGACCGCGCGCTAGCGCGGGCATCCGACGCTGTTTGTGTGGTGAGTTCGGTTGGGGGAGTGCGGGTTCGGCCGGTGTTGGTGGTGGGTGGGTCGGGTGCGTGGGCTGGGCCGGCTGGGGGGTTGGCCGGGTGTTGGGATGAGTTCTGCTCGAGCGCAGCGAGATCCGTTCCGGGTGGCCGGGCGGGGAAGGGGGCCGGAGCCCCCTGCCTGCTAGAGGCCCATGTGGTCGAGGGGGTCGATGTCGTCCTCGGCGGGGATGCGGTGGGCCTTGGTGAGGCTGATCGGTGCGTTGGCTGCGGCGTGGGCGAGCTCCCAGTAGTGGACGACCCAGGCGTGGTAGGTGCAGATTTGGACGCCTTCGATGATGGCGAGGTCGAGAGCGTGGCAGCTGGGGATCGCGCAGTAGGTGTTCATGTGAGGGTTCCTCTCTGGTCGGGGTGGCTGACTGGGGCGTCTCGATCACGGTGGCGGCGGGGGTCAAGGGTGGGCTGTGCCCATCACGTGTGGCGCCGTAGGCGCGCTTGACCCTCGCTGTCGCTGTGATAGCCCTGGATGAGTCAGCTGCTCCGGCTGGAGTGGAATCCGGTGGGCGCGTGTGAGATTCCCGGCTGTCATGGTCTCGGCCGGGTGGTGAGGGTGGCCGGGTCTGTGGTTATCGCGGCGTGAGTTCGGTTCGGGTGGTGCGGGTTCGGCTGGTGTCGGTCGTTGGGCGGGCCGGGTCCGCGGGCTGGGTCGGCTGGGTGGTGGCCGGGTGTTGGTGGTGCTGCTCGAGCGGAGCGAGACCCGTTGGGCGTGCGGGCGTGGCCGCGCGGGGTCGGGTTGGGGTTGGTTGTGGTGGGGGACGGTGTTGGTTGGGCCGGGTTGCGGGGCCGGGCCGGGCTGGGTGGCGGCCGGGGTCTTGGATGGGTTCTGCTCGAGCGCAGCGAGATCCGATGCCGGGGGGCGGCACGGGTGGGTGGTTGCCCGTCCGTGCCGGTTGGGGGTTAGCAGACGTAGGTGAAGGTGGCGGCGGTGATGGTTTCGAGTGCGGTGGCGAAGGTGTTGCGCAGGGTGGTGGGGATCGGGCAGTGTCCGGTTTCGCAGTGGGTGGTGATGGGGCGTGTCCAGTGGGGTGGGTGTTCGCCGGTTTCGTCGAGGTAGATGGTTCCGACGGGTTCGCCGTTGTTGTAGAGGTGTCCGCCGTGTGGGGCGAATTCGATGGTTCCGCCTTTGTCGTCGCGGCTGCAGATGTAGAGGCCGTCGCGGTATTCGACGTTGACGGCTCCGTCGAGGATGTACATGGCGTGGCCGTAGTCGAGGGGGGTCGTTGCGATGGGCATGGCGGGTTCGGGTTGGGCGGGTCGGGGTTCGGGCTGGGTGGGTTCGATGCCGCAGATGAGGACGTTGGTGGCGTCGGTGATGGTTTCGAGCGCGGTCAGGCGCTCGGTCATGATGTGGTCGGTGACGGGGCAGTGTCCGGTTTCGCAGTGGCGGGTGATCTCGCGGGCCCAGTAGGGGCAGTGGTAGTCGCCGTCTTCGTCGAGGTAGATGTTTCCGACGAGTTCGCCGTTACGCCAGAGGTAGCCACCTCGGGGGGAGAACTCGAGGGTGTCGGTGTGGCCGTTGCGGGTGGCGACGTAGCGGCCTCGGCGGTATTCGAGGGTGACGCGTCCGTCGATGATGGTCATGGCCTGGCCGTACTCGACTGGGGTGGTGTCAACCGACATGGTGGGTTCCTTCGTGGTGGGGCGTGTCGGCCGGGCACGTTCCCGGTGTCCGGCCGATACGCGGTGTGGATGGGCTAGGCGGGTTGGGTGGTCAGGGGAATTCGGGGGTGCTGGTGTTGCATCGGGTGCAGACCAGTAGCGCGGTGTCGGGGCGGGCGGGGTCGCGGGCGGGCTGCATGGGGGTTGCGCAGCAGTGGGGGCGGTGCATCGGCCGTGGTGCGGTGTTGGATTCGATCGCGGTCATGGTGGCGTTGAGGATGACGGTGTTGTCGGCGTCGGTGACGGCGTAGCCGCTCGAGTGGGGTTCGCTCCAGCGAACGGTGAGGGTGCCTTCGGTGGCGTGGTGGACGTAGCGGACGAGGTATTCGCGCAGTTCGTCGTGGCGGCCGGTGAGGTCGATGGCTGGGGTGCCGTGTTCGGTGGTGGCGCGCAGGGTCCAGTTGAGCCAGCGGACTCCGGGGGCGGGCTCGGTGCCGATGGTCTGGGTGGTGGTGATGGTGGCCAGTTTCTGCATGGTGTTCCTTTCAGTGGGGGCGTTGGTTGGTGTGCGCTGATGTCGCTGTTTCGGGCGGGTATTCCGGGATTGGTGTCGGGGTGGTTTCCTCCCAGCTGGTGACGTCCTGCGGTCCTGGTGGGTATTTCTCGGCGCTGTTCTCGTACTCGGTGGAGATGTGTTCGGCGTCCGCTTGGGCGATCCGGGCGGCTAGGTATGCCTCGGTCTCGGCGTCTTCGGCGTCGGGGTTCCAGTCGTCGGGGACCTCGATCTCGTAGGTGTCCCAGCGGCGCACGTCGGCGCCGGTGTGGACGATCAGCCGTTTCATGCTGTGGGCGACGGGTTGCGGTTGGTGGGCTGGTCGTCGGTGGCGAGTAGGCGCAGCAGGGTTGCGGCGGCGGCGCGTGAGCTGTGGAACTGGGTCCAGTCGCTGGGCGAGATCGCGGGCAGCAGTTCGGGTTCGGGGTTGGTTGTGTCGAGTCGGGTGCCGATGACTCGGTTCCGGGTGGGGTCGTCGGTGCGGATGATGGCAATCCAGGTGTGTGTGCGGGCGTCGCGGATGGCGTGTCCGGCGGTGGTTCCGTCGGCCTCGACGATGCGCATCGCGTGGTTGTAGTCGTCGCGGTTGAGGCGTGCTTCGTGGCCGTGGTCGCGGATGAGCGTCGCGCCGATGTCGTTGACGTAGGCAGTGTCGGTGATGGTGGGGGTGGTTGCGGTGGTCATGATGTGTCCCTTCGGGTTTCAGCGGTTGGCGGTTTCGGCGCGGTAGGCGGGCAGGCAGGTGGTGCAGAGTCGCTCGGTGTTGCGGATCGGCCCGTAGTAGTCGCATCCCTGGCATCGGGTGTGCCAGCGGTAGCGGCATCCGTCGGGCAGGTGGCCGCAGAGGTCTTCGTATTCGCCTCCGGTGGCGCAGTTGGGGCAGCGGCATTCGCCGGGCTCGGTGTAGACGGCTCCGTCGATGTCTTCGATGAAACTCACGGTGTTGGTCATTTCTCTCCTTCTCGCTGATGCGGATTTCTGGGGCGTGATCGGCGGGCTAGCGCGCGGTCGTTGCGTGTGCCAGCTCGTACTTTTCGGCCGCTGCCATGGCGTGGGATTCGGTCGGGTGGTCGGACTCGTAGGCGATGACGGTCCCGACGTTGATCCCGTTCTCGATGGCCATGCGGGCGACCGACAGGTCCCAGGTGTCGCCGAATCGGGTTACGTCGAATACGAGCGTGTCGGGGATGCGCATATCGCCTTTGGAGTACATGCGGCCGGTGGTGCCGACCGCGTAGAACGTGTCGGCGTTGTCGGTGTGGTTGGTGGCTGCCATGTCGTGTGCCTCTCTCCGTTGCTGTTACTTCTATTCTATACGACTTTACGTTCTATACGTTTCAATCGCATAGTTGCAGGCTGTGGCGTTTTTCACTCTATTTGTTTACGTTTTGGACTTGACGTTTCGCGCCCCATCCCTTTGGGAGCGCCTGCCACGCGGCGAGCGGCGGGTCCAGGGCAGAGCCCTGGCGGGGTCTCGGGGCTGGCCCCGCGCGGCCATCGGCCGCGAACCGAGTCGGCCCGTCCGAAAACTGAGGGTGGGGCGAGGTGTTGGTGTGTTCCTTCGGTCGGCCTAGTGGCCGACTCTGATCAGGGCCGGTGCTGGCCTGTCCAAGGTGGCGAAGCCATCGCGTAGCGACGCCGTAGGCGCGTTGGACTGGTCGGTGCTGGGTCTGATAGGCCCGTTTGCTAGGTCGACCGGAGGGGCGCGCCGACGCCGATCCGGGACGGCGGCTCGCGCGGCCGTAGGCCGCGATGGGTGAGCGGGCAGCGAGCTGGTGGCCCGGTGCCCGCGGGTCGCGGCGGCTGGCTCGGGTGGCGCGGGCATGGGTGGGCCGGGTCGGGGGCTGGCGATGCTCGGTGGTGGCCGTGGTGAATTCTGCACTCGCTCTTGCGAGTTCAGTCGGCGGCCCCGGGTGGTGGTGGGTCTCGCGGGGCGCCGCCGCGCGGCCGGAGGTCGCGGGTGTTGGTGACCGGCCGCGGTCCGCCGGCGGGGTGTTGGTCGTGCCGGTCGCGTGGGTGATGGGGCTGGTGGGTGATTGTGCGGGAGCTGCGGGTCGGCGGCAGGGCTTGGTGTCGCGGCAGCTCCTCTGTGTCTGTTCATACGGTGAGGGTCGGGGGTGCGCCGAGTCTGGTGAGGGTGTAGGTGACGAGTCGGTTGAGTTGGGTGAGTAGTAGTTTCGGGTCGGTGTGGCAGACGGCGGACAGCGCTGGTGTGCCGGGGCGGGTGTGGGGGTAGCGGCCTTCGTCGCCGCCGGGGTCGAGGTGGGCGAGTTCGCGGATGAAGGCGATGATGTGTTCGCGGTCGGTGCCGCCGGTGAACAGGTCGTCGCCGTTCTGTTCGAGGTGGTCGAGGAGTTTGTCGAGGTTGTGGCCGAAGGTCGGGCCTTGTGCGGGTGGGGTGAGTAGGGCTTTGAGGGCGAGTTCGGCGACTTGTCTTGTAAGGAAGAACGCCGGTTGGCCGAGTTCGAGGGGGCTGCGGATGATTTCTCCGGCGGCCATGGCGAATTCGGTGAAGGT
The DNA here is from genome assembly GCF_042719655.1 of Nocardia sp. NPDC058518. NCBI lineage: Bacteria > Bacillati > Actinomycetota > Actinomycetes > Mycobacteriales > Nocardiaceae > Nocardia > Nocardia sp. NPDC058518. Next base: position 96,929 of record NZ_JBHXNJ010000022.1, read on the forward strand.
CTCGGTGATCGGGTCGGTGGAGTTGGCGCGCGACAGGCACAGGACGGGGTCGGGGCTCTCGTGATCCTCGGTGCAGACGAACGGGCTGATGTAGGCGGTGTTCTCTGTCATGGGCGGCACGCTACGCGCGAGGGATGCAAAGCCTTCTGAGCTGGGGTTTTGCGCTCCGATCCGGCGGTGGCGGTGCGGGTGCCGCGGCCGGGGTTTCTGACAGGAGGAGGCGTTCGCGTTCGCGGTGGTGAGCCGGTGGTGGTGTGGTTGCGTCGGGTGACCGCGCGCAGCGCGGGCATCCGACGCCGCGGGGGAAGGTGAGTGGGGTTCGGCGGGTTCGGGGTCGGCCGGTGTTGTTGTTGGGTGGGTCGGGTGATCGGGGTCGGGGCCGGCTGGGGGTTGGCCGGTGCTTTCTGGTGGTGCTGCATGAGCGCAGCGAGTTCCTTTTCCGCGGGGCGGGTTTTGGGGTGGTGGGGTTGATGGTCGGGTCGGGTTGGTGGCTGGTGTGGTGGGTGTGGTGGCCGTGGGGTTGGTGGGGCTCGAGCGGAGCGAGATCCGATGGGCCGGGTGGCCGGGTGCGGGGCCGGTGGTGGTGTCCGGCCCCGTGGCGGTGGTCAGAACGGCGGATATTCCCAGGTGAACCCTGTTGTGCTGTCTGGCTTGCGGATGAGAACGGGGGCACCGTTTTTCAGTTGGAATTCCAGGGTTCCAGTGGCGGGCTCGGTGTCGGCGCTGAGGGCGTCGAGTGTTTCGGTGATGGTGTCGAGTAGGTAGCTGGTGGTGGGTGGTCCGGGGTGGGTGGTCCATTTGAATCCGGGGTCATTGCTGGATTGCCAGATGGTTACGGGGGTGCCGTCGTTCAACACGATTTCCATGCGGGCTTGCTCTGCGGGGTATTGGTTGCCGCTGGTGATCTTGCCGAGCAGGTCGGTAAGGGCGTCGAGTTGGCTGGTGTTGGTGGCGTCCATGGTGGTGGCTCCCTTGCTGGTTGGGTGGTGGTTGCCAGTGGGGGCCGGGCACGTTCCCGGTGTCCGGCCCCCGCTGGGCGTGGTCTGGTTTAGCTGCGTAGTTCTTGTAGTTTGTGTTCGGCCTCGGTCATCGCGTTGTTGATGAGGTCGTGCCCGTTTCCGTTGGCGAATGTTTCATCGTCGCCGGTGGTGAGCGGGTCTATGTCCTTGCCGTTTCCGAGCGTGCCGTATTCCATGCCCCATACGGAGTCTTCGCCGAGGTCTACCCCGGCCAGCGATGCCGTGACGACGATTCCGACGTATGACCATTCGTCGGCTTTCCATGCGGCGATGTCTGCGGGGCTGTAGCACTTTTCACGGTGCGGGGTGGCGGTTGTGTCGTCGTGCATTGCGGCTCGGATGGTGAATCCGTCGACAGTTCCGAATTCTCTTGTGGCGAGAATGTGTGTCATCTGCTCATTCCTTGCCGGGGTTTTGGCGGTGCCGTGTGCATACCGAGCAGGTGTGTTCGGTGGGGCAGATCGTTTCGGATTTGTCGACGTATTCGCGGGGGGCGTACCAGCGGCTTGCTAGGGCGCGGCCGGGGATTTTCGGTTGGAATTCGACTAGGACCCATCCTGTTGTTGTGGGTGCGCCGTCGGCGGGTGGGACTACGTAGGCGTGGGCGCCTTGTGTGTCCTTGGGTGTTTTCACGAATACTCGGTCGCCTATGTTGAATTCGGGTGTCATTTGCCGATTTGCTCCCGTTGTCGGGCTGGGTGGTTGGGTGTTCGGGCTGTGGGGGCCGGGCACGTTCCCGGTGTCCGGCCCCGCTGGCTCGTGGTGGTTAGCGGCCGTCGCTGCGGTTGCCTTCGGCGTCGAACGTGACGGGTTGCCGGTCGCTGTTGTAGACGCCCCGAATTTTGTGGTAGGGAAGGGTTTCGGTCCAGCTGTATTCGGTGCCGACGGTGACGGATTTCGCGTTAACCCGCTGGACGGGGTAGGGCCACAGTCCGAGGTTGGAATATTTGACGTAGTCACCTTTTCGGAGCATGGCTTTGGTGTAGACGGTGACGCCTTCGGCTTTCCGCTTTTCGACGTGGGATTGCCAATAGGCAATCTTGTCGGTGAGTTCTTCGATACAACGGGTGAGTTTCTCGAGGCGGGCGCCGGTGGCGGGTTTCGCGCCGTAGCTGCCGGTTGTGCCTGCTATCTCGCGTTCGAATCCGCGTTTGTCGGCGGCGAGCGCCTCGATACGGCGCAGGGTGACGCCGACGTCTTCGCGGTGGGCGGTGGTGTGGGTGGCGGCTTCGGCGCGCTGGGCGGCTTCGGTGGCTTCCTTGGCGGCCGCGACAGATTTGCGCGCCGCGTCGTGGGCTTTTTCGATGGCGCGGCGGTGGCGGCCTTCGCTGTGGTGACCTTTCTTGACGGGTTCGCCGCCGGGGGGCAGGGCCTCAGTGCGGCGGCGGTCGTTGGCGTCGGCGGCGTCCGACGCTGCGCTTTTGCGTTCGGCCTTGGCTTCAAGGGCGGCGACGCGCTCGGCCTGGCGGGCGGCGCGGTCGGCTTCGACCACTGCTGTCGGGCGGGCGGTGTCGTCGATCTCGATGGTGACATCGTGTCCGGCGGCGCGCAGGGCTTCGGCGGTGGTCTTGATGAGATGGTGTTTGGCTTCGCGGTCGGGGGAGTTCGGTACGTAGCAACTGCCGAGACTGCGCGACCAACGCCAACCGCGAGAGTAGAGGATTTCGTAGGTGCCGTCTCCGCGTGCGGTGCCGTCGATGAGTGTTCCGGTTTCGCGGTCGTGGGTGATGGTGAGCATTGGGTGTTTCCTCCTTGGGGGTGGTTGGTGGTGCGGTGCGGCTGGCGTGGATTACCGCCGGAAGCACGCTTTACAAGCCATTTTGCGGAGTTTGCGCGAGTACATGGGACCGTCGAGGAGGTCGGCGAGTTTGCCGGACTTTTCGCCTTGCTAGCCGCATTTCGCGCGCCATTGGATGCGGTGCACGCCGTGGCCGTTGTTCATCTCGTTGTATTCGGTGGGCTTGTGCTGCTGCATGTCTCCGCCCATTACGATGTAGCGGGCATGGGCGGGCACGGGTGCGAATTCTTCGGTCATGTTCTCGCTTTCTGCGGGGTTGGTGTTGCGGGGGCGGTGTTGGTTATTCCGGGCAATGGAAGACATGGAATCCGTTACTGCTGCGGTAGTCGTATACCGCCCCGTTGGTCAGGTCGTTGTATACACTGGCCCAATTGATGTGATCGGCGATCATTTCGGGAAGTGGTGAGTTTGAATGCATTTCGCCGAAGTAGTCTTCGGCGTAAGATGCCAGGGTCGCCCATTCGCCCCGGTATGCGTTGTGGAAATTCTCGAGGGCTGCCGCCCAGTTATTGCGGCAGGCGTCGAGTTCCGCAATCTTTTCGACGTAGATCGCGAACCCTTCGCGTGCTGAGTCTTCGACGAATGACTCATATGCTCGCGCGAATCCGACCAATGAGTTGAGCGATTCGTGCTCGCCGAAGTCGACGGGGCATTCGCTGTAGTCGTGGATTGCCCATTCTTCGGCGGGGTTGTCTTCTTCGCGGGCTGTCGGAGAGGTGGCGAGTAGCGCGGCGATTTTCTTGTGCAGGTCGCCTACGTCGCTGGTAGCGCTGATTTCGAACCATTTGCCGTGCAGAATTCCGGCGTTGTAGTCGGTCAGGCTCGCTACCCAGATTTTCATGCGTGGTGTCCCTTTCGGTCGTTGCCCTCGGTGGCGCTTTCTATTCTACATGACTTTACGGTCTTTACGTTTTCACGGCACAGGTGCAGGCTGTGGCGTTTTTCACTCTATTTGTTTACGTTTCAGGCTTGACCTTTCGCGCCCGATCCCTTTGGGAGCGCCTGCCACGCGGCGAGCGGCGGGCCCGGGCAGAGCCCGGCGGGGTCTCGGGGCTGGCCCCGCGCGGCCACCGGCCGCGAACCGAGTCGCCCGTCCGAAAACCGAGGGTGGGGCGAGGTGTCGGCGTGTTCCTTCGGTCGGCCTAGTGGCCGACTCTGATCAGGGCCGGTGCCGGCCGGGCCGTGGTGGCGAAGCCATCGCACAGCGACGCCGCAGGCGCCTCGGAGCGGTCGGTGCCGGCCCTGATAGGCCCGCTTTGCTAGGCCGACCGAAGGGGCGCGCCGACGCCGATCCGGGACGGCGACTCGCGCGGCCGCAGGCCGCGGTGCTCGGTGACCGGCCGCGGGTCCGTCGGCTGGGTGTTGGTCGTGCCGGTCGCGTGGGTGATGGGGCTGGGAGGTGATTGTGCGGGAGCTGCGGGGCCGCGGCAGGGCTTGGTGTCGCGGCAGCTCAGGGTGTTTCAGGATTTCGTTCAGGGTCGAATACGCCATGACGTCGCATGCGGTTTGCTAGGGCCGCAATACCATCTCGCAGCGACTTCGCTTCGCTGCGGTGCTTGCGGCGCCACGTTTCGGCTTCGGCGTGTTTGCCGCGCTTCTCGAGTAAGTCCGCGAGATGTTGCATGGCGGGAGGAAAACCACGTTCGGCGACGTGGCGGTACCAGGTTTCGGCTTCATCGAGATTGCCGCGCTTTTCGAGGAGGTTCGCGAGACTGATCGCGTTGACGTCATCGCCGTCATCGGCGCGACGGCGGTACCAGGTTTCGGCTTCGGTGAGATTGCCGCGCTTCTCGAGGAGGCGTGCGAGCGAGCCCATTGAGGTTTTGTCGCCGCTGTCGGCGGCGCGGCGGTGCCAGGTTTCGGCTTCGGTGAGATCGCCGCGCTTCTCAACAAGGCGTGCGAGCGAGCCCAATGAGGTTTTGTCGCCGCTGTCGGCGGCGCGGCGGTACCAGGTTTCGGCTTCGGCGAGATCGACGCGATACTCAAGAAGGCGCGCGAGGCTGCGCATGGAGGTTTTGTGGCCGTAATAGGCGGCGCGGCGGTACCAAGTTTCAGCTTCGGTGAGATCGCCGCGACTCTCGAGGAGATACCCGAGCGTGAACGTGGCGTTTTTGTCGCCACGCTCGGCGGCCCGGCGGAGGGCAGCTTCGCGGCCTATGTCGCGCTTGAACATCGGGTCCGAGTGTGCGAGGAAGGGGCGTTTGGTTTGAGCGTTCTCCTGCCTGATCACTGGACTTTGCGGGTCAAGCTGGTGATTCGGGGTGGAGATGGGGGGTGCGTAGGTGGTCGTGGTGATCGCGCGTAGTGCGTTGGTCGCGAGTTCGAGGCAGGTGGTGTAGCGGTCGTCGGGGTCTTTCGCCATGGCGGTGGTGATGACGTGGTCGAGGTAGTCAGGCAGGTCAGGCCTGGCTGCGGTGGGAGCGGGCGGGGCGGCGTGTAGGTGTGCGTTGATGAGCGCTGCGGGATCGCGGGTGGGGAAGGGGACCCGGCCGGTGAGTAGTTGGTAGAGGGTGGCGCCGAGGGAGTAGATGTCGGATCGGTTGGTGATGGGTTGGCGGCGGAAGCGTTCTGGTGCGGCGTAGTTCAGGGAGGCCGCGACGTGGGTGTCGGTCACTGTTGATCCGAGAGCGCGGGCGATGCCGAAATCGGTGAGCACTGCTCGGTCTTCGTCGAGTAGGACGTTGCCGGGTTTCACGTCGCGGTGCATGGTGCCGTGGGTGTGGGCGTGGTCGAGGCCGCGGGCGATGTCGGTGATCAGCTCGACCGCCCGTTCTGGGGTAAGGCCATTGGGTGTGGTGGTGATCAGGGTGGTGAGGTCGCCGCCGGCGATGTAGCGCATCGACAGCCACAGGTGGGTGTCGGTGGGGTCATCGAGGGCGTTGCGGTCGTAGACGTCGATGATGTTGGCGTGGTTGAGCCCCGCGACGAGTTGGGTTTCGCGGTCGAATGCGGCACGGATTTCGCGACTTTCGGTGTGGGAGTCGTTGATGACTTTGAGCGCGACGTCGCGGTGTAGGCGGGGGTGGCGGGCGAGGTAGACGGTGCCGGATCCGCCCGCGCCGAGGGTTCGCAGGATGCGGTGCCCGCCGATGATTGTTCCTGGTTGCAGTGGCACTGATGTCCTCCCCCGGGCCTTCGTTCGGTTGTGTCGAACGAGGTTGCGTTTCAACACAATCTACTTAGCGGGGGCGGTGGGGCTGCCTGGATGGCGAAGCAACGGTGGGTGGCTGGCGAAGTCACCTCCGTGAACGGGGTGGCGAGCCGCGGGGAGGTGGGTGGGCTGGGGCCGGGCGGTGTGGCGCGGTAGCGGGCGGGCTGGTCGTGATGGGGCTGGGTGGTGATTGTGCGGGAGCTGCGGGCCGGCGGCAGGGTTTGGTGTCGCGGCAGCTCAGGGCATTTCGCGGTGTCGTTCAGTACACGCTGTCGAAGTGGCGGGCGGGTGTGCGGGGGTTGTCGAACAGGGCGTGTTGGTGTGGTGGGTCGGGTCGTGGGGCGGGTTCGGGTCGTCGGGTGCGGCGGGGCAGGGCGAGTAGTGGGTTGGTGGCGAACAGTTCGAGCGGGATGGGTTGGTTGTTGGGGTGGTGGTGTTCGGTGAGCCAGATGCGGGTGTTGCCGTGGGCGGCGGCGCGGGTGTCGAGGGTGAATTCGAGTTCGGTGATGATGAGTTCGGGGACGGTGACGCGGTGGAGGTATTGGGCGAAGTCGCGGTCTCTTTCGGCTTTGTCGATTTCGTCGGCGATGTGGGCGCGGCAGATTTTGGTGGTGTATTGCGCGATGCCTTCGTGGGTGTTGTGGGACCAGGTGAGTCGGTGGGTGGCGCGGGCGCGGCAGATGGTGATGGTGCCGCGGTGTTCGGGGTCGAGGCCGGGCCCGGGTGGGGTTTTCCAGATGGTGGCGTAGCAGGTGGGGATGAGTCTGGTTTTGGTGATCGCGGTGCGGGTGGGTTGGTGGTTGGTGGTCATCGTCGCGGCTTTCTGGTCGGGGATCGGTGCTGGTTGGGGGTGTGTGGGCGGTGTAGTGTCGGCGGTTCTGGTGGGTTCGGTTGGAAGGGGTGGTTTCGATGGAGTCGGCGGTCGAGCGGGCGGCGGCGGCGTTGTTGGCGCGGATGAGTCCGGTGTCGGATGCGCAGCTCGAGGCGGTCGTGGAGGGTCGTTCGTGGCGGCCGGAGGAGGGTCCGCGGTTCCAGTTCTCGGTGTCGCGGCCGGTCGGCTAAGAGCGCCGGGGCTGCCTGCGGTCGCGTTCGACGTTGGTGGGCTCGGCGTCGCGCGCGAACGTCTTCGCGTGGTCTTCTGGCTTCTGCGAGAACAGCGATGGCCTCCGGGAAACCCGGGGGCCATCGCTGTGTGGTTGGTACGGCGCCGCGTGACCGGCGCCTGTTTGTTGGGCACCGGTCAGGGTTGTGGTTTCGCCGTGGCGGGTCGGGTTCGGTGGCCGGCGCCGCGGGTGGTGTCAGAGGGTGTCGCGTTGGTGTTCGAGGTGGCGGGTGAGGGCGGCGGCGAGTCGGTTCGCGGGTTCGTAGGCGACTTCGTAGGGCCAGTGGGTTTCGTTGTAGGCGAAGTTTTCGTGGAGGGCGTCGGCGTCGGCGATGAGCTCGTCGAGTGTGACGGGTTGGTTGGTGGTCCAGGCGTGTAGGTGGGGGAACAGGTCTTCGTTGGCCCATGCCTCGGCGATGGCGCGTGCTTCGTCGTCGGTGATCGAGGGTTCCCAGTCGCTGCTGCTCCACAGTCGCCAGGCGATCTTTTCGATGCGGTCCATGGTGAAGGTTCGTTCGGTGCCGGTGTGGTTGTCGGTGACGGTGAACACGGCGTCGATGGTGTCGTGGTCGGGTTGCCGGGCGAGGGCGGCGTGGGCGGCTTCGTGGGGGTCGGGGGCGTGGACGTGTTCGGTTGTCTCGGTTGCGGTGTTGGTCCAGGTGACGGTGTAGGCGCGCATGGTGGTGGTCTTTCGGTGTGGTGCGGCGGGTGACCGCGCGTAGCGCGGGCATCCGCCGCGGGTCGGAGGTGGTGAGTTCGGTGGGGGTCGGGGCTGGTTGGGGTCGGGGACGGTGTTGGTTGGGTCGGGTGGTCGGGGTCGGGCCGGCTGGTAGGTGGCCGCTGTTGTTGGTGGGCGCTGCATGAGCGCAGCGAGTTCCTTTCCGCGGGGGCCGGGCCGGGCACCGTGGTGGGGTGCTCGGCCCGGTTGGTTGGTGGGTTAGCGGAAGGTGCCGTAGTTGTGGCGGAGGTTGGCGATCTGTTCGAAGGTTTCGAGGTAGCGGCGGAGTGCGTGGGCGGCGGCGGTTTGGGGGTGGTATTCGCCTTCGTGGGGCCAGGTTTCGGGGGTGTTGGTGGTGAGGTCGTCGGTGAGTTTTTGGGCGTCGGCGCGTGCGTCGGCGGGGGTGGTGGGTACCTGTTGTGCCCAGTTGTGCAGGTGGGGGTAGTTGTCGTCGTCGGTCCAGGATTTGGCGATGAGGCGGGCTTCGTCCTCGGTGAGGTTGTGGTCGCGGGTGTCGGGTTCGGCGAGGTGGACGCGCCAGCCGATCGCGATGGCGGGGGTGTAGGCGACGGGGTATTCGGTGTCTTCTTCGTCGGCGACGGTCCAGTTGAGGATGTCGGTGGGGTTTTGGGTGATGGTGGCGACGTGGTGGAGGGCTTCGCCGGGGGTGTCGGTGTTGATGATGATGGTTCGGGTGCAGAGGTAGTCGGGCATGGTGGGTCGGCCTTTCGTGGTGTGGGGGCCGGGCACGTTCCCGGTGTCCGGCGGGTGAGGTGGTTAGAGGTGGGGGAGTAGGTCGACGGGGGGTTTGGGGAGTTCTTGGGTGCTGGCGATTTGGGTGAGGATGTGGGCGCGTTGGCGGGTGCGCCGGAGTGCGGTGCGTGTGTCGGCGGCTTGGCCTTCGAGGGAGGCGATTCGGGCGCTGATGGTGTCGAGTTCGTGGCGGGCGGTGCGGGCGGCGGCGAGTCGGTGGAGTTCGGGCAGGTCGGGGCGGGTGGCGAAGTCGGTGATGAGGGCGGCGAGGATGGTCAGGGTGCGGGTGGTGGTGTGGGTGGGGGCGGGTTCGGTGCTGTTGGTGGTGGTGTTGATTCGGCGGATTCGGCGCCAGGCTCCTTCGCTGGTGATGCCGTGGAGGGTGTCGATTTTGGTGTCGTAGTTGTTGCCGACGAGTCGGGTGCCGTTGATGGTGAGTCGGTCTGACCATTGGTCGGCTGGGGTGTCGGCGGCGATGCCGAAGCCGAATTGCGCCCAGGTCGCGGTGGGGGTTTTCAGGGGGAGTGCGACGCGGATGCTGATTGATCCGTGGATGCGGTGGCCGGTGAGTGTGTAGATGACGGCGGCGGTGTGGTCGTCGCGGCGGGTGGTGATCTGTATGGGGCCGACGTTGGGGATGTGGGTTGTGTGGGCGGGATCGGTGGGGGTGGTGAGGGTTTGGGTCATGGGGTGGTGTGGCCTTTCGGTGGTTGGTTCGGTCGGGGGTGGTGTTGGCTGGGGTGGTTGTTGGGTGAGTCGGGGTGCGGTTCTGGTGGCGCTCGGTGGTGGCCGGGGCTTTGGATGGGCTCTGCTCGAGCGCAGCGAGATCAATTGCGGCCGTGCGGTTTTCGCAGGGGTGGTGCAGGCACCGGGCGGGGTGCCCGGTGCCTGCGGTGGTGGGGTTAGTCGGTGGAGGGTGCGCCGAAGTAGATGAAGGCGGGGGAGTCGGCGTTGAAGTACGGGGTGACGGTGTCGTCGTCGGCTTCGTAGCGTCGGCGCAGTTCGCTCACGGCGGTGTCGTAGACCTGGGTGAGGGTTTTGGCGTTGTAGCGGGTGGCGGGCTGGGTGTGGATCTCGGTGGCGGTCTTGCCCATGCCGAGGTTCACGCGCTGGGTGCGGCAGGTTCCCTCTTGCCTCTCGTGCAGGGTGTTGACGACTGCGCGGTAGCCGATGCCCTTGTAGTAGCTGACGTTGAGATCGGTGCGGGCCTGCCACCCTTTGGCGTCGGGCTCGCCGACTGGCCAACTGGCGGTGAGGTAGCGGTCGCGGCGGTCGCCGGTGCGCTGGGTGGGTTCGGTCATGGGTGCGTTGGTGTTGGTCATGGGGTTTGGTTCCTTTCGGGTGTGCAGATCGCCGGGCGCGTGTTCGGGCGTCCGGCGATCTGCGGGGCTGGTGGGGGTGTGGGGTTAGTTCTTCTTGGTGTTGTTCTTGTTCTTCTTGGGGTTCTTCTTGGCTTCCTCGACGGCGGCCTCGGGGGCGAGTTCGCCGAGGGTGACGAGTTCGGCGGGGCCGAGGGTGTAGCCGGTTTCGCGCAGCCACGCGAAGTAGAGGGCGACGTTCGTGGTTGGGGAGTTGTAGCCGAACGCTGCTGTTCGCAGGTCCCGGTTGTAGATGCGCCAGTAGCGCGGGGTTTTTTCGTTGGGCTGCAATCGGGCCTCGAGTGAGCCGAGGATCAAGCCGATTGCGATGACGGTGGCGCGGGGTTCGCTGGCCTTGTCGATGGCGGTGCCGTCGCGGAGTTTGGCGCTGTCGACTTTGAGCAGTGTGGCGGCGATGTCTGGGCCATAGGTCTCGCCGGTGAGGTGCGGGTCGTTCCAGGCGAGACGGGTAGCGAGGTGCAGCGCGCCCTTTACCGGTTTGGTGGACTCGAGCTGTGTGGCGAGGTGGTCGCGGCGGGCGACGGTGTCGTCGCGGGCGAGTTCGCTCATCGTGCGGGAGATGTTGTTGCCCTGGGCCTTCTCAGCCGGGGTTTTGGGGTCGTGGGGGTCGCGGCGCATGAGTCCGGCCGCCTTGCGGTCGATGCAGAACAGCGAGGGGCTGAACACGTCACCCTCGCTGACCTCGTTGGCGTGGATCTTGCCTTCGGCGGCCTCGCGGTTGGGGTCGGTGAGGGTGTCGGCGTCGATGTCGGTTTCGGCGACGGGCTGGCCGGTGGCGGTGATGATCCACCCGTCCGAGCGGGTGAGGTAGACGGCCCAGTGGCTGGCGGCGACATCGGCGTCTGTCACCCTCTTGCCCTGGGGTGTGCACAAATGGGTGATCGGCACGCACTTCGCGTCGACGCTCCAGCCTCCGGGGTTGCGCTCGAGGATGGTGTATCCGCGTTTGCGCCAGGTGCTTTCGGCGGCGGCACGGGCGGTCGCGGCGCGCTTTTCGCGCCGGATCTTTTCTGCGGTGCGAATGCGATCGGCCGTGCCGCTCGCGCGGGTGATGCGGCTGACCGCGTCAGGGTCGTCCTCGAAATCGACCAGGAGTCCGGCGTCGATGATGCTGATCTGGCCGGATTCGACGGCGGCGGTCGCGGCTTTGGAGCCGATGGCGCGTTTGGCGGCTTCGGCGACTTTGCGATCGACGCCGATGCGGCGGGCCGCTTTGGCGGGTGTGCCGCCGGGGAGTGCGAGGAATTGTTGGAGCGCTTTGAATTCGTCTGCTTCGTTGACATGGACGTGTTGTTGGTTGGCTCGGAGCTGGGTGGCGATGAGCGTGGCGTGGGCCTCGCTGTCGTTGGCTCCCTTGGGCGGGTCGCGCAGGATCACCGGCAGCTTCTTCACACCGGCTTCGATCGCTCCGAGGACACGGCGGTGCCCGTCCCGGATCTGCAAGTGACCGTCGGCGGTAATCCAGACGGTCGGGTCCTGTTCGTAGCCTTCGGTTTTGGCGAGGGCGACGAATTCGGGGGTGATCGTCTGGGCGGCGTTCTGGCGAACGTTGAAGCCGACCAAGAGCTGCCCCGGGTCTACCGGGAGCGGCACGCGCCGGGTGGGCGAGGCGTCGAGCATGGCGTTCAGTTCGGCGATCCGCTTGGCGGTCATCGGCTTGGGCTTCGTGGTCTCGGCGGCGCTGGCTTCGGCGGCGCTGGCAGTGTCGGCGGTGGCGTCGGCGGTCGACTCGGTGCCGAACGGGTCGCCGGGCGCGGTGATGGCGTCGGCCAGTTGGGTGCTCATGGTGGTCGGTCTCCTAAGCTGAGTGGTGATCAGCGTCCGGGCGGGTTCCCGCCGCCCGGACGCGGGTCTTTTGCGTGGGTGGGTTTGTGTTCGGTGCTGCCGGGGTGTGGCGGTGGTGCTCGGGGCGGGTGGGCAGCTGCGCTCACCTGGCGCGGTCCCAGAGCCGGGCGACGAATTCGCGGCGCGACGCGGCGCGGATGATCTGGCGGTGCATTTCCTGTGCCCAGGGGTCGCCGGGGCGGTCGGTGAGGGCGGCGTCTGTCGCGACGATCGCGGTGAGGGTGTCGCCTGCGAGGTAGGCGACGGCGGCGGCGAGCTGTAGCGCGTGGATGCGGTACGTGCCGGGGGTGGTGCGGGCGAGTTCGCGGGCGAATTCGCCCAGACCGGGGGTTTCGTCGGTGAGGGCGGCGAGTTTGGCCACGACGGCGGGGTCTGCCAGGCGGACCGCGACGCGGGCTCGGGCTCGGGAGCTGAGCGCGTCGGGGTTGTGCGGGTCGAATTGGGCGAGTGTTGCCCAGAATTCGGCGACATGGTCGGTGAGTTGGTCGGCGCGGGGTTTGCCGCTGTCGGCGACTTCGGCACCGAAGTGGGCGACGGCGAGGTCCATGCACAGCCGCTCGGTGCGGATCGGGTCGAATATCGGGGCGTACTCGGCTTGGACCTCGGCGAGGGTGCGGGTGATGTCGATGCCGCGTGCGGCGGCGACTTGGGCGGCGGGGATTGCGTAGGGGTCGGCGATGGTGCCGACATCGGGGGCGGGGTCGCTGCTCCACCACAGTGCGCCGGGGGCGATTTCCTGGGCGACCCATGCTCCGGCGAATGGTGCTGCGGGGCTGGGGATCTCGTGGGCGAATATGGCGGCGAGGTCGCGGTGGTGTTGGGCGCGGCCGGTTTCTTCGGCGCGGTCGTCGACGATGAACAGCGCGATGGCGTCGGCGCGGGCTCGGGCGATGTTGCCGGTGATGGCGGTGATGTCTTCGGGTTCGGGTCGCCGGATCGGGCCGGGGAGCAATCCGGTGGGGTGGTGGTTGCGGAGTAGGACGGTGATGGCGTAGTCGGTGGGCCGGTGGCACAGCAGTGCGGGGATGCTGGCGAAGATGCGGCCGGGATCGATGGGCATGAGGCTCCTTCGGGAGTGGTTGCCGGGTAACGGGTTTCGGCGCGCGATGGTGCGCCGTGGTGGCCCTCGGGCGCGCCGGGTCGGCGTGCGCGGGGCGGTGTGGTGCTTGGCTGCTGTGGAGTTGTCAAAGGGCTCGGCGCGGACTACCGCGATCCGGTGAATCGGTTTACGTTCTTTACGTTTTCCGGGCGCGGTTGTGGCTGGCCGGATTCGGGGGATGGTCGGTTAGGAGATGCCGGGCAGGTCGAGGCCGAATTTGGCGGCGGCGATGGTGCCGACTGCGAGCAGTCCGCGCAGGTAGGTGAGGGGGATGATGCGGTCGTGCCCGGTGGTGACAGTGTTCATGAGGGCGTTGTCTTCGACCTTGATGCGGCGGGCCTCGGCGCGGGCGTGGGTGATGGCCTCAAGGCTGTCGGTGCCGCTGCCGTTGATCAGGTGCAGGTAGGCGACGGCGGCGAGGGCGTGCATTCGGGGTGCGCCCTGCATCTGGTTGGCAAGGGCGGTGTAGATGGCGGCTGCGGTGGCGAGGTCGATGGTTGCCACACCGAGCAGGGCGTCACAGGCGGTGGTGTCGGTGGTGAGCATGATCGACACGCGGGCGGCGAGCACTTCGGTCGGCTCGCCGTTGATGCTGACGGTGACGGCGAGCGCGCGCAGGGTGGCGGCGGCGAATCCGGCGCTGTTGGCGGCGGCTTGGGCGGCGGCGACGGCGACGGGCCCGGGGGCGGGGGCGGCGACGGTGGTGTAGCAGGCGGCGATTGCTCGGCGGTCGGCGAAGATTCGGCGGCCGGTGGTGATCGCGGCGATGGCGTGGGCGGTGGCGGTGGTGTCGGTGATGACGCCGCCGACCGGGCGGTCGAGATCGCTCCATTCGGCTCCGAGCGCGAGTCGGGCGGTGAAGGCGCGGGCGCGCACGGTGATACCGACGGCGTTGAACTCCTCGGCGAGGATGGTGGTGAAGTCGATCGCGGGCCCGGTGTGGTGTTTGTCGGCCACGGCGATGATCACGACGGATTCGAGATTGCGGGTCTCGGCGACTTTGGCGAGGTGGGCGGCGCATCCGTAGCGGTCCTGGTCGAGTGCGACATCGACGGCGAGCTCGATCATGCGGCCTCGGGTGAACACGAGGGCGATGGTGTTGGTGGGCATGTAGCCCACGAGTGCGGGTACGGCGGCGATGTATTCGCCGGTGCTCAGCTGCTCGACGGTGGTCAGCACGTGATCGGTCCCTTTCGGCTGTGGGTCTTGCGACCCGCTCTCCCTCTTGCTTGCATTTCTATTCTACATGCATTTACATTCTTTACGTTCTTTCGGCATAGGTGCAGGCTGTGGCGTTTTTCACTCTATTTGTTTACGTTTCAGACTTGACCTTTCGCGCCCGATCCCTTTGGGAGCGCCTGCCACGCGGCGAGCGGCGGGTCCGGGCAGAGCCCGGCGGGGTCTCGGGGCTGGCCCCGCGCGGCCCCCCGCCCCGAGCCCAGTCGCCCCGCC
>NZ_JBHXNJ010000023.1:0-8872 GCF_042719655.1 Nocardia sp. NPDC058518
TGAACACACTGTTGTGATATTTAGGTGTCTTTAACTCCCCCCAGGGCGGCGGCGGCGACACAAGACGCGCGGCGTGCGCCGCCCGGTTTAGCCCCCGGCCCCCCCGCGCCCCCCCCGAGACCGGTCCCCGCGCCGGAGACCACACAGATCCGGCCCTTCAGCACATCGGGTGCCAACACCCGGGAATTCCCTGCCGGGGCCGTCACGCGAAGCCGTCCATCGACGACAGGACCCGCATCATCACCTCGTCGGCGCCACCACCGATCGCCAGCAACCGGTTGTCGCGGAAGAAGCGCGCAGTCCAGGTCTCCTCCATGTATCCGATGCCGCCGTGCACCTGCAGACACCAGTCGGCGACCTGCCGAACGAGCCTGCCCGCCTTCAGTTTCGCGATGGTGGCACTGCGGGTGACGTTGTCCCCGCGCATATACGCCTGCGCGATATCGCGGTTGTAGACCTTCAGCAGGTCGACTTCGGCGGCGAGTTCGGCATAGGTGTAGGCAAGGTACTGTTGCGACGACAACGGCTGCCCGAATACCTTGCGCTGCTTGGCGTAATCGCGGGTGCGACCGAGCGCGACCTCCATCCCGGACGGCACCGAATAGCAGCCCCACATGCGTTCCATCACGAACTGTTCCATCTGCTGCTGGAAACCGCGGCCGATGGTGCCGATCGTGTTCGACACGGGTACACGGACGTCGTCGAAGGACAGCATGCCGGTGTCCGATGCACGCATACCGAGCTTGTCGAGCTTCTTCGCCACCGAGAATCCGGGGGTGTCGGTGGGCACGATGATCTGGCTCATCCCCTTGAAGCCGCCCTCGTCGGACGTGCGGGCGAGCAGGCAGAGCCAGTCGGCTTGCAACGCGTTGGTGATGAACATCTTCGCGCCGTTGATGATCCAGTCGTCGCCGTCACGGCGAGCCCGGGTCTTCAGCCCCGCCACGTCCGAGCCGGCGTCCGGTTCGGTGATCGCGACCGCGGCGATCATCTCGCCACGCATCGCGGGCGCGAGGAACTGTTCTTTCAGTTCGTGTGTGCCGTACTTGTGCAGCGACGGGGTCGCCATCGAGTTGTGCACGCCGAATGCCATCGGGAACGAGCCGTGATCGACCCGGCCCATCTCCTCGGCCAGCACCAGTGTGAAGAGATGATCGGCGCCCTGGCCGCCGTAGGCCGGGTCGTAGTCGAGGCCGACGAAGCCGAGTTCGGCCATCTGCGTGACGATGTCGTGCAGCGGGATCATGCCCGCCGCTTCCCACTCGTCGATGTTCGGGTTGATGCGCTCGTCGACGAATCGGCGCACCGAATCGCGGAACTGCTCGTGCTCCGGCGAAAACACAGTCATCAGAACTCCTCGTCCGAAATCAGGGATCGCAGTGCGGCGGGGATCTCGACGGGCATGTCGAGTAGCTGCTGGGCGACGGCCTTGCCCTGCGGGTCGACGCGTAGTGACGCGGTGCCGCCCGCGCCGAGTCCGTCGTGCAGCAGGAAGTTCACCGCGTGCAACCCCGGCAGGCCGTAGCGCTGGACCGAGGTCGAGCCGAGGTGGGCCAGGTACTTCCCGACCGCCTTCGCCGTCACCTGCGCGTGCAGGATCGGCTCGAACTCGGGTCGGCGTGCGATGACACCGACGTTCACGTCGGCGCCTTTGTCGCCGGATCTGCCGTACGCGATGGCACGCAGCGGTACCTCGACGGTGTCGCGACCGGGTGCCGAATCAGCGACAGGGTCGACTCCGCGTGGGCCGTCGACGGTTTCACAGAGTTCCGGTGGCACGTCCGAGAACTCGACAGCCCGACCGTCGACCTCCACCCGGGCGGGCAGGAGCTCACGCGGCACGAGGAAACTGTCGAGCCGCAGCACCGGTGACGGTGTCGGTAACGCACCACCGCCGCCGATTCCCGGCGGACCGGACAGTCCCATCGAGGGAAACTCGCGGATCACGGCCGACAGTGCCGCCGGGTCGTCGTGGCGTAACGCGATGCGCAACCAGACTTCGCGCACCACGGCACGCCGCGCATGCGGGCCGTAGGTGTCCTCGGCACCGAGGACGTCGACCTGGACCTCCTGGAGTTCCGGGAATCCCTTGTACGTCAACAGGGTTCCGAAGCGCGCCACCATGTCGGCGGCGACCCGTCTGCCTTTGGCCACCGCGTCGTGCCCGCCGAGGAAGAACATGATCTGCGCGCGGGCGCCGTCGGGAACCTGCGCGCAGGCCTTCAGCGTCGGCGTCGGCGCGATGCCGCGAGCGCCGCTCACCGCCACCCGGTTCGGGCCGATCTCGGCCAGCCGAACCTGGGTCCAGTCGCAGACGACGTCGGGCAGCAGATAGGCCGCCGGATCACCGATCTCGTAGACGAGTTGTTCGCCGACGGTGCGCCGGTCGACCAGACCGTCGGTGCCGGAGGCGATGGTGACGACGAAGGAGCCGTCCGCGCGCACCTCGGCGATCGGGTAGCCGCTGCGTGCCCAGCTGCCGGTGGACTGCCAGTCGGTGAGCAACCCGCCGGTGGACTGCGGACCGCATTCCAGCAGGTGCCCGGCCAGACTTCCCTGCGACAACTGGTCGAAATCGTCTACCGCCCAGCCGAACTCGTGCATCAGTGGACCCAGGACCAGCGCACTGTCCGCGCACCGGCCCGTCACGACGATATCGGCGCCCGCGGCCAGCGCCGCGGCGATCGGCCGGGCGCCGAGGTAGGCGTTCATGCTGATCGGCCGCTGCGGCACCGGGGTGCCGCGGGTGGTCTCGCGCAACCCCGAATCACGCAGCGAGTCGAGCAGTGGCAGTACGTCGTCGCCGGTGACGGTCGCGATCGACACGGTCCGTCCGGCAACGGCGGCCGCCGTGCGCAACACCTCGGCGGCGGCGTGCGGGTTGATGCCGCCAGCGTTGGTGATCACCTTGATGCCGCCGTCGACGAAGGCGGCGATGTTCTCGCCGATGATCCGGATGACGTCGCGCGCGTAGCCCTGTCCGGGATCCTTCATGCGCGCCTTCGACAACACCGCCATGGTGATCTCGGCGAGGGACTCGTAGATGAGATATTCGCAGCGTCCGTCCGCGAGCAGCTGGGGGGTCGCGAGATACGAATCGCCCCACATACCCGCCGCGCCGCCGATGGTCACAGTCTTCATTCACCCTCCTCGGTGCGGATACGTACCAGCACGTCGCCGGCGGCCACTTGCTTTCCGGCCGTGGTGATCTCGCCGATCACGCCCGGCACGTCGGCGACCACGGGACGCTCCATCTTCATCGCCTCCAGCACCAGCAACGGCGTGCCGACAGCCACGGTGTCGCCCTCCCGGACGAACACGGTGGTGACGGTGCCGTGCATCGGCGCGCCGAGCACGCCACTGCCGCATGTCGCCGCGGAATCCGGTGGTGCGAGCAGGGTGTCGGACAGATCGAGGTCACGGTCGGCGAAGGCCAGGAGGATCCGGTCCGGGTCCGGGCACAGTCCCTGCGCCGCCGCGGCGGTGCCGTCAACGAGCAGCTGATCGCCGTGCCAGGTGAGGCGATGAGTGGTGTCATCGACGGTGACCGAGAGCCCGCGGCCGTCGCGCTCGAGGTCGATCTGCTTGCCGTCGAGAACTACCACCGATGTCTGCGCGGCCTTGTTCGTCCACCCGGCCAGACCCGGTGAACGCTGCGCAACCCTGCGCTCGCGCTCCCGATGCAGCCAGCCGGCCGCGACCGCGAGCTGCCTGGGCGAATGCGCAGGAGGCCCGGTGAGATCGACCTCGCCGAGGAAGGCCGTCGTGGCCTCACCCTCGGCGAACGCCTTGTCTCGCAGCACCCGCACGAGGAACCCCCGGTTGGTGGTGAGCCCGAACACCCTGGTGCGTTCCAGTGCGCCGATCAGTCGGCGGCGGGCCTGTTCGCGCGTGCTGCCGTAGGCGATGATCTTGGCCAGCATCGGGTCGTAGTGACTGCTGACGACGCTGCCCGCGGCGATGCCGGAGTCGACCCGGATCCCCTCACCGGTCGGCGGTTCCCAATCGACGATCTCACCGGTCACCGGCAGATAGTCGTTGGCGGGGTCCTCGGCGTAGAGCCGGACCTCGATCGCATGCCCGGCCGGCACGACGTCGTCCTGCGCGATGGTCAACCGCTCGCCCTGCGCGATCCGCAGCTGCCAGTCGACCAGGTCGAGGCCGGTGACCAGTTCGGTCACCGGATGCTCGACCTGCAGCCGGGTGTTCATCTCGAGGAAGGAGAACTCGCCGTCGGCACCGAGGAGGAACTCGACGGTGCCCGCCCCGACATACCCGATACTCGCCGCGGCGGTCACCCCGGCATCGCACATCTTCTGCCGCAGTTCGGGCGTCAGCGCCGGACTCGGCGACTCCTCGACGACCTTCTGGTGCCGCCGCTGGATGGAGCAGTCCCGCTCGCCCAACGCGATGACATTGCCGTACTCGTCGCCCAGCACCTGGATCTCGACGTGCCTGGGCCCGAGCAGGGCGCGCTCGAGCAGCAGAGCGTCGGAGCCGAAGGCGGACAACGCCTCCCGCCGCGCGGCCGCGATGGCTTCGGCCACGACTCCCAGCTCGGTGACCAGCCGCATGCCCTTGCCGCCACCGCCCGCGGATGCCTTGACCATCAGCGGCATGCCGATCCGCTCGGCCTCGGCGAGCAGCCGTTCGTCGGACTGCTCCTCCCCCTGATAGCCGGGCAGCATCGGCACACCGGCCTGCGCCATCAGCCGCTTCGACGCGGCCTTGTCGCCCATCGAACGGATCGCGTCGGGGGTCGGCCCGATGAAGACGATGTCGGCATCGGCGCACGCCTGCGCGAAGTCGGCACGCTCGGACAGGAACCCGTAGCCGGGATGGATCGCTTGCGCCCCACTGCTTTTCGCGGCGGCGATCAGCTTCCCGGCATCGAGATAGGACTCGGCCGCCTGCGCCGCGCCGAGGTGGACGGCAGTGTCGGCGGCGAGCACGTGCGGCGCGTTCGCATCCGCGTCGGAATAGACGGCGACCGTTCGATAGCCCTGCGCCTTCGCCGTCCGGATCACCCGGACCGCGATCTCCCCGCGATTGGCCACCAGTACGGTATCGAATCTCATACTGTCACCGCCCATTCCGGGTCGCGCTTGCCGAGGAACGAGGCGATACCCTCGCGTGCCTCGGCGCCGAGCATGGTCTCGGCGAATCGTGCGGCGGCATGGTCGAGTAGGGCCTCGCGGTCCATTTCGAGCGCCGTGTGTGCAAGTTCTTTGGTGAGGGCATTCGCCGCGGGCGCGCATCGCAACACCTGATTCAGCGTCCGGTCGATGGCCTCGTCTAGCGCGGCGCTGTCAGTGACGATCTCATCGACCAGGGTGAGCCGCATCGCCTCGGCGGCGTCGATGACCAGGGAGGTGAGCATCAGCCGGCGCGCGTGATGCAGCCCGATCCGGCCGATGACGAACGGCGAGATCTGCGCCGGTGTCAGACCGAGCTTCGTCTCGGTGAGCGCGAAACGTGCCGAGGTCGTGGCGATCGCGACATCGGCGATCGCCACCAGACCCAGACCACCGGCCATCGCCGCGCCCTCGACCGCCACGATGACGGCGACAGGCAAGCGATCCCATGCCGCCAGCGCGGTGCCGTAAGTCCGGTTCACCGCGGCGATCTGCCCGGGATCGGGGGCACCGCCCTGGAACACGTTGCGAAACGAGCTCAGGTCGCCGCCGGCGCAGAACGTACCACCGGCCCCGCGCAGCACCACCGCACGCGGGCGTGCCTGCTCGATATGGTCCGCCACGCGGCACAATCCGACGAGCATCTCGTTCGAGAGCGCGTTGCGCTGCTTCGGTCTGTTCAACGTGACGAAGAGGACGCCACCGCGTTCCTCCAGGAGGATGCCCTCGAGTTCGGGAAGAGTTGTTGTCATCGTCGCACTCACATCCTGGCCACGCCGAAGCTGACCGGTCGGGGGTCGATCTGTTGCGCCTCGTCGACGGTCGCGAGCAGGAAACCGAGCACATTTCTGGTTTCGCGGGGGTCGATCACCCCGTCGTCGACCCCACGCCCGGACACATAGAAGGCGTCGGACTGCGTCTCGAGCAGATCCACCACGGCACGCTCGTTGGCGGCCAGCACCGCCTCGGGCACCTCCATGCCGCGCCGTTTCGCGGCGGCCTCGCCGACGATGCGCATGGTCGTACCGGCTTGCTCAGGTCCCATCAGCCCGATGCGCGCACCGGGCCAGCCGAACAGGAACCTCGGCGCGTAACCGCGCCCGCACATGCCGTAGTTTCCGGCACCGAAACTGGCGCCGGTCATGAAGGTGAACTGCGGCACGGTCGCATTCGAGACCGCCTGAATCATTTTCGACCCGTGCTTGATCATGCCGCCACGCTCGTAGGCGGTACCCACCATGAAGCCGGTGGTGTTCTGCAGGTAGACGATGGGCGTGCCCAGCTGGCAGCAGTGCTGAATGAAATGCGCGGCCTTGGTGGCGCCCTCGTTGTCGATGGGACCGTTGTTGCCGATGAAAGCGACCGCGCGCCCGTGCACTTCGCCCTCGAGACACACCGTCTGCGGACCGTAGCGGCCCTTGAAGTCGGAGAAGTCGGAGCCGTCGGAGATGCGGGCGACGACCTCTCGGACGTCGTAGGGCTGGCGGTAGTCCAGGGGAACAACCCCGGCCAGCTCGTCCGGATCATAGACAGGGTCGGCGAATCCGGACGGTACCCCGCGTAACTGTCCGGTGCCCCAGCCCGTGCGCGCGACTGCCTCACGGACCAGTCGGACGGCGTCGCCGTCGTCTTCGGCGAGATATTCCACCAGGCCGGAGACGTCGGCGTGCATCTGCGCGCCACCGAGGTCTTCGTCGGTGGCAATCTCTCCGGTGGCGGCCATGAGCAGCGGCGGACCGGCCAGGAATGCCTTGCCGCGGCCCCGGACGCCGATCACGACGTCCGACAGTCCTGGCATGTACGCCCCACCCGCGGTCGACGAGCCGTGCAACACCGTGATCACGGGGATACCGGCCGCGGACAGGCGCGCGAGGTTGGCGAACATCTCGCCGCCGAGCACCCAGCCCTCGACGCGGTACGCCGGAATGTTCGCGCCCGCGCTTTCCACCAGGTGCACGAACGGCAACCGGTTCTCCATCGCGATGCGCTGGCACCGCATGATCTTGGTCAGCGACGAGGCCGACAGCGCCCCGGCGTTGATGCCCGAATCGGTGACCACGACGACGCACCGCACGCCCGAGACGAAGCCGATTCCGGCGAGCAGGCTCCCTCCCGGCACCGAGGTCGCGCGATCGGCATCGGTCAGCCCGTTCTCCGTCGCCGCGTAGCCGATGAGGTTCTGTAGTTCGAGATAGGGCGCGCCAGGATCGAGCAGCCGCGACAACCGTTCCCGTGGCAGCAGCTGCTTGCGCGCCGAGAACCGATCCGCCGAACGCTCCGAGGCCGTTCGGGCCCGCCCCTCCAGCTCGCGGAACTCCTCGATCAGAGCGAGCATCGCCGCTCGGTTCGATCGGAACTCCGCGGAACCGGGATCGACCCGCGTTCGGTACACAGCCACGTTTGCGCAACCACCTTTCATGAGTGCCACTCAGCGATACCTGAGTCGCACTCATATGAGTTAGACACAGAGGCTTGCCGAAGTCAATGCACAAGTTCGACGCATGAGCCGGTAGCTGCCATAATCTCGATATGAGTACCACTCACATCGAGACGCAGACCAAGGGCGACCGGACTCGCGACGCTATTCGCGCGGCGGCCGACGAGTGCTTTCGCCAGTTCGGCTTCGATGCGACCGGCGCCGAGATTGCCCGGCGAGCCGGTGTCGTCGAGGGCACCGTGTTTCTGCACTACCGCAACAAGCTCGGCCTGCTCACGGCCGTGATGAGCGATTTCTACGACCTCCTGCAGACCGAGGCCGAACGCTCGCTCGCCCGTCCGGGGACAACGGTGGAGCGATTCCGGGTTCTCGTCGACGGGTGGGCGAGCCGAATCGAAACCGATTGGGACCTCATCAGCGTGTTCGTGCACCGCGCCCAGGACGCGCCCGATTCCGAACTGGCCGCGACCATGCACGCCCGCAGCCGCGCCTACACACGCCTGTTCGTCGCACTCATCAAGGACTTGCAGTCCGAAGCCCGACTACCGGCGACCACACCGGCCACACTGTTGCGCGACATGGTCTTCGGAACCCTGGAACACACCGCGCGCGGCCAGATCGCCGCGGGTAAACCGTTGCAAGTGCGCCGCACCGGACAGCAGACCGTCGATTTGCTGCTCACCCAACACGAAACAACTCTCGACGTCGACCGGCTCGCGGCGATGGACGCCAAACTGGATCGACTGCTCTCGCGGGTAGACGCAGAAGACCAGCCACGAACAGGTGACGGCGGCGTGCCGGGATAACGGCGGATATCGGCCTCGGTGCATCGAGCCTGATGGTCGCGTGCCGCGAACTCACCGACGCAGAGGGGTTCCGTGCCTGCATGCGGTCTGGGGCGACGTTATTCGGCCGCCCCGGTGATATTGCGGGCCATCCCGCCGAAGATCACGGTGTGGAAGGGGCTGAGCGCTTTCCAATAGAGATGTCCGGCCAAGCCGTGTGGTTCGAACAGGGCGCGCTGCCGGTAGTGCGCACCGCCGTCGGCGGTCGGGGTGATCGACAGCTCGAGCCAGCCACTCCCTGGGACGCGCATCTCCGCGCGCAATCGCAACAGCCGTCCGCGTTCGAGGTGCTCGACCCGCCACCAGTCCAGCGCTTCGCCCACGTGCAGGCGGTGGGGGTCGCGGGGGGGGGGGGGGCGGGCCCCCCCCCCCCCCCCCCCCGGCCCCCCCCCCCCCCCCCCCCCCCGCCCCCCGCCCGGCTGTACCCGCCTGTGGTCCGCCCCCCCCCCCCCCGG
>NZ_JBHXNJ010000023.1:8882-29506 GCF_042719655.1 Nocardia sp. NPDC058518
CTCTCGATGTGCTGCCTGTGGGGGCTTGGTGGGTCCGCAGCCCCCCCACTCTGGGCGTGGCTTCGGTGTGGGGGGGGGGGGGGGGGGCGCGCGGGCCCCGCCCCCCCCCCCCGCCACCGAGCAGACGGTCGATCCAGCCGCGCAACGCCCAGGCCAACGGGAAGGAGTACCAGCCGTTTTCGCCGCCGACGGCCTCGAGGACCGCCCACAGGGTGGCGGGGTCGGCGGTCGTATGGCGTTCTCGCACATCGCTGTACAGCGATCCGCCGGACCAGTCGGGATCGGTGGGCAGCGGATCCGACGGAGCGTCGGGCAGGCCCGCGTCGGACCATCGGGTGGGGACGTCACGATCCCGAATACGGTGTAGCGCCAGGCTCACCGCGCCGGAGTAGGAGGTGAGCCCGGCCGGTGGGTCCGGGATGAAGTCGGCGATGCGGTGGTCCTCGCACACGACATCGTTGATGAGCGATTCCATCAGGGGCACGGCGAGCGCGCGCGGTACCGGGGTGACCAGGTTGACCCACTGGGCCGACAACCACGGGGTCAGCACGGGTACGGGCATGATCATCCGGCGGGGCAGGTCCGCTGCCTCGGCGTAGCCCCGCATCATGCCCTCGTAGGTGAGCACGTCGGGGCCGCCGATGTCGAAGGCGTCGTTCACCGTGCCGGGCAGGTCTGCCGCGTGCACCAGATAGTGCAGGACATCGCGGACCGCGATGGGCTGGATCCGGCTGCGCACCCAGCGCGGTGTCACCATGACCGGCAGCCGTTCGGTCAGATACCGGAGCATCTCGAAGCTCGCCGATCCGGAGCCGATGATCACCGCCGCACGCAGCACCACGGCGGGGGTCGGCGCGCGGAGCAGGATCTCGCCCACCTCGGCCCGCGAGGCGAGGTGGCGCGACAGCTCCTGGCCGGTCGGCGTGATGCCGCCCAGGTACACCGACCTGGTCAGTCCGGCGCGTTCGGATTCGGCGGCGACCAGCGTCGCCGCCGCCCGATCCACGTTCTCGAAATCGGCGCGGCCAAGGGAGTGGACGAGGTAGTAGAGCACTTTCTGCCCGTCCAGCGCAGTGCGCACGTCGACGGCGCGGGTGACGTCACCGCGCACCACCTCGACCCGGTCGCGCCACGGCGCGTCGTCGATTTTGCCCGGGTCGCGGGCCAGGACGCGGACGGTGTGTCCGGCGTCGAGCAGTTCCGGCACGAGCCGGCCACCGAGATATCCGGTGGCACCGAACACTACACAGCGCATGCGAGATCACTCCCGTTCGATGATGGTGTAGGCAGCTCGGTGGCGAGGGCCGTATCGCCGGTCAGCGTCCCGTACGAGGCTCCCGCTGCGCTCGTAGACGACAGCGGCCAAGCACAGCAGTCCCCACGCCGAGGTGACCGCGAGCGTCTTCCCCCGCTCGGGTCGCCCTTTCAGTGCGTGGCCGAACACGACGGTGTCGGCAGCGTCGGAGCCGATCCGCACGACCGCTGCCACCGCGCGGGCATGCCGGCCGGACGCCGTCGCCAGGGCGATTCCGGAGATCACGTCGCGCAGTGCGACCGACCGGGCCAAGGTGCGCAGTTCGGGTTCCGCGCCGGTGCCGAGCCCGCTGGGCCGAAGGAGGATGGCGGGCCAGACGGTGACGACGGCACCGTAGGCCGCGGTGGCGACGCCGAGGATTCGCGTCGGTGTGGTGGGGTTCATCGGTTCACCGCCGCGTCGAGCTCGGTTGCCGGGTCCCGGTGGCGCAGGATCAGTTGCAGGGTGTCGAGGTATCCCGAGCGGAATCCGGCTTCGGAGTAGGCGAGGTAGAGCCGCCACATCCGCTGGAACACCTCGTCGAAGCCCAGTGCGCCGACCTGATCGGCGGCGGCGGTGAAGCGGTCCTGCCACAGGCGAAGCGTGTGCGCGTAGTGCTGTCCCATCGCCGCCCGATCCACGAGCTCGAGATCGGTGTGGCGTGAGACGAGTTGCGCCAGTATCTCTTCCGACGGGAGGAACCCGCCGGGGAAGATGTACTTCTGCACCCAGGTGTGTGTCCCACGACCGGCCCGCATCCGGTCGTGCGGCATGGTGATGACCTGCACGGCTATGCGACCGCCCGGCGCGAGGACCCGTTCGAGGACGGTCAGATAGCCGGGCAGATAGTCGTAGCCCACTGCTTCGATCATCTCCACCGACACCACCGCGTCGTACCGGCCGTCGACCTCACGGTAGTCACACAGGTCGATCGACACCCGGTCGGTGAGCCCGGCTTCGACCACACGCGCGAGAGCCAGCCGCTGCTGTTGCGTCGAGAGCGTGACCGACCGAACGGTCGCACCACGCTGCGCGGCCCGGATGGCGAGTTCGCCCCAGCCGGTGCCGATTTCGAGTACCGAGGTACCGGCACCGACCCCGGCAGCGTCGAGCAGCCGGTCGATCTTGGCGCGCTGGGCCGCGGCGAGGTCGCCCCATACCGGGGCGGGGCTGAGCCGATCGAACAGCGCCGACGAGTAGGTCATGGTCTCGTCGAGGAACAATGCGAAGAAGTCGTTGGACAGGTCGTAGTGGTGCGCGGCGTTGCTGCGAGCCCCGGCCCTGGTAGCCCGAGTCCGTGCCGGTTGTCCCGGCAGGACGAGGGATCGCAGAATCTGGAGCGGGGCTGGGACGAGCTGTCCCAGATCCGAAGCCAGCACGGTGAGGACCGCCGCCGGATCCGGCGCCGACCACTCACCCGTCATGTAGGACTCCCCGAAGCCGATGAGTCCGGTGGCGCCGACGCGGGTGGCGAAGGCGTCCGGGTCGTGGAGCACCATCAACGGGCTGGCCGGGTCGTGGAGGCCACCGCCGAAGGTCGTTCCGTCGGGCAGTTCGACGCGCAGTGGAAGTCGTTGCGCCGCACGCCGGAACAGTGCGTTCACGACGAGTCGACCCGCACCGGCACGGACGCCGCGGGGCACGTCGGCCAGGTGCGCCCATCGGTCAGCGATCGGAGCGGATGTCGCGGGCTGTGTACCGCACGCGGAGATGGTCATGACAGAGCCTCCTGGGAAAGATGCTGTGCGCGCGACACGATCGGTAGACCCCGACGCCACAGCCGCATTCCTTGCCACCGGATCAGCGCGGCGATGCGCCAGGTTTCGAAGGGATGCGCGAGAATCGCGCGGGCGACGGTCCGGTGCGTCGCGGGCAGTACGAGTCCGCGGACGGTGGCCTCGAAGGTGGTCC
Organism: Nocardia sp. NPDC058518; assembly: GCF_042719655.1. Lineage (NCBI taxonomy): Bacteria > Bacillati > Actinomycetota > Actinomycetes > Mycobacteriales > Nocardiaceae > Nocardia > Nocardia sp. NPDC058518. The sequence goes on from NZ_JBHXNJ010000023.1 coordinate 12,088, forward strand.
GGCCGTCCGGTCCCTCGAGCGATATCGCCAGCTGTAGCCGTGTGCCGGGAACCGGGAGACGCAGCCGGTATCGTCCGGCCACCGGGTTGAACGGCGAGACGTAGAACTCCTTGGCGACAACGGGATCCGCCTCGGGTGAGACGAGATAGCGGTGCCGTTCGCCGTAGGTGTTGTGTACTTCGGCGATCACACATCGCAGGGCGCCGGTGTCGTCGTGGCACCAGAACACGGTGAGCGGGTTGAAGACATAGCCGAACACCCGCGCGTTGGCGAGCATGAGTATCTGCCCACCGCGCAGGTCGATGCCCCGGTGGGCCAGGTGGTCGACCACGTTGTCGCGCAGGGTGGCCGACGGATCACCGAGATGGTCGCGCGCGGCGAAACCCGCGAACGGGCGCAACAACCATGCCGGGGTCGGCATCTCGTCGAGGTCGACCAGCCAGCTGTAGCTGCGATAGGCGAACAGATGACGCACGGGTTCGCGGCGGGAATGGCGAATCACGGTGCGTACCAGTCGGGCTCGGGTCATGTCGCCCGCTGTGCGACGGCGAGGCTCACCGAGGGGCGCGTGTGCCACTGTCCGCCGACGCGTTCGGCGGCGCGCAGTCCCGACAGTGCGCCGTCCTCGTGGAATCCCCACCCGTGGTAGGCGCCGGCGAAGGCCACGGTGTGGTCGCCGATGCCGGGCAGCCGCCGCCGGGCGGCCATGGAGCACGGCGTGTATTGCGGGTGTTCGTAGGTCATAGTGGCCAGGACCGCCTCGGGTGCCACTCGGTCGGCGCCGCCGAGGGTCACCAGGAACCGGCGGTCGGCACCGGTGTCCAGGCGTTGCAGGCGAGTCACGTCGTAGCTCACGAGCACGCCGTCAGCCCTGGAATCACACTGCGGCAGAAGATAGTTCCAGGAAGCACGGGCGCCGCTGCGGCGCGGGAGCACCGAGTCGTCGGTGTGCAGGACGGTGTGGTTGGTCGAGTAGGTGAGTGCGGTGAGGATCTCGGATTCGGCGACGGTCGGCGTCTCGAGCAACCGCAACGCCTGGCCGGGATGAGTGGCGATCACGGCGGCGTCGAAATGGTCGACCCGATCGGCGGCGTCGCGGACGGTGACCGACCTCGCGGAGCGGTGGACGGTCCGCACCGGCACTCCTGCCCGCACCTCCTGCACGCCATCGGCGATCGCTCGCACGTAGGTGGCCGAGCCGCCCGATACGGTCCGCCAGGTGGGCGAGCCGAACACGGTGAGCATGCCGTGGTGGTCGAGGAACGTGAACAGGTATCGGGCGGGGTAGCGCAGCGCGAGGTCCGGCGGGCAGGACCACACCGCGGCCACCAGCGGCACCAGGAAATGCGCGGTGAAGTAGGCGGAGAACGCACCGACGCGCACGAACTCCCCCAGGGTGCGCAGGTCGTCGCCATCGGTGTCCAGTTCGGCGCGGGCGAGTCGGTGGAAGCGTGTGATCTCGCCGAGCATCCGCAGATACGGGCCATCGGCCAGCGTCCGTGGCGTCGGGAAGAGCCCACGTAGCCCTTTGGCGCCTGCGTATTCGAGCCCGCAGCCGTCGCAGCGGATCGACATCGACATGTCGGAGTCCTGCGTACGCACTCCCAGTTCGCCGAACAATCGCAGCAGGGTGGGGTAGGTGCGGTCGTTGTGCACGATGAAGCCGGAATCCACGCCGAGCCACTTCCCCGAGCCGTCGGCACGCGAGTTCACCCGGTGGGTATGGGCATGGCCACCGAGGCGTGTATCCGCTTCGTAGAGAACGACTTCACAGGTGCGGGCCAGCACCCAGGCCGCGGTGAGACCGGCGACCCCGCTGCCGATCACCGCGACGCGCTGCCGGTCGCCGGTCATCGCCCTCCCCACGATTCGTGTCCGCCGCCGGCGACTCTTCGTCGACTGCGGGATGGGGTAGCGGTCATAGCGTCCTCCAGCGGTCGGTCGAGCCGATGGACTGTCCGACTCACACTTTCGACGCTATCATAGAACGATGCATAAACGATGCATAGCTACGAGACAGGGCGGTTCCGGCAGAGGCGATCCATGACCGTCTACCATCCGACCCACCTCGACGCGACGCTGGACCGCACCGTGGTGCTCGGCTACAGCCGGATCGGCTTCCGAGTGCGGCGCAGAGCCTGGCCCCCGTTCCCGCCGCAGGCTCTGAAGGGCCGAACCGCCGTGGTCACCGGCGCGAACTCCGGCATCGGCAAGGCCATCGCCGCGGGACTGGCCGGACTCGGAGCATCGGTCACACTGGCGGTGCGCAACACCTCGCGCGGTGACGCGGCGGCGGCCGAGATCACCGCGACCGTTCCCGATGCCGTGCTGCCGGTCGAACGGTGCGACGTCGCCGATCTCGTGAACGTGCGGGAGTTCGCCGACCGCTTCCTCGGCAAGACCGATCGATTGGACGTGCTCGTCCACAACGCCGGCGTCATGCCCACCTCCCGCACCGAGAGCCCACAAGGGCACGAGCTCTGCCTGGCCACACATGTACTCGGACCGCTGCTGCTCACCGAGTTGCTCTCGCCCGCAATGGCCCGCGCAGCGGCCGCCCGGGTGATCCTGATGTCCTCGGGCGGCATGTACACCCAGGCCCTGCATCCCGACGATCTCGAATACCGCACCGACGACTACCACGGGGCGACCGCCTACTCACGTTCCAAGCGGATGCAGGTCACGCTGACCCCGGTGCTCGCCAACCACTATGCCGGAGCAGGCATTTCGGTCCACAGCATGCACCCCGGCTGGGTGGACACGTCGGGCATCGCCACCTCGCTGCCGAAGTTTCACGCACTCACCCGCCCACTGCTGCGCTCCCCCGCCGATGGCGCGGACACCGCGATCTGGCTCGCCGCCACCGACCGCTTGCCGTCCGGAAGGTTCTGGCACGACCGAAGAATCCGGCCCGAGCACTACCTGCGACGCACCCACGAAAGATCTGCCGACCGCGATCGCCTGTGGCAGTTCTGCGCCGCCGCGATCGGGTAGACCCACGCCCGACCGGCCCTGGCGAGGTCGCCGCCCTACCCAACTAACTGATGCATCTTCGATGCACTCTCGGCAGCACAATCGCGGATCGTGTCGATCCCGGGCCGAGGCCATGGGTTCGATCGCCTCGCCCATCGCTGGCAGGGCACCCGAATCCCTCAGCCCTTTAGACTCTTTCGTTTCACTAGCGAAATCTACCCACCCTGACCAGCACTTATTCGAGCCACCCATCACCGGCATCGCCGGATTGATAAAAGAAACTGCGAAAACACGACAAACGCGACACACCGCAAATACCGTCCACACCATTCGGCGGCCTGGGTTGGCCGTCGCATCAATGTGGGAGCGGCATGCTGGAAGTTCGCAACCTGGAAGTGGTGTACGAGGACGTCATCCTGGTCTGTAAGGGAGTGAGCCTCGACGTGGCTCCCGCACAGATCGTGACCCTCCTCGGCGCCAACGGAGCAGGAAAGACCTCGACACTGCGGGCCGTCACCGGCCTGCTCGATACCCATCGCGGCCGCACAGCCGCCGGCACGATCAGTGTCGACGGCACCTCGATCACCGACTTCGAGCCCGCCAAAGTGGTTCGCTCCGGCATCGGACAGGTCATGGAGGGCCGAAGAATCTTCGTCGACTTCACCGTCGAGGAGAATCTGCTCGTCGGCGCGCACACCCGCAAACGGTCGGCCATCGCACCCGATCTCGAACGCGTCTACGCCATGTTCCCGATCTTGAAGGATCGCCGCACGGGGCGTGCGGGGTTCCTCTCCGGTGGCGAGCAGCAGATGCTGGCGATCGGGCGGGCGCTGATGGCCCACCCGCGCTACCTGCTGCTCGACGAACCGAGCTTGGGGCTCGCGCCGCTGGTCGTGGCGCGGATCCGCGACCTCATCGTCGAGATCGCGGCGGCGGGCACGGGGGTACTGCTGGTCGAGCAGAACGCCGCGATGGCGCTCTCGATCGCCGACCACGGGTACGTGATGGAGAACGGCAAGATCGTGATGGACGGGCCCGCAGCGCAATTGCGCGAGAACTCCGACATCCAGGAGTTCTACCTTGGTCTGGGTGCGGAGTCGGGCAGCTACCGAGACCTCAAGCGCTACAAGCGCAGGAAGCGCTGGATCGCATGAGCATCCTGACTGTCGAGAACCTGAGCCTGCGCTTCGGTGGCACCCACGCCCTGACCGGCGTCGGTTTCGAGGTCACCGAGGGGGAACTCTTCGCGGTGATCGGCCCCAACGGCGCGGGCAAGACCTCCATCTTCAACTGCCTGTCCGGGGTGTACCGCCCGCAGGAAGGCTCGATCACGCTGGCAGGCACACCGCTGCTGGGTCTGCGGCCCGACGCGATAGCCCGCCGCGGGGTGGCCCGGATGTTCCAGAACATCGAGCTGTTCGACAACCTCACGGTGCTCGACAACATCAAGCTCGGGCGCCATATCCACTTGCGCTACAGCACTTTCGAGGCCGCCCTTTTCCTGGGCCGGGCCCGCCGCGCCGAGCTGGCGGCCCGGCGCTTCGCCGAGGGACTGATCGAGTTCCTGGAACTCGAGTCGGTGCGCCACCACCCGGTCGGCATGCTGCCCTACGGCATCAAGAAGCGGGTTGAGCTGGCACGCGCGCTGGCGATGGAACCGTCGCTGCTGCTGCTCGACGAGCCGGTGGCAGGCATGAACGTCGAAGAGACCGAGGACATGGCCCGGTTCCTCTGCGACATCCGCTCCGAGATGGGGATCTCGATGATCATGGTCGAACACGACATGCGGCTGGTGATGGACCTCGCCGACCGAATCATGGTGCTGGACTTCGGCAAACGCATCGCTCTCGGCACGCCCGAGCAGGTGCGCCGCGATCCGGCGGTGATCGCCGCCTACCTCGGCGGCGCCGACACCGACAGCGCCGCCGAGGCCGAAGCCCTGCTGGAGAGCCGATGAGCACCCCGCGCCGCCTGCCGCAGCTGATCGCGGCCCGCGCCGCCGCCACCCCCACCACGGTGGCCCTGCGTGAGAAGCAACTCGGTGTCTGGCGCCAGATCACCTGGGCCGAGTACGACACCCGGCGCCGGGTCGTGGCGCACGCGCTGGCCGCGCTCGGCGTCGGCGTGGGCGACCGCGTCGGCGTGCTGTCGGAGAACCGGTGCGAATGGCTCTACGCCGATCTCGGCGCGCTGTCGCTGCGGGCGGCGAGTGTGGGCTTCTATCCCACCAGCCCGGCCGCCGAGGTCGAGCATCTGCTCACCGATTCCGGGGTGAAGGTGCTCGTCGTCGAGGATCAGGAGCAGCTGGACAAGGCAGTCGCGGTCTGGGATCGCTGCCCGGCCCTCGAGACGATCGTCTACCTCGACGGTCGCGGCCTGGCCGACTACACCGACGAGCGGCTGCTCTCGTGGGAGCAGCTCTACGAGCGCGGCACCGCGCATCTGGCAGACAATCCGGATCTGCTCGACGAGATCGCCTCTGGCACAAGCGATGACGACCTCGCCACGCTGGTCTACACCTCCGGCACCACCGGCCCGCCCAAGGGCGCGATGCTGACCGTCGCCAATATCGACTTCTTCCTCGCGAAGGCGGGCGAGGGCATCGGGTTGTTCACCACAATTCCCAGCGAGCGCGATGTGACGCTGTCGTACCTGCCGCTGTGCCACGTCGCCGAACGGGCGTTCACCGTCTGGTACAACGCCGGGCACGGTGTGGTCGTGCACTTCGCCGAATCGTTCGACACCATCTCCGCCGACCTGGCCGAGGTGCAGCCGACGGTGTTCTTCGGCGTGCCGCGGGTGTGGGAGAAGATGCAGGCCACCGTCGAATCGAAGATGGCATCGGCCTCGCCGATGAAGCGGCTGACATGGCGGGTGTCGCGGCGCATCGGTGACCGCGTCGCCACGCAGCGGCTGGACCACGGCGGCTCGCACACGCTGGGTTCCCGGTTGTGGTATTCGATCGCCTGGGTGCTGGTGTTCCGTGCGCTGCGCGAGCGGCTCGGCCTGCGCCGGGTGCGGACCGCGCTGTCGGCGGCGGCGCCGATCTCGCCGGAGGTGCTGCGGTTCTTCCTGGCGATGGGCGTGCAGGTCACCGAGGCCTACGGCATGACGGAGAACACCGCGCTGGCCTCCTCCACCCGCCCTGGCAGGCAACGGCTGGGCACCGTCGGTGAGGTCCTCGACGGCATCGGCCTGCGCCTCGACCCGCAGACCCAGGAGATCCAGACCCGCCACGCAGGCAACTTCGCCGGCTACTGGGGCAATCCGGCCGCCACCGCCGAGGCCTTCACCGAGGACGGCTGGTTGCGCACCGGCGATCTCGGCGAATGGGTCGGCGACTCGCACCTGCGGCTCATCGGGCGCAGCAAGGACATCATGATCACCGCCGGCGGCAAGAACATCTCACCCGCCGAGCTCGAGAACGAGCTCAAGACATCGCCGTTCGTCAACGAAGCCGTGGTGATCGGTGACGCCCGCCCGTATCTCACCGCGCTCATCGCGATCGACTACGACGTGGTCGCCGACTGGGCCTCGCGCCACAACCTGCAATACACCACCTACCACGATCTCTCCGGCAAGCCCGAGGTGGTCGAACTGATCCGCGCGGCCGTCCTGTCCTGCAACGACAAGTTCGCCCGCGTCGAGCACATCCGCAAGTTCCGGATGCTGCGCAAGGAACTCGACCATGAGGACGGCGAGCTGACCGCGACCCGGAAGGTCAAGCGGGCGGCGATGATCACCGCCTACGACTCCCTCATCGGCGACATGTATGCCAACACCACCGACCACGCGGGCGGCGACCTGCAGTCGGTGCACACAGAGAAAGCGGACGCATGAGCCAGCGATCCCCGCGCATCCGACGCGCGCACCGAGCCGGGGCGGTGCACCGATGATCGAGTTCGTCGAATCCCTGGTCCGCGGAACGGGTCTGGGCGCTATGTACTCGCTCATCGCGGTCGGCTTCGTCATCATCTTCCGGTCCACCGGAGTGATGAACTTCGCCCAGCCCGTATTCATGATCCTGGGCACCTTCATCAGCTACACCCTCGTCGACGCGGCCGGGCTGCCGTTCGCGGTGGCGGCCCTCGGCGCGGTGGCCTCGGTGGCCGCGATCGCGGCGGCGACCGAGCGGATCGCCATGCGGCCCATGGTCGGGCGGCCGCCGTTCTCGGCGACCCTGGTGACCGTCGGACTGTTCGCCGCCGGACTCGTGGTGGCCAACAAGCTCTTCGGGCCCGACGTCATCACCTCCGGTGACCCGTGGGGCCTCGGCAGCTTCTGCCTCGGCGGCACCCGCGCCGAGACCGGCACCGTGGCCGGGCTGGCCGCGCCCTGCGTGGGTGGCGTCACCGTCGGCTACGTCGACATCTTCAAAGTGGTGTCGGCCGTGGTGATCGTCGGTGCGCTGCTGCTGTGGCTGGACCGCTCGCGCTACGGGCTGGCGATGCGGGCCACCGCCGCCGACCAGGAGACCGCGATGGCCCAGGGCATCAGCGCGGGCACGATCTTCTCCCTGTCGTGGGCACTGGCGGGCGCGCTGGCCGCCTGCGGCGGGATCCTGCTCGGCACCGCGCCCGGCGGCGTCGCGGCCGCGGCGGCGCTGGTGGCACTGAAAGCCTTGCCCGCCACCATCATCGGCGGTCTCGACTCGGTCAAGGGCGCGGTGGTCGGTGGGCTGATCGTCGGCTGGGCCGAAGCGCTCACCAAGACCTACCAGCCCGATCTGGCGCCGTGGCTGGGCGCCAACTTCGACGTCGTCATGCCCTACGTACTGATGTTCGCCGTCCTGCTCGTGTCCCCGCACGGGCTCTACGGCACCAAGGAGGTGCAGCGAGTATGACCACTACCCGCGAAGATTCGCCCCGCAAGGTCCTCGCGCCCCGCGCGGTGCTGCGCGGTCGGCCCCGGCTCTACACCACCTACGCCGCCGACCAGGCCATCTGGAACACCCCCGCCAAGGCGTGGTGGACGGGCGGTCTGCTTGTGCTGGCGGTGCTGGCGCCGTTCCTGGTCACCAGTGACGTCACCAATCTCCTCGCGCTGGTGGCGGTGTACGCCATCGGCGGGATCGGGCTCAACCTGCTCACCGGGTTCGCCGGGCAGGTGTCGCTGGGGCACGCGTTCTTCGTCGGCGCGGGCGCCTACACCGCGGCGGTGTTCGGCGGCACGGAGACCCGCACCGTCATCGGCCTCGGCTGGGACATGGCGCTGTGGCTGCCGATGGCCGCGCTGGTGCCCGCATTGCTGGGACTTGTCGTGGCGCCCTTGGCATCTCGGGTGCGCGGCCTCTACCTGGCCACCCTCACGCTCGGCCTGGTGATGCTCGGTGAACACGTCTACCAGGAGTGGACCAGCGTCACCGGCGGCGCGGGCATCGGGCGGCGCCCGGCCGAACCGATCCTGTTCGGCGTGGACCTGACCAAGAAGTACAAGGTGGCCGGGGTGATCATCGACGAGACCATCACCCTCTACTTCGTGTGCCTGGTGGTGCTGGTACTGGCGGCCCTGGCCGCGCGCAATCTGGCCCGCTCCAAGGTGGGCCGGTCCTTCGCCGCGGTGCGCGACCGCGACATCGCCGCCGAGGTGATGGGGGTGCCGTTGCAGCGCACCAAGACCCTGGCCTTCGTCATCTCCTCGGCCTACGCAGGCGTGTGCGGCGCGCTGCTGTCGGTGGTGATCGGCCAGGTCAGCGCCGAACGCTGGAACCTGTTGCTGTCCATCGACTTCCTGGCCATCGTGCTCATCGGTGGCATCGCCACGCTGTCCGGCACGATCATGGGCGCCGCGTTCGTCGTGCTGCTGCCGCGCATCCTCGAAGAGCTCACCCGGGCCTTCCCGTTCCTGGTCGATGCCGAGGGCGAGATCCTCGGCGTCACCATCGAGCAATTGCAGCTGATCCTTTTCGGCGTGCTCATCGCCGCCGTCATCGTGCTCGAGCCGCGCGGCATGTTCGGGCTGTGGCTGCGCGCACGCAACTACTTCAAGGCTTGGCCCTTCAGTTACTGAGCCTTTCCACTGCCAGTCCGCCGACCCCCTCGACCCTGGATTCACCCGCTCAAAGGAGATTCACATCATGAGTGCCGCACTGCGCCGCCCTCGGGGCGCCTACCGTCGGTCGGTCCGCGTGACCGCCCTGCCCGTCTTGGCAGCGCTGCTGCTCTCGGTGGGCTGCTCGAGCGTCGACGAGGAGACCGGTGCCGGTTCAACCGGCCCCGGCGTCACCAAGGAGCCCTGCCCCAACGCCATCGACAAGGCCAAGGGCTGCATCTACCTCGGCGGGCTCAACGACCTCGAGGGTGGGCCCTTCGCGGTGATCGGTCAGGCCGTCAACGCGGGCCAGACCGATTTCTGGAAGAAGGTCAACGAGTCCGGCGGTATCGGCGGCAAGTACGAGGTCGACCTGGCCACCAACACCAAGAACACCTCCTACGACGCGCAGAAGCATGCCGCCGGGTACAAGGAGATCGAGCCGAAGGTCCTCGCGCTCGCGGTGAGCCTGGGCACCGTGCAGACCCAGGCCATCCTCGACGACATGGACTCCGACAACGTCGTCGCGGCCGCGGGCACCTTCTGGTCGGGCTGGCAGTTCCCCGAGACCGACAAGGGCCTGGTGCTCGAGTCCGGCTACTCCTACTGCACCGAAGCCGTGATCGGCCTGGACTGGCTCGCGGCCAACAAGTCCAAGCCCGCCAAGCTCGCCTCCGTCGGCTTCCCCGGCGACTACGGCGGGGACTACGCCGAGGGCGTCAAGCGCTGGGCCGACGCCAACGGCGCCCAGGTGGTCGCCACCATCAAGACCGCCCCCAACCAGGTCGCCGGTAATCAGGACGGCCCCGTGCAGCAGATCGTCTCCGCCGCACCCGATGTCGTCACGCTGGCCACCGGTCCGGCCGAGACCGCCGAGATCATCGGCAAGGCCGTCGCGGCCGGCTACAAGGGCCGCTTCATCGGCGCGGGCCCCACCTGGAACGGCGCGCTGCTCAAGACTCCGGCGGCGCCCGCGCTGAAGGCTCTCTACAACAGCACCAGCCCGTTCGACGGCTGGGACGGCGCCAGCGCCGGCATCGCCGAGGCCAAGGCCGCTACCGCGGGCAAGGTCCCCTCGAACTGGGCCTACATCGCGGGCTGGACGATCTCCAAGCCGCTCGAGCAGCTCCTCGACATCGCGGCCAAGGAAGACAAGCTCAACCGCGTCGACATCCGCAAGCTCGCCAACTCCCTCGAGGTGAACTTCGACGGCCTGGCCCCCAACCAGGTTTACGGCAAGCCGCCGGTCGCCAAGTCGTTCACCGGCAGCATCGCCGTGCCCGACGATGCCTCCCCGATGGGTACCAAGACCGTGGAGGCCAACTACAAGGCGCCGACGCTGGAGAAGATCAAGTACGACTCCCCCTGCGTAACACCCTGATACGCAACTGATCTCGCCCCCGCACCGAAGTTCGGTGCGGGGGCCGAGTCGTCTCCGGGCCGAATGGTCGCTACGAGGGTCGCGTAGCCGCAACGTTCGACCGGTGGGTCGGATGCGCGTTATGCCGATGATGTTTTGGCGCAGGTGAACTGCATGACATCGATGAGCCCGTTCCGGAACTGTTCGGCGCTGCCGGTGAGGTAGTGCTGGTAGTTGTCGACCGTGTCCTGCCCGGCGATCGCGACCGCCTCGTCGTTGTGCTCGGTCAGAGCGGCGGCCCAATGGTCGAGGGTTCTCGCGTAATGCGGCTGCAGCGCCTGGATCTGCGTGACGGTGAATCCGCCTGCTTCGGCGTATTCGCGCACACCGCGCGGGACGCGCCCCCATGGCCGGGGCAGCTGCCCACCGGGAAAGATGGTCTCACGGATGAACCGCACGAACTCGAGGTCCTCATGGGTCAATCGGATCCCGTTCTCCCGCAGATAGTCCCGCCCGTAGGCGACGATGGTGTGTAACAGCATGATCCCATCGGCGGGCATCGCCCGGTAGGCGAAATCGAAGAAGTCGTCGTAGCGCTCGGACCGGAAATGCTCGAACGCCCCGATACTCACGATTCGATCGACCCGCCCCTCGAACTCCTCCCACCCCGCCAGCAACACCTCACCGTGCCCACCGCCGCCCTGCCGCTCACGCAAAAGAGCCGACACGTAATCGTACTGATTACGGCTCAATGTCAGCCCGACCACATTCACCTGATAAGCGTCAAGAGCCCGCAGCATCGTCGAGCCCCACCCGCACCCGATATCGAGCAGAGTCATACCCGGCTCGAGCCCGCATTTCCCCAACGCGAGATCGATTTTCGCGATCTGGGCCTGTTCCAGGGTGTAACCGGGTTCTTTCCAATACGCGCAGCTATAGGTACGGGTCGGATCCAGGAACAATCCGAAGAAATCATCATTCAAATCGTAGTGGGACTGGACATCGGTATAGAACGGGCGGTGACGACTCACGACAACAACCTCCACGCCATCGAGGTGCGAGCCCGCGACCATCTGCGGGCAACCACAGGACAGGATCGTTCCAGCCTCTACCTCCCCGCGGCTCGCAGCAACCCCCGAAACCCGTGATCGCCGACGACCCGAAAAAACAATTCGGTCACATTAAGTAATTCGGCCGCACAGACGAATGCGAGCGCTGAATCTCAGCCGTTCAGGATCAGGTCCGCGCATCGCTCACCGATCATGATCGAGGGCGCGTTGGTGTTGCCACCCGTCACGCTCGGCATGATCGACGCGTCGGCGACTCGCAATCCGTCGATTCCGCGTACTCGAAGCTGCGGATCCACGACGGCCCGCTCGTCGACACCCATCCGGACCGATCCGACGGGGTGATAGACGGTGTGGATGCGATTCGGGAGCTCTTCGCGCATCGCTGCTTCGTCAGCGAATTCCACCCCCGGAACGAGTTCGCCCTCGTTGTCGCCGGTTCCCGCCATGATCTCGCGGACCATTTTGATGCCCTCGAGCAGCACTTCGGCGTCTTTGGGCGCCGTTAGATACGCCGGATCGATGAGTGGTGCGGCCGTCGGATCTGCTGAGGCCAACCGGACAGTTCCCCTGCTCTCCGGGTAGATGAGCGCTGGGAAAACACTTTGACCTGGCTTTTTCGTGGGCGGAACGACTCGTTTGCCGGAGTCTTGATTCGGCGACGGATACACCCAGTAGAGGCTGAGCAGTTGCAGGTCGGGTATCTCGCGGGCATGCGAGGTACGCACGAATGCGACTGATTCGAAGGAGGAACCAGCCGCCCACGACGATCCAGGGCGAATCCGTTCAGCCGCCAGTCCACGCAGGAAGTACGGCGCCGTCGGCTTGCGCAACGCTGATTTCATCTTGAACGAGACGGGAACGAAGAGGTGGTCGTGCAGGTTGTCGCCCACCGGCAAGTCTGCGTTGACGGCGATGCCGTGCTCTTTCAGGTGCGCGGCCGGGCCGATCCCGGACAGCTGCAAAATCTTCGGCGACCCGTACGCGCCGGCCGATACGACGACCTCGCGCGACGCTCCGATCACCTGCTTGCCGCCGTCGACCAGGATTTCCACGCCCGTCGCGCGAGAGCCTTCGATGACGATCTTCGTCACGGTCGCATCCGTGAGCACGGCGAGATTGGGCAGCGGATCTTCGTGCAGATAGCCCTTGGATGTGGAGTACCGCAGACCTTTCGAGGCACTCTGCTGAAAAACCGCGACACCTTCCTGGCTCTCGCCGTTGTAGTCGTCGAGTTTCGGCACACCGAGGCGTGTCGCGGTGGCGTCCATGAACGCGCGCGCCGCGTCGGTGATGGTGTGCTGGCGAGTGACCTTGATCGGACCGCCGGACCCACGCAATTCGCTTGCGCCGTCCTCCCAGTCCTCCATCCGCTTGAAGTACGGCAGGACATCCTCGTAGGCCCACCCATGACAGCCTTCGGCGGCCCAGTCGTCGAAGTTCTTCCTGTTGCCGCGGACGAAGAGCATTCCGTTGACCGAGCTCGATCCGCCGAGGACCCGACCGTGCGTCATAGGGATCTCGCGGTCGAGCGCGTTGCGCTGCGGTGTCGACCTGTCGCCCCAATCGAACAGCTTCTTCAGCTGGGGCGTCGAGTGGATGACATTGATCGCGCCCGGGATCCGGAAGAGCATCTTGGCCCAGCCCTTGTTGTCCGCTCCCCCCGCTTCGAGCAGCACCACGGACGCGCCGCTTTCGGCGAGCCTGCGTGCGACCGCACAGCCCGCGCTGCCCGCTCCGACGACGACGTAATCGGCCTCGGTCACGTTGTTCTCCGTTCGGGAGGAAACCCAAAACAACAGCCGAATTGTATCGTGTTCTACTTCATGAGACCGTGGTCAGCCGATGTGTCAGCCGATCGATAGCCGGGTCCGGCCACGGTGTTCATCGAGCTTGTCGCCCACGGCGGCGGGCACGGTCTCACACGATCCGGCTGTTTCCCACGTACATCCGCCCGGCGTAGGTGTAGACAGGGCTGTTGCCGAAATCGAGCGACCACACCGGCTGCCCGTTCGCTCCTGTCGGGACGACGGTGATCGCACCCTGGCCACCGCGCGTGACATGGACCAGCCTCGATCCATCGGTGGCCCAGGGGACCTGATTGTCGGGTAGGACCACGCCCTCGGCGGTGTAGGCGTCGAACCCGGCGTAGGCGAGCTGGTATCTCGACTCGGGGTCAGCAGAGCCGGTTTCCCTGACGATCGTCCAGCGAAGCACGATCTTGGTGCCGATCCCGGCGACGGCCACCTCGTGGCCGTAACTCGCTTCCTTCGGTACCTGTCTGGACCAGAGCATCGAGCCGGTGGTGGGATCGAAGGCGGCGAGCATGTCGCCGCGCATCATGACCGGCAACGCTGGGGCGGTGTCGGGTTCGGCGTAGCGTTTGCCGTTGCCGTTCGGTGCCGGGTCATCATCCTGAGTGGCGTACGGCTGGCCGGCGACGACGTGCCAACCGGGCTCGTCGACGGCCCGTTTCGTGCCGTCGACGGCGTAGAAATCGCTGTCGACGGCGAATCCACCGGGAAACGCCGACCACTTCGGAGCCCAGACCGTATTCGGTCGGACAGAGTCCGGAGTCAACTGGTACACGACCTTGCCGGTGTCGATCGTGCGCAGTTCGAAACGCGCCTTCGAGAACGGGTCACCGGAGACGGGATTCTTCTGCAGCGACAGCACCTCGGAACCACGGACCAGACCGGCATCCACCCCGTCTTCTCGCCAGATGACCTTGCCGGTGATGTCGGACGCGATGACCGAACCTGTCTCGGCGCCTTTACGTTCGGGCAAGAAAGTTGCGAATGTCTCTCCCGCCGTGACGATTTCGGCGGCCGCGGGCAGTCGCCCGGAGATCACCCCGGCTTGCGTGTCGATGATGATCGTCGCGTAGGAGTCCGAGTTCACGCGGGCGGTTCCCGCAGCGTTGCCCGGGTATCGCGTCCGGCACCCCGCGTAGCGGCCTGACGCCGTGAACACACACTCGCCCGGGTCGGCACGCCCCACCTCGACGCTGTGTAGGACTGTCCCGCTCTCCGTATCGAGAATGTGCAATCTCCCGGAGCCGTTGTACAGGACCACCTTGTCCGTGCCGCCGACCGGATACCCGCTCACCGACGGCTGGCGCCACCGTTCACCGGACGGCTTCGCACTCAGATCCGGGCTCTGCGCGGTCACCGGCACCCTCGGTAGTGCACGAGCAGCCTCTGTCGGGCCGACCTCGTCCGGACTACCCGGCCGCACGAGAAAGATCGTCACGACCGCGACCACGACAAGGACTGCCGCGCCCAGGCCCCACCCGATAGCTCGCGAAGATCCTCGCGCCTCCCGGACCACCGTCGGTATCGCCGCCGCCGAAGGCTCCTGCGATGCCGACCGTGGCGCCGCACTCGGTACCTGCGCCGGCCACGTCGGCTGGTCCCTGGACGTGCGAATGCGCAAAGCCGCATCGAGCTCTTCAGCGAAGTCCGCCGACGAAGTGAACCGGTCCGCGGGCGCTTTCGCCATGGCCCGCGCGATCACCCGATCCACTTCGGGACTCAACTCGGGACGTGCGGTTCGCACACTCGGCGGTGCGGTGGTGGAATGTCGCAGGATCACCTGACCGGGATTGTCGTCCGCGAAGGGCGCATTGCCGGTCAGCAGGTGAAAGATGCTGCAGGCCAACGAGTATTGATCGCTCCGGCCGTCGACCGGCTGCCCGCTCAGCTGTTCCGGCGAGGCGTAGTTGATCGTGCCGATCATCATGCCCGTCCCCGTCAGGTTCGAGACGTCGGCGATGCGGCGCGCGATGCCGAAATCGGTCAGCAGAATATCGTCGGCCCGGCTCAGCAGGATGTTGGCGGGCTTCACATCGCGATGCACCAGCCCCTGCGCGTTCGCGCGATCCAGCGCGCCGGCGACCACCCGCGCGATTTCCGCGACCTCCGGTGCGCTCAGTGGCCCGTGCACCCGGAGTCGTTGAGCCAGGTCCACGCCCTCGACCAGTTCCATGGCAATCCACAACCGGCCCTGATCCTCACCCCGGTCGTGCACCTTCACGATCGCCGGATGCGACAACCCCGCGGCCAGATCGGCCTCCCGCTCGAACCGCGCCCGGAACTCCGGATCCGCGGAGAACTGCGCCGCCAGTACCTTCACCGCATCGGATCGAGGTAGCCGCGGATGGCGGGCAACAAAGACCTCGCCCATACCCCCGGCCCCGAGCAACCGTTCGATCACATAACCCGCGATCGACTCTCCCGGACGCAACATTGATCCCCTCCTCGGCTGAGGAGACTACCGAGTTCTCGTTCCGCTCGGGTAGCCGATCGCCTCCGACCCCGGTCTCGCGCGGCTCGGCCATACTGCTATATCCTATTTCCCTCTCAGGAGAGTATCATTCTCATCGGTTACTGCCGTGGGAACCCTTTCGTAGCAGGGGTTCTCGGCACCCGAGGACTCCGCGCCGACCCGCGCCCAGGGCGGCCCGGCGAAAGGAGAAGCACAGTGAGCAACACCATCGAGGTCTTCGACCCGTCGACCGAGGAACAGATCGCGGAGGTCGTCGACTCCGACCGGGAGGCCGTCGACGCGGCGGTTGCCCGAGCCCGCGAGACATTCGAGTCCGGAGTGTGGCGCAAGCAGCCGGCCGGTCATCGCGCGCAGGTCCTGTTCCGGGCCGCGGCGATCGTGCGGGAACGCACCGACGAACTCGCCGCGATCGAGGCCCGCGACAACGGCATGAACGCCGTCGCCGCCCGCCACATCATCGCGGTGGCCTACGACATGCTGATGTACTACGCCGGGTGGGTCGGCAAGATCCACGGCGAGTCGAGCAGCCTCGTCTCCGACGGCCTGCTGGGCGAATTCGAGAGTTTCCATACCTTCACCCAGCTCGAGCCGGTCGGCGTGGTCGGCCTCATCGTGCCGTGGAACGGGCCGTTCTTCGTGGCGATGCTCAAGGTCGCGCCCGCGCTGGCCGCCGGGTGCAGCGCGGTGCTCAAGCCCGCCGAGGAGACCCCGCTCAGCGCGCTGAAGCTCGAGGAGATCTTCCGCGAGGCGGGTCTGCCCGACGGTGTGCTCAATGTCGTCACCGGGTACGGCGAGACCACCGGCGCGGCCCTCACCGCGCACCCGGACGTCGACAAGATCTCGTTCACCGGATCGACCGAGGTGGGGCGCCTGATCGTCAAGGCCGCCGCGGGCAACCTCAAGCGCCTGACCCTCGAACTCGGCGGCAAGTCACCGCTGATCATGTTCGACGACGCGAATCTGGACAAGGCGATCATGGGAGCGGGCATGGGCCTGCTCGCCGGTTCCGGGCAGAACTGTTCGTGCACCTCGCGTATCTACGTCCAGCGCGGCATCTTCGACCGGGTGGTGGAGGGTCTGGCCGCCTTCGCCGCGATGCTGCCGATGGGCGGCAGTGACGATCCCAATTCGGTACTGGGCCCGCTGATCAGCGAGAAGCAACGCCGACGCGTCGCGGGGATCGTCGACGACGGTGTCGCGGCCGGCGCACAGGTGGTGACCGGCGGCAAGCCGATGGACCGCCGCGGCTACTTCTACGAGGCGACGATCATCACCGGCACCACCCCCGACATGCGGCTCATCCGCGAGGAGATCTTCGGCCCGGTCGGCTCGGTGATCCCCTTCGACGACGAGGACGAGGTGATCGCGGCCGCCAACGACACCGAATACGGTCTGGCGGGCTCGATCTGGACCGAGAACCTCGGCCGCGCCCACCGCGTCGCCAACGAGCTACGCGCGGGCCAGATCTGGGTGAACACCTCGCTCGCCGCCGATCCCTCGATGCCGATCTGCGGACAGAAGCAGTCGGGCTGGGGCGGCGAACGCGGCCGCAAGGGCATCGAAGCCTATTTCAACACCAAGGCCGTCTACATCGGCATCTGACCGGCCCGGGGCGCGGGGGGGGAGGCGCGCCGCCCCCCCACACCAGCGCGCACGCGAGCTCAAGACAGACCCACAACAGACCCCCCCCAGACGCGGAGCG
>NZ_JBHXNJ010000023.1:29516-104540 GCF_042719655.1 Nocardia sp. NPDC058518
AAAAACCCCACGCCATAACAACCCCCATCCCCCCGCCCCCCCGCCCGTCCCCCCCCCCCCCCCGGGGCCCCCCCGGCGGCTTCGACGATTCAGCCGACCGGGCTCAGATCCGCCCCGATGGGCGGGAACATCGACACCCCGCTGCGGAAGACCTCGGTCGCGGCGACCGAGTCGGCGGGCAACCGGGCCGCGGTCAGCGCCTGCGCCTTGAACGCCCGCGCGGCCACACTGAGCCGGTGCACCACCGGATCGACCCGATGCTCGGGTGGTGAGGACCAATCATCGCCCCAGACAACGACTTCCACTCCCCCGTCGCGCAGGGCCGAGACCACACCGCGGTGCGCGCGGGAGTCGCGACAGCACACGTCGCCCGCGATCGCCAGTGCGTGCGGTCTGCGGCCCTGCCCGTGCGCGGAGAGCACCTGGTGCAGGTCGACCAGTTCCGCACCGAGGATGCGTAGCGGTCGGGCATCGGAGATCTCGGCGACGAGCACCGACACATCCCAGCCCGCGACGGCGCGATCGAACAGCCAGCCCCCGGCATGCTCGACGACATCGACCACACTGGTCGCCACGACGTCGAGGCGATACCTCATCGCAGAGGGTCCGGGGCGAAGTCGCGTGTCAGCGACCTCGTGTACTCGGCGAACACCTCGGTCAGGGGTATCGAATGATCGAGCAGCCATGAGATCTCCATTCCATTGATGAAAGCGACGATCTCCACCGCCCGGATCCCGGGATCGAAATCGGCACGGTAGCGGCCGATTTCCTGGTTGTGGCGGATGAGCGCCGTGACGATGCCGACGGCCAGGTTCCATCTGTCCAGCATCCGGTCGTGCAGCGGAGCCTCGGGCTGGAGGTTCTCCACGAGCAGGACCGCGAAAGTGCCGACCAGTTCGGGAGAGCGCTGGATGCGCTCGGCGACCTTCTCGATCTCGGCGATCAGGTCCCCGCGCAGGTCCGCCTGCTGCAGGTCGTCGGCATCGCGGGCATCGAGCACCGCATGCAGCAGCTGGTTCTTCGAGGTGAAGTGGTGCAGCAACCCCGCCGGGCTCACCCCGGCCTCACGCGCGATCATCGCCAGACTCGTGTTGCGCCAGCCGTTGCGGGTGAGCAGACGCTGGGCAACAGTCACGATCCGCTGGCGGCGATCCTCTCCCTTGGCTAGTAGCGAGGCGTAAGGACGGGGAGAAGTCATGCGCGGCACCCTGTTCGACAAAACCTAGTGAACACACAGTAGGTTGGTTGGCTCGGTGTGACAAGGGTCTCATCCCCTCTCGATCCGGTCCACTGACGAGAATAGCGTTCTTGCGCGGCCGGGTGGATGGAATCGCGTTCATACGAAAAGTGCTGACCGATTGGCTCTCCACCTGTGATAACGTTATTTCCGCATTAGGAGAATCACATTGGAGGGCAGGATGCCGGTTCCCAGTAGTAGCGCCCCGCTGTACCCACCCGGCGGATTCGGCCCGCCCAAGGACCGGCGCGGCAAGGCGGCCGGCACCCTCGGGCTGCCCGCGGGCACGGAGGTCTTCTCCGCCGACAACCACATCTCGCTGGCGCACGACATCTTCTACGAGCGATTCCCGGAGAACCTCAAGGACCGCGCACCCCGGGTCTGGTACGAGGACGGCGCCTATCAGCTCGGCCGCAAGGGAAAGTCGTTCCTGCCCGGCGATTTCAGCCACGTACTCATGCAGTACGACCCCCTCGAAGGGTCCGGCAGCGCCAATCTGACCGCCCGCGGCGCCGATCTGCGCGCCGACGGTATCGCCAGGGAACTGGCGTTTCCCAATGCGCTGCTCGCGCTGCTGTTCTACCCGGACAAGGAGATCCGCGAGCTCTGTTTCCGCGTCTACAACGCCTATATCGCCGAGCTCCAGGAGCAGTCCGGTGGCAGCTTCTACGGTGTCGGCCTGATCAACTGGTGGGACGCCGAGGGCGCGCGCCGCACCTTGGACGAGCTGAAGTCGCTGGGACTCAAGACTTTCCTGCTGCCGCTGTCGGCGGGCAAGGACGACGACGGCGTGGTCATCGACTACGGCAGCACCGCGATGATCCCGGTGTGGGATGCCATCGAGGAGTCCGGCGTCCCGGTCTCCCACCACATCGGTGAGTCGCCGCTGTCGGCACCGTGCGAGGTCAACAGTGTCGCGGTCGGCATGATGCACAATGTCGCGCCGTTCCGGGAACTGTTCTCCAAGTATCTCTTCAGCGGCATCATCGACCGCCATCCCGGGCTGAGCATCGGCTGGTTCGAGGGCGGCGTGAACTGGGTGCCCGCGGCCATCCAGGATGCCGAGCACATGCTCGCCTCCTTCCAGCACATGCTGGACCGACCGGTGGAACACGACATCCGGCACTACTGGGACAACCACATGCGCGCCTCGTTCATGGTCGACCCACTCGGGCTCTCGCTCGTCGATCAGATCGGGATCGACCGGGTGATGTGGTCCTCGGACTACCCGCACAACGAGAGCACCTTCGGCTATTCCGAGCAGTCCCTTGCCGCGGTCGTCGCGGCGGTCGGGCCCGCGGCGGCGGCCCGGATCGTCAGCGGCAATATCCGCGATTTCCTGGGCGTCTGAGATGACGGTGTCCGGCACGGCCGCGCGGTCCGCGGCCTTCGAGATCCCCGATGTCCCCGACCGGGCGCGGATGCGGCGCGAGACCGGCGCCCGGTTGCGCGCGGCGATGGCCGCTCGCGGTGTCGACGCGCTGGTCCTGCTCAACAACACCAATGTCGCCTATGCCACGGGCGCGAACTGGCCGCTCGGCGATGCCGGGCTCTCACATGTCGAGCGTCCCGTCGCCGTGGTGGTGGCCGGTGATCCGTGGCCACATCTGTTCCTGCCGTTCCGGGAGGGCACCTCCGACGAGGCCGAACTGCCCGCCGATCACCTGCACGGACCCGTCTACCTCGAATTCGACGAGGGCGTGGACACTTTCGCGCGCGTGCTCGCCGAGCTCGTTCCGGCTGGGTCCACCGTCGCGGTCGACGAGTGCACCGGTGCGATGCGCCGGGCGCAGACCGCACTGTTTCCCGGTGGCGCTCCGACCGACGCCGCGCTGGTCGTCGGGGCGGCCAAACTGATCAAGACACCGGATGAGATCTCGTGCATGCGGATCGCCAACCGGATCACCGAGAAGGCCATCGCCGAGGTGCAGGCCGACCTCGCACCGGGGCGGCGCCAGATCGACCTGTCGGCCCGATTCGTCCGGCGCGCTTTCGAACTCGGCGCCACCGCGAACATGCTCGACGCCATCTGGCAGGTGATGCCGCAGTCCAAAGCCGAGGGCGTGTGGACCACCCACGGCGACCTGGCGTTGCCGCTGCTCACCACCGAGCGCGCCCTCGCGGCCGGTGACGTGCTGTGGACCGATGTCAGCATCACCTACGGCGGCTACTGCTCGGACTTCGGCCGCACCTGGATCGTGGGCGACGCCCCGAACGCGCGGCAGCAACGCCAGTTCGAGCGCTGGCACGAGATCATCACGGCGGTACTCGAGGTCACCCGCGCCGGTGCGAGCGCCGCCGATCTCACCCGGGCCGCGATCGCGGCCAACGGCGGCGTCAAACCCTGGCTGCCGCATTTCTATCTCGGTCACGGCATCGGCGTCAGTGCTGCCGAGATGCCGATGATCGGCACCGATCTCGGCGCGGAGTACGACGAGAACTTCGTGTTCGAACCCGGGATGGTGCTGGTGCTCGAACCGGTCGTCTGGGAGGACGGCACCGGCGGATATCGAAGCGAGGAGATCGTTGTGATCACCGACCAGGGCTTTTCGCCCCTCACCGACTACCCATACGACCCGTATGGGTACTGAGATCCTGCCCGACGAGCGCGCCCTGCGGCATGGACGGCGCGCTCGCGCACTGGCACAGATGCATGCCGACGATCTCGACATCCTCGTCCTGGGCAGGCAGGCCAATGCCCGCTATGTGGCGGGCGCCCCGCAGCTGTGGGTGGCGGGAACCCGGCCCTTCGGCCCCGTCGCCACCCTGGTGCGCGACACCGGCGCGGTGCATCTGCTCAGCACCTGGGACGAGGGCATTCCCGAGGACATCCCGCACGACAATCTCTACGGCCTGGCATGGAATCCGCTGACCACCATCGAGGTGCTGCGGCGTATCGATGGCGCGAGCACGGCCCGGCGGGTCGGCACCGACGCCATGTCGCCGACCTTCGCCCAGCTGCTGCCAGAGGCGTTCCCGCAGGCCGAACTCGTCGACGGGGAGCCGGCGATGAGCGCGGCACGGCGGATCAAGACGCCCGAGGAGATCCTCGCGTTGCGCCGTGCACTCGCCGTCGCGCAGACCGGTCTGGCGGCGTCGGTGGCCGCGCTCGCGCCGGGCGTGAGCGAGCAGTCGCTGATCGGGATCCTGCTCGAGGCCATGGCCGCGGGCGGGATCAGTACGCCCGCCTCGCAGGATTCGGCGTGGGTGACCTCGCGAGCGCATCCGTGGCGGCGGGCCGGCGCGGAACGACGTGCGCGTGCCGGTGATCTGGTGGCGTTCTCGGCGGGCATTCTCGGCGAGGGCTACATCGGTGAGGTCGGCCGCACCTGGCCGGCCGACGGTGTGGGCGATGCCGGGGTGCGTGCGCTCTACCGGCGCTGGGATGTGCTGTGGGACAGGCTCGTCGAAGCCTGTCGCCCGGGCGCGGTGGCCGCCGATCTGCTCACCGCCTACGACCTCGCCGGGGAATCGCTGCCGCCGATGCCGGTGGCCCGCGGACTGGGCATGGGCTTCGACGCCCCGGTCGTCTCGTCGCTGTTGCGGCGGACCGCCGAGGCCGAACGACTCGAACCAGGCATGGTGCTGTCGGTCACCAGCTATGTCTGGGAGCCCGGCGTCGGTGCGGTCTTCGGCCGTGACGCGGTCCTGATCACCACCGACGGCGCCGAGGTGCTCACCGACGCGCCGCACTGGCCGCACTGACCCGCAACATATTTCGAAGCGGGCCGCCTGCCGGGCGGTCCGCCTCGTCCAGGCAAAGGAGCCGTATCGTGCCCGGACCGGAGCAGCCGTCGGCGGAGGAGATCATCCGCTACGACAAAGACCCCGAAACCCGTATCGCCACCATCACTTTCGACCGTCCCGGCTATCTCAACGCCCCGACCAGCGCGGCCCGGCTGCGCTACGGCGACCTGATCCATCGCGCGAGCATCGACGACGAGGTCAAGGTGCTCGTCGTCCGCGGCGCCGGTGACGATCTCGGCAGCGGTGCCGATCTTCCTGAATTCCTTGCCACACAGCGGGATCCGGACCAGGGGCCGCGGCTGGCCGAGTACAAGATCGGCGCCGAGGAGGGCGTGCGGTACCCGCCCGCAGGGTCGTTCCGGCACGGCGCGTCGGTCAGCCAGTGGTATGCCAACGCCCAGGCAGGCTGCCGGAGCCTGCAGGAGTTCAAGAAGATCAGCATCGTCGAGGTGAAGGGCTACTGCTACGGCTGGCACTTCTATCAGGCCGCCGACGCCGATCTGGTGATCTCCAGCGATGACGCGCTCTTCGGGCATCCGTCGTTCCGCTACTACGGCTGGGGACCGCGGATGTGGACCTGGGCGCAGACCATGGGCTTGCGCAAGTTCCAGGAGATGGTGTTCACCGGCAGGCCGTTCACCGCGCAGGAGATGGCCGACTGCGATTTCCTCAACAAGGTGGTGCCGCGCGACGAGCTGGAGGCCGAGACCGCCAAGTACGCGCTGGCGTGCGCCCGTAATCGCCCCACCGACACCATCTTCATGCAGAAGGTCTTCTTCGAGATCATGAAGCAGCAGCAGGGCGAGTACATGGGCAGCCTGCTGAGCGGGTTCTTCGAATCGATGGGCGGGCACGTCCACGCCGACGACGAGCTCATGCTCGGCGATGCCTACGACAGCGGGCTCAGCGCCTCGGTGAAGGACAACGACGCTCGCTTCCCGCCGGAGTTCCGGCTGAGCAAATCAGCGCGCAAGGAAGACCGGTGAGTATTCCGGCCGCACCGCTGTCCGGGTGGACGGTCCTCGACCTGTCCACCGGGATCGCGGGGGCCTACTGCACCAAACTGCTCGCCGACGGCGGCGCCGAGGTCGTCGTCGTGGAGCCACCACGCGGTGCCGCGCTGCGGCGGTGGTCGGCCTCGCACACCCCGCCCGCGCCCGGTGGCGACGGGCCGCTGTTCACCTTCCTCAGCGGGGGCAAGCGCAGCGTGGTGGTCGATGTGCGGGCACCGGCCGACCGCGCGGTGTTCGACGGGCTGCTCGCGGCCGCCGATGTCGTGGTGTGGGAACCCGGTTCGCCGATCGCCGACGATCCCGCCTGGTCCCCCACCGCGCTGCGGCGCGCGCACCGGCACCTGGTGGTCACCGCGATCACGCCGTTCGGGCTCGACGGGCCGTGGGCGGGCCGGGCGGCCACGGAGTTCACGCTGCAAGCCTGGTCCGGCGGCATCATCGGGCTCGGGCGCGGGGCACCGGAGCGGGCGCCGGTGGCCGTCGGCGGACGGATCGGCGAATGGTTCGCCGGTGCACACGCTTCCGTCGCCACCTT
The DNA here is from genome assembly GCF_042719655.1 of Nocardia sp. NPDC058518. Taxonomy (NCBI): domain Bacteria; kingdom Bacillati; phylum Actinomycetota; class Actinomycetes; order Mycobacteriales; family Nocardiaceae; genus Nocardia; species Nocardia sp. NPDC058518. Next base: position 36,049 of record NZ_JBHXNJ010000023.1, read on the forward strand.
GACCTCGCGGCTGCGCGGCAGCGCGGGTGAACTGATCGACCTGTCGATTCTCGAAGCCCAGATCCTGGGGCTCACCTACTTTCCCGTCACCTTCCACGACGCGCTCGGCCGTCCGTTCCGTACCCGGCGGCAGCGCAGTGTGCCCGGTATCGCGACCGCCGCCGACGGCCTGGTTTCGGTGGGGTGTGGGACCGTGCAGCAGTGGTTCGACCTGTGCGCGATGGTCGGGCACCCCGAGTGGATCGACGAGGACACCGACGCCTCGATCACCGAGCGTGCCGCCGCCAAGGCACCGTGGATCTACGCCTGGCTGGCCGGGCAGACGGTCGAGGTGGTGCAGGATCTGGCCTCGGCCTTCCGGATTCCCAACGGACCGGTCGCCGACGGGGCGAACGCACCGAAAATGGACCATCATCTGGCGCGCGGGTCGTTCGTGACCGATCCCCGGGACGGATTCGTGCGTCCCGGTCCGCCATATCGTTTCGATCCCCCGCTGCTGCCGGAGCCCGGTCCGGCGCCCTGGCTCGGCGAGCACACCGAGCACTTCCGCGCGCCGACCGACCGTGTCTCCCGAACCCGCAGTGGCACAACCGAACAGCTGCCCTTCCAGCGGATGCGGGTCCTCGATCTCACCACCTTCTGGGCGGGTCCGTCGTGCACGCACTACCTGGCGATGCTCGGCGCCGAGGTGATCCATGTGGAATCGGCGGCACGGCTCGACGGCACCCGGCTCATCGCGGGCGTGCCCGTCAGCGAGGACCGATGGTGGGAGAAGTCGCCGATCTTCTCCGGGCTCAATACCGGCAAGAAGAGCATCACCCTCGACCTGGCCGACGAACGCGGGCGCGCGCTGCTGGCCCGGCTCGCCGCGAGCTGCGATGTCGTCGTCGAGAACTACACCCCGCGTGTGCTCGCGCAGATCGGGCTGGACTATCCCGCCTACCGGGCGCTGCGGCCCGACGGAATCATGGTGCGCATGCCGGGTTTCGGGACGACCGGGCCGTGGCGCGACAATCCCGCGTTCGCCTATGTCATCGAGGACACCTCGGGCATCAGCTGGCTCACCGGCCACCCGGACGAGAATCCGGTGCAGCCCTATTCGATCGGCGACCCGAACGCCGGGGTGCACGCACTCAACGCGCTGCTGCTGGCCCTGACCCACAGGCGCCGCACCGGCGCGGGCACCCTGGTCGAAGCGGCCATGGTGGAAGCCGCGCTCAATGTCGCCGCCGAGCAGGTGGTGGAGTACTCCGCGAACGGGGTGGTGCTGCACCGGGACGGCAACCGGGGCCCGGTCGCGACGCCGCAGAATCTGTACCGGGCCGCGGGGACCGACGAATTCGGTGGCCCGGACTGCTGGGTGGCCGTCGCGGTCGCCACCGACGGGCAGTGGCGCAGGCTCCGGGAAGCGCTCGGCACACCGTTCTGGATGCTGGATCCCGCGCTGTCGAGCGCGGCGGGCCGGCGAGCCCGGCACACCGAGATCGATGCCAGGCTCGCGGCGTGGTGCGCCGACCGCGACAGCGACGAGATCGTCCGGATCCTCTGGGGCGCAGGGGTTCCCGTGGCGAAGGTGATGCAGCCACACCGCCAGACCGACATTCCGCAACTCGCGTTCCGCGGCTTCTTCGAGGACGTCGCCCATCCGGTCAGCGGAACCGCCCGGCACAGCACGGTGCCCGCCCGCTTCTCGGCGGGACCGTACCGCTTCCATCGCGCGCCCGCGCCGCTGCTCGGCCAGGACAATCTCACCGTGCTCACCGGCCTCGGTCTGGACGCCACCCAGATCAGCGAACTGATCACCGCCGGAGTAGTCGGCGGACAGCCTGCGCCGCGAAAGCAGTTGGCCTGACCCGGATCTCGGGGCAGGCCAACGATTCTCGCGAACAGTGCCGGACTCGGCGGTGAGCTCCGTCAGCGGGTGGTTGCGGGCAGGGTCTCCCAGCCGCGCACGGTGGAGGTGGGTGAGAGGCGGGCGGCGGACAGGTCGACGTCCCATTCCGGGAAGCGGCGCAGGATCTCCTCGAGCGCGATCCGCCCTTCGAGTCGGGCCAGCGCCGAGCCGAGGCAGTAGTGCGTGCCCGCGCTGAAGGACAGGTGTGGGCGGGCGGCGCGGTGGATGTCGAAGACGTCGCCGTCCGGGGCGAACTGGCGCTCGTCGCGGTTGGCCGCGCCGAGCAGCAGCATCATCACACTGCCTTCCGGGACCACCCGGTCGTGCAGGGTGAAGTCGCGGGTCACGTAGCGCGCCACATGTGGGGCGGGCGGCTGGAATCGCAGCAGTTCCTCGACCGCCGCGGGGATCAGGCCCGGATCGCCGACCAGTTGTTTGCGCTGATCGGGATGCTCGGCCAGCACCTTGCCCGCCCAGCCGATCAGGCGGGTGGTGGTCTCGTTGCCCGCGCCGGAGACGACATTGACGTAGGTGAGCAGTTCCTCGCGGGTCAGGCGCCGTTCGACGCCCGCCGCGTCCTCGAATTCGACGGTGAGCAATTCGGTCATGATGTCGTCGGAGGGGTGTTCGGCGCGCCAGTCGATGTAGGCGGCGAAGAGTTCACCGCCGGACATGCCCTCCGAGGCCGCCTTCATCGGCTGACCTTCCTCGGTGCGCATCTGGTCGTTGGCGAAGTCGCGGATGGCTTCCTGATCCTGTTCGGGAATGCCGAGCAGCAGCCCGATCGTGCGCATCGGCATCTGCGCGCCGATATCGGCGACGAAATCGAGCCGGCCGGTACCGATCAGCGGATCGAGGCTGTCGGCGCAGAACTGACGGATCTGTCCCTCGAGTGCGGCGATCTTGCGGGGCGTGAACATCCGCGACAGCAGCCTGCGGTGGATGTCGTGGACCGGTGGGTCCTCGAAGATCAGCACGCCGGGTGGAATCGGGATGTTCGCCTTGATCAGTTCCAGGATGGCGCCGCGCGCCGAGCTGAAGGTGTCCTTGTCGAGCAGCGCGGCATTGACGTCGGCGAACCGCGATACCGCGTAGAAGTCGTGGGTCTCGTTGTAGAACAGGGGAAGTTCGTCGCGCAGCCGCTTGAACATCGGGAACGGGTCGGCATTGAGCTCGACGTCGTACGGGTCGTAGAACACCTCGTCGGTGGTACTGGCAGTCATCGGATCGCCCCTCACGGCACTAGGAATGGATACGTCACCAGGTGACGGGTAGCGAATACAGGCCGTAGGCCAGCCGGTCGTGCTTGAACTCGACCTCGTCGAGCGGAATCGCCAGGCGCAGTGTCGGAATCCGGCGCACCAGCGTCCGGAACACGATCTGCAGTTCGGCGCGGGCGAGCTGCTGGCCGACGCACTGGTGCGGGCCGAATCCGAAGCCGAGATGGTGTGCCGCGGGCCGGGCCAGATCCAGCCGGTCGGGTGCTTCCCATTCCCGCTCGTCCCAATTCGCCGGTGCAAGGTCGAAGATCAGGCCGTCGCCGGCGTGGATCGTCTGACCGGCGATCTCGATGTCGGCCACGGCGATTCGGCGCTGCCCGTTCTGGATGATGCTCAGGTACCGCAGCAGCTCCTCGACCGCGTTGGTCACGATCGTGGGGTCCTCGGTGTCGCGCAGCAGCGCGAACTGTTCCGGGTTCTCCAGCAGCGCGAGGGCACCGAGGGAGATCATGTTGGCGCTGGTCTCGTGACCGGCGATCAGCAGGCCGGTGCCGAGCTGGGCGGCTTCGCGCATATCGATCTCACCGGACCGGACCCGCTCGGCGATGTCGGAGACCACATCCTCGGCCGGGTCGTCGAGCTTCTGCTTGATCAGGTCGACCAGGTAGCGCGCCAGCCCGGCGCGGCCGGCGGCGGCTTGCTCCTTGGTGGCGAACCGGTCGACATTGACGCTGGCGTGCTTCTGGAAGAACTCGTGATCGTCGTAGGGCACGCCGAGCATCTCGCTGATCATCAGCGTCGGCACCGGCAAGGCGAGCGCTTCGACCAGGTCCGCCGGTTTCGGCCCGGCCAGCAGCCGGTCCAGGTGCTCGTCGGTGATCTGCTGGATGGCCGGGCGCAGTCCTTCGACGCGTTTGAAGGTGAACGGTTTGGTGAGCATGCGCCGGTAGCGCTGGTGCTCGGTGCCGTCGGTGGTGAAGACCGATTTCGGCCTGCTGCCGACGATCGCCAGCATGCCCTCGTTCCAGTGCGGGAACCCGGGGCGATGATCGTCGACGCTGACGCGCGGATCCGACATGAGCTGCTTGTACTCCGCGTACCCGGTGACCAGCCAGGGGGTGCTGCCGTCCCAGATCCGGACGCGGTGCAGCGGGTCGGCGCGGCCGAGGCGCAAGGTCTCGGCGGGCGGCGCGAACGGGCAGCCCGGCGCACGGAGCATCGGGTACTCGGGTGCTGCCGCGGTGGCGGTGGTCTCTGCCGGTGTTTCGGACACGGTGTCTCCTTCGGTGGGCGCCGCGGCGAAGCCGCGGGCGCGCGATCATTCCTCGATGTGGATGGCCATGGCGGGACACACGGCGGCGGCTTTGCGCACGTCGTCGGCGAGTGCGGCCGGTGGCTCGGCGTCGAGCAGCACGACGATGCCGTCCTCGTCGCGCTGGTCGAACACGGCGTCGGCGTGCATCACGCAGTGGCCCGCGGCCACGCACTTGACCTGGTCGACTGTCACCTTCATCGGGACCTGCTCTCCTGGGGGACGGGATCTGCCCGCCCTTCGATCAATTCCTGGCGGCGAATCCTGGCCTGTTTGGCCATGTTCCAGCCGAGGACCGCGGTCACCGCGCCCTCCTGCTCGTACCGGACGACGAAGCGCCCGTCCTCCGGGTCGCCGTCCACCACCTGGGCCGTCGCTTCCCGGGTCACCGTGCCGTGGACCTGGATCTTCGTGCCGAACTGGTCGGTCCAGAAGTATGAGATCGGCGCGTGTGGGCGCGGGGTGCCCGCGATGGCGGCGGCGACGACCGCGGCCTGTTCGGTGGCGTTGGTCCGGTTCTCCCACCGGACCTCGCCGAGCGCCGGGTGTTGCCAGCGGGCGACGTCGCCCGCGGCGTAAATCTCTTCGGCGGCACGGCAATACGCGTCGCAGACGACACCGTCGCGGATCGACAGGCCGCTGCCTTCGAGCCAGCCGGTCACCGGTGCCGCGCCGATCGCCACGACGACCAGGTCGGCGGGCAGCACGGCACCGCCCGCGAGCGCGACTCCGGTGACCTCCCCCTTGCGGTCGGTCAAGCCGTCGACCGCGGCACCGAGTTCGAGGCGCACACCGTTGTCCCGGTGCAGCGCGCCGAGCCGAGCGCCCACCAGGTCACCGAGCTGACCGGCCATCGGTGCGGACAGTGGCCCGCACAGGGTGACATCGCGGCCGAGTTCTCTTGCGGTGGCGGCGATCTCGCTGCCGAGGACGCCCTCTCCGACGACAACCACCCGCTGGGCGTCGTTCAGTCCGCCTCGCAGAGCGAGCGCGTCGTCGAGGGTGCGCAGGACGTGGACGCCGCGCAGGCCAGGTGGGCCGGGCAGGGTTCGCGGCGTGGCGCCGGTGGCGATCACCACGTGGTCGGCGGTGATCGATCCGCCACCGACCCGCACGGTCCGGTTCGCGGCGTCCAGGGCCAGTGCTGGTGAGCCCAGGATCAGTTCGAGGTCGAGCCCGGCCAGCAGCCGGGGCGGACGCAGCAGCGTGCGTTCGGCACGCCACTGTCCCGACAGGATCTGCTTCGAGAGCGGCGGCCGATCGTAGGGCAGGTGCGGTTCGGCGCCGAGCAGGGTGATCCGGCCCGGAAAGCCTTCGCGCCGAAGGGCTTCCGCAGTGGCAAGGCCCGCCGCCGACGCGCCGACCACCAGCACATCGGTGCCGCGCTTCATCGCGCACTCCCCTGCTCGGCGGGTTTGCGGCGGCGCAGCGGTTTACCCGCCACGGTGCCGCCGTCGATCGGCAGGACGGTGCCGGTGACGTAGCGGGACAGATCGCTGCCGAAGTAGACGGCCGCTTCGGCCACGTCCTCGGGTTCACCGTCGCGCTGCAGTGGACGGTCGTCACGCATGGACTCGCGGACCATGCGGGTGAACTTCTCGCTCACGCCGCTGGGCATCCGGTCTGCCGAGGAGGCCAGCAGCGGCGTCGGGATGCTGCCGGGGGCGATGCAGTTGACGCGGATCCCGTACTGCGCCAGCTCGATCGCCGCGGATTTGGTGAAGTGGATGACCGCGGCCTTGGAGGCGCGGTAGCTCTGCACGCCGCCCCCGGCCTGGATGCCGCCGATCGAGGACACATTGATGATCGACCCGCCCTCGGCCGTGGCCATGTGCGCGGCGGCGAAGCGGGTACCGGCCATCACGCCCAGCAGGTTCACCCCGAGTACCCGGTGGAAGTCGAGCAGGTCGTCGTGCAGGAAGTCCTTGTGCATCACCCCGGAAATGCCCGCGTTGTTGCACATCACGTCGAGCCGCCCGAAAGTCTCGACACCGCGGTCGACCAGCCGGCGCACCTGCTCGGGGTCGGCGACGTCGGTCTCCTCGAAGACCGCGGCGGTGCCGTAGCCCGCGATCGAGGCGCGTCCCCGTTCGGCGTCGACGTCGCCGACGATCACCCGGGCGCCCGCGGCGACGAAGCGCGCGACGATCGCCCCACCGATGCCGGAGGCGCCGCCCGTCACGACGGCGACCCGGCCTGCCAGTTCGTCGGTCATCCGTTCTCCTTCTCTGATCTGGTCATCGCGCCACGACCGGCGCACCCGCGGGCTGTTCCGCCGAATCGGCTCGGCGAGCAAGGAAATCCAGTAGCAATGTGTTGACCGCGGCGGGCTGCTCGAGCTGGGGACAGTGGCCCGCGTCCGCCACGACCGCGCTCGCGCCGCGGGGCACCCGCTGCGCCAGCTCCCCCGCCCAGCCCGCGGGCAGCAGCTTGTCGTCTGCCCCTTCGATGAACAGGGTGGGCGCCGTGATGCGGTGGTAGGCGCGATCACTGGACGGAGTCGTCGGCGCGTCGGCGCCGGGACGGCGGAACCGCGCGGCCGCCAGTGCCTCCCAGGCGCCCGGCTCGACACTGGACTCGTAGCGGCGCCGGACGTAGCCCACGTCGGCGGGATAGGCGCCCGAATGGAACAGGGCCGCCACGATGCGGCGCATGCCCTCGGGGGTCGCGTCGTAGTCGTAGAGCGCGTCGACGTGCTCGTTGCGCTGGATGTCGCCACCGCCGCAGATCGCGACCAGGCTCCGCGCCCGCAGCCGTGGCCGTGCGGCGGTCTGGTCGACCAGCAGGTTGATCGCGCCCATCGAGTTGCCCACGAAATGCGCGGTGTCGACGCCGAGGACGGCCAGCAGAGCGGCGAGGTGGCGGATGCGCAGCCCGCGCCCGTCGGTGAAATCGACGACCTTTGCCGAACGGCCGTAGCCGAGCATGTCCGGGGCGATCACCCGGTGGTGCCGGGCGAGCGTGTCGACGGTGTGTTCCCAGCCGAGTGCGGCGTCGGCGCCGAACTCGCCGCCGTGCAGCAGGACGACCGGTTCGCCGGAACCGGTGTCCAGATAGGCGGTCTCGTGTCCGTCGACGACGAGACGGCGGTAGTCGACGATCACGAGGCCCGCCCCACCCGCTCGATATCCGCGACGGGTGTGCGCTCGACCGCCGCGACGTCGACAGGCTCAACCGCCGTGACGCGCTCGACTGCCGCGACAGGGACGCGTTCGACGACGTGCACCTGCCCCGGCACCGCATGGGTCTCGCCGGGTTCGGTGAGCAGCCGGATCTCCCGCATACCGAGGTCGTCGAGGATGTCGAAGGCGGACTGCAGATCACTGTGACCCACCGGATGTGCCTGCGGCGCAGAGGATTCCCTACTGTGGCCACTCGCTCGGAGCGTGTCGCCGATCGCGGTGGCACCGGCGCGCACATAGATCAGCACACCGCAGCCCGCGTCCACGATCCGCGCGATCGCGCCGTGCAGCGCGTCACGGCAACCGCACGCGCGCGACCCGAGGACATCGCCGATGAGGCATTCGAAGTGCAGCCGGACCAGGGGCGCGCTCGCCCGGGCGGGGTCGCCGTGGACGAAGGCGACGTGTTCGCGGTCGAGTCCGTCGGTGAACCCGATGGCCCGGAACTCCCCGGGCGGCACCGGAATACGCGCGGCACCGTGGCGGGTCACCCGGCACAGCTCGCGGCGCCGGTAGGCGACCAGCTCGGCGACCGAGACCATCGGGAACCCGTGGGCGCGGCCGAGTTCGGCCAGTTCCACCCAGGTCGGATATTCGCCGTCGGCGCCGGTGATCTCGCACAGCACCCCGGCGGGCCGCAGCCCGGCGAGTTCGGTGACATCGACAGCGGCTTCCGGGATCTCGGGGACCTCGAGGACCCCGTCGGCGGCGGTGCCGAGCGGGAAAACGTTTCCCGGCCTGGTGAATTCGGCGGCATGGGCATCGACCGAGGCGAGGGCGCGCACGGTGGCCGCGCGCTGGGAAGCGCAGATCCCGGCCGCGCCGGCCAGACCGACCGAGACCCGGTAGCGGGATCGGTCCGGACTGGTGCCCGCCGGATCCGCGGGCGGAACGGCGAGGGCATCGAGGGTGGCGGCACGCAGGGCGACCTGCACAAGACCGCAGCCCAGACCGCTCAGCACGGTGATCGCGGCGGCGGTGACGTGTTCAGCGGCCAGCACCAGATGTCCGCGGACCCCTTCGGCCGCCGGGTCGGCGACGATGATCATGCGGCCCGCCCGCAGCGCGGTCAGGGCGGTGGACACCGCCAGATGCCCGGTCTCCGTGCGGTTCTCGCTCATGACAGGCCGCCGCCCGCGGGGACGAAAGACAGCAGCTGTCCGGCGAGCATGTCCAGCTGCGCCTCGATGCCGGTATCAGTGAGCGCGCCCTCGGCGTCCCAGATCGGTTCGGCCGAGTTGATGGCCACGCCGAGGGGTGTCGGCCAGGCGCGCAGGGCGTGGCCGATCACGCGCAGCTGGCCGAGCGTGCCGACCGCGGCCTGCCACCCGTAGGCGCAGGTGATGCAGCCCCACGGCTTGTTGTCCAGGTACACGGTGGTGTCGGCGCGCATGTCCTCGATGTAGTCGAGGGCGTTCTTCACCAGGCCGGATACCCCGCCGTGGTAGCCGGGTGACCCGACGAGCACGGCGTCGGCCTGCCGCAGGGCCTCGACCAGAGCGGCCGCGCGCGGGGTGCGGTCCGGTTCGTGCGGGCTGTACATCGGCAGATCGATGTCGGTCCCACTGAACAGTGCCGTGCGCCCACCGCGCCGCTCCACCGCGGCCAGGCAGTGCCGCAGCGCGCGTTCGGTCGAGGAGTCCTCGCGCAGGGTGCCACCGATGCCGACGACGAACGGGCGTCCGTCGGCGACCGGCGTGGCGGCGGTCGCGCTCGTCGTGCTGACAGTCATGGTCTTCGACCTCGCTTACTTGATCGCAATGGGGTTCAGGGGTGACCCGACCGCGCCGATGACGCGCAACGGCGGTGCGACGAGCTGGAATTCGTAGACCCCGTCGGCGGCGCAGTCGGCGGCCAGCGCGGAGAAGTCCCAGTACTCGCCGAGCATCAGGCCCATGTCACGCAGGCAGAGCATGTGCAGCGGCAGGAAGGTGCCGTCGACGCCGGAGGCCGGGTCCTCGACCATCAGGTTGTCGGCGGCGACCGCGGCGACCTCGTGTTCGTGCAGCCACAGCGCGCAGGTCCAGTCCAGGCCCGAATACGGTTCGGCGCCGTCGCGGGCCTCGAGGTAGCGGTCCCACCAGCCGGTGCGCACCAGCACGATGTCGCCGGATTCGATGGTGATGCCCTGGCGGGCGGCGCATTCGTCGAGTTCGTCGGCGGTGATGGGCGCGCCCGGTGCGAGGTAGGTGTCCGCGCCGCGGTAGCGCACCAGGTCCAGCAGCACGCCACGGCTGGTGATGCCTTTGCCGTCGACCTTGTCGATGCCGCAGTGGAAGGCGCCCTGGCTGGTCACCGATTCGGCGGGGAATCCGTTGTAGAGCTGGTCGGCGTAGTAGACGTGCGACAGCGCGTCCCACTGGGTGGCGGCTTGCAGCGGCATGATGATCATGTCGTCGTTGAAGCGGAACGGATTGTCGGCGAAGAAGCTGCTCAGTTCGCCTGCGACGCTGTTGCGCAACCACTTCGGGCCGTATTCGGCCAGCGTCTTGGCATCGCCGCCGTCGACGGTCATCACGTGCAGGGGGTTCTGCCGGAACTGGAAGGCGCCCTGCGGGCCGCTGGAACCGAAGTCGATCCCGAGCGGGAAGACCTTGCCGTGGCGGACGAGTCCGGCGGCGGCGGCGATCTTGGCCGGGGTGATGAAGTTCAGGGTGCCCAGTTCGTCGTCGGCGCCCCAGCGGCCCCAGTTGCGGACCCGCTCGGCGAGGGAGTGGAAATCGGTGAGAGTTGCCACGGCGGTGGATTCCTTCCAGTTATCGCGGGGTGGCCGGGGCGGGGCCGGCCAGTTCGTTCGCCAGTCGCGCGGCGAGCGTGCCGCCGTCGACCCACAGCACCTGGCCGGTGATGTAGGCGGCCGCGCGGCTGTTGAGGAACAGCAGTGCCGTGGCCTGCTCGGCCGGATCCGCGGAGCGGCCGAGCGGTTTCGGGATGCTGTCGAGGTACTGCGAGCCGTAGGCGGTGCGCAGCTGATCCAGGATCGGGGTGTCGGTGACGCCGGGCCCGGTGCAGTTCATCCGGATGCCCGCGGCGGCCAGGTCGGCCGAGCGCCGCATCGTGTAGAGGATCAGTGCCTCTTTGGCCAGGCGGTAGCCGCCGCCGTCGGCGACGATCCCCGGATGCTGCGCGCACCAGGCCAAACCGTCGGCGAACGAGGTGGTGTCGAGCAATCCCGCGGTGTCCCACCGGTTCTCGTGGTAGGCCGATGCCGCGAGGGAGGACACCGAGACGACCGCCGCACCGGGCGCCATGCCCGCGACGATCGCCTCGGTGAACTGGCGCAGACCCAGGAAGTTCACCGCGACCACCTGGTGTGGGTCGCCGATGCCCGAGGACACCCCCGCCACATTGAACAGCGCGTCGACCGTGCTCCCGATCCGGGTGAGCGCGGCGTCGACGGAGGTGGGGTCGCCCTGGTCCATCGCGACGAATTCGTCGAACACGTCGTCGCGGCCGGGTTCGCGCAGGTCGACGCCGACGACCCGCGCACCCAGCCGCGACACCTCGGCGGCGACGCACGCGCCGATGCCCGACGCGCAGCCGGTGACCACCACCCGCTGCCCGTCGAATCGGCATCGCTGCTCGAAGGTCTCCATCGCCTCAGGCCCGGCCGCGTTCTTCCAGCTGTCGCTGCTGCTCTTCGAGCCTGGCCGCGGCCTGTTTCTGGCCCTCTTCGATCTCGGCCATCGCCTCGGGGATCTCGCCCGCGGTGAAGGTCCCGCCGCGACCGGTGGGCAGACCGCCGAAGGCATAGTCCTCGTCGAAGGCGGGCGAGGGCATCGGCACGCGCCGGGCCTCTGCCTTCGCCAGGATCGGCGCCATCCGCTCGGCCTTCGCGGCGACGGCGATCTTGTCGCGTTCGATGAACTCGGGCAGGACCTCCCTGCCCATGATCTCGAGCGATTCCATGGTGGCCTCGTGGCTGCGCGGGTTGAGCAGCAGGATGATCTCGTCGACGCCGCTGGCCTCGTAGCCGCGCAGGAATTCGCGCACGGTGTCGGGGGAACCGATCGCGCCGCGGCCGGGGCCGTAGGCGACGGACGGGTCGTCTTTCACCGCGTCGAGGTAGGACTGCCACACCTCGGTCCGGCCGGGGGTGTGCATGCCGGTCATGTAATAGTGCATGATCCCATAGGAGAAGAACCCGCCGCCGACGCCGAGGCGCTCGACGGCCTCCTCGTCGGTGGGGGCGACCATCATCGACAGGTCACCGCCGATGGCGAGGATGTTCGGGTTCATCTGCGGCACCATCGGCGCCGCGTGGTCCTCGAACTCCTGGTAGTAGCCGCGCACCCGCTCACCGAGCGCTTCGGGTCCGGTGTAGGCGAAACTCAGTGCGCCGATACCCATCCGGGCCGCCATCTGTACCGAGGAGGGCCGGGTGCAGGCCACCCACAGCGGCGGGTGCGGGGTCTGGCGCGGCTTGGGGATGACATTGCGGGCCGGCATCTCGAGGTGGTTGCCCTTGAAACCGGTGAACGGCGCCTCGGTCATGCAGCGCACCGTGACCTGCAACGCCTCTTCCCACTGGGTGCGCTTGTCGGCCGGGTCGATGGCGAACCCGCCGAGCTCACCGACCGAGGACGATTCGCCGGTGCCGAATTCGACCCGGCCGTTGGACAGATGGTCGAGGGTGGCGACGCGTTCGGCGGCGCGGGCGGGGTGGTTGATCGCCGGCGGGAGGTGCATGATGCCGAAGCCGAGGCGGATGTTCTCGGTGCGCTGGCTCGCGGCGGCCAGGAACATCTCCGGTGCGGTGGAGTGACAGTACTCCTCGAGGAAGTGGTGCTCGGTGAGCCAGACCGTGGAGAAGCCTGCCTTGTCGGCGAGTTCGACTTCGTCCAGACCGTCCTGGAACATCTGGTATTCGTCGTCGTCGGTCCACGGCCGCGGCAGCGCGAATTCGTAGAAGAGGGAAATTTTCATCGGGTACCTCCAGAGGTGTCGGCGGGTGCCGGGTGCTGCGTCATGTGCTCGGCGGCGATGTAGCCGAAGGTCATGGCCGGGCCGATGGTCGCGCCCGCGCCCGCGTAGCTACGGCCCATGACCGCGGCCGCGGTGTTGCCGACCGCGTACAGGCCCGCGATCGCGGTGCCGTCGGCGCGCAGGACCCTGGCGTGCTCGTCGGTGCGCAAGCCGCCCGAGGTGCCGAGGTCGCCGAGGATGACGCGGAAGGCGTAGTAGGGCGGCTTACCGATCGGGTGCAGATTCGGGTTCAGCAGGGTGGGATCGCCGTAGTAGTTGTCGTAGACGCTGTCGCCGCGGCCGAAGTCGTCGTCGTGGCCCGCTTCGGCCAGCTTGTTGAAGCGCTTCGCCGTGTACTGCAACGCTTCTGCCGAGACATCGATCTGCGCGGCGAGCGCGGCCCAGCTGTCGGCGGTTTTGACGACGCCCGATGCCAGCCAGGCGGCGGGAATCGTGTAGCCGGTCGGTACCGGTGCCAGGGGGATCTTCGGGAGCGGCAGGTGACCGCCGATGACATAGCGCTTCCAGGAGCGGTGGTCGGTGATCAGCCAGCACGGGATGTGGGTGATCCCGGATTTCTGGCCGTCGATCATGGCGTGGCCGAAGTCCATGTAGGGCGCGGCCTCGTTGATGAAACGCTCGCCCGCGCCGTTGACCATGAACTGGGCGGGCATCATCCGTTCGTTGAGCATGAACTGCAGCCGGCCGTCGGGCCATTGGATCGCCGGGAACCACCAGGCCTCGTCCATCAGCGCGGTGTCACCGCCCGCCTCGCGACCGAGGCGGATGCCGTCGCCGAGGGCGAGCTTGTTGCCGAAGCTCCAGTCCTGTTCCACGACAGGCTGTTCGGTGGTACGCCAGGCCGTGTCGTGGTCGAAGCCGCCGGTCGCCAGGATCACCCCGCGCCGGGCCCGTATCCGCACCGGGGTGCCGTCGCGTTCCACGGTCGCGCCGACGACCCGGCCGTCCTCGATGTGCAGGGCGGTGATCGGGGCTTTCAGCCACAGCGGGACACCGTGTTCGCGCAGTGCCAGGCGCAGCCGTGCCACCAGGGACTGGCCGATGGTGACGATGCGGTCGCCGAACACGTGCGCGCGCACCATCCGCCAGATCAGTTTCAGCAGGATCGCTTTGCCACGCCAGTTCTGCCGGACCTGATAGAACAGCCGCAAGTCTTTGGGCCCCAGCCAGATACCTTTGGGGGCCAAGGCGAGTGGCGCGAGTAGTGTGCTCTCGTCCTCGCCGAGTTCGCGCAGGTCGATGGGCGGAACGTTGATGGTGCTGCCCTGGACGGAGCCGCCGGGCAGTTCCGGGTAGTAGTCGGCGTAGCCTGGCTTCCAGACGAATTCCAGCCAGCGGCTGCGGATTTCGAGGAACTCCATCATCTCGGGGGCCTTGGTGACGTAGCCGCGCAGGCGCGCGGTATCGACCAGGCCCTCGGTGATCGTCTCCAGGTAGGCCACGACATCGTCGGGGTCGAGGGCGAAGCCGGCACGCCGCTGGGCGGGGGCGTTGGGCACCCAGATACCGCCGCCGGACAGCGCGGTCGAGCCGCCGTAGAAGGCGCCCTTCTCGACGATCAGCACCGACAGTCCCTCGGCCTCGGCTTTCAGCGCGGCGGTGAGCCCGCCGCCGCCGGAGCCGGCGATCAGGACGTCGACCTCTTCGTCGAATGTGTTGGTGGACTGTGGGTCCGGTGCGGAGTCGGCGGTCACGCGCGGCCCTCCTTCGTCGTGGGGTCCGGGTCCGCGGGCACGGCGGCACGCACCGCGAAACCGGCGATGAGCGCGGGAGCGGCCCGGTAATAGCGCACCGGTGTCCGGTACGGGCCCTGCTGGGCCAGCGCCGCGAACGCCGCGACCCAGGTGCGGATCTCGTGGGCGGAATTGCCCGCGACGGCGGTGATGGCCGCGTTGTCCCAGCTCGCGAACTCGGCGAGCCTGCCTTCGTCGAGCAGGGTCAGGAATTCGTTGTCCCACTGTGGGTTCAGTGGTTGCAGGGTGCCCTCGCCCGCCGCGAACTCGCGGGCCGCGGCGACCACCGCGGCGCTGCGTGCGGCGCGCTGCTCGGCCGACATCGGCCCACCGTGCACGATCCGGTCGCGGACCGCGCCGGTCGCCGTGGCCAGGCGCGGCACCGGCGGATCGTGGGACAGGCCACCGGATCCGAGGACCAGGACCCGCGCGTCGAGCGTCGACAGGAACGCGCCCACCGCGGCCCCCAGCGCCCGCGCCCGGTCCAGTGGCCCGAGCGGAACGGCGACCGCGTTGACGAAGATCGGGATCACCGGGCGGGCGGTGGCCGCGCCGAGCAGCCGCTCCAGGGGTTGCACGGTGCCGTGGTCGACATCCATCGCCGTCGACACCGCCAGGTCGATTCCCGCGGCGAGGACCGCCTCGGCGAGCTCGGTCGCCAGTGCGGCCGGAACGTCGAGCGGTCCGGCGTGGGTGCCGTAGTCGCCGACACCGGAAGCGGCTGTGCCGAGACAGAATTGGGGCATCGTCCGGTAGAAGAAGCCGTTGTAATGGTCGGGCGAGAAGGTCACCACCAGCTCGGGGTCGAACTCGCGCACGAAGCGGGCGGCGTCGTCCAGGGCGGCCCCGATCTCGGTGCGCAGTTCCGGTGACGGCCCTGGCAGATCAAGAAGAGGGCTGTGCGAGACGCAGCACACGGCGAGCGGCATCGGGACCTCCTCGAGTCGAGGCGAAGGTGTCGAGCAGCTCGGTGCCGAGTTCGGGCGCGAACTGCGCGATGGAGGACCCGGCGACGACCCGGTCCGGGCGCAGGAAGATCACCGAGTCGGCCTGGCCGTCGAACCAGCGTTTGAGCGCGCCGGTGCGGTCACCGACGACGGTCACGTCGTCGTGATCCTGTCCTGCCCAGGACAATTGGGTAGCGGGCCGGGCCGCGACGAACCGGGCACCGAATTCCCGCCAGCGCGCGAACACCTCGTCGCCGAGCACCGCGCGCGGGTTGTTGTTCCAGCACAGCACCGCGAACCACGGGCCGAGCACCTCGTCGAGCAGCACCTCCGGCTGGGTCCTGGTGCGCACCACCGGCTGCACGAACAGAGTCCCGACCGGTGACGGCTCCGACCGCGACCAGCGGTGCACCACCGCACCCCGCTCGTAGCGCGGCATCGGCTTGAACTTCATGCCGAGCACATAGCTGCGCACCGGCGGGATCGCCGCCGCGGCCCGCACGAGGACGTCCCGGATCGCGGCGACGCGACGGTCGGTCGGCGAGATGACCCGCCCCACCAAGGTGGACAGGTCGATCATGGCGCGGGCGTGGGTGCGGCGTTCGGTGTCGTAGGAGCCGAGCAGGGCTGCGTCGGCCCGGCCGGTCACCACGGCCGCCAGCTTCCAGCCCAGATTCGCCGCGTCGCGGATACCGCTGTTGTAGCCCTGCCCCTGCCAGACCGGCATCAGATGCGCGGCGTCCCCGGCCAGCAGCATCCGGCCGACGCGGAAGGTGCCCGCGATACGTGAGTGGTGGGTGTAGACGCGCCTGCGGATGATGTCGAGGCGCTCGGGATAGGGCACCAGCGGTGCTGTCATCCGGGCCAGGAACGCCGGATCCTCGGCCAGCTCGTCGGGTTCGTCGTCGTGGATCATGAACTCGAAGCGGCGGATTCCGTGTGCGATGGACACCGACACGTTCGGCCGGGCGGGGTCGGCGGCGACCTCGATATTGGGATGGCCGAGCGGGTCGGCGGCGATGTCGACCACCAGCCACCGGGTCGGTGAGGTGGTGCCGTCGAAGCTCACGCCCATCGCCTTGCGGGTGACGCTGCGCCCGCCGTCGCACCCGACGGCATACCCGGCCTGGACGACATCGGGTCCGGTCTCGGTGACGATCCCGACGTCGACGTGTGTGCCCTTGTCGGCACAGGACCCGACCGCCGCCGACCATCGCACCTCGACGCACGGGTACCGGTCGAGCCCGGCCAGCAGCTCCGCGTCGACGAGCGGCTGAACGAAACCGTTGCGCTTGGGCCAGCCGAACGAGGTGTCCGTCGGCGCGATCTCGGCGAGCAGGCGGCGCCGGGCATCGACGAAACGCATGATCTGGTTCGGGGTGGTGTGCGGCAGGATCGCCTCGATCAGGCCGATCGACTGGAAGGTGCGCAGCGATTCGTCGTCGAGTCCGACACCGCGCGGGTAGTCGATCAGCGTGGCACGCTCCTCGACCACCAGGGTGCGCACGCCGGCGGCGCCCAGGATGTTGGCCAGCGTCAGGCCGACCGGTCCCGCGCCGACGATGAGGACGTCGGTGTCGGCCATCTCAGGCTCCGAGCAGGAAGTCGAGGTGCAGGGCGTCGAAGGTCGCGGTGTCCTCGTACTGCGGCCAGTGCCCGCAGTTCTGCATCACCACGAACCGCGCGCCGGGGATCATCGACGCCATCCGCCTTCCCTCGGCCACATCGGCGGTCGGGTCGTGGCTGGTCCACACCACCAGGGTGGGCGCGGTGATCTGCCCGTATTCCTTCTCCCCCAGCAGGTTCCGCTCCCGGATCACCGGATCCTGCAACGCCATGATGTCGTGCATCGCGGCCGCGAACCCCGGCTGCCGGTAGACGCGCTGTCTGCTGGCGACCAGATCGGCGTAGTCCTTGGACTTGTCGGCCATCAGCCAGGTGATCCGCGCCTGCACGGTCTCCCACGTGGGTTCGACGGCCGCGGCCATCGACAGGGTGACGATGCGGCGCATCACCTCGGGGTCGGCCTGGGAGCCGCCCGCGGTGTTGAGCACCAGGCGGTCGACCCGGTCGGGGTGGTCGATGGCGGCGCGCGCGGCGACCCAGCCGCCCAGCGATTCCCCGCTCAGCGAGGCCTGCCGCACCCCGATGGTGTCGAGGAAGGCCATGAGGTGGTCGACGTAGTGCGCGATCTCGAGCGCGTGACCGGGTTTGCCGGTGTAACCGTGGCCGAGCATGTCGATCGACCAGGTGGAGAAGTGCGCGGCATGGGCGGCCAGATTGCGGACATAGGCTTCCGCGTGCCCGCCGGACCCGTGCAGCAGCACCAAGGTGGGCAGGTCGTCGGCGCCCGCGTGCAGGTAGCGGGTGCGAACCCCGCCGACGTCGAGGTACCCCTGGGTGAACGGCACGCCCTGCAGGTCGCTCCACACGCTCTCGTGCTCGGACAACTTCGTCACTCCCTCTGCCCGTTGACTGTTCACTGCGCTCACGACTCCACCGGCTTGCCGGTCGCCGCGGCGTGCCCGGCGCGGTGGCCCCACACCATGGCGGGGCCGATGGTGCCGCCCGCGCCGCCGTAGGCCCGGCCGGTGACCCCGGCCATGGCATTGCCCGCGGCGAACAGACCGGCGATGACCGAACCGTCGACGTGCAGCACCCGGCCGTCTCGGTCGGTGCGCGGTCCACCCTTGGTGCCCATCGCGCCGACCGTCACCGGGACGGCGTAGTACGGCCCGGTGTCGATCGGACCCAGCGTGCGGCCCACCGTGGTCGCGGCGTCCTGGTCGCCCCACCAGCCGTCGTAGGCGCTCGCACCGCGACCGAAGGCCGGATCGTGGCCCGCCGCGACATCGCGGTTCCAGCCGGTCACGGTCACGGCCAGGCCGTCGGCGTCGACCCCGATGCGCCCGGCCAGGGTGGGCAGGTCCGCGGATTCGTTGAACCAGGCGGGCACCGGCTCGCCCGGTGCGATACCGAGGAAGCCGTAGCGGCGCAGGTGTTCGGCGTCGAAGACGATCCAGCCGGGATCGTTGACGTAGCCGTCGCGCGGGTCCAGGTAGTGGAAGGCACCGGCCATCGAGTTGTACTCCGAGGCCTCGTTGACGAATCGGCGGCCGTGCCGGTTGACCATGATGCTGCGCGGCCGCGTGCGTTCGAGCCGGACGCTGCGGCTGCGCGGGTGACCCTCGATGGTGTCGCCGGGGATCTGCACCACCGGCACCCACCAGGCCTCGCTCATGGTGCCGAGGTCGGCACCGTGCGCCATGGCCATCCGCAGACCGTCGCCGGTGTTGTTGGGCGGTGAGACCGGTCCACGCATGGGTCCGCGCAGGTAGGCCTGGGTGAGTACCGGGTCCCACTCGAAGCCGCCGGTCGCCAGGATCACGCCCTGTCGGGCGCGCACCGTGGAATCCCCTGCCGCCGTGGCTATCCGGACCCCGGCGATGGCGCCGTCGCCGGCGATCAGTTCGACCGCGCGGGCCCCGGTGCGCGGCACCACGCCCGCGGCGAGAACACCCGCGAGCAGGCCCGCCACCAGGGCGGTGCCCGCCACGCACAGGTCGGTGGTGCTGTCCTCGCCCACCGAGGCGTGCAGCCGGGCCCTGGTCTCGGCGTCGAAGCCGACATTGCTCCAGTCTGCCGGGAAGGTGGTGAGGCGATCGCGCCACGGGCCGAGCTCGGCCAGATCGAAGGCGACCGGGCTCAGCGACCGGCCACCGCCCGGCTTACCGCCGGGCAGTTCGGGCTTGTAGTCGGGGAATCCGTCGGCGATCTCGAAGCGCACACAGCTGTGTTCCTCGACGAAAGCAATGGTGGCCGCGCCGGTTTCGACGAAGGTCCGCACCAGGTCCTCGTCCATGGAGCCGAAGGACTGCGCGCGCAGATAGGCCATCGCATCCGCGACGGTCAGCGGTTCGCCCTCGGCCCGGTCGTGCGCGGGGATCCAGGCGATACCGCCGGAGACCGCGCTCGTCCCGCCGACGGTCGGCGCCTTCTCGAACACCGCCACCGACGCGCCCGCGGTCGCCGCGCTCAGTGCCGCGGTGAGGCCGGCCGCGCCGCTGCCGAGAACGACGACATCGACCTCGGTGTCCCACGCGACGGTCGACGGATCCTGCTGCGAAGTCACTGTCCCGCTCTCCTTTTCGGCCGCCGTCACCCGGCCGGGCGCGTCAGCACCTGGCGAGATTCAAGTTATCGTGTGAAGAGAATGTTATTCTCCGAAGGCAGGCACCGCAATCTTTTCGCGGATCTGGTGCGTGAGCAGCCCTCCCGGAGCAGCGGATCCCGAATTCGCCGACCGCCGGCGATGCAGGCCGAAGCAGCAATCGCGAGCTATTGCTTGCGGCGAAACGTCGGTTAAGAGTACGGTTCTCCTATCCGGCAAGTGATGTTCTTGCACGGACTTCCCTGTCGTGCCGCTCCGATCGCGCGACAGCTGCGCTGGAACAGGAGAGCATCCGTGAGCATCGACGATGCCGCCGACCGGGACCGCAAGGCGAACCGATACCACTTCGACCGGCACACCCCGGAATACCGGCACCGCTTCACCGAGATCACCCACGACCTGCACGCCAAGTGCCCGGTCGCCTGGACCGATACCTACGACGGCCACTGGGTGGCGGCGGGGGCCAACGCGGTCTTCGAACTCGCCCGCTGCCCGCACGTGTCCAACGACCACGACCTCAACGGCGAACGCAACGGCTACAAGGGCATCTCGATTCCCACCGCCCAGCGCGCGCAACTCGTGCGCGGCGGGATTCTGGAGATGGACGATCCCGAGCACCGGCTCTACCGGCAGGTACTCAACCCCTACCTGTCCCCGGCCGCGGTGCGCCGCTGGGAACCGGTGATCGACGAGATCGTGCGGGCCGCCCTCGATGAGAAGATCGAGTCGGGCCGTATCGATTTCGTCGACGACCTCGCCAATGTCGTGCCCGCGGTGCTCACGCTCGCCATGCTCGGCATCCCGCTGACGAAGTGGTCGCTCTACAGCGAACCGGTGCACGCCGCGGTGTACACCCCGGAGGACTCCCCCGACGCCGCGCGCGTGGCCGAACTGCACCGCGCGATGGGCATCGACCTGCTGACGAGTCTGGCCGAGGTCAAACAACATCCGCGCCCCGGCCTGCTCGAGGCGCTCACCGAACTGCGCATCGACGGCGAACCCGCGCCCGATCTCGAACTGCTCGGCATGCTCGGCCTGATCATCGGCGGCGGTTTCGACACCACCACCGCGCTCACCGCGCACGCGCTCGAGTGGCTGTCGGCCAATCCCGGCGAACGCGCCCGGCTCAGCCGGGACCGCGAGACCCTGCTCGCGCCCGCGACCGAGGAATTCCTGCGCTACTTCACCCCGGCCCCCGGCGACGGGCGCACCATCTCGGCCGACGTCGAGGTCGAGGGCACCGAATTCAAAGAGGGCGAACGGCTCTGGCTGTCCTGGGCGATGGCCAACCGCGATGCCGAGGTGTTCCCCGATCCGGACGACATCGTGCTGGACCGACGCGGCAACCGGCACTTCAGCTTCGGGCTCGGCGTGCACCGCTGCATCGGGTCCAATGTGGCGCGCACGGTGTTCAAGTCGATGCTCACCGCCGTGCTCGACCGGATGCCCGACTTCGCCTGTGATCCGGCGGGCACCGTGCACTACGACACGATCGGCGTCATCCAGGGCATGCGCAATCTGCCCGCCACCTTCACCCCCGGCCCGCGCCTGGGTGCCGGTCTGGACGAGACCCTGGCCAGACTCCAGATCATCTGCGACGAGCAGCAGCTCGCGGCATCGGTGACGGTGCGGCCCGAGATGGCCCGGATCGACTGATGCGCACCCACGCCGACGGCACCACCACCCCGTCCATCGATGCGAGCGTGCACATCTTCTTCGCCTCGAACCGGGATCTGCGCGATCATCTGCGTGAGCCGTTCAAGAGCCGGGGCGTGCCCGATGTGGATCTGGACTGGTACGGGGCGCCGGGCGGCGAATACCTCACCGGCGCACAGGGTCCCGGCCGTCGGGCACCGGGCTCGGACCCGGCCGTGGTCGCCGGGCACCTGTTCGCCGACCGCGGCGTGGATGTGGCGGTCCTGCATCCGATGACCAGGGGCATCCTGCCCGACCGGCATCTGACCTCGGCGGTTCTGGCCGCGCACAACGACATGCTGGTCACCCGGTGGCTCGAGCACGAGGAATTCGGGCACCGGTTCCGTGGCACCCTGCGGGTCAACCCCGAGGACATCCCCGGCGCGCTGCGCGAGATCGCCCGCTACGGGCAGCATCGGTCGATCGTGCAGGTCGGGGTGCCGCTGCAGTCGCGCGAGCTCTACGGCAAACCCCAGTTCTGGCCGCTGTGGGAGGCGGCCGCCGCGGCCGGGCTGCCGGTCGCGGTGCATATCGAGACCGGGGAGAGCATCGCCTTCCCGCCGACGCCCTCGGGCCACACCCGGACCTATGAGCAGTATCTGGGGTTCATGTCGCTCAACTACATCTATCACCTGCTGAACATGATCGCCGAGGGCGTCTTCGAACGTTTTCCCGAGCTCCGGTTCGTCTGGGCGGACGGCGGCGCGGATCTGCTGACACCGTTCAGCTGGCGGATGGACACCTTCGGCAGGCCGCATCTCGAGCAGACCCCGTGGGCACCGCGGATGTCGAGCGAGTATCTGCCCGACCACGTGTTCTTCGTCCAAGACCGCCACGACGGCCCGCCTGAAGACGCCGAATTCGCCGCCGAGTGGCTGGGTTTCACCGGCAAGGACGACATGGTGATGTTCGGCTCGAGCTATCCGCACTGGCAGGCCACCGAGGTGGACGCCTTGTCGCCGGGTCTGACGGCCGAGCAGCGCGACAAGCTCTGCTGGCGTAACGCATCCCGGCTCTACGGCATCGAGGTCCCCACCGCCGCCGCGGTGCCCAGCTAGTTCCAGGAAGGACGCGTATGCCGCCGATCCAGCACGAGCAGCGTGCCGCCGCACCCGAGCAGGTCGCCGTCCGAGTCGTCGACTCCGATGTGCATCCGGTGCCCCGCCGCGGCGAACTCGTCGAGTACATCCCCGAACCGCACCGCAGCGACTATTTCCTCAGTCACCGGGTGGGTGACACGATCATCTACGACGCGCCCGACTACGCGCATTCCTACGCGATGCGCGTCGACGCGTTCCCCGCCGACGGCCAATTCCCGGGCAGCGACCCCGAACTGGCCTACCGGCAGCTGATCGTGGAGGCCGGCTCCGATATCGCCATCCTGGAACCGACCGTGCGGGCGACCCGATTGCCGCAGGCGACCCAGGCCATGGCCATCGGCATCAATCACTGGCAGGCCAACCACTGGCTCGACCCGGTCAACAACTGGCATCAGCGGTGGCGCGGGTCGATCTGTGTCGCAGTGGACGATCCGGTCGGCGCGGTCGCCGAGATCGAACAGTGGGCCGGGCATCCGTACATGGCGCAGATCCTGCTCAAGGCCGAACCGCGGCCGTCCTGGGGCGATCCGAAGTACGACCCGATCTGGGCGGCGGCGACGCGCCACGATCTGGTAGTGAGCTGTCATCTCGGGCGCGGCGCGTTCGAGACGATGCCCATGTCGCCGGTCGGATTCCCCAGCTACAACCACGATTTCATGGTCAGCTACTCGCTGCTGGCGGCCAATCAGATCATGAGCCTGATCTTCGACGGCACCTTCGACCGTTTCCCCGCGCTGCGGTTCGTGTTCGTCGAGCACGCCTTCACCTGGATTCTGCCGCTGATGTGGCGGATGGACGCGATCTACGCCTCGCGCAAGCAGTGGATGACGATCGGGCGCAAGCCCTCGGAGTACGTGAAGGACCACATCCGCTTCACCACCCAGCCGCTGGACTATCCCGAGGACAAGACCGAGCTGACCAGGGCGCTGGAATGGATGGACGCGGGCCGGATCCTGCTGTTCTCCTCGGACTATCCGCACTGGACCTTCGACGATCCGCGCTGGCTGGTCAAACATCTGCCCGCGGCCGCCCGGGACCGGGTGATGTTCCGCAACGGCATCGAGACCTATCACCTGCCGGAATTCGTTCCGGCGCTGCCCGATTCGCCACGGAGGCGCTGAGATGAGCGAGGACAGCGCGAGTCCCGGCGAGCAGCCACGCCTGGCACAGGGCCGCGAGCACGTGGTCGCCACCGTCGAGGAGATCCCCCCGGGGTCGTCGAAGGTGGTGCCGATCGGCCGGTTCGGGGTCGGGGTCTACAACGTCGGCGGCACCTTCTACGCCATCGCCAACTACTGCCCGCACGAGGGCGGTCCGCTGTGCTCCGGGCGCACGCGCGGGCGGACCGTGGTGGACGAGAGCGTCCCCGGCGACGCGGTGATGGTGCGCGACAACGAGTTCCTCTACTGCCCGTGGCATCAGTGGGGCTTCGAGCTGGCCACCGGGACCACGGTGGTCAAGCCCGAGTGGAGCATCCGGACCTACCCGGTGCGCGTGGTCGACGGCGCTGTCGTCGTCCAGGCCTGAGAGGACCAGCTATGCCCGCTGTGACGGTGAACGGCGGCCGCGTCGTCTACGACATCCTCGGTACGACGGGCCCACTCGTGGTGCTGACGCCCGGCGGCCGGTTCGGGATAAACGTTCCGGGGCTGCGGCCACTGGCCGAAGCCCTGGTCGAGCACGGGCACACCGTGCTGCTGTGGGACCGGCCCAACTGCGGCGCCTCCGACGTCCAGTTCTACGACGTGAGCGAATCCCATATGCGAGCGCAGACGCTCGCGGGTCTGCTCACCGAGCTGGATCTCGGTCCGTGTGTGCTGGCGGGCGGGTCCGGCGGTGCCCGGGATTCGCTGCTGACCGCGATCGAGTATCCGGAGCTGGTCACCCGGCTCGTGCTGTGGAACATCGTCGGCGGGACCTACGGACTGTTCAATCTCGGTGCGCACTACATTCTGCCGAGCCTGCAGGTGGTCCGTGGCGCCGGGATTCCCGGGCTGCTGAAACTGCGGGAATGGCGCGAACGCATCGCCGAGAACCCCGGCAACGAGCAGCGGCTACTTGCCCTCGACCGCGACGAATTCGTCAAGCTGTCGCTGCGCTGGCTCAACGCCTACGTGCAGAAGCCTGGGCAGACCGTGCCGGGTGTCGACGACGAGCTGTTCGACCGGATCCAGGTGCCCACCTTGATCATTCGCGGCGGCGCCAAGGATCTGGATCATCCCCGACGCACCTCGCTCGAGATCTCCTGCCTGATCGAGGGCTCGGAGCTGATCGATCCGCCGTGGCCGGAGGACGCCTGGGAGCGGGCCATGGAGGATCGAGCCACCGGTCGGGTCGACCGGTTCAATATGTTCGACACGTGGGTGCTGGCCGCACCGGCGATCGCCGAGTTCCTGGCGCGCCCATGAGGCAGTCCACCGCCGGCTCACCGGAGCAGCAGTCGCACTTCGGCATTCAGTGCCGCCTCGAGCGCGGTCAGTACCCGGCTCTCGGGGATCCGCACCAGGTCGGCCGCGCGCAGCGTCACGGTGACGATGTCGAATCCGGCGGCGTCGAGCACCCGGCCGACGTCGCCGGTGAGGCCGAAACCGGCCAGCACGCCGTGCACGTCGTCGTCGGTGCCACGGCTCAGGAAGGTCACCGTCCCGGGCACCGGTTCGGTTCCGAACGCCCGGGCGCAGGCGTCCACCAGGTCTCGCACGGCAGCGGCGGAGTCGTCGGTGGCGATCTGGAATCGCAGTTCCGGTCCGAGGTTCTCGCTCGGACTCGTCGGGGCCCGCAGCGCACGCAGCCCGGCTGCCCACCGTGCCGGGCTCAATGTCCGTTCGGGGTCGACATCGATGCGTACAACCGCGGTCCTCATGTCGCCGAGCCTAATCGAGCGAGCCGCGTCAATCTTCGACTTTGAATCACGAAAGAGGTTGTGATGCAGGCTATTTCGGAACACAACCCCGGGGGTTTCGTCGTGTCTGCCGCCGGGTGCGTCCCACGGCTGCTGCGTACCGCGCCGGGAGTCGAGAGTCTCGATGCCTACCGTGCCGACGGCGGCTACCGGCCGGTCGGCTCGACCGACGAGTTGCTCGCCGAGATCCGGACCAGCGGGTTGCTCGGGCGTGGCGGGGCGGCGTTCCCCCTGGCGACGAAGCTGACGAGCGTGCGGGCCGCGGGCCGGCGGCGCGGTGGAGCCGTGGTGGTCGCCAACGGCGAGGAGGGTGAACCGGCGGCGATCAAGGACAAGTGGCTGCTGCGGCATCGGCCGCACCTCGTGCTCGACGGGTTGCGGCTGGCCGCGCGCCTCACCGGTGCCCGGCGCTCGGTCATCTATCTGTCCGATCCCGTTGCCGCACATCGAGTTCACGAGGCCGTCATCGAGCTCGGTGCCGCGGGGATCGCGGACGTCGAGATCGTCGACGTGCCGCCCGGCTATGTGGCCGGGGAGGAGACGGCCGCCGTCCGGGCGATCGACGGCGGTCCGGCCCATCCAACCGACAAGCCACCGCGGCCGTTCCAGCGCGGTGTCGGCGGGTTGCCCACCCTGGTCAGCAATGTCGAGACCCTGGCCCACCTCCCGTTCGTGCACCACGAGGGCGGCGCGGCCTTTCGCAGCGTCGGCACCGAACAGTCACCCGGAACCTTCCTCGCCACGGTCACCGGCGGCGCCGGTGCGCCGGGACTCTACGAACTCCCGCACGGCTTCGAAGTCGCCGCACTGCTGGATGTGCACGGCATCGACCCCGGCGTGGTGCGCGGTGCGCTGATGGGTGGATACTTCACCGGCATGCTCGACCGGGCGGTGCTCACCACGACCCTCGACCACGAATCCCTGCGAGCACTCGGCAGCGGATTAGGTTGCGGCGCAGTATCTTTCGTCACCGCAGAGTGCCCGGTGGCCGTCGCCGCCGCGGTGCTGGCCTACTTCGACCGGGAGAACGCCGGGCAGTGCGGTTCCTGCTTCCACGGCACCGCCGCGATGGCCGCCGCGGCCACCGGACTCTACGAACACCGCGCCACCGCCGAGGATCTCACCCGGCTACGACGCTGGTCGACGACCCTGCGTGGGCGCGGCGCCTGCGGCACCCTCGACGCCGCGGCGAACACGGCGGCGAGCCTGCTGGATCGGTTCCCCGGCGATGTCGAGACCCATCTGCACCGCCACTGCGCCACTTGCGCGGGCACACCCCCACTGCCGCTACGCCCGTTCGCCGTCGAAACGGCGGTGCCCGCATGAGAATCCGCCTCGATCGCACAGTCTGCGACGGTTTCGGGGTTTGCGCCCGCCACGCGCCCACGCACTTCCCACTCGACGACTGGGGTTACGCCGTTCTCGACGGTGACGGCGACATCGCCCCCGCCGATCAGCCCGCCGTCACCCGTGCACTGCTGGACTGCCCGGTGCACGCGATCACCGAGCGCCCTGATTCCGACCATGACGAGGAGCAACCATGAGAGTCGCAGTGGACCCACAGATCTGCGAGGCCAACGGTGTCTGTATGGGCATCGCGCCGACAATCTTCGCCCTGGACGAGGACGACATCCTGCACATCGACGACCCCGTGCTGCGCGCCGAGACCGCGACGCTGATCAATGACGCAGTCGCGCAGTGCCCGCGCGCCGCCCTCTCGGTCGTGGAGTAGACCCGCCGAGGAAGGAGTACCTGACACAGCACACCGCACGGGTTCAAATCGGCGACAATGGCCCGCGTGCAGATCGAGGAGATCGCCGCGTGGGTGGCGCGCAGTGTGCCGAGCCTTGGTTCGACCAAGCTGATCGCTGTCGACGGACCTGGCGGCGCCGGCAAGTCCACTCTCGCCACACAGCTCGCCATGGCCTGCGACGCCACGCTCCTGCACACCGATGACTTCGCCTCGTGGGACAACCAATTCGACTGGTGGCCCAGGCTCGAACGGCAGGTCCTGCTTCCCCTCGCGATAGCGCAATCGGGCCGCTACCAGCGTTACGACTGGCAAACACGCACACTGGCAGAGTGGCACGACATCGAACCACCCGACGTGCTGATCCTCGAAGGGGTCTCCTCTGCTCGGGCAGCGGTGCGCAATCGGTTGTCACTGTCGGTCTGGGTCGAGACCTCCGCTGCGGTCCGGCTCGCGCGCGGGCTCGCACGCGACGGGCAGGACTCGCTCGCGTTGTGGCAGCGCTGGATGGAAGCCGAGGACACCCACTTCACGGCTGACCGAACGCGTGAGCACGCAGATCTGATAGTCAGCGGGCAGTGACGCCACAAGGCTGCGGCACCGCGATTCAGGGCCGTGGCAGGCCGAGGACGCGTTCGGCGATGATGGTGCGCTGGATCTCGGAGGTGCCGCCTGCGATCGTGCCTGCGAAGGTGCGGACGTAGCGTTCGAACCAGCCCGGTGCCGATTCCTCCAGGCTCAGTGGGCTGTAGCGCGCGGTGACGTCGGGATGGATCAGGCCGCGGGGGCCCGCTGCGGTCAACGCGGCGGACGCGCCCGCCTGCACCGCTTCGGAGCCGAGCAGTTTCAGCACCGACAGGCCCGCGACGTCGTCGTCGCCGCGGGCGGCACCGGCCAGTGCCCGGGAACCCAGCAGGCGAAGGGCCTGCGCGTCGAGGGCGAGGGTCGCGTAGCGGTCGGCGTCGAGCGGGGTCGCCGGATGGAAGTCGGCGAGCAGGCCGTCGAGCCGGCTGGCGAAACTCAGCCAGAGCAGCGTGCGTTCGTGGCCGAGTGAGCCGTTGGCGACCCGCCAGCCCTGGTTCACCTCGCCGACGATGTTCGCCGCGGGCACCCTGACATCGGTGAAGAACACCTCGTTGAAGTCCAGGTCGCCGGGGTCGGCCACCGACGCGAACGGTCTGCGCTCGACTCCGGGCAGGTCGGTGGGGATCAGGATCGCCGAGATGCCACGGTGTTTCGGCGCGTCCGGGTCGGTGCGCACGAAGGCCAGCAGGACGTCGGCGTCGTGGGCACCCGAGGTCCATACCTTCTGCCCGGTGACGACGAAGTGGTCGCCGTCGCGGACGGCCCGTGTGCTCAGCCCGGCCAGGTCCGAGCCCGCGCCGGGCTCGCTCATCCCCAGCGCCGCGGTGAGGTCGCCGCGCAGCACCGGAATCGCCCATTTCCGTTGCTGTTCGGCGGTGCCGAAGGTGATGAGGGAGGCGGCCACGATGCCGACGCCCTGCGGATTGAAGCTCTCGTGGATGCCGCGCCGGGCCAGCTCCTCGCGGTGCACGTACTGCTGCACGATTCCGGCGTCGCGCCCACCGAACTCCGGCGGATATCCCGGCACCAGCCAGCCCGCGTCGAACTGCGTCCGCTGCCACCGGCGCGCCCAGTCCGGCAGGTGCGCGCTGGAGCGCGGGCGCGGCGCCGCGCCCGCGTCGGTGGGCAGGTGCTCGTCGAGGAACGCGATCAGCTCGGCGCGGAAGTCCTCCACGTCCTGGTCAAAGCGCAGCTGCACGGTACTGCCTCGCAATCGTCGCCCGGTGCTCGTCGGTTCCGCCGAGCAGCATCTCCCCCGCTTTGGCTCGCTTCAGCGCGAACTGCAGGTCGTTCTCCCACGTGTAGCCCATCGCGCCGAACAGCTGCAGCCCGTGCCGGAAGACCAGTTCCTGGCACTCGCCCGCCGCGGCCTTGGCCATGACCGCCGCGAGCCCGGCGCGCTCGTCGGCCTCGGCGAGGGTCAGCGCGGCCCAGTAGGTGAGCGCGCGGGCCCGCTCGACGGCGACGTGCATGTCGGCGGCCTTGTGTGCCACCGCCTGGAAAGAGCCGAGGGGAGCACCGAATTGGCGGCGCTCCCGCACGTGCGCCACGACCAGGTCGAGCACGCGCTGGCACGCGCCGACCATGGTCGCGGCCATTCCGGTCAGCGCGCTCGCGCGGGCCAGCGCGACGTCACCGCCGGTGGCGCTGTCGGCCGGGACCCGCACGTGGTCGAAGGTGACGGTGGCCAGGTGCAGGACCGGATCGAAGATCGCCGAGCGGCGCGTGTGCACCTGCCCGGCCTCGACCACGAAGACCCCCGCGCCGGTGACGACGGCGAGCAGCTCGGCACGATCACCGTCGAGCACCTCGGCAGCGCCGTGCAGCACCCACTCGGCACCCTCGCGCCGGGGCGTGATGCCGGCGAACACCGCGGCACCGGCCACCTCGGCGGGCGCCTGCGGCACGAGCGGCGCGAACTGGCTGGTGGTGGCCAGATACGGCGTCGGATCGCAGGCCCGGCCCAATTCCTCGTGCACGATGGTCAATTCGACGGCGTTCTCCTGGTCGGTCATCGCCGTCCAGCCGTGCTCGACATAGCGCTTCCACAGCAGCCCCGGGTCCGCCCCCTGGTCGGCGACGGCCCGGACCAGCGTGGGCGGACAGTGTTTCGCGACGACCTCGCGCACGGTGTGCTGCCACAACCGCTGATCGTCGTCGAATTCGAGCAACATCCGACCGGCCTCCTCTGCTCCCACCCACGATGAGAATGTCATTCTTACTTTCAGGATAGTATGTACTCTTCCAATAAGAAGATGATTTCCAGACTCCGAGGAACCGCCGTGGCCTACGTCATCACCCAGAACTGCTGCAAGGACACCTCGTGCATCGCGGCCTGCCCGGTGGACTGCATCCGCCCGAGCGAGGGCGATGACGGTACCCAGATGCTGTTCATCGATCCCGAGACCTGTATCGACTGCGGTGCGTGCGCGGACGAGTGCCCGGTCGACGCGATCTACTCCGAATACGATCTGCCGCCGGACCAGGAGCGGTTCCGGGAGCTCAATGCCGCCTATTTCCAGCGACATCCGCTCGAGGCCGGCGACATCACGGCCCCAACGCAGCGCGCCGCCGTCGCGCACGGCACCCTGCGGGTCGCGATCGTCGGGGCCGGTCCCGCGGCCTGCTACGCGGCCACCGAGCTGCTCGGCATCGACGGCGTCGAGGTCGACATGTTCGACCGGTTACCCACGCCCTACGGTCTCGTGCGATTCGGGGTCGCGCCGGACCATCAGCGCACCAAATCGGTGGTCCGGGTGTTCGACAACGCCTTTCGCGCCGAGCGTTTCGGCTGCCATCTCGCCGTGGAGATCGGCGCCGAGCTGACCCACCGGGATCTGCTCGACCACCATCACGCGGTGATCTACGCCGTCGGCGCCCCGGACAGCCGCGAGCTCGGTATCCCCGGCGAGCAGCTGCCCGGACATCACGCCGCCGCCGATTTCGTCGGCTGGTACAACGGCCATCCCGACCACGCCACCCACCGATTCGACCTGACGACCCGGCGGGCGGTCCTGATCGGCAACGGCAATGTGGCACTCGATGTCGCCCGGATGCTGCTGGCCACACCGGCCGCGCTCGCCGCGACCGATATCGCCGACCACGCGCTGGCGGCCTTGTCGGAGCAGCACGTCGAGGAGGTGGTGATCCTGGGCAGGCGCGGGCCGCGCGAGGCGGCCTTCTCCGTCGGCGAGTTCAGCGCGCTCGGCCATCTCGACGGGGTCGATGTCGTCATCGAGGCCGGGGATCTGTCACCGCATCCCGACGACGACGTCGAGACCGCGGCGAAACTGGAACTGGCCCACGAATACGCCGACCGCCCGCCGAGGCCGGGCAACAAGCGCATCGTCTTCCGATTCCATGCCACACCAACAGAATTGGTCGGTACCGAACACGTCGAGGCACTGCGGGTGAGCGGCGATCCGGCGCCGATCGAGACCACCCTGGTCTTCCGCTCGATCGGCTATCGCGGCAGGCCTGTCGACGGCCTGCCCTACGACGCGCGCACCGGCACCGTCCCGCACCGCGAGGGCCGGGTGGTCGACACCCACGGCGCCCCGGTGACCGGGGTGTATGTGACCGGCTGGATCAAGCGGGGGCCGCGCGGTGTCATCGGCACCAACCGGAGCTGCGCCGCCGAGACCGTCGCGGGCCTGCTGGCCGATCACGCGAACGGCGACCTGGATCGGCCCGTCGCGGATCGTCAGGCCTTGCTCGAGCTGATGACCGACCGGGGACTGACACCGGTGGACTGGCCGGGCTGGCGCGCGATCGATGCCGCCGAGCGGGACCACGGGGCGGCACGGTCGCGCCCGCGGGTCAAACTCGTTTCGGTCGCCGAACTCCTCGATACCGCGCGCCGCCGACCGCAGCTGCTGGCCTAGTTACTCGCGGGCCCGCCACACGGTGACGACGAGCGAGGCGAGATCCAGTGCCGGGCTGAGCCCGACCTTGCCCGAGGCCGCGCGCTCCTGGAAGGCCTGGACGACCTTGTCCGGGTCGTCGTCGAGTTCGTAGACAGCCAGGTAGCTCTGCCCGGCGGAACCGGCGCCCGGCAGCTGCGCGGGCACCCGCCCATAGCGTTCACCGGCCACCACGCCCGGGACCGCGAGCACCTCATCGAGGTGCACGGTGTCGTACCACTCGTTGAATTCGGTGTCCTGACCTGCCACCGGATTCGAGAACACGAGCATCTTCGATCGGGCCATCGCCGTTCCCCTTCAGGGTCGAGAATTGAGATTTTGCAATGAGAGAACCAGCGTCTCACAAGGAGTTGATCATGACCAGTGGGACGTGGCGGCGTGTAAGGAGCGCCGACGCGCGGGAGGGTGCCGCGGCGTTCGTCGAGAAGCGGGCCCCGGTCCGGCGGAACCGCTGAGCTCGTCAGCCCGTCGGGAGCAGTCGCTGCCACTGCCCGGCGGGCGGCTCGGCGAGATCGCCCTGCCGGTACAGCTTGCCGTCGGAACCGAGGTAGTTGCCGGTCCGCGGGTCGTATTCGGCCAGTCCGGCCCCGATCCGCGACGGCACGGCGTTCGAGGGCCGATCGCCCGGCTGCGGCACCGGCCGGGTATCCGAGGGCACCCCCTGCTCCTCGAGGCCCGGATCACGGGGATAGGGACCGGTTTCCGGCTGGGTGGTGGCCAGCGGGACGTATTCCTCGTCGCTGTTGCACAGGGCCGCCGTGGCCGCCCGCTTGCCCGGATGCGCGGCACACGGGATGTTGCGGGCGCCACGGACCGCGATATCGGAGTCCTGGGGCAGCTTGCAGTACATACCGTCGGGGGTATCGATGGTCTCGGTGTCCTCCGGGGAACGCCAGAGGGCGGGCGGCAGGAAGCCGACGGTGCAGGTCACCGGATCGGACAGGTTGCCGAAACGGAAGTCGCCCAGGCCGAGGCCCGAGGCGTTGCGGGAGGGCTGCACCGCCTGGATCATCGAGATCGCCGGTGGCAGCAGGACCAGGATCTGCTCGAGGCCCGCGTTGTAGGTCACCGCCAGCTGCCCGATCGAGGTGAGGTTCGCCAGCAGTACGGGCAGCGTCAGCTCGACGGACCCGAACAGCGCGCCGACCTCGTTCGCGAAGCCGGGACCGGTCCGCAGCAGCGACCGGACCTGCGGATCGTCGGCGACGAGCTGTCCGGTGACACCGGCCAGACTGCGCGTCCACACCTGGACGGCATCGGTGGTGCGGGCCTGCGCGTCCAGCAGCGGCACGCTGTCGGTGATCAGCGTCGCGGTCGAATCCGACACGGACTCGAGGCTTTTCGTGATGGTCGCGGCCGAGGCGAGCAGCGAGTCCAGCTCGGGCCCTGCCCCGTTGACGCCCTGGAACAACCGGTCGAGCAGGTCGTGCAGCCGTTCGACGGGAATGGTCCCGACCAGGGCGCTGAGCCGGTCCAGCATCGGACCGACCTGCTGGGGCACGGTCGCGTCGGCGGCGGTGATCACCGACCCGTCCCGCAGGTACGGGCCGGTGTCGGTGCGCGGCCGCAGGTCGACGTACTGCTCCCCCACCGCCGAGACACTGCGCACCTGTGCCTCGAGATCGGCCGGGATCGGCCGCCCGGCATCCACGGTCATGGTCGCCCTGACCCCGGTCGCGGTCAGCTCGACAGCGGTCACCTTGCCGACCTGCACGCCGCGATAGGTGACATTGCCGAACCGGTACAGGCCACCGGATTCGGGCAGCTCGAGGTACACGGTGTGCGTACCGACCCCCAGCAGTGCGGGCAGGCGCACGTACACCGTCAGCATCACCGTCAGCCCGATCACCGACAGCACCGCGAAGATCACCAGCTGGGCGCGGACGAGTCTCGACAGCAGCATCAGCGCTCTCCCGGAACAGGTTCCACGCCGACGCCGAGTGGGTTGGTCGTCGGCCGGGCATAGCCCGGATCGCCGACGGCCGCCTGGACGACGGCGGTGGGGTCGCCCCACGGTGTGCCGAGCAGCAGTTCCCGGCGCAGGCGCGGCACGGTGAGGTCGACCGTGGCGTGCAGATTGAGATAGTCGCCGCGCACCGCGCGATCGATCACCGACTGCCCGTAGGGATACACCGTGGCGTAGGCCAGGGCGGCGTCGATGCGCGGGCCGACGTCGGCGAGTGCGCGCAGGGTCGGTTCGAGATTGCGCAGGTTGGTCACCAGATCCGACTTCACCTCGGTCACCACCGAATTCGCGGTGTCGCTGAAGACCCGCAGCCGGTCCAGCGCAGTGGTCAGGGCGGGTTGTTCGGCGAGCAGGACATCGAGGGCGGCGGGTAGTTCCCGCAGTGCGTCGGTGAGCACGTCACGCTGACCGGCGAAGGTGGCGGAGAGCCGTTCGAGGCCGTGGACGGCGGCGACGATGTCGTCGCGCTGGTTCGCCAGCGTGCTCATGACGGTGTCCAGGCGGGTGATCAGCGTGCCGATCTGCTGCTGACGGCCGTCGAAGGCGTCGCCGAGGCCGGAGACGATGTCATCGAGCTGACCGAGCCCGCCACCGTTGAGCACCACCGACAGCGAGGCCAGGGTCTGCTCGGTCGACGGATAGGTCGAGGCCTCGTTGAGCCCGATCGTGCTGCCCGGCACCAGCGCACCGGCCGGGGCGACACCGTTCGGGGTGTTGAGGGCGAGATGGCTGGACCCGAGCAGGCTGGTCTGGCCGATCGTGGCCACCACGTTGCCCGGCACGGTGGTCTCGGGCCGGATGTCGACGTCGACCACGGCGTGCCAGCCGGCCAGCCGGATCCGGCGCACGCTGCCGACCACCACGTCGTCGACCAGCACCGGCGAATTGGCCACCAGTGTCCCGGCATCGGCGATCTCGACCGACAGCCTCGTCGAGCCTGGACCACCCTCCGCGCCGGGCAGTGGCAGCGAATTCACGCCCTGCCAGCCACAACCGGTCAGCGTCAGCAGGACGGTCGCGGCGGCCAGTGCGCCGATCCGCTTGCGCCGGTGCGTGCTTCGCGTCCATGCGGTCATCGGGGTCCTCCCGGGAACAGGATCTCGGCCAGCGTCGGCAACGGCGACGCCGGTGTAGCCGGAGCTCCGACGGCCTGCGGCACGAGGTCGGGCTCGGTGTAGATGAGGTTGTCCGGCTGGGCGGCCGGGCTGAGCAGCGGTGTGATCGGGATCGGCAGGTTGTTCAGCTCGGCCGTGTTCAGCAGGGGCAGGACCGGTCCGAGATACTGGTGACATTTCTGGGCCGACTCCGCCGAGGTCGTGTTCTCGATGGCCGCGATCGCCGAGCACACCAGCTGCACCGGGTTGGAGAAGTTGTTGAGCCCGAAGACGCCCGCCTCCGTGCCGGTGTCCGGGTTGTAGATGTTGTAGAAGTTGGCCATGCTCGTCGGGAAGATGTGCAGCAGCTGTTCGAGATCGTCGCGATGGTCGACGAGGTTCTGCGTGACATTCACCAGTCCCTGCAGCTGCTGTCCGGCCCGGTCGCGGTTTGCCCGCACGAAGCGCTGCACCTCGGTGACCGCGTGCGCGAGTTCGGTGAGGGCGGAGTCCAGGACGGTCCGGCTGTCGTCGAGCACGCTGGTCAGCGACGCCAGCCGGTTCTGGAATTCGACGACCTGGACATTGCTGTCGCGCAGCGCGGTCACGAAACGCTGGAGATTCTGGATGATCCCGACGATGTCGCCGCTGCCGTCGGCGAGGATCCGCCCGATCCCGGACAGCTCGGTGAGCGCCTGACGCAGGGTGTCGCCGTTGCCCTCCATCGCGTTCGCGGCGCTGTCGACGAACTGCCCGAGCGAGCTGGACGAGAGCTCGTGGCCGGGGCCGAGATCGGTGGCCAGGCGGGTGAGCTGGGTTTTGATCTCGTCCCATTCGACCGGTACCGCGGTACGTTCCAGCGGGATCGTCGCGCCGTGGGCCAACTGCGGGCCGGTGTCGCGGTAAGCGGGGGTGAGCTGCACGTAGCGGGAGTCGACCAGGCTCTGCGCGATGATCACCGCGCGGGCGTCCGCGGGTACGGGGACCTCGCGGTCGACCTCGAGTACGAGTTCGGTGGTGGTGCCGCGCGGTTCGATCGACACGATCGAACCCACCTTCACCCCGGACACCCGGACGTCGTCGCCGGGGTAGATCGCGGTGGCGGAGGTGAACACCGCCCGAACGGTGTACGGCCCGAACAGCTCTCGCCAACCCACCAGACCGCCCGCGAGCAGCGCCACGACCACGACCAGCGCGGCGCCGACGCGCAGGAGCTGACGGCGGGTCATCGGGGAGCCACCGGCGTCGGCACCGGGATCTGGCTCGGCGGTTGCACACCGAAGGCCTGATCGATGAAGGGCTGGAGCAGATGGCCGTCGAGCAGGTTCACCACGAACGCGTTGTAGAACGGGCCGCCGGAGACCGCTTCGCCCTGTGTCAGTGAGACTTTCGCCAATCCGGGCAGCGCGGCGGCGATATTGTCGCGGTTGTGTTCGAGCATGGCCACGATCGAGTTGAGCCGATCCAGCGTCGGCGCGAGTTCGGCCTCGTTGTCGGCCACCACCCCCGACAGCTGGGTGGCCACGGCCGCGACGTTCGCCAGCAGATCCACGATCGCCTGCCGCCGCTGGGCGAGCACCTGCAGCAGCGAATTCGCGTCGAGCAGCATCGTGTTCAGCCTGCTGCCGCGTTCGCCGATGATGCCAGACACCTCGGCGGTGGCGGCGAGAAGACCGCGCAGCGACTGATCGCGGCTGTTGACCGACCGCGACACATCGGTGAGCCCGGTCAGCGCCGGGCCGAGGTGCGGCGCGATCTGGTCGAGGGTTTGCGCGAGCAGGGTCAGGGATTGATCCAGTGCCGCGGTATCGATCTCGCGCACATTGGTGGTCAGATCACCCACCGCGTCGGTCAGCGAATAGGGCGAGGAGGTCCGCTCCACCGGGATCACCCGGTTCGGCCGCAGGGTGCTGTCGCCGCGCGAAGTGAGTTCGAGTATCCGCTGGCCCAGCAGGGAGCCGGTCTTGATCCGGGCCTCGGTCTCGACGCCGAGCACGACGCCATCCTCGACGGCGAAGTCGACGCGGGCGTCGCCGTCGTCGAGCCGCACCCCGACGACCTGGCCGACGGTGACCCCGGACAGGACCACCTCGTCGCCCACCGCCAGCCCACCGGCCTCCTCGAAGACCGCGCCGTAGCGGACCGTGGTCGCCAACAGGATGAACTGCTGGGATTGCAAACCGATGGCGATCACACACACGGCCAGCACGAGGCCGATCAGGCCCGGCTGCGCCAGGTGCGCACCGCGATACTGCGCCATGCTCACGGGCTGCACCGTCCTGTCGTCTGTTCGATCCACGGCAGCACGAGCACTTCACCGTTGGCGTCGGTCACCCGGACGGTGATCGCGCAGATGTAGTACTGGATGAAGTTGCCGTAGGCGCCGGTGCGCACGAGTTTGCGGTAGTTCTCCGGCGCGCGTCGCAGGGCCGCGTCGAGGGTGGCTTTGTCGTCGTCGACCAGCGGCGCCAGCCGGGCCAGTTCGTTCACCGTGCCCGCCAAGGGTGTTCGCGCCTGCAGGAGCAGATCCGCGACCGAGGCGGTGCCGCGATCGAGTGCGTCGATCGCGGCGCCGATCGGCTCACGTTCGCGCGCCAGTTCGGTGGTGAGACTCTGTAGGCGGTCGAGGGTGCCCGCGAACTGGCCGCCTTCGTCGGCCAGCGTGGTCATCACCGTGTTCAGGTGGTCGATGAGCTGCTCTACCACGTCGTTGTTGCGCGCCAGGGTCGTGGTGAACGCCGCGGTCCCGGCGGTCAGTGAGTTCAAGGAGCCCTGCCTGCCCTGCACGATCTCGAGCAGCGACCAGGTCAGCGCGTTGACCTCCTGCGCGCTGAGACCTTGCACCACCGGCTTCAACCCGCCGAGCAGCAGGTCGAGATCCAATGCGCTCGCGGTGCGCTCGCGCGGGATCTGCGCACCGGGCCCGAGCCGCTCGTGCACGCCGGCGGCGTCGGTGAGCTCCAGGTAGCGGTCGCCGACGAGATTCAGGTAGCGCACCGAAGCGGTGGTGCCGGTGCTCAGGTGAAGGGTGGTGTCGGCGTCGAAGCCGACCCGCACGGTGTGGTCGGCGAGCAGTTCGATGCTGTGCACGCTGCCCACCTGCACGCCCGCGACCCGCACCGAATCGCCGGTGCGCAGCCGGGACACGTCGGCGAACAGCGCGGTGTAGGAGCCGGTGTCGCCGCCGCGGTACTGCCCGAACACCACCACCAGGAAACCGGACAGCACCACCATCACCGCCGCGAAGATCCCGAATTTCACCAGTGGCGCGTTGCGGCGGTTCATCGCGCACCGCCGAACAGCAACTGGGACAGGTTGTCCACGTTGAGGATCAGCGACTCGTTGCCGCGCGCGAACGGGTTGGCGCCGATATCGGCCACCACGAACGGTGGCTTCTCCTCGTAGCCGACCGGCAGCACCGAACACTGTGATCCACCGGTCGCGGCCACCTTGGGCAGGTTCTCCGGATACCGGTACGGGTCGATGCCCCACAAGAAGTTCGCCGAGAGACCGAGGCCGGGGACGTCCACGGGCTTGGAGTGGGCGAGCAGGCCGAAGCCGTCGAGCGAACAGAACAGCGACTCACGGTATTCGCTGGTGAGCGCGGTGGTGGGCACCAGCAGATCCAGGGTCCGCGCCAGCGCCGAGGCATTGGTGTCCAGGACCCGGTTGCCGGTGTCGGCGAACCCGATCAACGACACCAGCAGGGCGTCGAGATTGTGTTGCTCGTCGACCAGGGTGCGGCTGATCGTGGTCGCATTGCGCGCGGTATCCACCAGTGCGCCCGCGGAATTCGCGTAGGCGTCCAGTACCGGCGGTGCCAGGGCGAGGTCGGTCCGCAAAGCGGGCAGGGCCGGTTCGAGCGTTGCCAGGAACTGTTCGAGGTCGCTCAGCATCGCGCCCACTTCGGCGCCGCGACCGCGGGTGGCGGTGGCGATCGCGCCGAGGGTCGCGTTCAGTTTCGCCGGCTCGACGGCCGCGAGCACCGTGGTCAATTGTTCGAAGACGGTGTTGATCTCGACGGTCACGCGGTCGGCGGTGAGCACCTGACCGGCCCGCAGCGACCCCGCCACCGGCCGCTCGGGCGGACTCAGCTGCACGTACTTGGCGCCGAACACCGTGGTCGAGGCGATGGCGACCCGCACGTCCGCGGGGATCAGCGCCAGTGTGTCGGAGTCCACCGCCAGTTCCAGCGCCGCGGTGCCGTCGGGGCGCTCCCGGATGGTGGTGACCCGCCCGACGGTGACCCCGCGCATCTTCACATCCGCGTCCGGGTTCATCACCAGTCCCGCGCGTTGCGCGATCACCGTCACCTTCGCGGTGTCGGTGAGCCCGCCGCGGAACAGCACGATGCTGCCCGCCAGCACCGCGCAGCCGCAGCCGATCGCGATCAGCCCGGCGAAGACCCGGCCCAGGGTACGAAGCATCGGCCCTCCCCTAACCCGAGAGATCGAAGTTGCCGTTGGCGCCGTAGACCGCCAACGAGATCAGCAGCGTCACCGAGACGACCGCGATCAGCGAGGTGCGCACCGCGCTGCCCACCGCGAGACCGACACCGGCCGGACCACCGGCGGCATGGAAGCCGAAGTAGGTGTGGATCAGCAGCACGGTCAACGCCATCAGCAGCGCCTGCGCGAACGACCAGGCCAGGTCGACGGGGTTGAGGAAGGTCGTGAAGTAGTGGTCGTAGAGGCCGGGTGACTGGCCGAGCAGGACCACCGTGGTGAACCGGCTCGCCACGAACGAGGCCACCACCGCGAGCGCGTACAGCGGGGTGATGGCGATCATCCCGGCCACGATCCGCGTACCCACCAGATACGAAACCGGTTCGATCGCCATGGATTCCAGCGCGTCGATCTCCTCATTGATGCGCATCGCCCCCAGTTGCGCGGTGGTCCCGGCGCCGAAGGTCGCCGCCAGCCCGATCCCGGCCACCACCGGCGCGGAGATCCGGACATTGATGAAGGCCGCCAGGAATCCGGTGAGCGCCTCGATCCCGATATCGCCGAGGGAGCTGTAGCCCTGCACCGCCAGGGTGCCGCCGGTCGCCAGGGTCAGGAATCCGACGATCACGACCGTGCCACCGAAGACCGCGAGAGCGCCCGCGCCCATGCTGATCTCGGCGATGAGCCGGATGGTCTCGCGCCGGTGATGGATCGCCGAGAAGGGCGCGTAGGCCAGCGCCTTGAGGTAGAAGATGGCGTGGTCGCCGACCCGGGCCAGGCTCAGGAACGGTCGGCGCAGCCGCCGGATGGTCAGTGGATAGCGTGCGGTCAGTGTCATACGTCCCTCTCGCTCATCGCCCGGTCAGCTGGATTCCGACCGCGGTGACCACGACGTTGATGACGAACAGCGACATGAACGCGTAGACCACCGTCTCGTTCACGGCATTGCCCACCGCCTTGGCGCCACCGGTCACGATCAGCCCGCGATAGCAGGCCACCAGCCCGGCGACGAAGCCGAACAGCAGCGCCTTCACCGAGGAGATCAGCAGTTCACCGAGCCCGGTGAGCAGCGTGATGCCCGCGGCGAACGCGCCGGGGTTCACGTCCTGGACGAACACCGAGAACGTGTAGCCGCCGAGGATCCCGATCAGGCAGACCAGGCTGTTGAGCAGCAGCGCGACCAGCCCGGAGGCGAGCATGCGCGGGGTCACCAGGCGCTGGACCGGGTCGATGCCGAGCACCTGCATGGCATCGATCTCCTCGCGGATGGTGCGCGAGCCGAGGTCGGCGCACATGGCGGTCGCCCCGGAGCCCGCCACGATCAGCACCGTCACCATCGGTCCCACCTGGGTCACCGCGCCGAAGGCCGCGCCGGCACCGCTGAGATCGGCGGCGCCGAGTTCACGCAGCAGGATATTGAGGGTGAAGCTCACCAGGACGGTGAACGGGATCGCCACCAGCACGGTCGGCACCATCGACACGCGCACGATGAACCAGGCCTGTTCGAAGAACTCCCGCGTCTGGAACGGCCGCCGGAAGGCGAAACGCACCGCGTCGGCCGACATCGCGAACAAGCCGCCCACCGCCGTCAGCGGCCCGGCGGCCCGGGCGGCCAGCGTGCGTCCCCAGCGGGAGCCGCCCGAACTCATCGGGCACCCGGTGTGTCCGGCGCGGGCCGGTGCCGATCATCGGTGGCGAACGGACTTCTGGCACATCGCACTGGATAGTCGAGGCGCTGGTCCTCGACCGGCCACAGGGAGATCGCCAGATGCTGTAGCGCGACCACGGTCTGTGTCAGCACGACCTGGACCCACCGAGTGCGCGCGATGCGCCGGGCGACCGCGCCGGTACACATGTCAGTCGCTCGCGGGCAACGGTGCGGCACCCTTGAGGGTCAGCCGGACCGTGCCGATACTGAGCGCCCCGGCGCCCGGCTTGGTCACCAGGATCTCGGCGCCCGCGCCGTCGACGTAGCGCTTGCCGAGCACGTTCCCGTCGGCGAAGTCGACGTGCGGGGTGGCCCCGGCGGTGACCGCGGTCCCCAGCGGCACCATCGGCACGCCACCGGCCCGCAGGT
Organism: Nocardia sp. NPDC058518; assembly: GCF_042719655.1. Lineage (NCBI taxonomy): Bacteria > Bacillati > Actinomycetota > Actinomycetes > Mycobacteriales > Nocardiaceae > Nocardia > Nocardia sp. NPDC058518. Next base: position 77,031 of record NZ_JBHXNJ010000023.1, read on the forward strand.
CGTCGAGACTGTCCGCCGGACGGACCACGATGACCTCGGTGTCACAGACCTGACTGCGTAGCCGCGTCCCGCTGGTGACCATCTTTCGACCTCCCTACCCACGCCGACCTGCGATATCGGCGTTCTTCACTAGAGAGAATAACATATTCACTTTCTGCTCATCCGGATTCTGATATTGTCGTTCGCACTGCTGGAGCAGGTGTGAGGTGTTGACCCGATCGACCGAAAGCGGACGCGACACAATGGAACTCGACGAGCACGACACCGACACCCTGCGACTGGAAGCCTTGGAAGCCGAGCAGGAGGCGATCGCCGCCGAAGCGATCGCCGAGGCCGCCCGCGCCAGGGCCCGCGCCGCCCGGCTACGCCGCCGAGCCGCCGTCACCGACCGAGCCACGGTCGCCACGCCGCCCGACGATCCGCCGCCCGAGCCGGCGCCGGACGACCCACCCGCCCCGACAGCCCCGGCTCACGGACGGCGGCGCCGAATACTCACGGCGGCAGCCACTCTCGTGTTGATCACCGCCGTCGCCGCGAGCGGATATCTCGTCTGGCACCACCAGCGGACCGCAGGCGAAGCCGACCGGACCGCGGAATTCGCCGCGGCGGCAGAGCAGGGCGTCGTCGCGCTGACCTCACTCGATTTCAGCCACGCCGATCAGGATGTCCGCCGGGTCCTCGACCTCTCGACCGGCGCCTTCCGCAGCGACTTCGAAGGCAGGGCAACGGATTTCACCACCGTGATCCAGCAGTCCAAGGTCGCCACCGCGGGCCGGGTGACCGCCGCGGCCGTGGAATCCATGACCGAGAACTCCGCGGTGGTGCTCGTCGCGGCCACCTCACAGGTCACCAATTCCGCGGGCGCCCAGCAGGAACCGCGCACCTGGCGCCTGAGTGTCACGGTGACCCGCGACGGCGACCAGCTCAAGATGTCGAAGGTCGAGTTCGTCCCATGAGCACCGAATCCCCCGCACCCCAGCAGAACTCCCGCCGCAGCCGGTTCATCGCCGGAATGCGCGGTGCCGTCGGCCTGCTCCGCGCCGAAGCACGGATCGTGGCGCTGCTCGCGCTGACCACCGCCGCGGCGATCGTGGCCGTGTCCCTGTGGTCGGTGCAGTATCACCCGGACAGTGTCGTGGACACCGCCGCCAGGCAGACCGCGGTCGAGGCGGCCACGACCGGAACCGTCGCACTGCTCTCCTACGAACCGGACACCGTCGACCAGGACTTCGCCTCCGCCAGAACTCATCTCACCGGCGACTTCCTGGCCTACTACAGCCAGTTCACCCAGCAGATCGTCGCGCCGGCGGCCAAGGAGAAGTCGGTCTCCACGGCCGCGGCCGTCGTGCGGGCCGCGGCCGCCGAGATCGGCCCCGACCGGGCGGTGGTGCTGGTGTTCGTCAACCAGACCACCACCAGTACCGACAAGCCCGATCCGGCGATCACCGCGAGCAGCGTCCAAGTCACCTTGACCAAGGTCGACAAGGCCTGGCGCATCTCCTCGTTCGAACCCGTCTGACGCGGGCGGCGCACTACCGAAAGGCTCTGCCGTGGAACCGGATACCTTGTACCGCACCGCGATACGACCGACCCCACGCCGCTACACGGTCGTCGTGTGGTCCGCAGGCCGGCTCGCCCGCCACCTCGCGGCCGCGGTCGGCGAGCACCCGGGTCTCGACCTGCTCGCGGTCCGCACCGACCCGCACCCGGGCGCGGGCCCGGCCGCTCACAGCGAGGACACCACGGCCCTGCGCACCGCCCAGGACGTGCTGACACTCGCCCCGGACTGTGTGCTCTACATGCCGCGCGTGTTCGACGCCGACACGGTGTGCCGGATGCTGATGGCCGGGATCAACGTGATCACCACCCGCAGCGACCTACACCATCCCGACAGCATGGAGCGCACGCTGTGCGCCCGCCTGGAGTCCGCCTGCTGGGCGGGCCGCGCTTCGCTGCACAGCACCGGTGTCGGCCCGGGCTTCGTGACCGAGCTGATGCCGATCACGATCGGCGCGGGCCTGCGCCGCATCGACACCGTGACGATCGAGGAATACACCGATCTCACCCACAGCGACCCGGCCGCACCCGTACCCGACATCGCCGACTTCGGCACTCGCTGCCCGAGCCACCTCGACCCGCGGGCGCTGATCCGTTTCCAGCAGAGCTTCGGCCCGTCGCTGCGCCTGGTCGCCGACGGTCTCGGGCTCGGGATCGACACCATCGAGGTCAGTGGCGACTACGCTGTCGCCGCGCGTCCGACGGAAACCAACTGTGGACCGATATCCGCCGGAACCGTCGGCGCGTACCGGTTGTCGCTGGTTGGCAGTCACGCCGCGGTCCCGCGCGTCGTCTATCGGGCGACCTGGTACCGCGTGCCGGACCTCGACCCCGCGTGGCCGCTCGAACACAACGGCTGGCGCGCCACTCTCGCGGGCGAGGGCGGGCCCGTCGACATCATTGTGCGCACGCCCGCCCTCGACCGGTCGCCCACCGGGCTCTCCCCCGCCCAGCACGCGGCCCGCACCATCCCGGCCCTGTGCACGGCGCCGCCGGGCATCCGGACCAGCCTCGACCTGCCGCCGTCGGCGGTGACCACCGGCTGATTCCCGGGTGGTCACTGCGCGACGCGTGTCGAGTCCGCCCGGGCGATGATCCGGCGGGCGTGACTCAGGATGGGCGCGTCGACCATCCGGCCGTCGACCGCGAAGACTCCCCGCGAATGCTCCGCCGCGGCCAGCACGCGCCGCGCCCATTCCAGCTCGCCGGCCTCGGGACGGAACGCGTCGGCGATGACCGGGACCTGCGTGGGATGCAGGGCGACCTTGATGTCGTAGCCGGAGGCGACAGCGTCCTCGGCTTCGGCGGCGAGTCCGTCGAGATCGGGGATGTCGAGGTAGACACCGTCGACGGCGAGCTTGCCCTGTGCTTTGGCGGCGAGCAGCGTTGTCGCGCGCAGCTGGCGGGCGACATCGCGGTAGGTGCCGTCGGCCCGCCGCGACGAGCTGCCGCCAAGGGCGGCGACCAGGTCCTCGGCACCCCACATCACCGCGACCACGCGCGGGGTTCCGGCGATCTCGTCGACCCGCCGCAGACCGGCCGGTGTCTCGACCAGCGCGACGATGTCGTAGCCGTCCAGCACCGCGGGCAGGTCACCGGTCTCGGCTTTCGGGAGCATGAGCACGCGGTAGGGCGTCTGCTCGAGCAGGCGCAGATCGAGGTCGACCTGCGGTGAATCGAGGGGGTTGATCCGGATCACCGTGCGCGCCGGATCGAGGCGGCTGTCCCGGATCGATTCGCGTGCAGCGGCTTTCGCGTCCGCGCCGACGCCGTCCTCCAGATCCAGGATCACGACGTCGGCACAGGCCGCCGCCTTGGCGAACCGTTCCGGGCGATCCGCCGGACAGAACAGCCACACGGGGCCTGCGGGTTCCCATCGATCGATTTCAGTAGCTCGTTCCATACACAGACGATAACGACATTCTCGCAGCTATAGCAATATGTTTCAGCGAGAATCGCCGACACCCACAAGGGAATCGTGGATATAGTGGAAATGTCATTCTCACGCGATCCAGAGATACGGAACGATCATGCACACTCGAATCGATCCCCGCGATGTCGCCGGGCGCCCGGGCCCGCCCCGCAGTCGCCGCCCCCGGCCTGCACCCGCCCCCACAGAGCCGGCCGAGCCCCGCGCGCGAGTGCTGGTGCGCCAAGCCCTCGACTTCTTCGAACGGTGCCCGGCGTGCGACTACCCCGCGGAGGCCACCGAGACCGTCGTCGTTCTCAGGGACGGACGTGTCGCCGCGACCCTGCTGCCGACGTGCGGGCTACCGTGCGGCTGGCACGGAACGCCACGCCCGCGCAACACCTCCGGCGAGCACGGCGGGACCGACGCTCCGGCCGGTCAGCGTCCACTCACCGCAGGGGTGGCGACACCGACTCGCAGCGTCACTCGATCCTGATAGAACGCCGCATGGCCCTGCAGCCGCGCCACCTGCGGGGCCGGATCCTCATAGCTCCACACCAGCGGTTCACCGCCGTCACCCTCGAAGCGCCAGTAGGTCGCCACGCCCTTGAACGGACAGGTACTGGTGAACCCCTCCGCGCGGGACAGCGGCACGAGAATGTCGGCGCGCGGAACATAGAAGACGAGGCCGTGGTCCTGCTCGTCGACCAGTAGGGTCCGAGTCGATTCCGCGAGCAGCGCGTCGTCGAGCCACACGGTGACGAGATTGCGGCGGGCGTGGATGTCGACCCGGTAGTCGGGGCGCTCCAGGAATCCTCGGTGTGCGGTCATCGGCGTTCTCCTTCTCAGAGCCGGGCCGCCGCGGGCACGGCGGCGTCGTCGACACGCAGGTCACGAATCATCGCCTCCTGGGTGAAGGAGGCGAGCAGCCGGCCGTCCTCGGTGTGCACCAGGCCGCGCACGCACGACATGCCCGCACCGACCTGAATGCTCTCGTGGGAATACAGTAACCAGCCGCTCCAGCCGACCGGTTCATGGAAGCGCACCGCGACCGTCAGCACCGCTGTCGACAGGCTGTGGTGCGCCTGTGTGGTGCCGACCCCGGGATGCGCGCGCAAGGTGGTGGAGACCGACAGGTGCCCGGTGAAGTGGGCCAGCAGCGCCTTGGCCAGGTCGTCGCGCCCGGGCACCGGGTCGTAGCGCAGCCAGGCGTGCAGTTCCGGTGGTCCGACCTCGTCGGGATCGTTGACATCGGCGACCCCGACGATGCGCAGCTCGCGGCCGGTCATCGGCATGTCCGCGAGCAGCCCGGCCGCCGGCGGCGCCACCGAAGGGCGCGGAACGTGATGGCGCACAACATCGGCCGCGGGCACATCGGCCAGAACCGAGACGGTCGCGCACCGACGGCCCGCCTGCTCGACCGAGACCACCGCGGCCGCCGTACTCCGGCCACGATGGGTCACATCGACCACGAACCGCACCGGGACCGTGGGGTCGACGGCACGGGTGAACACCGCGTGCGCGGATCGAAGCACCTTCTCCGGCACCGTCTTCGCGGTCGCGACCAGCGATTGGGCCAGCAGCTGGGTGCCGTCCACCACCTGCCGCGAACCGCCGTCGCTCACGCCGGTGAAACAGTCCGGGCCGTCGGGTTCGACATCGAAGATGCGCAGCATCCGCGCCACCGACGAAGTCTCCTGCTCGGGAGTGATCGTCACATTGCCCCCTCGGCTATCCCAGTTGTCCGGCGAGAATGTCATTCTTACAATACGGTAATGGATACTCTATTCAGCCGCCAGACGTGAACGGAGGCACCCGTTGTCGATCCGTCAGGACCCACCCCACGGCGCCAAGGGCAGCCGCGGCGAGCAGCCCGCCTGGAAGCAGCGTGCCGTCGAGCGGTCACTGCGCACCGCGACCCAGCGGGCAGGCGAGCGGGTGCAGCGTTTCCTCGACGCCGCCCAGGCCATCATCACCGAGCGTGGCACCACCGACTTCACGGTGCAGGAGGTCGTCGACCGCTCGCGGCAATCGCTGCGTAGCTTCTATCTGCAGTTCGACGGCAAGCACGAGTTGCTGCTCGCACTCTACGAGGATGCCGTCGGCAGGACGACAACACAGATCCGCGCGGCCACCGCGAGCCGTACCGACCCGCTCGAAAAGCTGCGCACCGCAGTGGTATTGCTGTTCCAGCTGTGCCGCCCCGACCCCGACGCGCACCGGCCGCTGTTCGCCGAATTCGCACCGCAGCTGACCGGGTCCGATCCGGCCGAGGTCCGCTCGGCGCATGCCGCGCTGTTCACGATGTTCGCCGAATTGATGACCGAGGCAGGCGAGGCCGCCCGCCTGCGCGGCGATCTGCACCCGCGACGGATGGCCGCCATGACGATGCACATGGCCATGACCCCCGGCGCCTCCGTGGGCGAGGGACGACCACTCACCGCCGAGGAGATCTGGACCTTCTGCGCGCGCGGCATCACCACGCCAGCGACCGAGAATGACATTCTCATCAAGTAGAATTTGAATTACACTGAAACGATGCCTGACATGTGGAACGACCTGCTCGCCTGCCTCGACCTGAAACCGGTGGTCGGCATCGACAACATCGCCCTGGAAGGCGGGAACCAAACCCTCCCGTATCACCGGGTTTTCGGCGGCCAGGTCCTCGGACAGCTGATGGTGGCGGCCCACCTCGCCTTTCCGGACAAGACGGTGAAATCGCTGCACACCGCGTTCCCGCGGGAAGGACGCTCCGACACCCCGATCCGGTATCACGTGAACATCCTGCACGAAGGCCGCTCCTTCGCCACCGCCTCGCTCCTCGCCTGCCAAGGCGAACAGGTGATCGCGACAGCCGTTGCCTCGCTCCATGTTCCCGAGGAAGGCTCCGAGCGCCAGAGCCTGCCCGAGGTGGGACCGGTGCTCGGTCCCGAGCACCGGGTGGAGCTGCCCCTGCTGCCATGGGAGGCCCGCGCGGTCGACGACCTCGACAGCACCGAGGTCGCGGCACCGGACTTCACGCTGTGGATGCGCACTCCCCCGGTCGAGCCGGAACTGGGCGCGGCACTCGCCGCCTACGCCACCGATCTGACGCTGATCGGCACCGCCCTGCGGGCCGAGGAGGGGATCAGCCACACCGGCAACGGCACCGACTTCCTGTCGGCGGTCACCACCCATACCCTGTGGTTCCACCGCCCCGTCCGCAGCGACGTCTGGCAGGTACTGCGCCAGCACAGCCCGATCCTGGCCGGCGGCCGCATCTTCGGCCGCGGCGACATTCTCACCGAGGACGGACAGCTGGTGGCCTCCTACGCCCAGGAAGCGATGTTCCGGCTGCGGTCGTGAGGTGTCCGGCCCGGGCTGTCGGCCCGGGCCCGCCCGTCACTGCCCGCTGTACTCCGCGACCAGATCGCGCCGCAGGATCTTCCCGGTGGGAGTGGCGGGCAGCGAATCCCGGAAGACGACCCGGTCCGGGGTGCGCGAACCACGCAGGCCCGCGCGAGCGAAACCGCGCAGCTCCTCCGGGTCGGGGGCGTGGTCACCGCCGGGCACGACGACCGCCACGATGATCTGGCCCCACTGCACGTCGTCGATGCCGATCACCGCGACCTCGCGGACCTGCGGATGCTCCACCAACACGTCCTCGATCTCGGCGGGCGCGATGTTCTCGCCACCGCGGATGATGGTGTCGTCGGAACGTCCACCGAGGTACAGGAATCCGTCGCTGTCGAGAACGGCCACATCTTTGGTCGGGAACCAGCCGTTCGGGTCGAGAACCGAGCCGATGCCGGTGTAGCGACCCGACACCTGCGGCCCACGCACATAGAGCTCACCGGTCGCGCCGGCCGGCAGCACGGTGCCGTGCTCGTCCCGGATCTGCAGTTCGATGCCGGGGACGGGCGTGCCGACCGACGCCAGCCTGCGGGCCAGTGCCGGGTCGTCGGCGGCCAGGGCCGCGCGGTGATCCTCGGGCCCGAGAACCGCAATGGTGGAACTGGTTTCGGTCAGGCCGTAGGCATTGACGAAACCGACGTCGGGCAGCAGCCGCAGAGCGGTCCGCAGCAGCGGCAGGGCGACTTTGGAACCGCCGTAGGCGAGGGTCCGCAGCGAGGGCAGCGTCGCGCCGGTGCGCTCGAGCTCGGCGACGATGCGGGCGAGCATGGTGGGCACCACGGTGGCCGTGGTCACCGATTCCCGGCGCACCGCGGCGATCCACTCGGCCGCGTCGAAGGTTCGCAGGTACACCACTTTCCGGCCTGCGTACAGGTGCGACATGGCGGCACCGATGCCGGCGACGTGGTAGGGCGGCACGCACACCAGGGCCGCGTCCTGCGGTGCGGCGGACGCGAATTCGACGGTGCCGGTGATGTAGCTGAACAGATTGTTGTGGGTCAGTTCGACCGCTTTGGGCGTCGAGGTGGTCCCGGAGGTGAACAGCACGACGGCCACCTGGTCGGGATCCGCGTCCGCCGTGGCGGATTCGGCGGCCGTGGCTTTGGCCAGGAACTCCTCCGAACGCAGCACGGTGACACCGGAGACTTCGCGCGCGACGATGTCATGGTAGTCGTCGTCGCAGACGAGCAGCGGCGTATCCAGCCGGGCGATGAGCGCACCGAGCGCTTCGGCACTGAGGCGGTAGTTCAAGGGCGTGAAGGGCACCGCCGCACCGGCGGCCGCGAACAGCAGCAGCGGCAGCAGGTGCCCGCCGGTGCCCACATAGGCGAGGCTGCGGGCCCCCGAGCCGGTCAGCACCGCGGCGCCACCCCCGACCAGCCCGCTCAATTCGGTTGCCGTCCACTGTGTCTCGCCGCAGGCCACCGCACAGCGGTCCGGATCGCTCGACGTGGCCATATCCAGCAGCAGCGAAATGCTCATGTCGCACCCTCTCCACGCGCACCGCCCGACGGCATACCGATGGCTATCCACGCGGCCGGTGCTGCGATATTGCATTCTCCATTGAGGAGAATAACATATTCACAGGAGCCGGCGACGGCGGTCAACGGGGAGCCCGGCGACTCACCCGATCGAGACGAGATCCGTTGCACCCCACGCCCCGGTGACCAGAAGTTCACCGCAGCGGAATCGCTCGCTCGTTTCCCCCTCGACCACGGGTAGCCCCACCGCCGTCAGCGCGCAGTCCTTGAATGTCTGCGCCGCCACACTGATTCGGTGGTGCACGGTGTCGAGCCGTTCATCCAGGCTCGCCGGGACCGATTCGCCCCACACCACGACTTCGGCCCGGCCGTGGTCGAGACAGTCGAGCAGGCCGGCGCGGACTCGGGCGTCGGTCGTGAACAGGTCCGCGGCGACGGCCAGCGCGTGCGGCCACGGATCGTGCACTGCCGCGGCGAGCGAGGTGTCCAGGTCGAGCACGCTCGCGCCGAGGATCTCGACCGCGTCGACGTCGCGTGAATCGGCCAGCACCACCGTGACTTCCCAGCCCGCCATCGTGCGGTCGCACAGCCAGCCGCCCGCGTGCCGCACCACATCGGCGGCGGTGCCCGCGACCACGGCGAGGCGATAGCGCAGATGGTGCCGCCGGATCTCGGCCCGCCGCCGCGGCGCCGATCGGGTCGCAGCTCCGCGAAAGTCCTGTGCAGTCATTGGAGAAGTATATTCTCATCTGAGAAGAATTGAACTGCCAATGGCGTGCGGTTGTGCCCGCGCCGGAGAGGAGGCCGACATGGCCCTGCCCCCGCTTCCCGAGGACCAGTGGGACGACGAGGTCGACGCGGCGCTCTCGCGCATGCTGCCCAAGGAGCGGCGCAACCCGGCGCAGGCGGGCAACGCGCTGTCGGTCCTGGTCCGCCACCCCCGGCTGACCCGCGCCTTCCTCGGTTTCAACACGCACCTGCTGTTCGGCTCCACCCTCGAACCCCGGTTGCGCGAGCTGACCGTCCTGCGCGTGGCACACCGCCGCGACTGCGCCTACGAATGGCAGCATCACGCCGAAATGGGCAGGGCAGCCGGGCTTTCCGACACCGAGATCGACGCGGCCCGCCGGGTCGGCACCGCGCCCGACGAGTTCGATCGCCTGGTCCTCGACGCGGTCGACGAACTGGACGAGCAGTCGGCGCTGTCCGACGAGACGTGGACCGCGCTCGGCGCCCGGCTAGACGACCGTCAGCGCATGGATTTCGTCTTCACCGTCGGCTGCTACACGACATTGGCCATGGCGTTCAACACCTTCGGTGTCGCACAGGACGAGACGGCAGGGCGGCCCCAGCACTGACGAAGGTTCGCGCGGGCCCACCTGCCCACGCGAACACCTGAGCCGGGCCCGAGCACGCAGCTCGGGCCCGGCCCGGTTCAGGCCCGTGGCAGGCCGAGTACTCGTTGCGCGATGATATTGCGCTGGATCTCCGAGGTGCCACCGGCGATGGTCCCGGAGAAACTGCGCAGGTAGCGCTCGAACCAGCCGCCGGAGAAGTGCTCCAGATTCAGTGGATTCGGCGGCGAGGTCACCGCCGGGTGCGCCAGCCCGTCCGCGCCGACGGCGTCGAGCGCCCGTTCGGCGGCCGACTGCACCGCCTCGGAGCCGAGCACCTTGAGCACCGAGAGCGTGGGCACATCCTGTTCGCCGCGCGATTCCCTGGCCAGGGCGGCCGAACCGAGCAGCCGCAGCGCGTAGCTGTCCATCACCAGCCGCGCATAGGCGTCACGGTCGAGCTCGGTGCGCGGCCGGAAGTCGCCGAGCAGATCCTGCAGTCGATCGGCGAATCCCAGCCACAGCAGGGTGCGTTCGTGCCCGAGCGAGCCGTTGGCCACCGACCAGCCCTCGTTCTCGGGCCCGACCCGGTTGGCGACCGGCACCCGGACACCGTCGAAGTAGACCTCGTTGAAGTCCAGATCGTCGGGCGAGCAGGCCGACGGGAAGGGCCGCCGCGTGACTCCTGGGGCATCGGTCGGGATCAGCAGCACGCTGATCCCCTTGTGCTTGGGCGCATCCGGGTCGGTGCGCACGAAGGTGAGCAGCACATCGGCGTGGTGGGCGCCGGAGGTCCAGACCTTCTGCCCGTCCACCACGTAGTGGTCACCGTCGCGGACCGCCTTGGTCCGCAGTCCGGCCAGATCCGAACCGGCACCCGGCTCGCTCATGCCCAACGCGGCGGTGATCTCGGCGCGCAGGATCGGGATCGCCCACTGCCGCTGCTGTTCGGCGGTACCGAACGACAGCAGCGAGGCGGCGATGATGCCGACGCCCTGCGGATTGAAACTGTGGTAGATCCGCCGCTTGGACAGCTCCTCGTGAAAGACGTACTGCTGCAGCACCGAGGCGTTGCGGCCGCCGAATTCCGGGGTGTTGCCGGGCAGCAGCCACCCGTTGTCGAAGAGCAGCCGCTGCCAGCGCCGAGCCCAGTCCGGTACGTGCGCACTGGATTCCGAGCGCTGCGCCGCCTCCTCCTCGCCGGGCAGATGCTCGGCGAGGAAGGCGACGAACTCCGCGCGGAAGGCCTCGACGTCGTGATCAAAGCTGAGTTGCACGGTATTCCTCCGTCACGAGTGCGCGGTGCTCGGCGGCGCCACCGAGCAGCAGTTCGCCCGCCTTCGCGCGTTTGAGCGCGAACTGCAGGTCGTTCTCCCAGGTGAAGCCCATGGCGCCGAAGAGCTGGACGCCGTGCCGGAACACCAGCGACTGACACTCTCCGGCAGCGGCTTTGGCCATCGAGGCCGCCAGCCGCCGCCGGGGATCGTCGGCGGCCAGGCACAGCGCGGCGAAGAAGCCGAGTGCCTTGGCCCGTTCGATCGCGACGTGCATGTCGGCGGCCTTGTGCTGCACCGCCTGGAACGACCCGATCGGCACCCCGAACTGGGTGCGGCCACGCACATGGTCGAGCGCCAGCTCCAGGATCCGGCGGCAGGCACCGACCGTGGTCAGCGCCAGCCCGGTGAGCGCGACCTGACGGGCCCGCGCCACCTCGACCTCGACCCGGTCGGCCCGACCCACCGCGACACCGTCGAAGGTGACCTCGGCCAGATGCAGCACCGGGTCGAAAACCGGTGTGCGGCGGGCGATCACCGACTCGGCGCCGACCACGAACACCCCGGCGTCGGTGACCACCGCGAGCTGCTCGGCCCGGTCACCGTCGAGCACCTGGTGGGCCGTGCCGGACAGCCGCCAGCCCGCACCGTCACGGGCGGCGGTGACCCCGCCGTACACCGCCGCCCCCGGCCGGTCGAGGCCGGCCGCGCCCGGCGCCAGCGGCGCGAACTGGGTCATCGTCGCGAGGAACGGCGTCGGGTCGGTCGCCCGGCCCAGTTCTTCGCAGACGATGCCGAGTTCGACCGCGGCGGCGGGCTCGCCGAGGTCGGTCCAGCCGAGACCGACATAGGTCCGCCACAGCGCGGCGGGGTCGGCGCCCTTGTCCGCGATGTCCCTGATCAGGGACGGCGGGCACTCCTTGGCCGCGACCTCACGCACGATCTCGCGCAGAAGCCGCTGCTCGGAGTCGAACTCGAACAGCATCGCCGCTCCGCTACTTCAGCATGCTGCCGGCGTCGACCGGCAGCGAGACACCGGTGATGAACCGCGCCTCGTCGGAGACCAGATACAGGATCGCGTTGCTGACATCCACCGGATCCACCCACGGCGTGGGCAGGGTGTGGAACATCTGGCAGATCGGCTTCAGATCATCCGGGCCCGGGCTCTCCAGGTCGGGGCGGAACAGCTTGTAGGTGCCCTCGTTGAGCAGCATGGAGGTGCTCACGTGGGTGGGATGCACCGAGTTGACGCGGATGGACTGGTGCCCGTGCTCCACGGCGAAGGTACGCATCAGCCCGACCACACCGTGCTTGGCCGCCACGTAGTGCCCGACGTTCGGGTAGGCCTTGAGCCCACCCACCGAGCCGGTCAGCACGACCGCGCCACCACCGTTCGCGACCAGGTGCCCGACACCGGCTTTCACGGTCTTCCACACGCCACCGAGGTTGACCGCGATCATGTCGTCCCACAGCGTCTCGTCGAGGTCGGCCAACGCACCACCCTCGTTGCCGATGCCGGCGTTGGCGACGATGATGTCGAGCTTGCCCAGCTGCTCGACCCCGCTGTCCACCGCGGCTTTGAGCGCGTCGTAGTCACGGACGTCGACCTCGGCGGTCACCACCCGTCGGCCTTCGGCCTTCACCAGTTCCGCGGTCTCGGCCAGATCCTCGGGCGTGGACATGGGGAAGGGCACGTTGTCGAGCTGCTTGCAGACATCGATGGCGATGATGTCGGCGCCCTCCTGGGCCAGCCGTACCGCGTGGCTGCGGCCTTGGCCGCGCGCCGCGCCGGTGATGAAAGCGACTTTGCCCTCTACTCGTCCGGTCATCGTGAACCTCTCTTCTTCTCGGAAACCCAGCGTCCGTGGGTTTTTCAGGGATTGGGGGTGAAGGTGATGTGCAGGTTCGACAGGCCGCGCAGGATGAACGTCGGCTCGTAGGTGTAGTTCCGGTCGCCGGCGGGGCCGTGCCGGCTCTCATCGATGCCGATGTCGAGCATCCGGTCGAGAATCCGCTCGATCGACACCCGTCCCTCGACCCGCGCGAGCGGGGCGCCGGGGCAGGAGTGCACGCCACGCCCGAAGGCCATGTGCTCGCGGAAGTTGTTGCGGCCCAGCTGGAATTCGTGCGGGTTCTCGAAGCGGCGCGGATCGCGGTTGGCCGCACCGGGGCAGACCATCACCGTCGAGCCGACCGGGATGTCCACGTCGCCGACGGTGGTGGCGCGCTTGGCGAGCCGGAAGCCGGATTTGACCGGCGCGTCGATCCGCAGGGTCTCCTCGATGAACGCGGGGATCAGGCTGCGATCGTCGCGCAGTGCCTGCTGCACCTCGGGGTGATCGCCGAGGATCCGCATGGCTGCGCTGAGCAGTTTGGCGGTCGTCTCCTGGCCCGCACCGAAGAGGAAGGTGGCCGAGCGGACCACGTCGATCACCTCGGGGGTGGAGCCGTCCGGGTACTTCGCCAGCGCGAGCGAGGTCAGCACGTCGTCGCGCGGGTTCTCGCGACGCTCGGAGATGTAGCCGACGAACTTCTCGTCGAGCCATTCCAGCGGATTGGACGCGACGATCTCGTTGTCGAGCGCGCCGACCCTGGTACCGGGGCGCTCGGCACCGAGCACGATCCGGAACTGCTCGTGATCCTCCTCCGGCACCCCGAGCATGTCGGCCACCACCAGCAACGAGAACGGTTTGGCGTAGTCGACCAGGAACTCCGACTTACCCGCGGACAGGAACTCGTCGAGCTGGCGGTCGGCCAGCCGCCACATGAAATCCTCGTTCTCCTTCAGCCGCGCCGGGGTGAGCAGCCGGTTCAGCAGCGACCGCGCGTAGGTGTGCTGAGGCGGGTCCATCGTGACCATGTGCTCGTACATCGGCAGTTGCGAGCGATGCTGATCGAGCAGCTCGCTGATGTCGTCGCCCTCGATGGCGAAGGGCAGCGGCGGGAACGGTCCGCCGACGGCGATGGCCGAGGAGAACAGGTTCGCGTCGCGCAGCACCTCCACCGCCTCGGCGTAACCGGTCACCGCGTACACCCCGTACTGCGATTCCTGCGTCACCGGGCATTTCGCGCGCAGGTGATCGAAGTAGGGGTGGGGATCGGGCACCAGGGCCGGATCGGTGAAGTAGTCGACGGTGTCGAAATCGGTCATTCGGATACTCCTCGCAAACAACAGTGGGGGAAGGGCACGGGCCGGATGCCCGCCGAGATCAGGGCAGATAGACCCGGCTCGCGAGCCAGCGGCCGTCGACGAGCTGCATGGTCATCAGGACCCGGCTGCGATCGACCCGGGGGTCGGTGGCGGCGGCGTTGGTGACGGTCTGGTCGATGAACAGCAGCACCTCGACCTCGGTCTCGGTCGCCGACTTCACCGCAGACTCCAGCACCGCGCCCTTCCCGGTCGCCTTGTTCTCCTGCAGCAGTTCACGCAGCTGGCCGCTGGAACGGGTGTACATGTCGCGGAATTCGCCGGTCGACCCGTCGAGCACGGCGGCGAAATCGCTGTCGAGGCTGCCGGAGTCGACGCTGGTCAGCGTCACCGCGTAGGCGCGGGCAGCCTCGAGTGCCGCGGCGGCGGCGTCGTCGACCGCCCGCTCCTGGCGCAGCTGCCAGCCCAGGATCGCGGCAACGGCGAGGGCTACGACCGCGACGAGTCCGAGCACGGGCAGCAGCGCGCCGCGTACCGAACGCAGCCTGCGCACGAAACCCATCGAGCGCGTGGGCCGTTCGACCGACGACGAAACCTTTTCCTCGACAATCTTTTTCGGCTCGTCGTCGGTGGTCTCTTCGGTCTTCCGGTCGGCTACTACTGTGTCGGTGTCACTCATGGTGTCGTTCCTCGCGGTAGGGATCGGGCTGGGGCGGTGGTCTGGTCCGGTCATCGCGGCGGTGCCGGGGGTGGGTCGGGCAGCGGCGGACCGGCGAAGGTGAGCGGCAGCGACAGCGGGCCGATCGGCGTCGACACCGTCTGCCGGGTTGGGTTCTCGCCGGCCGGTGGGATGCCGGGTATCACGGTGCCGGGCGGGCGGGGCGCGTTGGCGGCGCCGCGGATCAGCACCGAGGGGTCGGTGTTCGGGCAGTAGGTGTACACGTACGGCTCGGGGAAATCGGGCAGCGAGGGCGCTCTGCGGGGCAGGTCGTAGTCGCAGGAATAGCGGGGGTACAGGTTCACCAGGCCCCAGACACCGCCGTCGTGGAAGGCGACCGCGATCGCGTCCAGCGTGGAACCACTGCGCTCGGTCGGGAAGAAGAACTCCTGGAACGCGGGCACCCGGGCGCCGGTGACATCGGCGACCACGGCGAGGTTGTCGAGGAGTTGCCCGCCGGTGCCGGAGTTCTGCGCGACCACCGCGTCCAACGCGCGCAGCGTTCCGGGCGCCGCGTCCAGCAGTGCCACGTAGCCACCGGATTTCGCGCTCGCCCCGGTCAGCACCTGGTTCATGTCGGTGGCGAACTCGCCGAGTCCCGGGCTGAGATCGCGCACGGTCCCGAGCACCTGCCTGCTGTCGCGGATCAGGCCGACGGTCTGCGGCAGCACCGTGTCCAGGGTGGAGATCAAGAAGATGCCACCGTCGATGAGGTCGGACAGCTTCTCCGCACCCTGCGGCCCGACCCCGAACTCGTCGACGATCGCCGCCAGCTGGGCCGGATCCACCTGGGCGAGAGTGGAATCCAGCTGTCCGAGCGTCTGCCACAGCGGGGTCGGTGTGCTGGTTCGTTCCACCGCCACCTCCGCGCCGTCCGCCAGGAAGGGGCCGTCGTCGTGGGTGGGCCGGAAGTCCAGGTACTGCTCACCTGCCAGCGACAGGCTCGCCACTCGCACCTCACCGTCGGCCGGGACGGCGGTCCCGGCGTCGATCACCGCGACCGCGACGAGCCCCCGCTCGGTGAGCGAGACCGACTCCACGGTGCCGATCGGTACCCCGCGCAGCGCGACGGTGCGACCGGCCAGCAGCCCACCGGAATCGGCGAGGTGGACACGGACGCGGTAGGTCGCGGCGGCCGGATTCACGCCCAGTGCGCCGAAAGCCAGGTAGCCGATGCCGATCACCAGGATCACCACCAGCGACAGCACCGAGGCCGTCGCACGCCGCGCCCGGACCGCCCGCACCGTGGCGACCACGACACGGGCCACCGTCTCCCCCGCGCTCATCGGCCCGCTCCGGTGATCCGGCCCTGCAGGCGCAGCAGCGTGTAGGTGAGCGTGCCGATGAAGTTCGTCCAGTCCCGCGCGTCGGGCAGCCTGCTCTCCGGATCGCCGGGATGGTTGACATCGGGCAGCATGCCGAGCGCCAGATCCTGGAAGTCGGCGTCGGTGCTGGCCGCGGTGCTGGTGGTGACCGCGATGACCGGGCCGAGCAGCGAATTCATCGCCGCCACACTGGCATTCGGGTTGGTCGCCGCGGCGTTGAGCTGCTCGGCGATTCGGTTGATGTCGGCGATCATGCCGGTGGTCTCGGTGCCGTCGAGGCCGGGGAAGCGCGCGAGCTGTTGCGAGAGCCGACCGACCTCGCCGACCAGCGAGAGCGCTTGGGTGGAGTTGGCGCGCAAGGTGGTGAGCGCGGGCCCGGCCGAGGTGAGGACATCGTCGATGGTGCCGGTCTGCTCGTTGAGGGTGCGTGCGAGCCGGTCGACCTCCGACAGGGTGGCGCGGATGTCGTCGGAACGGGCGGCGAGCGCCTGGACCACCCTGGTCGATTGCGCGATCAGCTCGGCCATCCGGTCACCGCGATCGCCGACCGCGCGCCCGAGGCCGTTGACGATGGTCGTGAGATTGCGGATGGCGCCGCCGTTCACCAGCAGCGAGGCCGTGGTGAGCAGCTCCTCGACGGTGGCCGCGGCGGAGGTGTGCTCGCGGGCGATACGGTCGCCGTCGGCCAGCGCCGGGGTGGCCGCCGTGGCGTCGGCGGGTGCGGTCAGCGACACGAACACATCGCCCAGCGGGGTGGCGGTCCGCAGTTCGGCGGTGGTCCCCAGCGGCAGCCGCACATCGGGACGGATGCTCAAGGACACCACGGCGGTGTAGTCGCGCACCGTCATCTCGGTCACCTCGCCGATCTCGGCGCCCGAGAGCCGGACCTTCGCCTTCGCGGGCAGGTTCAGCGCGTTCGCGAAATCGGCTCGGACGGTGTAGTTCTCGCTACCGCCGCCTGGCGCGGGCAGCGGCAGGTCGCCGAGCCCGACAGCACAGCCGGTGCCCGAACACAGGGCCACGAGCGCGAGCGCCGCGATGCGGGAACCACGCGGCGGCGTCATCGGGGCATCCTCGACATCGCCTCGAGCATGTCGGTGATCCCGAAGTCGGGGCCGAAGTCCTGCAATGTCCCGGTCGCGCAACCCAATTGGCGCAGCCCGAGGATATTGCAGACCTCCTTGACCAGCTGACCGTCGAAGAAGACCTTGTCCAGCAGCGCGTGCACGCGCACCCCGCGGTACTCGAAATCGACGGCTCCGTAGGCATTGTTGAGCAGCAGCGGCGTCACATCGATGAACTCGGCGAGCTGACCGCGATAGTCGGCCAGCGCCTTGGTCACCGTGGCGGTGTTGGCCACCGTCGTCAGCAGTACACCGGCGTTTTCGGCGAGCAGGGTGTCGGTCTGGCGCAGGATCTCGACGAGCTGGGCGCCGGTACCGCCGGTGCCGATCCCGAGATCGGCAACGACGTCGCCGAGTTGTCCTGTCGCGGTACCGAATTCGTGGATGGTCTGCTGGTTGGCCGCGGCGGCGCGCACCAGGGCGGCGAGCTGGTCGACCAGTTGGGTGAGGGTCTCGCGGGTGGCGTCGCCGCCGTCCTCGCCGAGTTTCACCGCCGCCGCGAGCTGATCGAGGGTATCGCGCAGTTGCGGACCGCTGCCGGTGGCGATCGCCGAGGACGCGCTGAGCAGCCGCGCGACCGGCCCGTCACCGGGCTGCTCACCCTCGAGCTCACCGGCCATCCGGTCGGCGGCGCCGAGCAGCCGGTCGAACTCCATCGGGGTGCGGGTGCGGTCGAGGCCCAAGCGCGCGCCGTCGGCGAGGGTGGGTCCGCCCCGGTAGGCCGGGGTGAGTTCGACGTGCCGGTCGGTGAGCACCGACGTCGACAGGGTCACCGCCCGGACATCGGCGGGGATCTCGACATCGCGGTCCACCGCCAGGGTGACCTCCACGTGCGACCCACGCGGCTGCACGGCGGTGACCTCTCCGACCGACATGCCGAGTACCGCCACCGCGTTGCCCACGTAGAGCCCGGCGGCGTTGTCGAAAAGGGCGGTCACCGTGGTCCGGCGTTCGCCCTGGATCGGGCTGTCGGCGAATCCGGCCGCCGCGCCGATCGCCAGCACGACAGCGGCGCCGAGCAGTGCACGTGCGGCTCTCATCGGCAGTCCTCGAAGTAGGGGGGCAGGTTGACCATCTGTCCGCGTCCGCCCAGGGCGCACATCCACGAATCGATGAGCGGTCCGGCCGGTGCGGTGAAGTCGACCTCGTTGCCGGTGCCGGAGGCGTTGGCGAAGTTGCGGATCGGGATGGGCAGGATCTCGAGGGTGTTGCGCAGCAGTTCGTCGTTGCGGGCGAGACTGCCGAGCAGGCCGTCGAGTCCGGCCAGCAGGCTGTCCACGGCGGGCCGGTCCTCGACCACCAGCGCGCGCACCTGGTCGGCGAGGTCGCGGGTGGCGTTCATCAAGCCGACCACCGCGTCGCGGCGGGCGACGATCTCGGTGAGCAGGTCGCGGCCCTGGACCATCACCGCCGCCAGGTCGGCCTGCTGGCGGTTGACCACGGTGGTGAGGTCCGCGGTGCTCGTCAGCAGCGCGCTCATCTCCCCGCGCCGATCACCGACCACGGCGGACAGCGTGCGCAGGTTGGCCAGCATGGCGGGCAGGACCGACGGGACGCCGTCGAGCTGGGTGGCCAGCGCGGTCAGTGAGTCGCCGATCCGGGCGGCGTCGATCTGATCGAAGGTGACGGTGGCGTTGTCCAGCGCGGTCTGCAGATCGTAGGGAACCTCGGTGTGCTCCAGAGTGATCCGCCGATCCGGCAGCGTCCCCTCCCCTGCTGGTCGCAGTTCCACATAACGCGCGCCGAGCAGCGTGGTGAGTTTGACGGCCGCCCCGGTCGTGACGCCGAGCGGCACCGAGGAATCGATGTCGAGCTCGACCACGACCCGGTCCCCGGCCAGCCGGGTACCGCCCACGGTGCCGACCGAGACACCGGCGACGGTCACCGCGTCACCGCTGCTGATGCCGGCGGCCTGGGCGAACTCCGCCTCGTAGCGGGTGGTGCCGACGCCGAGCGCGTGTACGCCGACCGCGCCGGCGGTCACCACGACCAGCATCGCGACCGCGCACAGCCCGAGCACCACCTTGCGGTGCTCCTCGAGCGGCCGCCCGGCCAGTCGAATCCATTGTCGGACAGTCTTTTTCATCGTCGCCTCACCTGCAGATCGGTGAATACTCGGGTTGCCCGCTCGGCGTGGCGAGACCGACCACCGTCGGTACCAGCGCCACGAGCGAGGGCAGCAGGGTGATGTTGAAGTTGCACAGGTAGGTGCTCAGATACGAGCCCTCCTGGCTGACCCGCGCCAGGCCCTTCATCAGCGCGGGCAGATTGAAGCCGAGGTAGGCGAAGTTCTCCTTGTTCTCCTCGAAGTGCCGGGTGAAGCCGGGCTCGCGGTAGAGCATGGCGTTCAGATCCGGTTCCATGTCCTCGAGCAACCCGGCCATCCGGCCGGTGACCAGCGCCGCGGAATCCAGCGTGCCCAGCAGCTCGTCACGGTGTTCGGACAGGCCGCCGATGATCGCCCGCGACTGACTGATCAGCCCGCTCACCTCGCCGCTGCGATGCGCGAGGTCGCCGACCACCCGGCTCAGATTGGTGATCACCGCACCGAGCACCTGATCGGGACCGGCCAGCGACTCCGCCAGCGAGGACACCTGTTCGACCAGCAGCACCAGCGAGGTCTGATCTCCCTGCAGGGCTTTGATCAACGCGCCGGTGACGTTGTCCACCTGCGCGGGATCGAGCCCGCCGAACAACGGCTCGAATCCGTTGAGCAGACCGGAGATATCGAAAGACGGCTCGGTGTGTTCGAGCGGGATCTCCGCCCCCGCCGCCAGCCGCCCGGCATCGCCGAACTCTGCCAGCGCGAGGCCGAGATAGCGCTGGCCGATGACGTTCTGGTAGGTGATCGAGGCCTTGGTGTTGCCGTAGAGCACTTGGTCTTCGGCCACCCGGAATCGGACTCGTGCTCGCACACCCGCGAGTTCGATGCCGTCGACCCGACCGACCCTGACCCCGGCCATCCGCACGTCGTCGCCGACCCGCAGGCCGCTGACGTCGCCGAAAACCGCGGAATACTGTTTGGTGTCGCCGTTGATGCCGCGATCGAGGGTCACGTAGGTGACCCAGATCAGCGCCATCGCGACCGTCACGAACAGGCTCACCCCGATGAGCGACTTCCGATAACTCATCGCGGGACTCCCATCGGCAGCGGGCCGTCGGCCAGCAACGGCGCCAGCAGCGCCTCGGCACCGTTGTGGGTGCCACCCAGCGCCTGCTCGATCAATGTCTTTATCTCCGAGGGTAATTCGCCCGCGAGCTCGGGCGCGGTCGGATAGGTCCGTGGGTCCATGACCGGGGGTACCTCCTCGATCGGCACCGAGGTGGGCGCTGTCGCACAGCTCGGTCCGGCCAGGTCCCCGTAGCGCGGGCAATCGGCCCGGGTGTAGGGGGTGTGCGGGGTGAGGCGGAACTGGAATTTGCCACGGCCACGCGGACTGTCGGCGTTCCAGAACTCCGCGTACCACAGGTCCGAGAGCTTGCGGATGCTCACCACGATCTGGCTGAACGACGGCGAGCCCGCCGCGAAGACATCCAGTACCGGGCCCATCTCGTGCACGATCTCGGTGAGCTGATCGGTACGGCGATCCAGGGTCGCACCGACGGTGCCGAGCGTGGTCCCGCTCGCGGTGAGCAGGCCGGCCAGCTCGTCGTGCTGTTCGGCGAAGGTACGCATCGGCAGGACCGCCTGGTGCAGCGCATCGAGCAGTTCGGGTGCCGCGGCGCTGAGCCCGCGGACCGAATCGGCCAGCATGGTCAATGTGGGCGGGCCACCGTCGCCGGCGAGCAGCGCATCGAATTCCTTGGTGATGCGGTCGAGCCGGGCGCCCGCGCCGACCAGATCGCCACCACGCCGGTCGGTCGCCTCGGCCACGGCGGCCAGTACGCCCATCGTGTCGGCGCTGCCGATGCGCGCGGTGGCGGCGATGATCTCGCGCAGCTTGGTCAGCGCGGTCTGCAACTGCACCGTGGACAGACTGGTGTCCTGACGGATCTCGGTGTGCGCGGTGAGCGCGGGGCCAGGACCGTTGTCGACCAGCTGGACCGAGGAGACGGCGAAGACGTTGCTCGGCACCACCCGTGCCGTCACGTTACGCGGAACACCCTGGGCCGCAACCGGGTCCAGCAGCAGCCGAACCCGGTTGGCCGCGCCACCGTTCGCCGGGGTCACCCCGTCGACGATGCCGACCAGCATCCCCCGGAACTTCACGTCCGAACGGTCGGGCATGCCGTCGCCGAGCTGCTCCAGTACCGCGGTCACCTCGACCTTCTCGTCGAAGCGCCCGGTCGATTTCATCAGCAGCACGGTGACCACCACCGTGACCGTCACGAGCACCACGACCCCACGCAGCAGCAGCATCCAGCCCGCCGGGCCGCGTCCGTCCTTCTCGAAGAGCACCGACACGGGCTCACCCACCCAGCCGTGCACTGGCGCCGAGGCCCCAGATCGCCACCGTGAGCAGCAGATTGACGATGATCATCAACGAGATGGCCGCGCGCATCGCGCGTCCGGCGGCGATACCGACGCCCTGCGGTCCGCCCGCGGCGTAGTAGCCGTAATAGCACTGCACGGCCGAGGTGATGATCACGAAGACGACAGCCTTTCCCAAGGAGTACACGATGTCGGGACCGTTGAGGACGAGCTGGAAATAGTGTTCGTAGGTGCCCGCGGAAAGCCCGCCGGACAGCCCGACGACGACCTGCACGGCCAGGTAGTTGGCGGCCAGGCAGACCAGATACAGCGGCACGATCGCCACCATCGACGCCAGTAGCCGGGTGCTCACCAGATAGGGCACCGACCGGATGGCCATCGACTCCATCGCGTCGATCTCCTCGGCGATGCCCATCGCACCCAGCTGGGCGGTGAACCGGCAGCCCGCCTGGGCCGCGAAGGCCAGCGAAGCCATGATCGGCGCGAGTTCCCTGGTCGAGGCCGTGGCCGCGATCAGACCGATGGTCGGCTCCATCCCGAGCAGGTGCAGGGCGTTGTAGCCCTCCAGCCCGACGATGGCCCCACCGGCCGCGCCGAGCACGATGATCACCCCGGCCGTCCCGCCACCCACCACGATCGAGCCGTTGCCCCAGGTGATGTCGGACAGGACGCGCAGGAATTCGGTCCGGTAGTGCCGCAACATCACCGGAATGGAGAACAACGCGCGCAGCAGGAAGGTGAGCATGTGCCCCAGGCGCATGACCGAGATGCCCGCTCGCCGCGACATCCGCGCGACGGTGCGGGTACCCGGCGGGCGATACGGCGTCGCCATCACAGACCCTGCCGAGGGAACAGGATCATGAACAGCTGGGTGAACACGACATTCACCAGCATCAGCAGCAGAATCGAGGAGACCACCGTCGAGTTGACGGAGTTGGCCACACCGGCCGGACCGCCTTCGGTGTGCAGCCCCTTCTCACAGGCCACCACCGCGACGATCATCCCGTAGACCACCGCCTTGACCAGCGTCAGCCACAGGTCCCCGACGGTGGCGAACGAAGCGAAGGTGGCGACGAAACTACCCGGCGCGCCGTTCTGGGCGAAGACGTTGAACAGGTAGCCGGCCAGAAAACCGACGAAGCACACGACGCCGGTGAGCGAGACGCCGACCAGCACCGCCGCGGCGACCCGGGGAACCACCAGGCGCCGCACAACCGAGACCCCCATGACCTCCATCGCATCGAGCTCGTCGCGGATCTTGCGCGAGCCGAGGTCGGCGCAGATCGCCGACCCCACCGCCGAGGCCATCAGCAGCGCGGCCACCATCGGCGCGCCCTGGCGGATCACCGCGAGCCCGCTGGCCGCACCGGCCAGCGAGGTCGCGCCCACCTGACCGGCCAGCAGACCGAACTGGATGGACAGGGTCACCCCGATCGGGAGCGAGACGAAAATGGTCGGCAGCACCGCCGCGGAGGACATGAACGCCGACTGCCGGATGAACTCGCCGAAGGCGAAACGACCGGTGACGATGTCGACGACGAGGTATCGCACGGCATGCACGCCGAGCACGAACTGCCCGCCGACGGTCTCCAGCGCGGCCACCGGGTGCCGCCGCAGATAGCCACGCCACCAGGCGGAGATCTCCCGGGTCGCAGGCTTCGTCCGCGAGAGACGGGCCTCGCCCTGTGGGCTGTCCCGGACCGCGGCTTCGCGGGGGATCGTCATAGGTGATCTTTCGGGTTGCTCCCGGAAATGAACTTCTCCATCGTGAGCTACGTCTCGCTCTCACGTCAAGAGTCAAACAGTCGATTCGAGAGAATTACATTCTCATATGTTGATGACGAAGCACGCCGGCGCCCAACAGGCGTGGCGCCGGACGAAGACATGACGGTGCCGACGCCATCGACATGGCGTCGGCGATCGACTACCTCAGGGGAACGAGGTCGCGCATCTCCCCGCGGAACGAAGGCGGCAGCAAGGTCCCGGACCGGAAGGATTCCACCGGCGCCGCGGTCGCACCGGGCAAGCCGGCCGCGGTCAGGGCACAGGACTTGAAGGCCCGGGCGGCGACACTCACCCGATGACAGGACGCGCCGACCCGCTCTTCCAGCTCACCGGGCAGATCGTCACCCCACACGGCGACCTCCGTCAGACCTCGATCCAGACAGTCGAGGACGCCCGCGCGCACCTGCGGTTCGGCGAGATAACTACGGACCGAGACGGCGACAGCGGTCGGCCAGAGGTCGTGCCGGGAGACCGACAGCGACTGGCGCAGATCCAGCACGGTGGCACCGAGGATCTGCAACGGGCCGACATTCTCGGAGTCGGAGACCAGCGCGGTCACCTCCCACCCCGCGGCGGCCCGGTCGAACAGCCAGCCACCCGCGTGCCGGACGATATCGGCCGCATCCGGCCCCACCACCGCCAGCCGATGTCGTAGCGGGTGCCGGTGCGCGTGTGCGCGCCACCGAATGACCGAATGAACACCCTGACCAGTCGCCATATCTTCGTCCCCGTTTTTCGCACGCGAGAAGCCGAAACGGTCCGTTGCGAGTCCCCGGCGGGCGCCCGAGCCGGGCTACGCAGTGTCACCGAACCCGCGGAACGCAACTGCCGACCACACCGTAATTTGATTCTCACCAGCGCGAGGAAGGTTCTCGAAGAACCACAGAGTGTGATCTGAATCACATTGACGGAAGGTGATGGGAAGCGGGTGGCGACCGATGGTTCCACGCATCCGATCCGCACACTTGAACGCACTCCTGCAAATATGATTCTCTTTCTTTGAGAACCATATGCTCGCCGTGCGGCTCCCTGCTCGGCCCGCCGATGAAGGAGTCGCCGATGCGCACGATCCCGCCCGACTTGGCCCGCCGATACCACGAACAGGGCTGGTGGACCTCCGAGACACTCGGCGATCTACTGAGCGAAGGGCTCCGCGCCGCGCCCGAAACGCCCTTCCGGGTCCATTCCGCCACCCGGCCGTGGTCGGGCACCGTCGCCGAGGTGGAACACCTCGCCCGACGGCTCGCGGCAGGTCTGCACCGCCGCGGGGTCGGCCCTGGCGATGTCGTCGCCTTCCAGCTTCCGAACTGGATGGAGGCCGCGGCCGTCTTCTGGGCCTCGACATTCCTCGGCGCGACCGTCGTCCCGGTGGTGCACTTCTACGGCCGACGGGAACTGACCCACATCCTCGAGACGGTGCGGCCCGACGTCTTCGTCACCGCCGACCGGTTCGGCAGCCTGGAGTTCGCGCCGGAGGTCTATCGCGAGGTGCCCGTCACCGGCGTAGTCGGCCGCGACTTCGAGGAATTGCTCGACGACGAGCCACTGCCGGGCGTGCTGCAGGTCGATCCGGAGCGCCCCGCGCTGATCGCCTTCACCTCCGGCACCACCCGAGCCCCCAAAGGGGTGGTCCACAGCCATCACACGCTCGGTCACGAGACGCGGCAGCTGGCCGGGATCTACCCCGCCGACCGCGGTGACCAGATCACCGCGGCGCCGGTCGGTCACTTCATCGGCATGGTCAACGCCTTCCTCATTCCGGTCCTGGACCGGGCGCCGATCAACCTGGTCGACGTGTGGGATCCGGCGCGGATTCTCGCGCTGATGACCGGCGAGCGGCTCGCCATCGGTGGCGGCGTGCCGTACTACGTCACCAGCCTGCTCGATCATCCGGACTGGACCGAGGCGCACCTGCCGTACCTGCGCTATGCCGGACTCGGCGGCGCCGCCGTGCCCGCCGCGCTCACCCGGCGCCTGGACGACACCGGGATCACCGTCTACCGCTCCTACGGCAGCACCGAACACCCGTCGATCACCGGGTCGCGCCATACCGCACCGACGGACAAACGGCTCTTCACCGACGGCGACGCCCTGCCCGGCGTGGAGATCCGCCTGGCCGAGGACGGCGAGATCCTCAGCCGTGGACCGGATCTGTGCCTGGGCTACACCGAACCCGACCTCACCGCCGCCGCGTTCGACGCCGACGGCTGGTACCACACCGGCGACATCGGCGTGCTCGACGACGACGGCTATCTCACCATCACCGACCGCAAGTCGGACATGATCATCCGCGGCGGCGAGAACATCAGCGCGCTCGAGGTCGAAGAGGTACTGCTCGCACTGCCCGGCGTCGCCGAGGCGATCGCCGTCGCGGTGCCCGATCCCCGGCTCGGCGAGCGGACCGCCGCGGTCCTGCGGCTGTTGCCCGGGCACGCCGAACCCACCCTCGACCAGCTGCGCGCGCACTTCGCCGCGGCCGGGATGGCCAAGCAGAAGTGGCCCGAACAGGTGCACGTCGTCGCCGATTTCCCGCGCACCGCCAGCGGCAAGGTGCAGAAGTTCGTGGTGCGACGCGACCTCGCCGCTCAGCACGAGGATATTGCCGTTCAATCCTGAAGAGAATATGATTCTCGTAAATCGGTAAGGAGGATCCATATGACGAAGATCGAGCTGCCTTATCAGCTCTTCGACGCGGACAACCATCTCTACGAAACCAAGGAAGCGCTCACCCGGTACCTGCCCGAGCAGTACGCGGGCGCCATCCAGTACGTCGAGATCAACGGCCGCACCAAGATCGCGGTGCTCGGCCAGATCAGCGAGTACATCCCGAACCCGACCTTCGATGTGGTCGCGCGTCCCGGCGCCATGGAGGAGTACTTCAAGCACGGCAATCCCGAGGGCAAGAGCCGGCGCGAGATCTTCGGCAAGTCGATGAAGGCGATCGACGCATTCCGCCATCCCGAGGCCCGCCTGCAAGTCATGGACGACCTGCAGCTGCAGCGCGCGCTGATGTTCCCGACGCTGGCCAGCCTGGTCGAGGAGCGCATGCGCCACCACCCCGAGCTCATCCACGCGGTGGTCCACTCGCTCAACCAGTGGATGCTCGAAGAATGGGGCCAGGACGGCAGTTTCGTGCATTCGGGCCGGATCTTCACCGTCCCGGTGATCACGCTGCCGATCGTCGAGAAGGCGATCGAGGAGCTGAACTGGGCGGTCGTCGAGCACGGCGCCAAGGCGATCCTGGTCCGGCCCGCCCCGGTGCCCGGGTTCAAGGGGATGCGCTCGTTCGCGATGCCGGAGTTCGATCCGTTCTGGAAGCGGGTCGTCGAACTCGACGTGCTCGTCACCATGCACTCCTCCGACAGCGGCTACTCCCGCTTCGATGCCGAGTGGGAGGGCAACAGCCTGGAGATGCTGCCGTTCCAGACCAATACCTTCGCGATGACCAATCAGTGGCGGCCGGTCACCGACGCGGTCGCCTCCTGGGTGTGCCACGGTGCGCTGAATCGGTTCCCCGACTTGAAGATCGCGGTCATCGAGAACGGTTCGGCCTGGCTCGAGCCGCTGCTGCAGCAGCTCTCCGATGTCTACAAGAAGGCGCCGGAGGGCTTCGGCTTCCGCGACCCGATCGAGGCCATCAAGCAGAGCCTCTACGTCAGCCCGTTCTGGGAGGAGGACCTGCAGCGGCTCTCCGATGTCATGGGCGTCGATCACGTGCTGTTCGGTTCGGACTGGCCGCATCCCGAGGGTCTGGCCGAGCCCGCGCGCTACATCCACGAGCTCAAGGACATGCCGCAGGCCAACCAGGCCAAGATCATGGGCGGCAACCTCGCACGGCTGCTGAAGGTATGAACTGGGAGACCCTCCCGCAGCTGGTGACGAGCGCCGCCGACCGCCGGGGGGGGGCCGCCGCGGGGGGGGTGGGCGGGTGCGGGTGGGGTGGGCGAGGGGGTGGTGGTCGCGGGGGCCACGGTCGTGGACGGTGTCGTGGTGCTGGTGCCCGTCTTCGATGTGGTGGTCGGCTTGGGGC
>NZ_JBHXNJ010000023.1:104550-106122 GCF_042719655.1 Nocardia sp. NPDC058518
CCCGGGGCGCGGCGCGCGGCGCCGGCGGCCGGCGCGGCGGGGGCGGCGCCCCGCCCCCCGCGGCCCGCGCCGGCCCCGCCCCGCCCGGGGGGCCCTCGCGGCCGCGGGTATCGGCAAGGGCGACCGGGTCGCGCTGTGGGCGCCCAATTCGGCGGAGTGGATGATCGCGGCGTTCGGCGTGCTCACCGCAGGGGCCGTGCTGGTGCCGGTGAACACGCGGTTCAAGGCGGGCGAAGCGGCCGATGTCATCCGGCGTAGCGGGGCGAGGGCGGTCCTGGTGGAACAGGGGTTCCTCGGCACCGACTACACCGGTGTCACCGAGGTGCCGGTGTTCGATCTGAAATCCGGGTTCCTCGATTCGGGCGAGCCGTTCGAATGTGCCGTCGCGGGAACCGATGTCGCCGACATCATCTTCACCTCGGGGACCACCGGACGGCCCAAGGGCGTCACGATGAACCATCGGCAGACCCTGCGGCTCTACGCGGAGTGGTGCGATCTGGCCGATCTGCGCGAGGGCGACCGGTATCTGATCGTCAACCCGTTCTTCCACACCTTCGGCTACAAGGCCGGACTGGTGGCCTCGCTCATCCGCGGCGCGACCGTCCTTCCGGTGCCGGTCTTCGATGTCGAGACGGTCCTCGACCTGGTGGAACGCGAACGGGTGACGATGCTGCCCGGACCACCCACCCTGTATCACGCGCTGCTGGAATCGAAAGGCACCCATGATCTGTCCTCGCTGCGCGCGGCGGTGACCGGTGCCGCCGACATCCCGGTGGAGCTCATCCGCCGGATCGCCCAGGAGTTGCCGTTCCGGTCCATCATGACCGGCTACGGCCTCACCGAAGCCGGCACGGCCACCGCCTCCCGGCCCGGTGACACCTTCGAACAGATCGCGACCACGGTGGGGCAACCCTGCGCCGGGGTCGAGGTCAGGATCGCCGAGGACGGCGAGGTCCTCGTGCGCGGATACTCGGTCATGCTGGGCTATCTCGACGATCCCGACGCGACCGCCGCGGCCATCGATCCGGACGGGTGGCTGCACACCGGCGATCTCGGTGCGCTCGATATCGACGGCAGACTACGCATCGTCGGACGGAAGAAGGACATGTTCATCGTCGGCGGCTTCAACGCCTATCCCGCGGAGATCGAGGGGTTCCTGCTCGAACATCCCGCGGTCACCCAGGCCGCGGTGGTCGGGGTCCCCGACGAGCGGCTCGGCGAGGTGGGCCGCGCGTACGTGGTGGCGAAGGCCGAGGTCACCGAGGACGAGCTCATCGCCTGGAGCCGGAACCGGATGGCCGGCTACAAGGTGCCGCGTTCGGTGCGGTTCCTGGATGCCTTGCCGCTCAACGCGACCGGGAAGGTGATGAAGGACCAGCTGACCTGACCATCTCCGCGAGACCACCGACTCCGGCCGCGAGCGCACCGATGTGCGCCGGCGGCCGGAGTCGAGTGCGGGGCGCGGAACGGGCCCGGAAACAAATTAACGACCCCGCCCGCGCCCCCCGCCACCCCCGGGGCGGGCCGGGCCCCCCCCCGGCGGGGGGGGGGGAGCCACGGGGGCCGTTGTCC
>NZ_JBHXNJ010000024.1:0-45429 GCF_042719655.1 Nocardia sp. NPDC058518
GAGCAGGCGGACCTGGTCTTTGTCGAGGACCTTGTGCAGGGCGGTGATGATGCCCTTGATGCGGGGGTGGTCGGGGGCGACGCCGTAGCGGATCAAGCCGAAGGGCGCGGGCATGCGCTCGTAGAGGTCGATGCTCACTCCCCCGTCCGAGCAGGCATCGGACTTCATCAAGGCGTCGGCGGCGTAGATACCGGCGGGCCCGGCGCCGATGATCGCTACCCGCAGTGGAGTTCTCACTTCTCGTACCCCGCGACGAACGGCGTGTCCACGCCGAGCTCACCCACCGTGCCCGCGCCGCCCGGCGAACCGAGCGCACCGGCGCGGCCGGGCAGCGCCGTGTCGAAGAAGGCCGCGTTCGTGGCGACGAAACCTTCCTGCCCGGCCGGGATGTCATCGTCGAGATAGATCGCCTCGACCGGGCAGACCGGTTCGCACGCACCGCAATCCACACACTCGGTCGGATGGATGTAGGCCATCCGGTCGCCGGTGTAGATGCAATCGACGGGACATTCCTCCACGCAGGCGCGATCCATGACGTCCACGCAGGCGGCTCCGATGACGAAGGTCATGGCTGTAGTTCCTTCTCGTTGGGCTCGCCGAGGGCGGCGAGGATTTCGTAACGCAGACGCGCGAATTCGGGTTCGAAGCGGGCACCGGGCGCGCGCGGCGAGGCGATCTCGATGACGCGCTGAATGCGGGCCGGGCGCGGGGTGAGCAGCACGATCCGGTCGGCCAGCAGCAGCGCCTCGTCGACGTCGTGCGTCACGAACAGCACCGTGGTCCGGCGTTGCCGCCACACCGAGATGAGCAGCCGCTGCATATCGGCGCGGGTCTGAGCGTCCAGGGCGCCGAACGGTTCGTCCATCAGCAGCACTCGTGGTCGCGCGGCCAGCGTCCGTGCCAGCTGCACGCGCTGGCGCATGCCGCCCGAGAGCGCACCGGGTAGATGGTCACCGAAGTCTGTGAGCCCCACCAGGTTCAGTAGTTGCTGGGCTTCGACGCGACGGTCGCGGCGTGACACCCCGCGCAGTTTCAGCGCGAACTCGACATTGCGCCGGGCGGTCCGCCACGGCAGCAACGCGTCCTCCTGGAACACCATCGAGCAGTGCTGCGCCGAGGGTCCACCGTCGACCGTGACCGTCCCACCGATCGGCGGCAGCAACCCGGCCATCGCCCGCAACACGGTGGATTTGCCGCAGCCCGACGGACCGAGCAGCACCACGATCTGCCCCGCGTCGACATCCAGATCGACTTCGGCGGCGAGACTTTCGCCGTAGGCGATACGTAATCCGTCGAGCCGCACCGCAGCGCCGGCGCTCATCGCTGCGCCCTTGGCAGCCACCGGTTCACCCGGCGCCCCGCCAGTTCGACCAGCCAGGCGGTGAACCAGCCGAGCAGCCCGATGGTGAGCATCCCGACGATCACCCCCGGATAGTCAAGCAGCCCGTAGGACTGCCAGGTGAAGTACCCGATGCCGAACTGACCCGAGATCATCTCCGCGCTGATCACGCAGATCCAGGCCACGCCCATCGCCACCGACAGCCCGGAGAAGATGCCCGGTAGTGCGCCGGGCAGGGCGATCTGGAACAGGATGTCGCGTCGGCGCGCGCCGAGGGTGTGTGCCGCCTCCTCCCATACCTTGGGCAGGGCGTGCATGGCGTGGATGGTGCTCACCGCGACCGGGAAGAACGCGGCGAAGAAGGTGATGAACACGATGCCCTGTTCACCGGTCGGGAACAGCAGGATGGCCAGCGGCACCAGGGCGATCGCCGGGATGGGCCGGAATACTTCGAGCACCGGCCGCACGAGTGCGCTCACCACGGCCGAGCGGCCGACTGCCATGCCGATCAGCACACCCGACACCGTGGCCAGGCCGAAGCCGATCAGGATGCGGCGAGTGCTGGAGAAGATGTCACGGTAGTAGGTCGACGCACCGAGCTGGGTGCGAAAGGAGTCGAATACTTGTGCGGGCGTGGGGATCTTGTCGAAGCGCAGCCAGAACACGACCTGGTTGGTGGTGAGCAAGTACCAGGCCAGCAACAGCGCGAACAGCGGTACGGCGGTCAGCGCGGCCTTGCGCGCCTTGGCGGGAACGGCGAAACGGGTGGGTGAACTCGTTGGCGTGGTGGCGGTTTCGGGTGCCGCGACGGGCGCGGTGCGTGGTTCGATGGAAACGGTCATGGTGAGCCTCCTGGTCTCACGTGACGGATTTAGCGGGCCTTCAGTGCTGCCTGGTAGTCGATCACCGTGACGCCCGGATGGGCGGCGGCGTACTGATGTGCGTCGGTACGGGTCGCGAAGGGCAGCAGCCGGTCGTCGGGGCCCGCGGCGGGATCGCTCACCCAGGTCGCGGTGGCGGCGAACAGCCGGGTGCCGGTGCTGTGGTCGGGCACGTAGGCGGCGCGGACGGTGGTGCCTGCGGCCGCGATCTGTCGCAGCAGACAGGTCGGGGTCTTGGCGACCGTGGTTGTCGGGGTGTTCGCGAACCACACCTCGGAGGCGGTAGCGAGGCCGTCCACCGCTCCCCCGCAGGTGGCATCGGTGCCGGTCAGTGATGCGGGGGCGGCCACCGATGCGCGGGCGGTGTCGTAATCGGCGCCGTAGACGGTGCGCACATAGCGGTCGTCGACGAACTCGCCGAGGTCCAGATCCGAGAGCGCGCCAAGGCTTTTCAGAAACGGCAGCAGCTTGCCGAGCGCGTCCACCTGCTGGGTCTTGATCGTCGGATCGAAGCTCACCAGGCCGTTCGGGCCGTTGTAGAGGTACACGACCTCGGCCGGTAACCCGGTGATCTCGGCGACTCGCTGTGCGGCCTCGAGTGGGTTCTCGTTGAGGTAGTCGGTGGTCTTGCGTACCGCGGTGAGGAACGCGGTGACGATGTCGGGGTTGCCGGTGCCGAAGCGTTCGCTCGCGACGACGGCGTGGAAGGTCGGAATGCCCGCGCTGCCACCGTCATAGAGCAGTTTCGCCTTGCCGTCGTAGACGAGTTTCTGTGGCCACGGCACGAATTGCGCCAGCGCGGCCACCTGATCCCCCTGGAGCGCCGAGGCGCCGACGGCGGGATCCTGGCCGAGCAGTTTCACCTCGTCGAGGGCCAGACCCGCCGCCGAGAGCCCGGTGGCGAGCATGCCGTGCGCGGCCGACCCGACGCTGGTCGACACGATCTCACCGCGCAGGTCGGTGATCGTGGCCGCCTTCGAATCCGTGGGCACCACAATCTGATTCAGCGAACCGCGCAGGTTGTAGCCGGTGACGGCGATCAGTTCGGACTTCACGTCGGCGTGGTCGCGGGTCTTGGAGCCGTTGACCAGGATCGGCGCGTCGCCCATCGAGCCGATGTCGACCTGACCCGCCAGCATCTGCGCGGTCAGCGGTGGACCCGCGGCGAAGTCCTTCCACTCCACCTTGTAGGTGAGGCCCTTGGCCCTGCCGAGTTCGGCGAGTTCGGCCTCGAAGGTGCCGCGATCACGCAGCAGGGTGCCGGCGGTGACGGTGTTGATGGTCTTGGACTGGTAGCCGATGTTCACGGTGACGGTCTTGCCGTCGTCGGCGCCCCCGCAGCCGGTGGCCAGGGAAGCGACCGCGGCGATGCCGAGCAGCAGCGCGGGGATTCGGATGCTCATGATGGCTCTCTCAACGCAACAGGATCGGAATGTTCACGGTGACGGCGCCGACCGGGCATCGCGCGGCGCACGGCCCGCAGTACCAGCATTCGTCGACGTGCATGTAGGCCTTGCCCGAATCCGGGTGGATGGCAAGGGAATCGAGCGGGCACATGTCCACGCAGAGGGTGCAGCCGTCGATACATTTCGCCTCGTCGACCGAGACGGGGACATCGAGGCGGGCATTGACCAGGGCCATCAGAGTTCCTTTCCAGAGTTGGCGATGCCGATGCGGGCGAAGGCACGGACGTCGGCGTCCGGGTCGTCGAGAGCCGTCTGCAGCGCCGAGGTGATGTCGCGTCGCTCGGCGATCCGTTCGGCCAGTGCGCGCACTGCCGCCTTGCGGACGTCGAGGTTGGGATCGGCGACCGCCGACAGCAGCGGTGCCGCGGCGAGTTCGGGGTCGGCGGCGGCCAGGGCGATCGCCGCCGCCTGCCGGACCTGCCATGCCGGGTCGGTGATGGACGCCGTGGCCGTCGCGGCGGCCTGCTCGTCGCAGCCGGTACCCGCCAGGCTCGACAGCGCGGCCGCCCGGACGAGCGGCTGGGGGTCGGCGGCCAAGGCGAGCAGGGTCACCGCGCCGCGCGGATCACCCACTGCCGCGATACCTTTCGCGACACTGATCCGCACTTCCTTGTCTTCGTCGTCGGCGGCGACGGCGAGTTCGTCGAGCGCGTCGACCGAGGTGAGGCCGGCGACCACCGTGCGCCGCACCGCGACATTCGGATCGGCCAGCCATCGCCTCAGCTCACCCGCATCCACCCTGCGGTGGCGCCACAGCGCCTCGATCGCGGCCGAGCGCACCGCCGGTTCCGTCGCAGCGACGCAATTACGCAGTGCCGCATCGAATTCCGGACCAGGCACGAGTACCTCGAGGAGTTCGGTGAGCAAGCCGATGGCGGCGTGACGCACGTCGACATCGGCATCGGCGAGTGCCGTGGCGAAGATCGGAGCGGCCTCGGCCCAGGCGTCGGTGGTCTCGCTGAGCACCGACAGTGCCGTGCGGCGCACTTCTGGGTCGGGGTCGGTGATGAACGGGGTGAGTTCGTCGAGCTCGGGGCACTCGTCCGCCAGCTCGAGCAGGGCCAGCAGGCGGGCGCTCATCGGACGCCTCCCACTTCGAGGTCGCCGACATTCCTCAGGCTCGGCAGGTGTGTGATCATCGCGCACCCCACGCGCCGACGAGTTCGGGTGCGGAGACGTCGGCGACGCCGTCGGGACGGACGAAGCCCGGCACCGGCACGATGTAGGGGGCGACCGGCCTGGTGCGGAACTCCATCGCCCCGCCGGCCCCGCGATACAGGTTCAAGTGGCAGAACCATTCGGCATCGTTGCGTCCGGGCCAGTCGGCGCGCTGATGGTAGAGCCCCCAACGGCTTTCGGTGCGTCGCAGTGAAGCCCGCGCCGCCATCTCGGCACAGTCGCGAATGAAGGTCACCTCGGCGCAGCGCATCAGTTCGTGCGGGGTCTGGCCGCCCATCGCGGCGATTTCGGTCTGCATCCGTTCGAAGGCTTCGACGCCGAGCGTCAGATACGACTGCGCCTTGGGCGGCTGGAGATAGTCGTTGACGAAGCGGCGCAGTTTGTATTCGACCTGCGGCTGGGGCGGGCCGTCGGGATTGCGCAGCGGGCGGTAGATCAGGTCGTGGGCGGCTTCGATCTGGTCGGCGGGCAGTTCCGGATGTGCTGCGCTGCGGGCGAATTCGCTCGCGTGCTCGCCCGCGATGTCGCCGTAGACGAAGGCGCCGATCATGTAATTGTGCGGCACCAGTGCCATATCCCCCGCCGCGTACAGACCGGGCACCGTGGTGGCGGCGTGTTCGTCGACCCAGACTCCGGACGCGGAATGGCCACTGCACAAACCGATCTCGGAGATGTGCATCTCGATGTCGCCGGTGCGGTAGTCGGTGCCGCGGCCTTCGTGGAAGGTGCCGCGGGTGGGGCGTTCGGTGGTGTGCAGGATGCCTTCGATCTCGCGGATCGTGGCATCGGGCAGGTGACTCAGCTTCAGGTAGATCGGGCCGCGGGCGCTGTCGAGTTCGCGTTTGACCTCGGCCATCATCTGACCCGACCAGTAGTCGCAGTCGACGAAGCGGTTGCCTTCGGAGTTGACCTGGTAGCCGCCGAACGGGTTGGCCACATACGCGCAGGCAGGACCGTTGTAGTCCTTGATCAGCGGGTTGATCTGGAAGCACTCGATGCCCGAGAGTTCGGCGCCCGCGTGGTAGGCCATGGCGTAGCCGTCGCCCGCGTTGGTCGGGTTCTCGTAGGTGCCGTAGAGATAGCCCGAAGCGGGCAGCCCGAGCCGACCGCACGCACCCGCGGCCAGGATCACCGCGCCCGCCGAGATGGTGACGAATTCGCCGGTGCGCGTGTCGAATCCGACCGCGCCGACCGCACGTCCGTCGACGGTGAGTACCCGCACCGGCATCACCCGGTTGCTGATGGTCACCTTGGATCGGACGTCGCGGGCGCGCAGGGTGCGGTAGAGCACCTTCTTCACGTCGCGCCCCTCCGGCATCGGCAGGACATAGGAGCCGGAGCGGTGCACCTTGCGGACCGCGTATTCGCCGTGCTCGTCCTTCTCGAACTTGACGCCGTAGCCCTCGAGTCGCTGCACCATCTCGAAACCCCTTGTCGCGGTTTCATAGACGGTGCGCTGGTTGACGATGCCGTCGTTGGCGACGGTGATGTCGGCGACGTAGTCCTCGGGGCTGGCCTTGCCGGGGACGACAGCATTGTTGACACCGTCCATGCCCATGGCGAGCGCGCCGGAGTGCCGGACGTGGGCCTTCTCGAGCAGCAGCACGTCGGCGCCGTGGCGGGCGGCGGTGAGCGCGGCCATGGTGCCCGCGGTGCCGCCGCCGACGATCAGGACATCGCAGACCAGTTCTCGCCGGTCGGTCAGCGGTGGAATCTGCATGGGGATCAAGCCCTTTCGTGGTTGTCGCGGGTGCGCCGCGGGGTCACCGGAACGCGGTCGAGCCGCCCGGACAGGGAGAACCGGTCACCGCGATAGCGGATGTACTCGAGATCGACGGGTCGACCGGAATCGGTATAGGTGAGCCGTTCGAGGAACAGCAGCGGAGATCCCGCGCGGACCTGCAACAGTCCGGCGACGGTGGGGTCGGCGGCGACCGCCTCGATCGCGACCGCGGCCGAGCCGAGGGGCAGGCCCAGTTCGGCTTCCAGGAGGCCGAACACGTCGCAGCCGGTGAGGTCCTTGTCCAGGAGTGGGATGCCGACGTCGGCGGTGAGGTAGCTGGCGTCGAGCGACAGTGGCGCGCCGTCGAGGTAGCGCACCCGTTCCAGTGCCACGACCGGATCGCCGGGCTGGAGCTCGAGCCGTTCGGCGACCAGCGGTGTGGCGGGCACGATCTCGGCGAGCAGGACCTGGTTCACCACCCGGTCGCTGCTGGTCTCGAAGGTTTCGGCGAGGCCGCGCAGCCGGTCGAGACCCTGTACCGCCTTGTCTGCGACGACGAAGGTGCCCGCCCCGGGGACACGGTCGATCAGGCCCTCGTCGCGCAGCAGGGTGAGTGCGTCGCGGACGATATTGCGGCTGGTGGCGAAGTCGGCGGCGAGCTGAGGTTCGGCGGGCAGTGCGCGAGTGCCGTAGACGCCGCTGCGGATGCGGGCCCGCAGGATGTCGCGGATGCGCCGGGCCGGTGCGCTGCGTCTGCCCGAACCCGGATCGGGAGGCCGTGGCCTCGCCGAGGAGGTTGGAGTGGCTGTCATGCGGCAAATGCTGCGAACGCCACGTTACAAGGGACGTTTCGGGCAATTACCGGATGGTTACGCCAGTTCCTGATCGTCGGTGAGGGCCGTGACCTGCGGCGATGCCGACACACCTGCCAATCCCACCACTACCGGAGTGGGGAACTCGGCGCCCGGCGGACTCAGTCGGCGCCGAGATGGAGGCGGATCGTGTCACGTACCCAGCACCTGTACCGGTCGAGCGACCAACCTCGTTCGTTGACGAGATTCCCGTAGGTACCGGTGTTCACGAGGCCCCACAGCATGTCGGCCACCGATGCGACGTCGACCTTCGGCGGCAGTACGCCGTCTCGTTCGAGCCTGCGCCCGATATCGAGCAGCTCGCCGTAGCGATCGGCCTCGCGGACCCGCAAGGTCTCCTCGACTTCCGGATACTGGCGCCGAGCTACGACGAGCGCCTCGTGAATCCGCCACACCCTGGACGCGACCTCGACATCGGCGGCGATCGTCGCGTCGAGCGCCTCCCACGCGGTCATCGTGTCCGTGATCGGATGCCGTTCGATGGCCGGAACGACATCGGTGGCGTAGATGTGCAGATGCAGGTCGGTCAACAACTCGACCTTGGACGGGAAATGGAGGTAGATCGCCTGGCGTGAGACCCCGGCCTCCTTCGCGATAGCTCCGAGGCCGGCGCCGTGATAGCCGTGTTCCTCGAACATCGCGCGCGCCGACTCGAGGATCTGAGTCCGGGTTTGGGGACGTCCGCCACTTGACACGCTGTCAACCATACCGTACTTTACAAGCTGTCAAGCTAATCCTCGAGGAGGAACGTCATGGCTCGCTACCTGATCAGCACCTGGGACGGCGCGGGGAACCTCGTCCCGACTCTCGGCATCGCTCGTGCCCTGGTCGATCGCGGCCACGACGTCCGAATACTCGGCCACGAGACGATCGTGCAACGATGCGCCGATGTCGGCGCCCGCTTCGTCAGCTTGACGCAGAGCGAGGGCTGGGACGCGATATACACCCCGGACGACTTCGAAGCCGAGGTGAAGCTCATGATCGAGGAACTGTGCTTCAGTTCGGCCGTCGCGCGCGACCTCGCGCAGGAGCTGGACCGCGAGCCCGCGGATGCGGTGCTCGTCGATTGCCTGCTCTTCACCGCTATCGATGTCGCGCTGGCATCGGGCACTCCCACCGCGACGCTGTTCCACACGGCGTACACCATCTTCCGGGGCGGACCACTGGTCGAGATGTTCGCGCCGGGTATCGCGCTCGCGAACGCGGGGCGCGCGGAGCTCGGCCTGCCCGCGATCGAGAGCCTCGCCGATATCCATGACGCGTGCGCGCAGGCGCTCGTCGCGGTACCCAAGGAGTTCGAGCCCGACGGACCGGACGCAGCCAACGTGGTGCGCATCGGGCCGGTGCTCGACGCACCCGCGCTGTCGCGTGAGATCGACGAGGTCGATATCGGTGACGGTTCGAAGCCGCTGGTCCTGGTCGCGCTGAGCACGAGCGAGCAAGGTCAGGCCGAGCTGTTGCAGCGGTGTGTCGACGCGGTCGCACAGATGCCGGTGCGCGCCATCGTCACGACCGGAGCGGCGATCGACCCGGCGACAGTGCGGGCGGGGGTGGATACCCAAGTTGTGCGGTATGTGCCGCACGCCGAGATCCTTCCGTCGGCGTCACTGGTGATCACCCACGCCGGGCTCGGCACGACGATGGCCGCGCTCGGTCGTGGTGTGCCGCTGCTGTGCACCCCGATGGGCCGCGACCAGTTCTTCAATGCCGAACAGGTCCGAACCCTCGGAGCGGGCCTGATGCTGATGCCCGATGCGAGCAGCGAGGTGATCGCGCGGACCGCGGCACAGATCCTCGGCGACGGCAGCTTCGCCTCGGCCGCGAAACAGCTGGCCGTCACCATCAGCGGCTACGGCGGCGCGGCGAAGGCCGTTGCCGTGCTCGAAACGCTCGGCTAGGACGCTCGACCGCGTGCGGTCTCGAGCAGCGCTGCCCGCTCCACGAGCAGTTCGCCCGGCCCGGTCGGCGGGGTGTTGCGGCGCCAGATGGCCCGGAATTTGCGGGTCAGGCGGGCGGCATCGGCCGAAGGGACTTCCACCAGGGTGCCGGTGACGAGGTCGGGCGCGGCGATCAGTCGGCTCAGGACCGCGGGTGCCATGCCGGTTCGGGCCGCTGCGACGATCGCGGCGGTCGACCCGAGTTCCGCGGCCGGGCCTGCGGGTGCGGCCGCGGTGGCGAGCAGGTCCCACACGGTGTCGCGGGTGCCCGATCCGGGTTCGCGCCACAGCAGGGCGGTGCCTGCCAGCTCGGCCAGCGTGACCGGGGTCTTCCGTTGCGCCCATGGATGATTCGGTGCCACGACTACGACGAGGTCGTCGGCCCCCAGTACGCGACTGCCGAGTCCGGCCGGTGGATGTGGGCCTTCGACGAAGCCGAGATCGGCGGTGCCGTCCCGCACGAGGCCCGCGACCTGGGTCGAGTTCTCGACTTCGAGGGAGATCACGACTTCGGGGTGATCGGCGCGCAGGGCGGCGAGCCAATGCGGAATGCGGTGGTCGGCAATGGTTTTGGAGGCGGCGATGCGCAACCGTGGGGCCTGTGCGGCGCGGAGCCGGGCGAGGTCGTCCACGAGGTCGTGCACCGCGGCGAGAACGGTACGAGCGTGCGCGACGACGGCGCGGCCCGCGTCGGTCAGTTCGGAGCCGGTCGGTGCACGGTCGAGCAGCTTCACGTGCATGCGGCGTTCGAGTGCGCTGATCCGCATGCTCGCGGCGGGCTGGCTGACCCCGTGTCTGCGGGCGGCGGCGCCCAGGCTGCCCAGCTCGGCCACCGACACGAGGAGATCGAGGACCTCGAGGTCGGGTGTTCCGGGCGGCAGGGTCATGGCCCGATTATGGGCGACGGGTGGCGCGACACCACATCAGGCACTGTCGCCGCCGTGGACATGGCCGAATCGGCCACGCAATGTCTTCGCCACACCGTAGAGGGCGAACACCGGTTTCAGCGGCATCCATTCGCCGAACCGATACTCCCGTCCCGGGACGAGCCGGACGGCCAGTTCCGGGCTCTGTTCCGCGAGATAGGCGCGGGCGGTCTCGGCGTGCGTCGGCAGCGAGACGATCTTGATCCGGTCGACATCCTTCAGGTACGGGATCGCGAAAGCGATGTTCTCCCAAGTGGATCGGCTCGACTGCTCCAGCACCAGTTCGCCGTCGTAACCGCAGATTTCCACGGCGTAGCGCCCCATCAGCGCCGCCTCGGTCTCCGGACCGGCGCAGGCGCCCCCGCACAGGACGAGGCGGGTCGCGGTCGCGCGCGGATCGATGGATCGCAGGCCGGCACGCACCCG
The DNA here is from genome assembly GCF_042719655.1 of Nocardia sp. NPDC058518. Taxonomy (NCBI): domain Bacteria; kingdom Bacillati; phylum Actinomycetota; class Actinomycetes; order Mycobacteriales; family Nocardiaceae; genus Nocardia; species Nocardia sp. NPDC058518. The sequence continues at coordinate 10,750 of NZ_JBHXNJ010000024.1, forward strand.
CCACCGGTTCATGCCGTTGGCACGCGAACCAGTGTTGCGATACCCCAGCACCACGATCGCTTCCGACCCCGCGCGCGGAGTACCGACGCCCCGACGGGAGGCGCGCCGATTCGCCCATTCACCCCACAACATCAGCCCGACACCGGTGGCGATAGTCAGCCCGGTTCGTTTCCGCACCTCTCCAGCAAACCACACACGCCGTCGGCAGGCCCATAAGCCACGTTGATGGGTACCTGCGAATTCGCTCTCTACCTCGGGATCCTCGGTGGCGCGAGGGTGAAGGAGTGAACCGCGTACACACTCTCGCTCCCGGTCTGGCCCTTGCCGCACTCTTGGCCACCGTGGCCACGCCGGTCGGCAAGGCGCTGCCGATGGTCGGTGCGCCGGTGCTCGCGCTCGGCGCCGGCGCTGTCGCCGGGATGGTCCTGCGCCGCAAGGACGTGACAGGCGAGACCTTCGGCCCGGGACTCGACGTCGCCCGGCAGCGGTTGCTCGGGGTGGCGATCGTGCTGCTCGGGCTCGGCCTGCCGCTCGGGTCGGTCCTGAGTGTGGGGCGCGAGACGGCGGTGGTGCTACTCGGGACATTGCTCGTCGGCGGTGTTGCGGCGTTCTTCGTCGGACGGATGCTGGCGGTGGACAAGGAGTCGGCGACCCTGATAGCCGTGGGCACGACGATCTGCGGCGCGTCCGCGATCGCCGCCGCCACCGCGGTCCTGCGACCCGACAAACAACGCGTCGCCTACGCCCTCGGCACCATCTTCATCTTCAATGTGACCGCCGTGCTGGTGTATCCGCCGCTCGGCCGCGCTCTCGGGCTGTCGCAGGAGGCGTTCGGGTTGTGGGCGGGCACCGCGATCAACGACACCTCGTCGGTCCTGGCCGCGGGCGTGATCTTCGGTGCCGGTGCGGCGCAATTCGCTGTGATCGTGAAAATGGTCCGCAGCCTCGCCATCATCCCGCTCTGCCTGGGCCTGCACGTCGGCCGCCGCCACATCGCCGAGCAGACCGATCTACCCCAGGCCTCCCTGCGCCAGGCGGTCCCCCTCTTCGTGGTCCTGTTCCTGGCCGCATCCGTCATCGCGGGCCTCGACATCATCCCCGCCGAGCTCACCGAGCCGCTCGCCACCACCAGCAGCTGGCTCATCGCCGCCGTCCTCGCCGCCATCGGCACCTCCCTGAGCCTCGCCCGCCTGCGCACCGCGGGCATCCGCCCACTGATCCTCGGCGGCGCCCTCGGCCTGATCCTCGGCACCACCAGCCTCGGCCTGATGTACCTGACGGGGTGGTGGTGACAGCGGTGGTCTGTCGCTACCGTCGGCTCAGCCGGGAATCGCCTCGGCGACGAGACCCATCAGAATCGTCGTGAAAGACAGGGACCCTGTTCCGAACGCCGCAGCGATGGCGTAGCCGATGAGTACGTCCTCCGTGGTGGGTACGGGTGGCTCGATCGTCCGGTTGAGAACCTTCGTCGGCAGCGCCCAGAATACGTCGACAGTGCCATCGGCCTTCACCGTCAGCTCACCGAAGTCATTTTCGATCTCGTACGGCTTTCCGTTCACGAACGTCGCCGTCTCGATGTCTTTGGGACGCATGCTGAGACAGCGGCCGTCGACCACAGCGGTGATGCGATAGCTCCGCTTGAGAAGCTTTCCCCGTCCGATGTCCAGGGCAAGAGCACGACCGTTCACGACCGCGGAGATGGCCGCCGTGTCCCGACTACCGAGGTGGCATCGCTTTCGCGTCCGAGGTCCTCGCCGCTCGATGACAACCGAGACCTCCACATCGGACGCCAGGAATGTCCGCACTCTCCCCTCGGAGCGTTCGATCACCAAGGTCCCCCACACCACGGTATCCACCTCGACACGATCGACTTCGGTCGTCCCCACGTTGCACCCCGCTCATCCCCGCCACACAGCGAACTACGAAGTTACGATTATCGGACATCGCATGTCGGCGCGGACAGGAGGATGTTATGAACAGTGTTTGCCGGATCATCGCCGCCGCGGGTGCCGCCGCGGCATTGACCCTGGCCACCGTGGGTACCGCGGCGGCCCAGGAACCCGAGCCGCCCTCGTCGCCGTTGGTCGAATTCATCGAGTCGTGGCCGCCGGCGCCCGCGGGGTGCAACGAGGCCTGGGACCCGATCGAGGATGCCGTCGAGGATTCGATCCCACCCCAGTACGAGGCGGAGTTCGACGCTTTCGACGACTGGTGCGAGGGCGAAGCGGACTGATACGGGGCGGCCGGCAGTGCGGCCGCCCCGATCGACCTGACCTGTCGCGTTGACCGCGTTCATCACCGCTTCGAGTGCGGCCGCCACGACCGAGGTGTCGCGGCCGAACGCCCAACCGTTGCGACCTGCCGCCCGGTATTCGACGTAGCTCACCGCCGTGCTGTCGGCGCCCCTGTCCACGGCATGCTGGGTCAGGCCGAGGATTTCGATGGGGTGGCCCGCCCCGGCGAGTGCGGCGGTCAGAGCATCGACCTGGCCCACACTGTGGTGTACCGAGTGCCGCTCGGTGCCGTCATGATGAGTAAACTTCTACCACAACTCCTCAGACAAGTAGAGAGGTTCTCGGGTGGTAGCGCAGGTAAGACGTCAGCCGTTGGCCGCACAAGCGGCCGAACTCCTGCTCGCTCGCATCCGTGCGGGCGAGTGGCCGCTGGGCCATCGACTACCGGGTGAGACGCTGCTCGCCGCCCAGCTGGGTGTCGGCCGTTCGACGCTGCGCGAGGCGATCCGGGAACTCGCGGGCAAGGGTGTGCTCGACAGCAGGCAGGGTTCCGGGGTGTTCGTGACCGCCCTCGACGTGTCCGAGGACTGGGATGTCGTGCTGCGTGGCGCCACGATCGCCGCGGTGATCGAGGCGCGCATCGCGATCGAGGCCGAGGCCGCCGCGCTCGCCGCGCAACGACGCACGCCTGCTGACCTGCGGGCCATCCGCCGCGCTCTGGCGGGTCGCCGGGCCGAGGGCCAGACCGTCGCCGATCACGTCGACGCCGACATGGCCTTCCATCGCGCGGTCATCGTCGCCGCCCACAACGACGTGCTCACCCAGCTGTTCGACAGCTTCCTCCCGCGACTGCGCCTGGCCATGATCGACATGCTCGCGCTGCGCCCGGTCCGCTCCGAGCAGGCCGACCACTTCGCGCACGAGCAGCTCGCCCAGGCGATCGCCGATCGAACCCCTACTGCCGCCGCGGAATTCAGCCGCACCCACCTGTCCGCTTTGAAGGAGGCCTTCACATGACCGGCGCCCCCGTGATCGAACTCGACGACGTGACCTTCCGCCGTGACGGCAAGAAGATCATCAACGGCATCTCGCTGACCGTGCGGGCCGGTGAGCACTGGGCACTGCTCGGCCCCAACGGCGCGGGTAAGAGCACGCTGCTCGGCTTCTGCGGCGCGGTCGCCTTCCCCACCACCGGGGCCGTGCGGGTGCTCGGCGAACAGTTCGGCCGGGTGGAGCTGGCCCGGTTGCGCCGCTCGATCGGCCACGTCAACCCGCGTCACCCCCTGCGCTACGCGCTCACGGTGCGCGAGGTCGTCCTCACCGGAGTCACCGGCACGATCGATACTCCGATGCGGTGGTCACCCACCTCCGAGGATCTCGCCCGCGCCGACGCCATCATCGACACTCTCGGCCTGTCCACGAAGACCGACGACATCTGGCCCACCCTGTCCCATGGCGAACGCGGCCGCACCCTCATCGCCCGCGCCCTCATCAGCGACCCCAGAGTCCTGCTCCTGGACGAGCCGTCCACCGGCCTCGACCTGGCCGCCCGCGAACAACTCCTCACCACCATCGACACCCTCGATCACACCCACCCCGAGGTCGCCTCGATCCTGGTCACCCATCACCTCGAGGAACTCCCGAGCACCACCACCCACGCCCTGCTCATCGCCGACGGCCACACCGTCGCCGCCGGCCCCGCCACCGAGGTCATCACCACCGACCACGTCTCCACCGCCTTCGCCCACCCGATCGAAGTCCGCTACGACGGCCGCTGGAGCGCCCGCGCCCGCTGAGGACCCACCACCCATTCGGGCAGTGGTTCGCGCGCAATGAGCCACTGCTCCGGGATCCCACGGGTGCGATCCCGGATTCCGGTCCCGGTGTGGGCCGCCACGATTCCGCCGACGATCGCGGCCGTGGTGTCGGCGTCTCCGCCCGCCTCGACGCAGGCGCGGACCGCCGCCGGATAGTCGTCCAGATAGGTGGCGGCTGCCCACAATGTGAAGGGCACGGTGTCCTGAGCGCTGACCCGTGCGCCGTTGCCGAGTTCGTAGGCCGCTTCGGCTACCGTTCGGCCGAGCAATTGCCGGGCGCGACGGACACCCTGCGCGGTGAGCCCGTCGACCAGATACGGCACGACTGCCAGCAGCAATTCATCAGGCGTACAGCCCTTTTCGCGCGTGACTGCCGCATGTGCGGCCGCGACCGCGACGGCCATCGCACCCACGATCGCTTCCGGGTGCCGATGGGTCACCTCGGCGGACAGCGCTGCCTGCGCTGCCGCCCGATCCGGATCTCCGGCGAAATACGCCCCGAGGGGCGCCACCCGCATCGCCGCACCATTTCCCCACGACCCGCGCCCGTCGAATACGGCACCCGCGGCTTCGGCCCACGGCCGCCCGTCGCGAATCTCGTGCAACACAACAACTGTGCCGGGACCGTAGCCGCGATACGGTTCGCACCGTTGCGCGAATGCGGCCGCGAGCGCATCGCGATCCACACCGCCGCGGTCTCGGATTTCGGCGTACACCGAGCACGCCATCTCGGTGTCGTCGGTCCATTGCCAGGGTGCGGCCGGCGCTCGTCCGGCGAGCAGATCAGGGACGGAGCGTCCGGGGACGAAGAATTGAGCGCCCAGCGCATCCCCTACGGATAAGCCTTCGAGGCTGTCGAACGAGGGATCGGAATTCAGCATGCTGGACGCAATCATCGCCCATTCGGAGCAAGCGCCGCAAGACGAACTCCGAACGGGCTACACCAACTCGACCTCGTCGAATCCGACTGTCAACCTATGCCGCCGCTCCCGCAGAACATTCCCTTCCCGGTGAACGGTCCCCTCCCCGAATTCGATGCGCAGCTCCGCCCGCCGAGCATCGACCTCCTGTACAACACCGCAGATGCCGCTGAACGGGCCCGCCGGAAAATACACGACATCGCCCGGACCGTATTCGGTAATCCCCACGGCGCCACTGTAATTCACATCAGCGCGTCTCGTCGCCGTCCGATGTGTCAGATCGAGGGCGCACCGGTTCGTAGAGATTCCGGGCGGCCTGCGGATCGATATTCTCGAGATCGAGAAAGTAGCGGCACTGCCACTCCTGTGAGCGTCGCGCCTGCTTGTTCTCCACCACCGACCACGGCGGGTACACCCGGAATCCGCGCTTGCCGCCACGACCGGCGACCGACACGATTCCGTGCTCGACAAGTGCGCTCTTCGGGAATACGAACTGTCCGAAACGCGGTCCCGCGCGGGCGGTGATCACCAGTAGATCGGCGCAGTCTTCGGCGGCGAAAGGCTCCGTCGAACCGTCCTCGGCACGCCGCCACACGGCAACGAACACGCCCACCTTCGTCGGAGTTTGCTTGCCTACCCGGAACCGGACAGCGCTACCGCCGATCCCGGACACGAATGCTCCGTAATCAGCGTTCTCCGCCTCGGGAACCGCGGCCGAAATGTCCAGTCCCAGCACAGCGATGAGATTGCGTGCCTCGACCACGTCAGGATGCACGATCATCGGTCCCGTCGAATTCGAGATCGAAGTCCTCGAGGAGTTCGTCGGCGCGGGAGAGGGCTTGGTCCAGTTCGTCGGCGACGGAGTCCATGACGGAGATGCCGTCGAGCATGTCGGAGAGTTCGGTGTGCAGGGCGTGGAGTTCGGCGATGGCGGGGTCGACCGTGGTCCATGCGACGGTGTCGGACCACCAGGTATCGCGTTGGACCCAGGACCAGACGATGTCACGGACGAGCAGGGCGTCGGTGGTGAACAGCTGGCGATGCTCGGCGCCGGTGATGTGCTCGAGTTCGTAGGTGCCGTCGTCGAGGTAGCGCGCCTGGATGTAGTCGGTCGGGGTGCGCGTCAGCAGGAGGAACGGGTGTTCCGGTGCCGGATCGGTGGCGGAGGCGCCGGGCCGGGCCGGGTCGACAGGGTGTGGCTCCTCCGAGCCGTCACCGACGTGGACTACGACTTCGGGCTGGTCGTCGCTTTGCTCACCCATCGGGCCAGTGTGCCGGATCGGTAAGGACACCGGAGAGCCGGACCGATGAATCGGTGACGTATCTTCCGGGTGATTCGGCCACACGGTTCACCGGCGACTGAAATCGGGCTGCACCGCGATATGGCGGCGGGTAGCCTCGCCCCGATGACGTGGAAAGCACCCGAACTCGAGCCGACCAGGACCCTGGTAGGCGCTGACGAGCGGGCAATGTTGCAGTCCTGGTTGGACTTTCATCGCCAGACGTTGCTCGGCAAATGCGGTGGACTCGACGGCGAACAGCTCGCGACGCGGTCGGTGGAGCCGTCGTCGCTGTCGCTGCTCGGGCTCGTCCGGCATCTGACCGAGGTGGAGCGGGGCTGGTTCCGGCTGTCCGCGGCGGGCGAGGAGGTCGAACCGGTCTACAGCTCCCCGGTCGAGCCCGACGCCGACTTCGACGACCTCGCGTCCTTGCCCGCCGAGGAGGTTTTCGCCGCCTTCCACGCCGAGATCGCCGACTGCGACGCCGCCGTCGCCGGCCTCTCCCTCGACCACGTGTTCCACGTGCCGTGGCGCAGCGACGACTACACCCTGCGCTGGGTGTACCTGCACATGATCGAGGAATACGCCCGCCACAACGGCCATGCAGACCTGCTGCGCGAGCGGATCGACGGCGTCACCGGCAGCTTCTGAGTCAGGTACCGATCACGACATCGGCAGTGAGCTGGTCGAGATCGTCGATGACCGCCGCGGCCAGGGCGAGCGCGTCGGGCAGCGGGGGGAATTCCGGGCGCGGCGCCGCGATCAGGCGCATCCCGGCGCGGTGCGCGGAGAGCAGCCCGTTGGTCGAATCCTCCACGGCCGTACAGGCGTTCGGATCCAGGCCGAGGCGCTGCGCGACGGTGAGATACACATCGGGTGCGGGCTTGCCCCGACCGACCTCCTCGGTGGACAGCACCACGGTGAAATAGTCGATCAGCCCTGCCTTCGCGAGCACCAGATCGATCAGCGCGGCAGGCGAAGAGCTGGCCAGGCCGAGTTTCCAGGAGCCCGCGCACCGCCGCACCGCGTCGATCGCGCCGGGCAGCAGCGGAACGTGGTGAGCGTATTCGTCGGCCATCAGATCGATGATGTCGGCAGCGACCTTGTCGGCCGGTGCGGCCACACCGAGATCGTCGGCCAGGTACGACGACCACTCGACGGTGCTCATCCCCATCATCTTCTTCTGCGAATCCGGTTGCCACCGACCATTTTTCAGAACGACGTAATCGTGCCTGACCTTTTCCCAGATGGGTTCGGAATCGATCAGCACACCATCCATGTCGAACACAACCGCCGCGATACCCATGCGTTCAGCCTTTCGCCGCTCACCCGGAGGGGCACCACCGACGGTGCGCCGACTCTCCGGTACCAAGGAGACCTACTCGGTGATCGGCACCCAGCCTAGTTGACCTGACACCGATCCCCGACGCGAACATCCAGCTGGGCAGCGATAACGTGTTGCATATGGACGATACACAGGTCGGCAGCTCGCTCCCGGACGAGAAGCATCACGAAGGCGGATTCCGGCCGGTTGCCGAGCTGATCCAGGCACGCAAGGATCGCAGCGGCGAGTCGACCGCGGGCGGGCCGCACTACGGCGAACTGATCGAACAGGCCCGCGTGCTGATGGACCGGGCGCGGCTGGTGAGCCCGTCCGACGAGCTCGCCAAGGAGGCCATCGCCATCCTCGAGCAGCTCAATGCCCGCCTCGAGGAGGCGGTGGTGGACGAGTGGTCCTCGCCCAGCTGGTCGCGCACCGACCTGCCCGCGCGCGGCAACATCACCCTGCCGCCGTACACGGTGATCAGCGGTGACCGCGACGGTGTCACCGCGAAGGTCACCTTCCGCACCTTCCACCTGGGCGGCAACAACGCCGCCCACGGCGGGCACATCGCGCTCGCTTTCGACGACATCATCGGCATGACCGCCGCGCTGTCCACCAAGTCGGTGACCCGCACGGCCTCGCTCACCCTCGACTACCGGTCGATCACACCGCTCAATCGCGAACTGACGGTCCGCGCGTGGACCGAACGCGTCGAGGGCCGCAAGGTGTACCTACGGGCGACGCTGCACGACGACGAACGTCTATGCGCCGAGGCGAAGGGACTGTTCATCGTGCTCAACCCCGGCCAGCCCTGAATCCGTTCCGACATTGCGATCGACGTGATCGCAATGTCGGCCGCGTGCCGCGAGGTGGCGCAATAGCGGTTTCCCGGCCGATACCCGCAGGTCGCGCGAACCGCCACCCGGCGTAGAAACATCCCCTGAATTCACGCCGGAATCGCGGCGGGCCGGGTGCCGCGTAATCGCCGCTATCGTCGCTGTTCATGCAGGTCAGCGAGAAAACAGGGGCGCCGGAGCCCACCCCGATCCGCGGTCAGCGCGCCGATCGGGCGCGCCGGGTCGCCGATATCCTGCGCCACCAGATCCTGGCGGGCGCGGTGGCGGGCACGGTGCCCGGCGAGCAGGAACTCGCCGCCGAGCACGGCACCTCCCGCAACACCGTGCGCGAAGCACTGGCGCTGTTGCGCGACGAGGGGCTCATCGATCGCGCCCCGAAACTCGGCACCAGGGTCGCCGCCCGCAAGTTCGACCACGGCCTCGATGCCCTGCTCGGCCTGCAGGAGACCCTCAAAGGACACGGCACCGTCCGCAACGAGGTCCGTGCCGCCACCACGATCACCGCTCCCCCGGCCGTCGCGCGCCGGCTCGAGCTGGCCCCGGGCGACAAGGTCGTCTACATCGAACGGCTGCGGTTTCTCGCCGATCTGCCGCTGAGCCTCGACCTCACCTACCTCGCGCCCGATATCGGCACCGAGCTGCTCACCCACGACCTCGAGACCACCGACGTGTTCGTGCTGCTCGAACAGGTCACCGGGCAATCGCTGGGCGCCGCCGACCTCGCACTCGAAGCCGTCGCGGCCGACCCACACACCGCGACCACCCTGGACACCCCGGCCGGTGCGCCGCTGCTGATGCTCGAACGCCTCACCCACCTCGACGACGGGCGCCCCGTCGATCTCGAATACATCCGCATGCGCGGTGACCGCATCACCATGCGCGGCAGCCTCACCCGCAGCACCCCCGAATGGAAGGTCCTGTAATGGCACTGGTCCCCCAGCGCGCCGACGTCCCGGTGACGATCGACGAGTCACTGTGCATCACCGGCTGCACTCTCTGCGTGGACATGTGTCCGCTCGATTCCCTTGCCATCCACGATGATTCGGGCAAGGCCTACATGCACGTCGACGAGTGCTGGTACTGCGGGCCGTGCGCGGCACGCTGCCCCACCGGCGCCGTCACCGTCAACATGCCCTATCTGCTCCGCTGAACCCGGGAACCCCACGCATGAAGATCACTCGATTCGCCCCTGTCGCACTGGCTCTCGCGCTCGCCGCGGCGGGCTGCTCGCTCGAAAGTACCGACGCCGCACCGGCGGGCACCGTCAAGGTCGTCGTCGGTTACCAGTCCAAGACCATCAATACCGTCACCGCGGGCACGCTGCTGAAAGCGCAGGGCTACCTGGAGCAGCGGCTGCAGAAGATCACCGACGGTGGCGGCGCGAAGTATCAGGTGGAGTGGCAGGACTACGACACCGGCGCGCCGATCACCGCTCAGATGGTGGCCGAGAAGATCGATATCGGCTCGATGGGCGACTATCCGTTGCTGATCAACGGATCTCGCACGCAGGCCAATGAACGTGCACGGACCGAGCTGGTGTCGATCACCGGCTACAACCCCAAGGGCGCGCTGAACATGGTGGTGGTGCCCAATGATTCACCTGCTCGCTCGCTGACCGATCTGGCCGGGCAGAAGATCTCGGCCAGCGTGGGTTCGGCGGGCCACGGCACCCTGGTGCAGGCGCTGAGCCGGGCCGGGATCGACCCGGCCAAGGGTGTGGAGGTGCTCAACCAGCAGCCGCAGGTCGGGGCGACCGCGCTGGAATCACACCAGGTGAGCGCCCTGTCGCAGTTCGTGGCGTGGCCCGGTCTGCTGGTGCAGCAGAACAAGGCCAAGCTGCTCTACGACGGCGCCGAGCTGAATGTGCCGACTTTCCACGGCGTGGTGGCGCGCCGGGCGTACGCGGCCGACCATCCGGAGGTGTTGCAGGCGTTCCTCGCCGCACAGCTGGACGCGACCGCGTTCCTCAACGAGAAGCCTTTCGAGGCAGCCGATCTCGTCGCCAAGGGGTCGGGCCTGCCGCAAGAGGTCGTGTATCTCTACAACGGCCCTGGCGGTACCAGTTTCGACACCACGCTCAAGGCGAACCTGATCGCGGCGTTCAAGGATGACGTCAACTACCTGAAGTCGATCGGAGATTTCGCCGATCTCGACATCGACGCCTTCGTTGAGGACGGACCGCTGCGCAAGGCCTTCGCCGAGACCGGCCGTGGGGATTACGACGCCACGCTGGCGTCGGGGGTCAACCCGAGCAAGGTGACCGGTACCGATCCGATCTGCGCTGTGGCGGTGAGTGATCCGGCGCTCGCCGGCGAAGTCTGGGTCGACGGTGCGGACAAGCCCCAGCCCGCCGCGAACCCCGGCTGCTTGTTGCGGGCGGTGCAGGCAGCAAAGGCGCAGGGCAAGACGATTCGCGCGGTGTATGTCCCCGATGCCGAGCTGGGCACTCGCTGGTTCGCCGACAAGGCCATCTGGTTGCGCGAGGGCACCCAGTATCTGCCGTTCACCACGCAGGCAGCGGCCGACCGCTACCGCGGTTCCCATCCCACCGCCGCACCGGTCTCCTATGAGCAGGCCGTGACGGAAGTCCGCGGATGAGCACGGCTTCCGGGCTGACCACCCCGATCAGGACCGATACCGACAGCGCCGATTCCACAACTCAGCGCGACGGCGCACCCACCAGGTCGGTCTGGGTGTCGCGGGCGATCCGGGTCACCTCGGTGGCGGCGGCCATCGGTCTGTGGCAACTGCTCACCGCGGGCAACGTGCGCGCCGGACTCCGGTTCGACACCCTGCCGACGGTGACCGAGATCGTCACCGAGTTCGGTGAACATCTCGGGACCGGCCAGTACTACCTCGACGTGGCGCAGTCGCTGATCCGGATCGTCACCGGATTCGGTCTGGCCGCGGTCGTCGGGGTGCTGGCGGGCATCGGGCTCGGCCGGTCGCGGCTGCTGGCCGATGTGTTCGGGTCGCTGGCCGAGCTGATCCGGCCGATTCCGGCGATCGCGCTGGTGCCGGTGGCGATCCTGCTGTTCCCCAGCGACGAATCCGGCATCGTGTTCATCACTTTCACCGCGTCGCTGTTCCCGGTGCTGGTGAGTACCCGGCATGCGACGCGGGCGCTGCCGACCATCTGGGAGGACGCCATCCGCACGCTGGGCGCCTCGCGGCGGGAGGTGCTGACCCGAGTCGTCGTGCCCGGCATCCTGCCCGGTGTGTTCAGCGGGCTGTCGGTCGGCATGGGCGTGGCCTGGATCTGCCTGATCTCCGCCGAGATGATCTCCGGACGCCTCGGCATCGGCTACCGCACCTGGCAGTCCTACACCATCGTCGACTACCCAGCCGTGTTCGTCGGGATGATCACCATCGGTGTACTCGGTTTCCTCACCTCCGGAATCGTCGAACTGGCAGGCCGTCGGGTGACCCGATGGCTGCCGCGAGAGGTTGCCCCATGACCACGACCACCGCCGCACCTGCCGTGTCCGTCGGCATGCGGTTGAGCCTCGAGGCCGTCCGTATCAGCTACGGAACCGAAACCGTGGTGCGCGACTTCGATCTGACGGTCGCGGCGGGTGAGATCCTGGTCCTGGTCGGCAAATCCGGTTGTGGCAAGTCGACGTTGTTGCGCGCGATCGCCGGGCTGCGCAAACCCGCCGCCGGCGTGATCCGCGCCGATGAGGACACCGTCACCGGCCCGTCCGCCGATCGCGCGCTGGTGTTCCAGGACGACGCGCTGCTTCCGTGGCGCACCGCTCGCGCCAATATCGATCTGGCGCTACACCTTCGGGGAGTATCGCGGAGCGAGCGCGCGACGCGTTCGCAACGCTGGCTCGACGAGGTGGGGCTCAGCGGCTACGCCGACTATCTGCCGCGCGATCTGTCCGGCGGCATGCGCCAACGGGTTCAGCTCGCCCGCAGCCTGGCGGGCTCGCCGCGCGCGGTGCTCATGGACGAACCGTTCGGCGCACTCGACAGCCAGACGCGTTCGGAGATGCAGCGCCTGCTCGTCGACACCTGGCGCGCACACCCGACCACGATCGTTTTCGTCACCCACGACCTCGACGAGGCCCTGCTGCTCGGCGACCGGATCGCCGTGCTCGGCGCCGGCTCGCTACGCGCGGTCGTCGAGGTGCCCGACGCGCGCGAACCGGTGGACCGCAGCGCCCTGCGGGCCCGAATCCTGGAGTCTCTATGAACATTCCCGAACTGTCCGATCGCATCCGTCTCGACTGCGACGTGCTCGTCATCGGTGGCGGCACCGCAGGCACCATGGCCGCGCTCACCGCCGCCGAGTCCGGCGCGAACGTGCTGCTGCTCGAGAAGGCGCATGTGCGCCATTCCGGTGCGCTGGCCATGGGCATGGACGGCGTGAACAACGCCGTCATCCCCGGTAAGGCGGAACCGGAGGACTACGTCGCCGAGATCACTCGCGCCAACGACGGCATCGTCGACCAGCGCACCGTGTACCAAACGGCGACGCGGGGTTTCGCGATGGTTCAGCGGCTCGAGCGCTACGGGGTGAAGTTCGAGAAGGACGAATACGGCGAGTACGCGGTGCGCCGGGTGCACCGGTCCGGGTCGTATGTGCTGCCGATGCCCGAGGGCAAGGATGTGAAGAAGGCGCTCTATCGCGTGCTGCGGCAGCGGAAGATGCGGGAGAAGATCCGCATCGAGAACCGGCTGATGCCGGTGCGGGTGCTCACCGCAGGCGGCCGCGCGGTGGGGGCGGCCGCGCTGAACACGCGCACCGGCGAATTCGTCGAGGTGGCCGCGAAAGCGGTGATTCTGGCGACGGGCCCCTGCGGGCGGCTCGGCCTGCCCGCGTCGGGCTATCTGTACGGCACCTACGAGAATCCCACCAACGCCGGTGACGGCTACTCGATGGCCTACCACGCCGGTGCGGAACTCTCCGGAATCGAGTGCTTCCAGATCAACCCGCTGATCAAGGACTACAACGGCCCTGCCTGCGCGTATGTGGCCAACCCGTTCGGTGGCTATCAGGTCAACGCCGAGGGTGAACGGTTCGTCGACTCCGACTACTGGTCGGGTCAGATGATGGCCGAGGTGAAGCAGGAGATCGAATCCGCCCGCGGACCCATCTATCTCAAGGTGTCGCACCTGCCGGACGAGACGCTGTCGACACTCGAATCGATCCTGCACACCACCGAGCGCCCCACCCGGGGAACCTTCCACGCAAATCGCGGGCACGACTACCGCACGCACGATATCGAGATGCACATCTCCGAGATCGGTTTGTGCGGTGGACATTCCGCGTCCGGTGTGTGGGTGGACGAGAACGCGCGAACCACGGTGCCCGGCCTGTACGCGGCGGGTGACCTGGCGTGCGTGCCACACAACTACATGATCGGCGCGTTCGTCTACGGCGATCTGGCGGGCGCGCACGCGGCGTCGACACTGGCCGGGATCGACGCACCGGCAGACCTGCCCGAAGACCAGCTCGCCGACGCCCACGACCTGATCTACCGGCCGTTGCGCCAGCCAGAGGGGCCACCGCAGCCACAGGTCGAATACAAGCTGCGCCGGTTCGTGAACGACTATGTGGCGCCGCCGAAAACGGCGGCCAAGCTCTCGATCGCCGTGGAGACCTTCGAACGGATGCGCGCCGAGGTCGACGGCATCGGCGCACAGACACCGCACGAACTCATGCGCGCGGTCGAGGTGCAGTTCATCCGGGATTGCGCCGAAATGGCTTCGCGCAGTTCGCTGACCCGCACCGAGTCGCGGTGGGGTCTCTATCACGATCGCGCCGATCTGCCCGAGCGTGACGACGAGTCCTGGAATTTCCATCTGAACCTGCGCAAGACGGTCGATGGGGCGATGGAATTCGTGAAGCGTTCGGTGGCGCCCTATCTGGTTCCGGTGCCCGGTCTCGACGACGTGCCCTCGGCCGAGCCGATCGTCGAAGTGATCGCGCAGCCCGAACTGGTCGGGACGCGGGCGCCACAGCGCGAGGCCCCCGTCCGCACCGAGGCCGCGCCGGTATCGCCGTCCTCGCCTCGGCTGGTCACCCTGCTCGCGCTGGATTCACCTGCGGTCGAGGACCTTTCGAGCTACCTCACGGATGCCGATCCGGTGGTGCGGGTCGCGGCGCTGTCGGTGCTCACCGAGAACACTCCGGACGGATTCGCCGACGAGCTGGTGCGGGCGCTGGGCGACGAGGCGGCCTCGGTGCGCCGAGCGGCCACCGAGAGTCTGCGGGAACTGGTCGAGGTACTCGCGGGGGCCGGTGCGCTGAGCGAGCATCTGCGCTCCCCCGATCCTCTGGTCCGTGCGACCGTGGTCGATCTGCTGCGCGCGCTGCGGGCCGGATCGGCATCGGATTACCTTGCGGCACTTGGTGATACCGACCATCGAGTCAGGATCGAAGCGGTGCGCGCGCTGGTCTCGCTCGACGACGCCGATGCGGTGTCCTCGATCGCGGGCGATGCCAACCGTGAGGTGCGCATCGCGGTCGCGCACGGGCTCGCCTCGATCGGTGACGGCGGTGTCGAGGTGATCCGCGTGCTCGCGGGCGACCCCGATCCCCTGGTCCGCGCCGCCGCGCTCACCGCGTATGCCGCACTGGGCACCGCCGAGGCGGATATCGCCGAACTCGCTGCGGCACTAGACCATTCCGCATGGCAGGTGCGTGTCGGTGCGGCGCGTGGACTGGCGGGTTCGACCCCGGAAGCGGGCGTGGTGCCGTTGGGCGAGGCGCTCACCGACCGTCACCTCGACGTGCGCAAGGCGGCGGTACTCGCCCTGTCCACCTGGCCGAGCAGCGCCGCCGCCCTCGACGCGCTGGAGTCGGCGATCACCGATCCCGACGCCGACGTCCGTGCCTACGCCCGCCGCGCGGTGACCGCCGCGGGTCGCGTACCGGACGACGCCGTTCGTGCCGACGCGACCCTGACCGAGGCCAGGGCATGACCGCCACGCTCAGGATTATCACAGCTCGCCGTCGGTAGGCTGGCCCGATGAGTGCACTTCCAGCCACGTTGGTGAGGGTTACCGAGGATCTGGACGCGGTGACCACGATCGGCCACGAGGACGATCCGGCCGATGCCGGGTCGTCGCGTGCCGACGTCGAGGCGATCTGGGCGTCGGTGCGCGCGTGGTATGCGATGGGCACGACACCGGCCATTCAGGTCTGCCTGCGGCGCAACGGCGGGATCGTCCTGAACCGGACCATCGGTCACGGCTGGGGCAACGCACCGAGCGACGGACCGGACGCCGAGCGGATCCCGGCGACACCGCAGACACCGTTCTGCGGGTTCTCCACCGCGAAGGGCGTCGCCGCCACCCTGATGTTCATGCTCATCGAGCAGGGCGCGTTCGCGCTGAAAGACCCTGTGGCCGAATACATTCCCGAGTTCGCGGCCCACCGCAAAGGCATGATCACCATCGGCGATGTGCTGTCGCATTCGGCGGGCATTCCGTTCATCACCGCACCACACAGCGGAACCGCCGCGGTCCTCGACGAGGAACTGGCCCTCGCCGCCCTCACCGATCTGGTGCCGAGCTGGCCGCCCGGCCGTTTCCGCGTCTACCACGCCTTGACCAGCGGACTGATCCAGCGACTGCTCGTCCAGCGCGCCACCGGCAAGCGGATGCGCGAGCACCTCGCCGACCAGGTGCTGACACCGTTCGGCTTCCGCTGGACCAACTTCGGCGTCGATCCCGTCGATGTCGGCAAGGTCGTGCCCAGTGTGAAGACCGGCCCACCGCAGCCCCGCCTCGCCCGATTCCTGGCGAACAAGGCACTGGGCGGCCATATGGACAAGGCGTCGAAGGCGACCAACGACGCGTTCCTCGCCGCCGAACTCCCCTCCGGCAACCTGGTCACCACCGCCTACGAACTGTCGCGCTTCTACGAAATACTCGCGCGCGGTGGCGAATTGGACGGAAGAAGAATCATCGGTCCCGGCACGTTGCGCGACGCGATCGCCCCCGCCGATCGCATGCCCGGCCTGGCCGGTCGCGTCAGCCGCGCCGGATTCGAGCTCGGTGCCCGCCGCTCGAAATTCGGCCGCGACACCGGATCGCACTTCGGCCGCAGTGGCCTCACCACCCAGTACGGCTGGGCCGACCCCGACCGGGGCTTGTCGGGTGCCGTTCTGACCAGCGGCAAAGCGACCACCGATCTCGATCGACCATGGCAGCTGGTCGCCCAGATTTCCGACACCCTGCGCCCGCTACCCCCTGCCGGTCGGCTCTTTCGTCCCTGATCGGACCAGCACAAACGCACTATTCGGGATCGACGACGACCACGACGCCGGTCGGCGCTTCGAGCAGATCGAGTGTGCGCGCGGCGGCGGTGTCGACGTGGATGCGGGGATGCGCCGGTGGGGTCGACTCGTAGTACGTCCCGGGACCGTAGAACTGGCCGTAACGCAGCACCACGCCGCCCGCGGCCAGGACGGCGGATTCGTGGGTCGCGATCGCCGCACCGCGGCCCGCGGGCGGTGCCCAAGCGATGCTCTGGGCGATAAACCGTGTCGCCCCGGCGGCCGCGGCGGCCGCGAGCAGATTGGCGGTGCCCTCGGTCCGGATACGGGAGTTCGCCTCGCCGGAGGCGGCCAATCGCGCCACATCATCGGGGAGGTCGGTGAGCTGGTGCATGACCAGTTCCGGAGCGAAGTCCATTACCGCGGTGGTGAGGCCGTCGGCGTCGTAGACGTCGTGGACCACCGCGCAGGCTCCACTCGCGCGGACGGCCGCCGCTTTACCCGGGGAACGGGTCAGGCCGGCCACCTCGTGACCGGCGCCGACCAGCAATGGCAGCAACCGAGATCCGATGACGCCCGTGGCGCCCGCGAGAAAGATACGCACGCCCCCGACAGTAGCGGGGGCGGTATTCAGGCCCCGATGACCGCGTTCATGATCGTGCCCGCGCTGGTGGCGACCGCGCCGCCCGCCATGGCGCTGGCGATCATCTTCGGCGACTGCAGACCGCCGCCGTTCCACTTCTCCCAGGCGAAGCGGCCACCGCCGTAGGTGATGGCGGTGACGCCGGATAACAGGATCATCCAGGTGAAATACCGGCCCAGCTGCATCACTTTGTCGGCCATCGGCGGTGCCTCCGGCGTGGGATTGCCCACCTGGGCGACAACGATGCCATATGTGTCGTGCACTGCGGCCAGGATCATGCTCACGATCGGTGCTCCTTCGTCGGTTGTTCGTGGTGAAGCCGATGTCGAGAACTCGTGACGCGGTAGAACCCAGATATGCGGTAGAACCCAGATATGTTGAACATTCAACCTCATGGGCGTTTCGGTGACGTGGGCGACACTCCGCGCAAACCATGACCGCCATCACACGCGCGGATCCGTGCCCGCGTCGCGCCGTGCCCCTACTATCGAACGTGCGGGGCTTGTTCAGATTCGGCGCGACGAGGCGCTGACCACCACCTTCATCGCACGACTACCGTACCGCGAGGAGGGCACGATGGCTTTCCTGATTCCCTTGTTCTTCGCGTTTCTTCTGGTAACCGCAGCAGTGGTAATGGTTTCCTACGCCACCGTTTTCCTGACTTATTGGTTTGAATCACGCCGGATCCGTCCGGAACAGTCCGACCCGCAACCTGCACGCTGAGCCCCGTTCCGACCTGATGTCCCGGTATCCCACGAGGTACCGGGACATCGTCGGTTTCACCCCCGATCGCGGTCAGGGCAGATCGAGACCGGACTGCGATGCGATCACGGCGGCCTGCACGCGCGACTGCACGCCGAGCTTGCTCAGCACCCGGGAGACGTGCGTTTTGACCGTGGCCTCGCCGATCCGTAGGCGCGTGCCGATCTGAATGTTGGACAGACCGGCGCCGAGACCGGCGAGTACCTGCCGTTCGCGGTCGGTGAGCGCGGACAGGTCCGGCGCGGGCGGGACGTCCCCCACGCGGGGCAGCGCGGCGATCACCGCGCGCGTCACCTTCGGATCGAGGACAGCGTCTCCGTCGGCGACGGCCAGCACGGCGCTGACCAGGTCGTCGCCGCCGACGGACTTGAGCAGGAATCCGCTCGCACCGGCCGAGAGCGCGCCGAGGACGTATTCGTCGATGGCGAAGGTGGTGAGTACCAGCACTTTCGCGCTGGTCTCGGCGACGACGGCGGCGGTGGCCTCCAGCCCGTCGACGCGCGGCATGCGCACATCCATCAGCACCACATCAGGGCTCAGGGCACGGGCTTGCCGCACCGCGGCGGCGCCGTCGGCCGCTTCGCCGATCACCCGCACTTCGCCGGAAACCTCGAGGAGCATCTTCAGGCCCGCTCGGATGGTGGCGTGATCGTCGGCCACCAGTACGGTCACTGTCACTTGTCCCCCAGTGGAATTCGCGCGCACACGCGCCAGGTGCCGTCGTGTGGGCCCGCGGTGATCGTGCCGTCGACCGATTCCGCGCGAAACATCATGTTGCGCAATCCATTTCCCTGACCCTGGGCTGCTCCCGGTGGGATCGAATTCGTCGCGGTCATCACCAAGCGTGTCGCATCGCGGCTCAATTCGATGTCGAGTGGTGCGCCGGGTGCGTGTTTGGTCGCATTGGTCAGGGTCTCGCTCAGGATCCGGGTGACGACGGCCTCGATCGCGATGGGCAGTTCGAGGTCTCCCGGCCGTCGCAAGGTCACCGCGCCGCCTGCGGCCTCGGCCGCGTCGATCAGGCCGTCCAGGGACGACAGTCGCGTGGTCACCGCGGTGTCGTCGGGTGCGGTCAGCAACTCGATGGTCGTTCGCATTTCTTCCAGTGCGGCCAGACTGCCCGAGCGGATCGTCCGCAGGACCGCCATATTGCCGGGATCCTTCTGCGCCACTTCGGCCAGGATCGCGACCGCGGAGACGTGGCCTGCCACCGCGTCGTGCAGGTCGCGGGCCAATCGCCTGCGCTCCTCGCCGATCGCGGCGGACCGTTCGGCGTCGCGCGCGGTGAGCTCGGCGCGAGCGGCGTCGCGTTCAGCGTCGACCGTGCGGCGCGAGGCCCGTACCGCGCGCGCGTATCCGAGCGGCGACCAAGTGAGCGCGACGCCGATCAGGCCGGTGTACAACGCCGCTCTGACGCCGAACACGGTGAGCGCGAGCAACGAACCGCCCACGGTGACCGTCAGCGAGAACCAGGCGACGACCGCGCCGAGCCGGTCCGATCCGGTGCTGACGGCCAGGTAGATCACGTCGGTCAGCGCGATCCACAGCGGCAGCGACGGTCCGAGCACGAAGTCACCGGCCAGCAGGGCGACCATCAGGCCGAAGCCGAGGGCGGGCTTGCGTTGCGCGGTCATCTGGATCACGAACGCCGCGCCGAGCAGCGCCAATTTCGCCGGCGGTGGATACAGGTCGCGGTCCACCACGACCGCCCAGCCACCCGCGGCCCACAGCAGCAGCCCCACCAGAAACACCCCGACGGCGGCGGCGGTCGCGCTGTCGAAGGCTTCCGCGAGCCGGCTCAGGGGCGTGCGGGGTGGTGGCATGCCCCATTTCAGCACACCGCTGTGACGCCGCGGGTCCCCCGAAAGGCGGACCGGACAACGCCCCGAAGCGGGACGACGGTCCTGCGGTGTCCCCGGCACAGTGAGGGAATGGACGAACTGAGGAACCCTGTATTGCTGACGATCGCCGCGTGCGAAGTCGGTTTCTGGGTGCTGGTGGTGGGCGGTTTGCTACTGCGCTACGCGATCCGGCTGCCGCGCGCGAGCACGGTGACGCTGGCGCTGGTGCCGGTGCTGGATGTGGTGCTGGTGGTGGCGGTGGCGATCGACCTGCATCGTGGCGGTGAGGTGACCTTCGCCCATCGGGTCGCCGGGATCTACCTCGGCTGCACGGTGATGTTCGGTGGCCGGATCATCCGGTGGGCCGATGAGCGGTTCGCCCACCGGTTCGCCGGTGGGCCGGTTCCGGTGAAGGTCCCGAAGTACGGGCCCGAGCGAACGCGCAAGGAGTGGGCCGATTTCTCCCGTTGGCTCGGTGCGGCTGCCATCGCCGGCGCGCTCACCTTGGTGCTGAGCTATACGGTCGCCGATGCCGAGCAACGCGAGCAGTTGATGGGGGTATTCGGCAGCCTCGGTGTGATCACCGTGATCTGGCTGGTCACCGGGCCGGTATGGGTCACGGGGTCGCGTAACGGCTGAGCCGATAGGCGGTACTCGGGCCGCACTGATATCGAGCGATACTCCGGGTGACCCAGTTGGTCACCCGGAGTATCGCTCGTCGATGGCTCAGACGGCGGCGGCGGCCTGTCCGGTGACGACCTCACCGATCCACGGCAGCACCGCGGACCGCACGTCGACCGTGCGCGGGAGCAGCCCGTTCGCCGCGAGGAGGTCGGCGGCGCGCTGCTGTTCGTCGAGGAAGTCCGCGCTCACCGGGTGCACACCGAACGGACGGCCGCGCAGCGCCGCCTCCCAGGCATCCAGATCGGCGGGCAGGCCGCGTGCCTGCGCGTCGTCGACGAAGTACTGGGCCGCCTCGCGCGGATTCGCGGCGATCCAGGCGTCGGATTCCTGCAGCGCGGCCAGCACCGCTTCCACCGCGGCGCGGTTGCCTTCGGCCAGGTCGCGGCGCGTGAACCACAGCGACGGGTGGCTGAACACCGACGCGGTGTCGACCAGGGTGGTGAGCTCGGTGGCCGCCTCGACTTCCCGCAGGCCGGGGTAGGTGCCGACCCAGGCGTCGAGTTCGCCTGCCAGCAGCGCGGAGCCGCCACCGCGCACATCGACGTCGACCGGCTCGACGTCGGCCCAGGTGAGACCGGCCTGATCGAGGGCGAACAGCAGCAGCGTGGTCTGCCACGAGCCGTGCGCGATCCCGACCCGTTTCCCCTTCAGATCCGCGGCGGAGGTGATGCCACTGGCCGCCGTCGCGACCAGTCTCCCGTTCTCCACGCGCGGGCCCGAGATGCCCAGGTAGACGATGTCGCGCTCGTTGGCGAGCGCGGTGAGCGGCGGGGTGAAGCCGGTGCCGATGATGTCGTAGCCGCCCTCGGCGAACAGCCAATCCGAATGTTCGCCCGGCAGTGCGGTTTTGGGGTCGATGCGGTCGGGGTGCGGCAGTGCGCGCAGGTCGACCCATTCGACGTCGGGCAGCAGGCGTTCCAAGATCCCGCGGTGGCGCAGGACGAACAGCGAGTTGTTGTGCGGGAAGTAGCCGACCCGGATGCTCATCGCGCGTCTCCGATCAGGCCGAGGCGACGGGCTTCGTCGGCCAGACCGCTGCGCTGCCACTGCACGGCGAGGTTCGACGGATCGAATTCGACCGAGCCGCCGAGGGTTTCGGCGATCGCCTGGTACTGCGCGCCCTCCTCGAGCAGCACGACGAACTTCGCCAGCTCCAGCAGGCCGGCGCGACCGATCACGTTGGCGCCACCGTTGGCTTCGAAGATCGCGACCAGGTGCGGGTCGACCTCGAGGCGGCCGAGGATGAAATCGCCCGCGCCGATCGTGCGGTCGATGTGCGGCGGGATCTCGCGCGACAGGGTGAGTCGCTGCGAGGCGGCGTAGCGGATCGGCAGCGTGCGGTGGGTCTGGGCCCAGCCGCCGAGCCACGGCGTGTGGATGTGGACGACGGAGGTGATCTCGGGGTGGGCGCGGAACACCTTCGCGTAGCCGGTGACGAATCCGGCGGAACCCTTGCCGGACAGCACTTCTCCGTCGAAGGTGGCGACGACGGGCTCGACGGTGCGGTCGTCGGCCCACGGGCCGGGCGCGTTGAGAGCGACGGCGATCTCCTCGCCGGGCACCCGCTCGACGAAGTTGACGGTGCCGTTGCCGGTGACGGTGCCGGTCTCCCGGAACACCCGGAACGCGGTGTCGGCGTCGCGGGTGACCGTTTCGACGAAGGCCGTGACAGCCTCCGGCAGACGGGTTTCGGTGGTGGTCATCGAATGGCTCCTGCGTTATCGGGCCGTCGCGAGGACGGTGTCGGTGGACGGGGTGGTGAGCCGGGAGCGGCCGAGCAGCGGCAGGACTTCCTCGCCGACCCGGTAGGCCTCTTCCAGGTGCGGGTTGCCCGCGAGGATGAAGGCGTCGACGCCGAGGCCGATCAGTTCGTCGAGCCGCTGGGCGACCTGCTCGTAGCTGCCGACCAGGCCGAAGGCGGGGCCGCCGCGGATCAGGCTGAATCCGGCCCAGACATTGGGCTGGACCTCGAGATCGCGGTAGCCGGTGATGGTTTCGGGCACCCATCCCGCGATGCGGGCGGCCCCGACCGAGTCGCCTTGGGCGGCGCGATTGGCGGCGTCGCGGTCGACGAAGGCCCAGCCTTTCTCGATCTCGGCCCAGGCCGCTTCCTCGGTGTGGCGGGCGACGATGTCGATGCGGACCGCGAACTTCGGTGTGCGGCCCGTTGTTTCGGCGTTGCGGCGGACACCGTCGAACTTGGCGCGCAGGTCGGCGTAGGGCTCGAGCCAGGACAGGTAGTAGTCGGCGTGGCGGCCCGCGGCGGCGACGGCGGCGCCCGAGGAGCCGGAGAAATACACCTCCGGGAACGGGTGTCCGGCCAGGCCGGGCGGTAGCGCGGCGCCCTCGGTACGGAAGAAGCGGCCGTCGTGGTCGAAGGGTTCGCCGTCCCATACCCCGCGCAGCACGTCGAGGAATTCGCTCGTTCGCGCGTAGCGGTCGTCATGGGAAACCTTGTCGCCCCACCACAATTGGGCCGCTCCGCCGCCACCACTGATGATGTTGTAGACGAGTCGCCCGCCGGTGGCGCGCTGCAGGCTCGCCGACATCCTGGCCGCCTGCACCGGATGCAGGAAGCCGGGCTGGAAAGCGACCATGAAACGGTAGGTGGTGGTCTCGGCGGCCAGCGCAGCGGCCACGGCCCACGGGTCGTCGGTCACCGGGAACGACGGCAGCAGCCCGCCGAGAAAGCCCGCCGATTCCGAGGCTTTCGCGACCGCGACGACATGGTCGAGATAGCTGTACTGATCGAGTGCGCCGTCGCGGATCGCCGGTGCGATATTGCCCGGTCCGTAGCCGCTCGCATTGCCCCGGTTGTAGCGGCGCGGGGTGCGCAGGGAGGCATGGTCGCCTTCCATGCCGATGCGCCAGTAGACGTCGATGGTCATGCGGTGAGCTCCTGCGCGGTGGTGAGGGTGCGGCCGATCGGGTCGGCGAGGAACAGCAGGTGTTCGCCGGCCCGGTGGATTTCCTCGATGTTCGGGTGTCCGGCCAGCACGAAGGTCTGCACTCCGGCGCTCTCATAGGCCGAGAGTTGTTGTGCCACCTGCTCGTAGCTGCCGACCAGGCCGATGCGCTGGTCGTAGCCGAGGGCGTCGAAGCCCGCCCAGCGGCCGTCGCCGAGCGTGTGTTCGACCGCGGTGTCGGGCCGGTCCAGCTCGGCCCACTGTCGGTGGACCCTGGCCCAGGCTTCGTCCTCGGTCTCCCTGGCGATGATCGGCAGCTCGAGGCCGGCCCGTACCCGGCGTCCCGCTGCAATGGCCCGCTCCCCCAATTCGGCGACGGCACCGGCGATTCCGTCGGGGCTCTCGACGAACAGGTGGACGTCACCGTGCGCGGCAGACAGCGCCAGCGCGGCCGGTGAGGTGCCGCTCAGATGCACGCTCGGGAACGGCAGACCGGACAGGATCCCGCGGAATCCACCGTCGATCACGTCGTAGTAGCGGCCTGAGTAGTCGAAGCCGGTACCCGCGAATCCAGCTGCGCCGATCTCGTTCTCGTTCCAGACGCCGCGCGCGACGGTGAGGAACTCCGCAGCGCGGTCGTAGCGCTCGTCACCGGTGACGCGGTCGCCGCGCGAGCGGGCCTCGGCGTCGTCGGTGTCGACGGCCAGCCGCCAGTTCAGCCGGCCTGCCGCGTGCCGCTGCAGGGTCGCCGACACCTTGGCCGCGTAGACCGGTGTGCCGAAGGCGGGCTGGAATTCGACAGTGACCCGGGTGTAGCGGGTGGCGCGCAAGGCCGCCGCCGCCACGATCCAGGATTCCTCGCCGAGCGGGTCGTAGGGCGCGAGGACACCGTCGAAACCGTTCAGCTCGGCGGCATCGACGATCTGGGCGAGATCGTCGAACGGGCCGAACCGGCCGGGCCGGACATCGGTGGCCCCGGTCGGCGGCGTCGGCGGGCCGAAGCCACCGCGACCACGCAGTTCGGGCTTCCCACGGCGGCCGTCGCCGCGGCTGGGCAGCCGCCAGTGGAACTCGGTCATGCGGGCACCCGCTCGACGGCTACCAGCTCCTGCGCGCGAGCCAACGGCTCAGGGTCGACCCAGGATTCGAGGTCGAAGTCCGCGGCCAGGAAGCCGTGGGTGTAGAGGAACTGCTTCTGCACGCCGAGCAGTTCGACGCGTTCGGCGGTGAGCGAGGGATGCAATCCGCGATGGAAGTCGTCGCCGTAGGCCGCGGCGACACCCGCGGGCCCGGACAGCGTTTCGCGCTGCAGCACCGCGCGGACGCCGTCGAGATCACCGGCGGCCCAGTCGGCGGCACGCAGGCTCTGCGCGAGGAAGCCGATGACGACATCGGGCCGCGACTCGAGCAGGTCGGCATGCACGGTGATCGGACGCGGTGTTCCGTTGTTGACGCGCAGATGCTTGGTGGCCGAGGCGTCGAGGTCGACCGCGACGCGCAGCCCGTTCTCCTTCGCCACTTCCTGCGCACGGGCGCCCTTGACGTAGATGGCGTCGACCGTGCCGTCGAGGAGTTCCTCGACACCCCACGTCGTCGAGCGTCGTGCGCTCTGGATCGCGGTGCGCACCTGCGGGTCCCGCTCGACGTCGAGCTCGACGACCCGGACGTCGGCCAGGGTCAGCCCGGCGGGGCGCAGCGCATTGGCGAAGCCGTGCAGCGCCATCGCGCGCGGGAAGCTACGGGCCTGGTCCTGCGCCCATGCGGGGACACCGATGCGCAGACCAGCCAGGCCCGCCGCGTCGGTGACCGGCGAATCGGGGCCGACCAGGATCGCCTGGGACTCGTCGATCCAGGTGAGGCCGATCAGGCGGGTCGGCGAACCCTGCGCGCGGGCGGCCAGCGCGGGCACATTGCCGCCCTCCCGGATCAGGCCGGACAGGTCGTGTGAGAAGTGGTGGCCGGCGAGCTCGGGGCCCGCGTCCTGCAGGACGCCGAACTCGAGGCCCGCGTCGGCCGCGGTCTGGCCGAGCCAGCCGAGGCTGTGCGCGAGACCGCTGGCAGTCGGCACGGGGCAGCGGGTGTACCACAGGGTTTCGGTCATGACAGGCTCCTTGGGTGTGGTCCGACGCCGAGCTGGGCGAGGAATCGCGTTCGGTAACCGAGGGTTTCGGGTGCGGTGTGGTCACGCGGGTGGGGTAGGTCGATGACCTCGTCTACGGCGAAGCGGCCGCGGTCGAGGATGATCACGCGGTCGGCGAGCCGGATCGCCTCATCCACGTCGTGGGTGACCATGAGGACGGCGGGCCGGTGCCGGGCGACGAGATCGCCGACCAGGTCCTGCATCTGGAGCCTGGTCAGTGCGTCCAGTGCCGCGAACGGTTCGTCGAGCAGCAACAGTTCCGGTTCCCGCACCAGCGCCCTGGCCAGCGCTGCGCGCTGTGCTTCGCCACCGGACAGCGTGGCGGGCCACTGACCTGCCTTGCCGTCGAGGTGAACCTCGTTCAGCGCGCGCACACCGGCGTCGCGCTGTGTCTTGCCGCGCCGCAGGCCGACGATCACATTGGCCAGCACCCGCTTCGAGGGAATCAGGCGGGGTTCCTGATAGACGGTGGTTCGGCGGGCGGGCACCAATACCTCACCGGTATCCGGTGTTTCGAGCCCGGTGAGCAGGCGCAGCAGCGTGGTCTTGCCCGTGCCGCTCGGGCCGAGCAGCACGACGAACTCGCCGCGGCGGATGGTCAGGTCGACTCCGTCGAGAACTGTCTTCTCACCGAACGCCTTGCGCAGTCCGGTGATCGACACCGCCACCGGCGCTGGGCTCGCCACTTCGATCGGCGCGGCTGCTGTCGTCGTCATCGGATCGCCACCTGCTTGCGCCAAGGCATCGCGTAGCGTTCCGCGAGCCGTACGAGTGCGTCGAACACCAGACCGAGCAGCGCGTAGAGAACCACGCACAGCACCATGTAGTCGGTGCGGTTGTATTCCTGGGCCAGTGTCACCAGGTAGCCGACGCCCTGCTGGGTACCGACCTGTTCGGCGGCGATGAGCGCGGTGATGCTGATCGACAGGCACACCCGCAGCGCCATCAGGATGCCGGGCAGCGCGGCGGGCACGATCACCTCGACGACGAGCCTGGTTCCGGTGAGCCCGAAACTGCGTGCCGCCTCGACCATCTTGCGGTCGACATTGCGCACGCCGAGATAGGTGTAGGCATACATCGGCGCCGTCGTCGCCACCGCGATGAGCAGCACCTTGTACAGCTCATCGATCCCGAACCAGGCGATGAACAGCGGCACCAGCGCCAGGAACGGCACCGCGCGCACGATCTGCATGGTCGAGTCGACCAGCTCCTCGCCCAGGCTGGACAGCCCCGACAGCAGGCCGAGCACCAGCCCGACGCCGACGCCGATCGCCACCCCGGCGGCCGCGCGCCAGAACGAGGCGAGCGCGAAGTCGACCAGCTGGCCGCTGTCGAACAGTTCCACGAAGGCCGACCAGACCGCGCCGGGGCCGGCGATGACCCGCGGCGAGATGGCGCCACTCGCCGAACCCGCCCACCAGGCCAGCACGATCGCGGCGGGCAGCGCGGCGCGCAGGCTCAGCGACAACCACCGGGGCCGCTGCCGGGCGACGCGCGCACGGGGCGCAGCCAATGCGAGAGTCGCCATGTCACTTGTCCTTCAACGCGGCGAGCTGGTCCGCGGTGAGCTTGGACTTCAGGTCGTAGAAGATGTCGGCGGCGGTGATCCGGCGGGGAATGACGCCGTTGTCGGCGAAGGTGTTCACCACATCGGCCAGATCGGCGGCATCGGACTCGACCGGCAGCCGGGGCACCCTCGCCTCACCACCCACGCGCACCGCGTCGGCGAGCCGGTCACCGGTCAGCGCGCGCGGGCCGGACTTCTCGAAGACGTTCTCGAAATCGGCGGGCGTCGCCTTCTGCTTCGCGGTAAGTCCCTGCAGCACTTCGAGATACTTCGCCGCGACATCGGGTCGCTGATCGAGGATCTCGGTGCGGAAGACCACGACGGAGTTGTCCTTGGAGCCGATCTGCTTCTCGGTGACGATCTCCACCGCGCCTGCCGCCTTGGCTTCCTGGTAGGGCACCAGGAACGACGCCCACGCGTCGACCTTGCCGGTGGCGAATGCCGAGGCGGCGTCCTTCTGCTGCAAGGGAACCCGGGTCACCTTGTCGGCCGGGATGCCCGCCTGAACCAGGGCCTTGAGCGTGATGTACTCGCCTTTGGCGGCGGGGTTCACCGCGATGCGCTTGCCGACGAGACCGGCCACGTTCGTCACCCCCGATTCCGGGCTGACGACGATGCCGCTCTGATCCTGGCCCGCCGGGTCGGCCACCGCCACGATCTTCACGCCGACGTCCTTGGACAGCGCGCCGACGACGGGGCTGAAGGCGGCACCGGAGACATCGAGTTCGCCGGTATTGAACAGCTTCAAGGTGGAACTGAAACCCGGTGTGGTGCTGACCCATTGGATCTTCGCGCCCAGTGGGGCCAGCGCCGCGTCGAAGCTGCCGTCACGCTTGCCGACCGCGAGCGGACCACTGTTGCCGGGATCGGTGACCTTGAGAACGAACGGGGTGTCGGCCCCGTTTTCGGGCGTCGCGCCGGAGCCACACGCCGCGACGAGGGCAACGACGGGGACGATCGCGAGAGCGATTCGCGAGAAGGCCGGCAGCCTGCGGGACATCGGGGCTCCTGTTCGGGGCTGGGGGTTGATGCCTTCGCAGCGTAGGAGCGGGTACGGCGCCGGACGAGGTATGCCTTTCCATGGATCGGAAAGCTTGACACGGCATGACTCCTCGTTCTATGGCCTTCGAACGCGATCCGAACCTTCTTGCTTTCCACATAGTGAAATCGCTGACCGATTTCTGTTCGAACGTCTGTGTTACCGTCGATTCCGTGGAGACCTCCGGCGTGCAGACCGTAACCAGGGCCCTGTCGGTACTCGACTGCTTCCGTGGCGGTGAGGAGCGTGGGGTCTCGGAGGTCGCACGCGCCCAGGGACTTGCGGTCAGCACCACACACCGCCTGCTCGGTGCGCTCGTGCAGGCCGGGTTCCTGGAGAAGGACGCCGAATCCAGCCGCTACCGCATGGGCGGGGCGCTCGCCGAATACGGCCAGATCGCCTACCGCCAGCACCGGATCTATCTCGCCGAGCCCTACCTCGAACAGTTGGCCGCCACCACCGGCGCGACCGGATCGGTGGCCACCCGTCACGGCATCCACGCGGTGTTGCTCGGCACCAGCCGGTGGCGCGAGAGCGACGGCCACAAGTTGCAGGGTGTCCGGCTTCCCCTGCACGCCAGCGCACTCGGCAAGGCGCTGCTCGCCTGGACCGACGCCAGTGACGACGAACTGCGATCGCTGCCCTATGAGGAGGGCACCGAACGTTCGGTGTCGGGACCGGAAGAGCTTCGCGCCGAACTGATCACCACGCGTGAGCGCGGTTACGCGTTCAACGACCGCGAACTCGATCCCGGATTCCGCACGATCGGCCTGCCGATCCTCGACCCACACGGCCGCTGCCGGTTCGCGCTCGGCCTGCGCGGACCCGCCGCGTTGATGATCGACGAACGCGTGCCGTTCTTCGTCGAGCTGGCCAAGGTCACCGCGGCCGACATCGCGGCGAGGTTCGCGCAGGACTGAGACCGCGCCGGACGCCGATCGCGTCACACCCTGGGAAAAGGGCGCGCGGGAACAACCGTGCGGCCGATACCTTGAACCGAGTGGTTAGTCGAAGCAATGAGAGGACCTCGGTGGCGACCGATACCGTGAGCCCGGCCGTCGGCCTGCGTTCCGAACGAGGTGCGATTCTCGCCTCGCTCATGCTCTCCACCGGGTTGGTCGCGCTCGACTCGACCATCATCGCGACCGCGGTCCTCACCATCACCGACACCCTCGGTGGGTTCGCGATGTTCCCGTGGTTGTTCTCCATCTACCTTCTCGCGCAGGCTGTTACGGTGCCGATCTACGGCAAGCTCGCCGATATGGTGGGGCGCAAGCCGGTGATCCTGTTCGGGATCGTGGCGTTCGCGGTGGGGTCACTGCTGTGCGGGCTGGCCACGAGCATGGTGGCGCTCATCGCCTTTCGGGCGATCCAGGGCATCGGGGCGGGTGCGATCCAGCCGATGACGATGGTGATCGCCGGTGATCTGTACACGCTGGCCGAACGCGCCAAGGTCCAGGGTTATCTGGCCGGGGTGTGGGCGAGCTCGGCCGTGCTCGGGCCGCTGCTCGGCGGCATGTTCGCCGACCATCTGAGCTGGCGGTGGATCTTCCTGATCAACCTGCCGCTGTGTGCGGTCGCGGGCTGGATGTTGGTGCGCCACTTCACCGAATCGGCGGTGCGGAGCACCCAGCGAATCGACTACCTCGGCGCGATCCTGCTCACCGTCGGCGCAGGTGCCTTGATCTTGGCCCTGCTCGAGGGTGGGCAGGCGTGGGAGTGGACCTCGCCGATCTCCCTGACCTTGTTCGTGGGCAGCGTGGCGGTGCTCGTACTTTTCGCAGTCGTCGAGTTGCGGACGGCGAATCCGATTCTGCCGCTGTGGATCTTCACCCGGCGGGTGGTGATCGCGAGCAGCACGGTCTCCCTGCTGGTCGGCGCCGTTGTGCTCGGATTGACCTCGTATGTGCCGACGTTCGCCCAGGGTGTGCTCGGGACCAGCGCGCTGGTGGCCGGGCTCACCGTCGGTGGGCTCACCCTCGGCTGGCCGCTCGCCGCGACCCTGTCCGGAAAGCTGTACCTGCGCTGGGGCTTTCGCATCAGCGGCGTGATCGGCAGCACGATCGCCGTGCTCGGCTGCGCGACCACGCTACTCGTCGGCCCCCAGGCGAGCCCCTGGCAGATCGCGGCCTCCTGCTTCCTGATCGGCAGCGGCATGGGCTTGGTCGCCTCCCCCACCCTCATCGCGGCACAGGCCAGCGCGCAATGGCACGAACGCGGCGTCGTCACCTCCGCCAACATGTTCGCCCGCTCCCTCGGCAGCGCACTGGGCGTCGCGGTGTTCGGCGCCATCGTCAACGCGGGCATCCGCAACCCCGACCATCCGGCACCCAGCGAGCTCGCCCACGGCATCCACCTGGTGTTCGTCGCCATGCTGGCCATGGCCGTCGTCATGCTGATCGCCGCCGCGACCATGCCGGGCCGCGCGTCCGGTGGCCGCGCCCCGGTCACCTAGCGCCGGCGCTCAGCCGTGCGGATCCGGTTGCGGGGTGTCGGTCCGGGCGCGACGATCGAACTCCTTCCGCGTCTCTTTGAGCGTTGCGAGCCGTTCGTTCAGATCGATATCGGCGGCCGATTCGAGCCCGAGATCCTCTCGAATCCCGCTACGCAACAGGCGCACGGCGAATCCCAAAGTGTCGTTCACGTAGAAGTCCACCGCCGCGACCGCCGCGGGATCGCTCGCGTCCACTTCGAGCACCGCTCGATGGCCGATGCCGAGGCTACGATTCGCCTCGGACGCGAAGTCGATGGCCCGATCCGACAACACCATCTGCGCACGTGAATAGCTCTCGCGCAGGGTATCCCACGCCCCCTGCAGTCCGGCGAGGTCAGGACTACGCCCATCGCGCTTCTCATCGAGGTAGCTCCGTGCCGCGGCGCGCAGGGAATGAGCCGCGGTGTTGAGAGCCGCGTAGATTGCTCGCTTCTCATCGGTCGCCTCTTTGCGACCGAGCTCGCGCAGTTCTTCTGTTCGATAGACACGCTGCATCTGCGCGTCGATCCGCTTGCTGCGAATCGCGAACACCTGCGTGACGATTCCGCCACCGAGCGTGCCGACAACAGTGATCGCGGCGACTGACACATTGGTCCAATCCATACCGGCGATTCTTCCTGCCTACCACCACCATTCGCTACCCGCAGGTCGCTACGCGTCAGTGGAGATGGTCGGCCAGGGAGCCGTCGGTGCCGAACAATTCGGCGGTCCACCGCTCGAGGACGGCGGTGTTGTCGACATCGTCGGGATGGAATCCCGGCCGGAGGTAGTCGCGCACGCGGCGGCGGACCGACCGCGCGACGAACGGCGAATACCGAAGCCTCGCCAGACTCTTTCCGAGCACGAGCGGGTGATAGGCCGTGCGGTCACCCAGCAGTGACACCGCGGTGTGCACGGCGATGCCCGCACCGAACAGGGCGATGATCGCGCCCATCACGATGATTCGCCGTCGTTCGCCACCACCGACACTGCGATAGACATCGAAGGCGACGGCGCGGTGTTCGGATTCCTCGACGGCGTGCCACAGCAGCATGGACCGGACTTCGGTGGAGCCGAGCAGCCGGCGGGCGCGTTCGTCGGTGAGCAGGGTTTCGGCGAGCACCGCGGTGAAATGTTCCAGTGCGACCGTCATCGCCAGGCACGTCAACGGCGAGAAGACCCGTTCGTAGGTGGCGAGGATCCGATGCGTGGTGCGCTCCTCCCACCGGGTCGGGTAGCCCATCTGCGCGAGCCGCTCGTTGAGCACGCGATGCTCACGACCGTGGGTCACTTCCTGTCCGACGAAACCGCGAACCTCACGCATGAGGTCCGGATCGGTGATCTCGTCCGCGAACGCGCGCACCGAGCGGACGAAGAACTCCTCGCCCTCGGGAAACGTCGCGGACAGATAGGCGATCAGATGGCTCGAGACCAGGTCACCGTCGACATAGTGGCGATCCAACGATCCACTGGGATAGTCGAAGCGGATCCGGCGGACTCGGGGCGGGCGTTTTCCGGCGGTCGGTTCGTATGCCATGGGAACTCCGTTTCAGGCGTCTGCCGGTGCTGGATCGTCGGTGAGCTGAGCGCGCACCATCGTCTTGAACAGGTCGAGTACCGCCGCGGCGTCGTAGGGCCGGTGACCGGGCAGTGAATCGGCCACGGCCAGCCCTGTCATCAGCGAATACACCAGGTGCAGCGTGGTTCTCGGATCGAATTCGATGTCGGGGAACAGCGCGGCGAAGACATGCTCGCTCGCGGCAAGGAAGTGGCGGTCCATCGCCGCGACGGTGGTAGCCAGCTCGGGATCGGTGCGGGCCGCGGTCCACAGTTCGTTCCAGGCGAGAAAAGTGGGTCGCGAATACATCGCCCACAACATGTCCAGGGCACTGTCGATGGGGTCGGCGGTGGGGTCCCGGCGAGCCATGGACTCCTGGTACTCCTCGATCCGGCGGTCGAAAGCGTGGCCGACCGCCGCGGTGAGCAGTTCGGATTTGGCGGGAAAATGGTGCAGCAGTGCGCCCATCGACACCCCTGCGCGATGAGCGACCTCACTGGTCGTCGTCCCACGAAAGCCGAACTCCACCAACGTGTCGAACGCCGCGTCGAGGACGACGCGGCGCGTCTCACTCCGTCGTTCGGCCTGCGTTCGCCGGATTCGCTGTGTGGACATGGCACCAGCATCGCACAACAAACCGTAAACAGACACGGTTTCTTCTAAGTTAGCCCGGACGATGCCGGGCTGCTCGAGTGCCGAACCGGCGGTCAGTGCGCCATGATCCACTCCGCGATATCTGCCACGACCCGGCCGTCGACGTGCTGTGGCCGCGCGTAGTCGGTGGGCATCGACGGTGTGTCGCCAGGAAAGAACAGGTGGTCGGCGGCGGGATAGGTGCGGATGTCGACGTCGGCGCGATCGCCCAGGCCCGCTCGCCACAGCGCGAGGTCACCGTCGACAGTGACCTGATAGTCGCGCTCGCCCTGCAGGATCAGCATCGGGATGTCGAGGGACGCCGCGACCGCGACCGGGTCGTAGGCGCGCAGGTCCAGCCAGTACGCGGCGGATTGACCGAACGGCAGATCCTCGGTCGGTGTCTCGAGCGAGAGCTCGGGACTGTCCACCAGTTCCGCCTGCCCGATGACCGTCTCGACCGGCGGGAACGCCGCGACCGCAGCCGGATCGAGCTCCGCGAGATGGCGCAGAACCCGCACCATGGCCCACCACATCGGCTGTGTGTCACCGGCCAAGGTGACGATCCCGGCGACCGAGGGGGAGGCTTCGGCCACTCGCGGTGCGATCCTGCCGCCCATGCTGTGTCCGACCAGATGGATTCGCTTCGCGTCGATATCCGGTGCCGCGCCGAGGATTTCGATCGCGGCCAGGGCATGGGGAAGGTATTCGTCGCACAGGGTGAACTCCGGCGTGGCCGCGACCGTGTCGGCATGGGTGAGGGTGACCTTGTCGAAGCGCAGGACCGCGATTCCACGGCAGGCCAGTCCCCACGCGAGGTCCCGGTAGATCCGGTTCGGGCCGATCGTTCCATCACGGTCGAACGCGCCGCCGCCGGCCAGGAGGACGACCGCCGGGTGCGGTCCTCGGCCGACCGGCACGCTCAGAACTCCCGCGACGGCGAGCCCACCGGAACCCACGGTGACATCGCGGTCAGTGAAGGCCGCCGGGTTCACATAGTCCGGGATCTGCCACGAATCGGCGCCTGCCCGCTCTGTTTCGTTGATTGTCATGGTGCTCCGTCCACTATTCTCATCTTTGCGAACGGTATCATATGTGAGAACCTAGAAGGCATGGACTCGTTGGAGCTACTGACGCACCCGGTGCGGTTGCGCATCGTGCACGCGATGTCGGGCGGGCGGATCCACACGACCGCACAGCTGAGCGCGATGCTGCCCGAGGTCTCGAAGGCGACGGTGTATCGCCATGTCGATCTGCTGGCGTCCGGTGGCGTGCTCGAGGTCGTCGACGAACGCCGCGTGCGCGGGGCGGTCGAACGGCGCTACCGGCTGCGCCGCGAACGCGCGAGCATCGACGGCACCACCGTGACCCCGACGGACCATCGCCAGATCTTCGTCGCCGCGATGGCCACGCTGCTCGCCGAATTCGACGCCTACATCGGCGACGACCGCGCCGATCCGGTGGACGACCTCGTCGGTTACCGACAGCACTCGCTGTGGCTCGACCCCGACGAACTCGCACAGCTGATCACCGGACTGCGCGCCGCGATCGCACCGCATTTCGACAACGCGGCGACGCCGGGCCGTTCGGAGTATTTGCTCAGCCCGATCCTGTTTCCGCTCAACCGGGGACCCGAAGCCACAGCGTAGACAGTCCCGGGATCACCGACCGAGGTTCCGCCGCCCCCCCACCCGGGGGGGCGGGGCGGGGGGGCGGGGCGGCGGGCGGTCTGTATGTTTTGTTCAACAAACCACACAACGGCCGGGGGCTA